>NZ_WKKI01000006.1 GCF_009674805.1 Metabacillus lacus | reverse complement strand
GTTAAGCTAACCACTACTACCGCCTTCATGGCTCGGGACTTGCACCCTATAGACTGCACCCATGCCGGGCGCACATACAAAAAGGATCAGATTAAATCTGATCCTTTTGTCTGTATTCACAGTCTTCTTAAACTAAGCCACACGTTTCCTTGTGTTTAACTTGTTTGCACATCTAATTAACCCGTTAAGCATTTTTCAAATTGTAATAGTATACTTTACTAACATCAAAAATTATGAATGGTCAAGCTCTCTTTCACTTTACTGAATCCAAGTTTTTCATAAAAATATTGAGCACCGTCTGATTGAGAAGTGACAAGATAGACAGTAGAAATGCCAAGCTTTCCAGCTTCTCTTATTGCCTTTTTTACTAAAGAGCTTCCAAATCCCCTTCCTTGGTAATCATCCAGCACAGACAATTCTTCAAGCTTTGCAGTTTTATGCTCCCTGGACCAGAACAGTTCTGTACTGCCGACTGGCTTTCCATTTTCATAGCAAGCAAAGAGCAGGATAGTTTCATTCAGATAATAAGGCTGCTTCCGCTGCAGCTTGCTGCGTGCAAAGAACGCTCCATGATGAAAAGCATCGTATTCATACATGACACTCCAGGCATCTTTCATTGCTTTCTTTTTATCATCAGGTGTTTCGTCTCTTACTTCGTTTAGAGAGAGCTCTGATGTTTGGATAGCATACACAAGATCAAGATCAAGAAGATAGCCCTTTTGTGACAGCGTATCTGTCACGCGGGGTCCAAGCCACATTGTACTCGGAAGCTTTACATGTGTAAATTCTGTTCCTAATATACAGGGGGCTTCCTGCAGCAAAGTATATAGATGATCTTTATCAGGGTAACTACATACTCTTAAAAATTGATGACTAAACATGTCCTTTAACTGTTTATCTGAATAAGAGCAGTATCCCGGATAATTCTTTTTTTCGCAAAACAGCTGAAAGTACAAATCCTCTGTCTGTTCAATATGTAACATATTGCCTCCCCTAAAGATGATAATGACAGAAAAAACCCCGTTCTAAGGGGTTTTTGCACTCTTACCAAAGCCATTTCAGCTTTCTCGATTATTCGAATATAGCCAGGAACTTTCCATATCCTTCTTTTTCTAAATTTTCTTTAGCTATGAATTTTAAGGCAGCGGAGTTAATGCAGTACCTCAATCCATTTTCCCCAGGACCGTCATTAAACACATGGCCTAAATGGGAATCAGCAGTTTTGCTGCGTACCTCAGTTCTGATCATGCCATGTGAATGATCTTGTTTCTCCTCAATTTCAACATCTTCTATAGGTCTGGTAAAGCTTGGCCATCCGCAGCCTGCATCATACTGATCCTTGGAGCTGAACAACGGTTTACCGGAAACAATATCGACATATATTCCGTCCTTTACATTGTCCCAGTATTCGTTGCGGAAAGGAGGTTCAGTGCCGTTTTTCTGCGTCACTTCATACTGCATCGGTGTTAATGTCTTTTTTAACTCTTCTTTATTAAGCATTGTTATCCCCCCAATGTTTTTGAATATATCCTGCCCTGCCGGAGCCTACACTGTATTGCTGATATCTGGCTGGATTTTTTTTATAGTAGTCCTGATGATAATCTTCCGCCGGGTAAAATGGCTTAGCCGGAAGAATTTCCGTTACTATTGGTTTTGAAAAACGGCCGCTGTTCTGCAGCTCCTGCCTGCTGTTTTCTGCAAGCTGCTTTTGCTGTTCATCATGATAAAATATTGCTGTTTTATAAGAATGACCCCTATCAAAAAACTGTCCGCCTGCATCAGTCGGATCAATTTGCTGCCAAAATACCTCCAGCAGCTTTTCATAGGAAAACTGTTCCTCAATATACTCTATTTGGACTGCCTCATAATGTCCGGTGGTATCAGAGCTGACTTCCTCGTAGGTAGGGCTTTCAGTGTGCCCGCCTGTATATCCTGAGACGATACTTTCTATCCCGGGCTGTTCGTCGAATGGTTTTACCATACACCAGAAACACCCGCCTGCAAAGGTTGCTTTTTTAGGTTGAGAGTCAGACATTTTCACTGCCCCTTCCAAAATTTATATTGGTCTCATTATATCATTCTTGCAGGAAAAACAAAGAAATATGCCTTTTTGTTTAATGTATAATGATAACATTTATTAAGAAACTAACAGGAAACACGATAGAATTTCTATCACACAATTTATGCGGTGTGTTTTGAACTAAATTATTTGATAAAGGAGATAAATATGACAGCACCCTATTTATGCCCAAACTGCAAAACAAATAGAAGCAGATTTAATATTATAGAACAGCTTTCACATGCTGTAAAAAAGAACCCTGCCACAGGTGAAATTACGGAGGAATATGAAACTGCTTCTGCAGAGATTTTTCATATCCAATATAAAGGACCTGCTTATAAAGTTCAATGCGGAGCATGTGGACTGATTGAAGAAGAACTGGCGTTTATCAAAAGAGCTGAAAGTACACCGAACAATAGAAATTAATAATATTATTATGTTAACTTGAGATTTCACATGAAAAGGTGATATTTTACAATCCCCCTTCATATGTTAGTTATATATAATGCATTAGTCAGGGGGAGAAATATGTACGATCAAAATCAGCTGTATTCTGCCATCATCTATGATCAGCTAGCAAAGTATTACAAATATATTGATCCAAATAAACACATTATGTATTATCAGCAGCATCTCCATGCCATGCACCAGGCGCTCGGCACCCATCAGCAGGGCCAGCAGCAGGCCTATGGACAAAGACAGCATATGTCTCCAGGCTATACGAAAGTAAGAATTCTCCATGCCTCTCCTGATGCACCTGCCGTTGATATTTATGCGAACGGAAATCCTATTTTGCGGAATGTAGCTTATAAAAAGCTGAGTGACTACCTGCAAATACCTGCCGGACAATACCGGATTGACATTTATGCAGCAGGAACACAAAACCGCCCAGTATTAACTGAAAACGTGATCGTCATGCCTGGTGTAGCATATACAGTTGCTGCTGTAGGAAACGTATCGAATTTAAAGCTGTTTCCTATTGTAGACCGCCCGTTTGTTTCAGCAGGAGAAACCAAGGTTAAGTTTGTTCATTTATCTCCTGACGCACCAGCTGTAGATGTGGGTGTGAAAGGCGGCGGTAATCTATTCAACAACATCTCATTCATGACTGCCACCAAGTATGTTTCTGTTCCTCCGGGGAAAGTGGATCTTGAGGTCAAAGTTGCAGGAACGGACACTGTAGCGCTGAGCGTTCCAAAAGTTCAGCTGAAAGCCGATAAATCTTACACGGTGTTTGCAGTTGGATTTGCCAATGGAACACCTAAGCTTGAAGCACTTTTATCTGAAGATTAAAGCTCTGGTCTCAGCACCAGAGCTCTTTTTATGGTCAGAAATCGCTCTCTTTTTGATTGCGCCAGCCTCTTCACGCTTCCTTCCTACATGGTAAACAAGCCATATATGAGAACACTCAAGTTGAATTAAATACCGTGCAAATCGCAAAAACTACCAAAATAAAGTGAAGTTTTTGCCCCCTAGAGAGAATTTAAATTTATAGCATGCTCCCTGTATTAGCTGATTAAGCAAAATTCTTTTTAGAGGCTTTGTAAAGAATGTTTATGTTTTTCGTAAATATCAGGATTTTTGGTGTTGAGCATGTATAATTTATTGTAAGAATCTTAAAACAGGAGGCATTTCTATTATGTTGAAATTTTTTGGCAGAGTAGCAGTCTCATTGGCTTTTATTGCACTATTTACTTTTTAGCATGTTGTTTCTGTGACAGAGATAAAAAAAAGAGGAGTTACCCCCTCTCGCCTTTTTCAACTCTTTTTTCATCTTTCAGGTGAAATATATAAAATGCCCCGCTTAAAAATAATGCGCTGTATGATATATTCATAAATACTTGTTCCATGTTTCCACTTGTAAAGTTTATATATGCCGCGCCGCCAAAACAAACTGCCAGCAGACTTCCAATAACACCAGTAATTGAAAAAACGTTTGTAAACATACACTACCCCCTTTAATCTTCTGAAGCTGCAAGCTGAATTTAAAAGGCTTGTTCAATATGTAGTCTATATCTATCCTCTACAATGATAACCATTTTCTATGATGCCCATATTGCTGTTTTTAAAGCAGCAATGCTCTCAGCTGTGTTCTAAGATATAATTTTTAATGATTTTTGCATGTAAGTCAAGGACTAATACAAAAACGGCAAAAGAAGTGCCCCGGCTGTTAGCCTTGGGGCACTTCTCTTAATGTGTCAACTGGAACTATCAGCCGAAAGCGGATATTATCATTTTCCAGATCAAGCATCTCCGCTCTTGTCTGCAGTCCATTTTCGAATTGAACTTCACTAAGCTGTATATCAATGGACTGCTGTTTAGGACTAATATAAACAAAGTCGGGAAGCTGATATGTTCCATCCACATATTGAAGCGCGTACGCCACGGGAAGCTGCAGCCTTCCCAGTGACAGGCTTTCTACTTTTAACAGAACATTTCCATCAGTTTTTACTATCGGCACAAAGGCAATTCTGGCATCAATATCAGTGCTGAATGCTCTAATTTTTCCTAAAAGATACACTTTGTCTTCCAGAACAACTTCGTAGTCCAGCTGATTGGCGTCGGCTTCTTCTACTAAATAATGCTGTATCAGCTGGTTCAGGTTTTCCTTTGAAGCTCCTACTGTAAATTCTACTGTATCTTCATCTGAAAGCTCTATATTGCTGCGTCCCTGTGGAATTTCGTCCTCTGGAGGCATGTACAAAAAAATGAATAAAGCGGCTGTTACAATTCCCACAATACTTACTACCGTAAAAAAAGCTATTTTCCATCTATTCATCAACTCACCCTGCTTCATAAGTCTTCATTAGCCACTAATACTTCAAATACTCTTTCTCCCATTAACTCATACCCATTCCCATTGGGGTGGAATTCATCTTCAGCAAGCAGATTTCTAACACTGCTGATTTCAAAAATATCTGCTATTGGCACAAACAGTGCGTTTCCATCCCTCGTAAGCGTTTCATTTGTACGATCATTCCAGTCTCCTACCACTGAATCAATTTCCGAAAGCTCTGGTAAAGCATACTTGAATGGATTATAAAGACCGACAAAAACGATTGTGGCCTCTTCATTGTGAGAACGTATCTCAGAAACAATTTTTTCAAATCGGCTGCCGAAGTTTTGCTGTTCTCTTTGAAAAGGTTCAATGGTCAGTTGGAAAAAGTGATTCCGGACCACTCTCATCACATCATTGCCGCCTATTGTCATAACCACCATATCTGCCTGCTCCAGAGAGTCTATCACCTGTGAATCTTCAAGCCTTGTAATCAGGTTGTTGGTTGTATGCCCTCCAACTGCATGATTGTTAATCAATATATTGCGGTAGCCCATTTCCTGTTCCAATTTTCTTTTCAAAGTGCCTACATAGCCGCCTTTTCCACTCTTATCCCCTACACCGGCTGTTAGGGAATCACCAATCGCAACAATATTCATTTCTCCCGGAATAAATGTTTTTGGAGGATTATCTTTTTTTATCACATTCACTGACTTAAATGCAGGTACAGACTGCTGCAAAGTGTTACTTGAACAGGCAGCTGCAAAACAAGCCAAAACCAGCATAAATGCCAGCCAAGATTTTTTCATCACATTCATCACCCTTACATTGCTAAGTTAACATGGCAGTAATCAAAAATCCAAAATAAAGCATGATTATGTCCATAGTTATATATATCACTAAGTGGCAGGAGGGAAAACACTTTTTTTGTGGAACATGAAGAAATACTTGTCATACTCCTCGGTCGAGTAACAAAATAAATGATTTTCCTGAGGCCGAAGGAATAGCTGGGGTGTGAACAGGGTACGATTCCTATAAAAAGAATAATTGATCATATTGAAGAAAGCCCGCCATATGGCGAGCCTGGGAGTAGACACAAAGTAAGATTATAAACCTATTTTATAATCGTATTCTTTTGCCTTGTCTATTTTAGATTCAAATTCCAGCTTTAAAAATGGCTTGTATGATGGTTCTGCTTGTTTAACAAAGGAATAAGATGAAATTTTTTCTAATGTTTGCTGATGAATTTCCATATCACAGTACAAAACTACATACTTCATCTTTTTGGAAACATAATGGATGTTCCCGAATTTTCTCAGCATCTTCACATGTTTCAGGGAATGCATGTAAACTATAATTCCCTGCCTTTTGTCCATCATTGTATCATTCACCTGATATACACTCCCTTTTATTTGCTGCATATTTCTCTATTCTTCAAGGAGGATGAAAAATGGATTTAGATCTTGTCTGGAATCAGTTTTTAAGCCACCTTGCTAAGCAGAACAGTGTTTGCTCCTGCAAAAAAATTCATCGTGCAGGCATTCCGTTTCTGTATGTGTATATGAATTCTTCTTCGGGAGTAAACATCAAGGAAGCAGAAACAGTCATTCATACATCCTCCCGATGGGCCATGAAGGGGCTCCGCTTGACGTATTCAACTCATTTTGTGCGAGTAGATGCAGAGCTTTATGTATTCAGACACAGATTTCTTGTACCGCAGGAAAAAATGTTTTGCTGCGGAAATCTCTGCGAAGACTGCATCTGGCGCAAATAGAAAGACGGGGCTGCTGCCCCGCCTAAGTTAAGAAACCTTGCATCCGCAGCCTCCGCCCGAACCGCAGCCTCCGCCGCAGCTGGACAATGAGTCAAAATATGGATTACCAGTTGGAACTTTAATGTATTGTGAAACTGCCTGGCCAATTTCTACGCTGATGCTGTCTAAAAGAGACTGAAGCTCTTTCTCTGCTTTCTTAAAAGCTGCGACACTCTCATGTAAATCAACATTTCTTTTAACTTCTCTCATCTCTTTTGTCAAACGCTTATGATCAGGATGATACTTTCCAAAACGCTGAACATCCTCATACAGATCTTTTGCTTTAGAGAATTGTGAAATTAATGCCTGAGCTTCTTTGTCATTTTGTAATCTATATAATGAGCGATAGTAGTCTTCCGCAATTTCAGATTGCATAACCAGCTGTGCCAATTCTTCTGCTTTGTTAAGAACGTTGACGCTTTCTAATGTCGTCAAAATCAATCTCAGCACCTCCAACTACATTGTATCACGATTTTTTACGATTGGAAAATGCTGATTCATGTATTCTAACAAAATGAATGGGAAAAAAAGCTGTCAGAGGGCACCATTTTCTCCCGGCCCCTACAAATGAATCTCAAAAGTCTGCTTGAATTCTGTATGTTTTGTTGCACTGGAAACAAATTCTACCGTAATTGTGTGGTATCCTTTCGGAACATTCTTCATCATAAAAGCTGCGGTAAAAATTTCTTCAGATTGCTTTCCGTCTATCCACAGCTTGATAAAGCCTTCTTTCGGATCTGATGTATCTGAGGATGAAGAAAATCTGTAATTTGGAACAAAGCACTCTATATATACAGTGCTGCCTCTTACTTCATGCTTTACAATCAGCTCATCTTTTGCACGCATCTTCACATTCTCAACTGCTGCAGCTTCCACTATGGTTTCCGGTCTGGGTTTATCATTTGTACATCCTGCAGCTACTAAAAGGACTGCAAGCATCGTTATGTATTTTTTCATGAAACTAACCTCCTTTCTAATAGAATGCACAATTATAAAAAAAACATAAATACCTAAAGGAATGATCCGTAAAACTCTGCCGTTAAGATAAATTTTGATGATAAAAAGCAGTGATGGTATCATCACTGCCATCAATCCTGCTGGCGCATGGCATAAAACATGCTCATCATCATTTGGGCCATCTGAACAGAATTGGAAAATTGAGCTACTTTATGTGGAATTGTTTTTTGATATGTGTTCATCATCGTGAGTTTCAATTCTTCAAGCTCATTAGGGTTTCTGGAAATTTTTCGATACCAATAGGGCTGCTCTCTCACAAATTTATGCAAATCTGGGTTGCTGCGGATTACTTCCATTGCTTCTGGCCTCATGCTCCATTAATCCTTCCGGAAAGAGAAAGGGGAGTTTGGTGCATTGCTGTTTTGAGGACCTGCTGCTTTAGAAAGCCCTAATTGTTCCATTAACCCTTGAATCGTTGAAATTGTATTTGAGACCTTGTTGATGTTCTGATTCATTGCGTTGGCATCCATCGTCTTCACAGCTTGAAGCATTTGAGAAACAAAGCTTTGCTTGCTTTCAGCTGAGTCATTCTCCTGCTGCACTTCTACATCCCCATATTTCTTCCAGGTCACGTCGTTTTCGCCTAAAAGATACCACTCTTCGTAGAACTCCTGCCAGGTTTTTTGCCCTTTTCTTACTTCCTGAATCATTTTCGGATGTTTTTTAACGAAGTCTTTAAAAGATTCGACTGAAGGATGAAGATTGTTTACAGACATACATCCCACCTCTTTTCTTACTTGTGCCTACTTCATTTTATAGAAGGAAAAGCTTAAGTGTTCGCCTATTTTTATTAAAATTGGCAAAGGCGGGTATTGCTGTTAGTATGTCAATAAACACACAAGACAGGGAGTGGCGCAGTTGAAGACTGATTTTGAAAAATTATTAGAGGATGCATCTGATGAAGAAAAGGAAATTCTCAGCATTGTACTTCAAGCTCTAGAAAGAAAAAGAGCTAAACCATCAAGTTCCTATATCGGCGGGCTGCTTGGAGCAGAGGCTGAAGCTTCCGAAGACAGCAGCAGCTTCTCTATATCAATTCCTAATACCCCCCTTATTCAAAATGCGTTGAATATTGTTCACGGCGGCATTACTGCAACTCTCCTGGATTCAACAATGGGATCTCTCGTTCACTGGATTCTTCCGGAGTCTCATGCTGCAGTAACCACAGAAATGAAAATCAATTATGTAGCACCCGGTACAGGAAAACAGCTGACTTGTAAAGCGGAACTAATACATAAGGGTACAAAAATTGTAGTGACGGAAGGAAAAGTGTTCAGGGATGATGGTGTACTTTTGGCACATAGTACAGCAAGCTTCTTTATTATTGAGAGGAAGCAGCTGTAAAGTCATCATGCTAAGACCACATTACATTCCCTTAATACGAAGTAGCATGAACCGGATAACCGAAATATTCTCAATAGAAATCTTAGAGGAAATTAATTAGCGAATAACATAACTCAGATATACATCATTAAGATGATATAGGTTTTTTTATAATTGGGTTTACCATTCATCAACAGCCGTCCTATAAAAAAAGAGGAAACACAATGATTCGTGTTTCCCTTTTTTGGTGATCTATCATTTTTTTATAAAATTCTGCGTATAAAACAAGCCGTTAACACCTACACCAAGGCTGGTGAACTCGTCGTTCAAAAGTGCTTCCCTATGCCCCTGGCTGTTCAGCCAGCCTTCTGTGGCAGCTATTCCATCGATATAATGTGCTGCAATGTTTTCCCCTGCCAGCCTGAATGATACGTTTCCTTTTTCAAGCCTGTCTGAAAGTCTTCCTTCAGTGGGAGATTCATGAGAAAAATATTGATTCTCCTTCATATCCCGGCTATGTCCGAAGGCAACATGAGAAGCCTGCTCATCCCAAGCGAGAGCTTGTATACCGTGCCTCATTCGAATGACATTTGTAATGTCAAGAATCTGCTGTTCTGAACCTCTCTCAATCTCCTGCCATTTTTCCGGCGTAACATCTTGAGCGCTTAGGAGTTCTCCCCGGTAAACAACCTCATAAGGCCGCTGCTTGATAAAAGTATCTCTGTCGAGCGCTCTGATACTGGATAGCGTTCCATCAAATTTATCAATATAAAGCTGAATATATACGTCCCCCATTTTTACAGAAGGTCTAGTGTTCATATCCTCTTCTGAAAACTCAAAGCGATAAGAATTTCCATGGGCCTCCATTTCAAGGCTGGGTGAAACAGGTGCAATTTTAAATACTTCTGCGAGCGGCTGTCCCAAAGTAAAAGGACTGACATTGACTTCAGAGCCTATTCCATAAACGGAGACAACTCTGTCATTTTCTATTCCAATTTGCAAATATTGATTTAAATTAGCATTATAAATCCACCAGTCGTAATCATAAGCGGATGAGTCAATTCTGTTTGGATCTCCGAGTGCCGCTTTTACATCCTCTGCCGGCTTGCCTATAAAAGAAAGAATACCGCTTTCGGGTACATTTAAATCTTCCGCCTCATTGCTCTCTTCATGAGCAATCTGCAGATCTTCTTTTTTTTTCATTTCTAAAGGTGGATGCTCACCAAACTTGATAAATACGGAGTAAGTTGCAAATATGATGACAAGAATAATGATCGTTCTTGCAATGTTTTTCAGTGTAGTCTCCTCCAATATATTGATCTTCCGTGACACTTTAGTAAAAACCACAGCAGCGAGCGGTTGGACACTTTATAGGCTCATTTAATCAAAAGAAATTCAAAATTTCAAGTAATTGCTTTGAAAAGAGTATAACTTAATTCTGCTTACTCGTATAGAAAAATCAGCCTTTTACATTCCTCTCCCAGAAAAATTTGGATTACTTTCAAGATTATCTCTTCTCACGATTGCGAAAATGACTCTTTCATACTATTATTAATAGTGGAATCTTAATTTTATCGGCAGGGGTAAAGACACTAGGATACTTACAGCCGGCTGAGCCTTCGGGTCTTTACTGAATATGCCATTTTTTTAAAGCGATTACAGAGTGGTTTTAGGAGGGGAAAACGTAATGAGAATTGAAGGAACTGGAATAGAAGAAACAAAGGCAGAGTTGGCAAGATTGGATGAAGTCATGAATGATTTCGGTCTGATCCGAGCAGGACAGTGGGATTACGAGCGTGTTACATATGATAGAAAATACGAAATCAAAGGTGAAATTTTTTATTTACGTGTTCAAGGATACGCTGTTGATGGTGATATTGGGAAAGACGAGGCACTTATTCAACTGATGACACCTTTACTCGGCAAACATTATTACCCGCATGGTGTAGAATACGGAGAAACTGAACACTTTCCCGAAGCAGTCACACATTCAAGTGCTGAAGTACTTAAACAACTGAAAAACCAGCTGGATCAGCTGCAGGAAGTTTAAAGTAAAAGCAGATATGCTTTTGCTTTTTTTATAGCTTCTTTTGTAAGTAAGTTCTCATTATCAAAGGCAAAGTACCTGATAACACTAACAATTGTCAGACTTTCAAATTTTTTATTGAGGGAAATACAGCTGTGACTTAAAATAGATGTTTAATTTTAAGGCTAAAAATGATAACGGTTGCAGAAAAGAAATGAATGGTTTTTTATATCATGGCATAATATAATTTATTTATATAATTATTTAGCCATTTACAGAGAGGGGTCTCGCTTTGACAGCAATATTCACCAAAAAAAATATAATTATGATTCTCTCCATTATAGTGATAGGCCTTCTCATTTATTTTATTCTCCCTATCTCTATTCCAATCATCTTAGCTTTAATCACTGCACTCTTGCTTGAGCCTGCTGTCAGAATGATCGTTCAGCGTGGAAAAGTGAAAAGAAATGTATCAGTACTGCTCGTATTTCTTATGTTCCTGCTCCTGATTGGAATCAGCGGTTATTTCATAACAACAAAAGTGGTGGGAGAAGTCATACAATTGGCTGAAAATGCACCAGCTTATGTGAATGAAATCAACAGGGTATGGAAGGATTTTGAAACCACAATCTCTACGACTGTAGAGGATCTTCCAAAGGAGTTTGTAGAAGAGGTCAGCAATCAAGTGGAAAACTTTCTGCTGAATACACGGGATGAATTGGCAGGATCCCTGAATATTGAAAATGTAAAAAATATTTTCACAAATATACCAAACTATCTTGTGAATCTCCTTGTATATTTGATAGCCTTATTTTTATTTATGATCGATCTGCCCCGCCTGAAAGAAAAAGCATATTCTCATATGACAGAACGGACAGCTCAACAGGTTGCTTTTATGTCTAAAAGAATATCCGTGGTCATGTTCGGCTTTATTAAAGCACAGCTGCTCGTCAGTGTCATTATCTTTCTGGCTGCTCTTATCGGACTTCTGCTAATAAGCCCTGAAATTGCTTTAATTATGGCCCTGATCATCTGGGTAATCGATGTGATTCCCCTTATCGGCTCAATCATTGTCATGCTTCCATGGACATTATTTCAATTTATGACAGGTGATATAGCATTAGGTACAAAGCTCGCTATTCTGACAATTGTTCTGCTGATTATCAGGAGAACAATAGAACCTAAAGTGATGGGAACTCATATCGGACTCTCTCCCCTCGCTACTTTGATTTCTATGTACCTGGGCCTTAGATTATTTGGCTTTTTGGGGTTCTTCATCGGCCCGATGATCCTGATTGTTTATAATACTGCACGTGAAGCGGGCATCATTCGATTCCGCTTTAAAATATAACAAAGAGCCTGCCTTTTCGGCAGGCTCTATTTGTCTATACTTTAGCAGTTTTACTGCAACTAACATTTTTTTAAAAGAAATCAAACAGGATAGATTGTTTCGCAGGAATACACCTAGACAGTGACTCAGCATCTTCCAAAGATCCTGTCATTAAACCAGCCCTGTACAAAAATTCAGCGTCTTTATAGCCTGAGAGAAGTGCAGTTAATGTACCTATATCAAGAGTGAGTCCTCTTTTAGGGGGATGAGCACAGGCTGCACCCTCATTCTCCTGTCTGAAAAAGTCAGCTTTCTCCTTGTTTTTCATAAAAGTCCCATTATTCCACGGTGCGTGTGAATCATGTATATGAAGAATAAGCGGCTGCTCCTGAAGATGAAAAGGAAAAGCTTTTAATATTGCTTCAGCGTCGACAATTCTCCCCATTGCATATGGCTTTACCTTTACTTCAGCATCAGGATTATGAAGGTAATATGTAAACTCGTCCTTCTCATGGGTGACCCACTCCGCTCCATCTACCATGGAATCATGCTGGGCGGTATAGTTCCACAGCAGCTTTTTTGCCTCTTCCTCAAGGAAGATTCCTTCACGAATGATAAATTTTTTATTTTTCACTTCGTAAAGCAAGTAGCCGAGAGGTGTATAATCTGTAGAATAGGCAATTGCTGCATGCTCTGCTCCTTGAATCACCGTATTCTCCCACCAGGAATCATCCCTGTCCAAAAGAGAGTTGTTATCAATAGCAAACTGACTGTATATTCTTTTTAATTCCGCAATCATGTTTTTGCTGGCGTGCCTCCTGACAGTTCCTTTTATTGAAGGAATTCTCACCAGATCCTGCCTAGAGAATGATACTATTTTGCGGGAAGAGACCAGCTCCCAACCAAATTGCCTGTAAAACGCAGTATGAAACGGATGTAGATATGACAAATACATTCCTTCCTGTCTCATCCGCTTCAATGCATCTGTTAAAAGCCTGTTCACTTTTCCCATTCTTCGATATTCAGGAAAAGTGGCCACACCAGCAATTCCGCCCATCCTGACAGAATTACCATGCCAATGCATTTGAAAAGGAATGATATGAAGCTTAGAGGTAATCTCTCCCTCTTCTTCATCAGCAAGGATAATGTGATTTTTAAGCTGATCTCTTCTCTTTTGCAGTTCTTCTTCAGTTACCTTGTATTGAAAAGCATATTCTGATAACTGTATTGCTTTTTGATAGTCTTTTTCATCCAGTTCTCTAATCATGAATGTCCTCCTCTATCTTCTTCAAAGACCATGTTAAGTAGTCCTGATCTCTGTCTGTGCATATTAACCCCAGTTTTCCAAATGCGTTTATTAACAGTTCCTGCTCCAAGGTACAATGTGTAGTGATCGCAGTAATTGATTTTTCCAACAGCAGCCAGTCAGTAAATGCGTACAATGCTTCATGAGTATGATCAATTGAGAATTCAGGGTTAAGATGATGACAAAACTCCACCCTGCCCTCAGCGTCCGGCTTGCCTTTTAAATAAAAGTCTCCGATAATCTGTTTGTCTTTATATTCAATAATCAGCCAGACTCCCCAGCACAATTCTGTTTCATCCTTCTCTAATCTTTCGATATACAGAGGTAAAATTCCTTTAATAAACAATGACGGCCAATGCTTTGGAATCACTATAGGTGATCGTTTCTCCAATTCTTGCCGATGAATAATAAGCGACTTAGAGATATCCAAGGAACAAGGTACAAGCAGAAGATTTTTAGTAATAATCTCAGCCATCATGAACCTCCCCGTTCAAGCACATAAAAAAAGTGTTATAGATTATATATTCTATAACACTTGTATTTTATGTTATAAACCGAGAATTGCTCTAAATACGGAGGTTGTTTCACCGCCGTGATAAAAGACATAAAGCAGAAGATACACAGCTGCCCCGGTCGTGGCTGTAAAAAACCAGATAATGCTAGTAATCGGTCCTATCTTTCTGTGCTTGCTCAGTTTGTTTTGATATCCCGACAGCAGGGTGATGATTCCAAATACAGCACCTGTTGTTGCCAGAAAGATATGAAAAACCAGAAAAACAGTATAGTATATTTTAATAGAGTCAGGACCTCCGAATGCAGTATTTCCTACAAAAATTGTCCTGGAGGCATATACAATAAAGAAAATCAGAGCAAAAACTGCAGCTGCAAACATGGTTTTCTTATGAGCTTGAATTCTGCCCTTAGCGACCAAAATCCACCCGGCAGCAACGCATAGAGCGCTTAAAATGATAAATGCAGTACTGATAGTAGGTAAAATAGGCAATGCCGTATTCATAGATGTATCCTTTCTGCTTGAGTGTATTCTATTTCACTGCTCCCGCATTCAGCGTGCCGATGCTCGCCTCAAGCTCATCACGTTCTTTTTCCTTTCGAACCCACTCAAAGAAAACCATTCCCAGGATAATGCCGTACACAATCTCCTGAATAATTTTCATAATGACTCCTCCAAGCTGCTGATCCTCAACCAAAGGTAATGTGTTAAACATTTCCGGTCCGCTCAAATTTATTCCTGAGAGCATATCAGCAGGCACACATAAGTGCAGCGCAGTTATCCAGGCAGTAGGATCAGAGTACGTGCTGTACAATGAGGCCGAGGCAAAAATAATCAAGGCGCAAGCAGGCGTCAGCAAGACACCATCAGCGAAAATGTATCCTACTTTTTTCAGCCCGCTCAGCTCCTTCCATTCCGGAAGCCTGTTAACAAGCGGCCACCACATAGCAAGCGAAGCAGAGAACAAAAATATGCTCATGGAAGAGTGATAAATTGGATTCGTTTTCACAAAATCAAAAATCAAGGGAATATGGTAAAAAGAAAAAGCCCCATTAAAAAAAATCAACGCAATCAGAGGTTTGGTAAAAAAAGAGAAAACAGGCTTTATAACGGGCTTATATATGACGGCTCTCCATAACCAGGCAGGAATACTGACGATCAGCAGCGGCGTAAAAACTAAATATAAAATAGCCATTTGCGTCATATGGGCACTAAACATGAGGTGGCTCAGCAAGTCAACCGGGCTTCCTTTTATAATATAGAGAAGTGCCATGCTGGTTATAAAAAGCGCTTTCGTTTTTGGGCTAACAGGTTCACTATCTTGAAATTTATTTCGCAAAGGACCAATTATAATAAAATATAACACTGATAACAAAAGGACAAACAAGAAAAAATAGGGGCTCCATAAAGCTCTGAAGCCAAAAATACTAATATTTTCCAAGTGTTTCACTCCCCTGAACTATTCACTTTTCCTGCCACTATTATACACTTGTCTGTTTGCATCTTCAATGAACGTTCTATGACAGAATTGTGCTAAAAGCCCAGAATATACTAATGAAAAGTATCTGTTTTGCTGTATTGTTGCGCAGTTCGCATTCCCTTCTTTATACGTAAAAAAATCGGCCTCAAGGGCCGATTTTTTTACCACCAGATGATTGTTACAAAAGCCAGAACAGTAATCAGTCCTACGCCGAGTCCGGAGTACAGGAACAGAGCTGGTGTTTCATGCCCTTTATGGTTCATATGCATAAAATAATACAGTTGAAAAATGACCTGTACCACTGCCAGAAGGATGATGAAAGGCACTGCAAACCAGGCTTCAATTGCTTCATAGCCGACAGCGATAAAAGCGATGACTGTAAAGAAGATCATCATGGCAAATGAAACGACCTGCATTTTCATATCCTGTGCATTTTTTTTTCGGCGGTATGCTATGTCTACTTTAGGGTTTCCTGTGTTTTGAGTTGCCATAACCTTATCCCACCATTCCCATTAAGTATACGATTGTAAAGATAAATACCCAAACTACGTCGATAAAATGCCAGTACAAGCTTGCAACATAAAATTTTGGTGCATTATACAGGCTCAGCCCTCTCTTGCGATTGCGAATCATCAAAGCAGAAATCCAGAGCAGTCCAAACGCAACGTGTGCCCCGTGAGTTCCAACAAGTACATAAAACGCAGATCCCAGTGCACTGCTGGTGATGGTAAATTCGTACTCATGTACATAGTGATAAAACTCATAAATTTCTAAACCTAGAAAAGCTCCTCCAAGAGCAAGTGTAATCCCGAGCCAAAGCATCATTCCTCTAAAGTTAAAGTTTTTCATATGATACATGGCATAGACACTTGTTAAACTGCTTGTTAATAAAAGCATGGTAGCTATAAAAACTATGGCCGGCTCAAAAAGCTCCTGAGTTGTCGGGCCTCCTGCATTGGAATTGCGCAGTGCAAGGAAAGTGGCAAACAAAGATGCAAACAAAACTGTTTCTCCACCTAAGAATAGCCAAAAACCTAAAAATTTATTTTTACCTTCGAGTGTCGCTTTCTCGGGAGCAGCAGGAAATGTTTCAGCTGTTAATTTTTCTTCAGCATGCATTATTTTCTACCCCCTTTTTCATCTTCTTCATTCATTAAGTCCTCTTTATGAATGTGGAATCCATGATCATCCTTTATTGACCGGACAAGCATGGCACCAAACGTTATTGCAAGACCTGCAAACAGAAGCGGATATCCAAAAGCATGATCTGCGTGATACATAGCTCCAAAAGCAGCCACGAATAAACCGAAGGAAATGATAATCGGCAAAATGGATGGGTTAGGCATATGAATGTCGCCAACCGGTTCGGCAGGTGTCATCCCTTTCTTGCCTTCCATCTTTTCTATCCACAGTGCATCAAGTCCGCGCACAAGCGGTGTTTGTTTAAAGTTATATTCCGGAGGAGGACTTGAAACCGCCCATTCAAGCGTACGCCCATCTCCCCAAGGATCCATACCGACTTTTTCCCCTTTAATAGAGGTAATGACAACATTATAAAGCAGTACGATTGTTCCAAGTGCCATTAACACAGCACCTGCTGTACTTACCGCATTGCCTATCTCAAAGCCCTGGCCAGGCAGGAAAGTAAAGACACGGCGCGGCATGCCCATCAAACCAAGGAAATGCTGAATAAAGAAAGTTAAATGGAAGCCTGTAAAGAACAGTACAAATGTTACCTTGCCAAGAAACTCATTCAGCATTTTGCCGAACATGGCAGGCCACCAGTAGTGGGCAGCAGCGAATAAACCGAATACAACGCCGCCTACAATGACATAGTGAAAATGCGCTACAACAAAATAAGTATCATGATACTGATAATCAGCAGCAGCACTTGCCAGCATGACGCCTGTCACTCCGCCCAATGTAAAACTCGGAATAAACGCAACAGACCAAAGCATTGGTGTAGTAAAACGAATGCTTCCGCCCCACATGGTAAACATCCAGTTAAAGATTTTAATTCCTGTTGGTACAGCAATAGCCATCGTCGCAACAGCAAAAATTGCGTTTGCAATCGGCCCCAGTCCTACTGTGAACATATGGTGAGCCCATACCATGAATCCAAGGAAACCGATTAACACGGTAGCGAATACCATTGAAGAATATCCAAACAGGCGTTTTTTAGCGAAAACAGGTATAATTTCAGAAAAGATACCGAATGCCGGCAATATTAAAATATAAACTTCAGGGTGTCCGAATATCCAGAATAAATGTTCCCAAATAATAGTATTTCCACCCATGGTATGATCAAAGAAATGAGTGCCGAATAGACGGTCGAACATCATAATTGCAAGCCCGACAGTAAGCGGCGGAAACGCAAACAAAATAAGTGCAGAAGCAACAAAAGTCGTCCATGTGAACAGCGGCATGCGCATATAGGTCATGCCCGGCGCACGCATATTAATAATGGTAACAAGAAAGTTAATCCCTGCAATTAAGGTTCCAATCCCTGAAATCTGAAGACCCAAGAGATAAAAGTCGATTCCGTTTGAAGGGGATTCCAGTGCTAAAGATGCATATGAAGTCCAGCCTGCATCAGGAGCTCCTCCAAGAAACCAGCTTAAATTTAAGAACAGTCCCCCGAAGAAGAACAGCCAGAATCCAAGTGAGTTAAGAAAAGGAAACGCAACATCACGCGCACCAATTTGAATGGGTACTACTGCGTTCATAAAAGCAAAAATCAACGGCATCGCCGCAAGAAATATCATGGTCGTTCCATGCATGGTTAAAATTTCGTTATAAAGGCCAGCGCTTACAAAATTGTTATTTGGAATAGCCAGCTGGATGCGGATGATCATCGCTTCCAATCCGCCCAGCACGAAGAAAAACCCGCCGGAAATAAGGTAGAGAATCGCAATCTTTTTGTGGTCTACTGTTGTTAAATAGTCCCACAGAGCTGCGCCAAAACCTCTTCTCTGTGTCAACGTACTCACAATTTTACCTCCTCTGATTACCTGGCTTAGTTGGATTCAACCTTCAGGCCTTGTAAGTATTCTGTAAGAGCATCAATTTCCTGCTCTTCAAGTTTAGGGTAAGTATTCGTCATTTTGTTTCCTGGCTTATATTTCTCAGGATCTCTTAACCAGTTTTTAATGCTTTCTTCGTCATGCGGCAGAATGCCTGCGACGCGTGAACGCTCGCCAAACGATGCCAGGTTAGGACCTGTACGTGCCTGTTCAGGCCTTTCATCGACTGGATTCACAGCATGGCAGCCTAAGCAGCCTTTTTCTTCAAACAGCTGTTCACCTTGCTGAGCCAAATCACCTTCTGCAGAGGCTTCATAAGTTTTCATATTGTCTGCCCACTGAGTAAATTCGTCTTTTGAAACCGCTTTTACTTTAAAGTCCATTAAAGCATGTGAAGGTCCGCAAAGCTCGGCGCACTTCCCATAAAAATAGTCTCCCGCCTGCTCGGTGCGGCCGGAATCAAAAGTTAAATAAAATCGGTTGATATTTTCGGTATTCGTATCCATTTTCCCGCCGGCTGAAGGGATCCAGAATGAGTGCTTAACATCAGCGGCTTTTAGATTAAAGTAAACTCTTTCATCGGTCGGAACAATCAAATCCTGGCTAGTGATAATGCCATAATCCGGATATTCAAATTCCCACCAGTACAGATTTGCTCTTACATTGACAACAAGTGCATCATCAGGCGTTCGGTTTTCCCTGTCCATCGGCCTCACATCCGCTAGTTCGAATGTTGCCGCTACTACTGGAACCGCTAACACAATTAATAATAAAATAGGAATAACAGTCCAAATAATTTCAAGCTTATGATTTCCTTCAACCTGCTCAGGAATTTTGTCTTCATCACCTTTGCGGAAACGGAATTTCCATACCACATAAATGAAGATTACTGTTACGACTGCAGTGACAAAAACCATTATATAGATACTCAGCATAATTAAAGAGTATTGCATATCCGCTACTTCACCAGCAGGTCTTAAAGCGGAAACAAATGGCTTTCCACAGCCGGCCAAAACAAGCGTCAGCAATGCAAATAATGAAACAAGACGCAACTTTGTCAGCCACTTTTTCATAGAAAAATCAAACCCCTCTTTCAGTAATTTAGTTGTGCTTTCTCGTTGAGATAATGAGAATTACTTCTCTATGTAAAAATTCTTCCATAGAAAGAATTTCCAACCAAATATAAAAGAAATGGCGGAGACTCCCCCGGGCCTCCGCCCATTTCAGCTGTTAAATAAGTGTAAAAATAACCATTGAAACGAACATGATGGTCAGATAATTAAGGGAATAAACAAACATCAGCTTAGACCATTTAATATCGTCTTTTATTTTAAATCCTGAAAATGCCAAAGCAACCCAACCGATGTTCAGGAGTGTTGCAAGAATGATGAAGCCTGTTCCAAGTTCATAAAGATAAAAAGGAAGCGGAAGCAGGCAGACTACCCATACGATCATCTGTCTTTTTGTCATAGCAAATCCATGAATAACCGGCAGCATTGGTATTCCAGCTGCACGGTATTCTTCGCATCTCTTCATAGCAATCGCTAGGAAGTGAGGCGGCTGCCAGATAAACATCAGCATGAACAGAACCCAGGCCATTACACTAAGGTTCGCATCCACCGCTGCCCACCCGATTAGTGGAGGAACGGCACCGGAAATGCTTCCTACAACAGTATTAATTGTATATCTGCGTTTCGTCCACATCGTATAGAAAAATATATAAGCAACAGCACCGAAAAGTGCAATCATCGCAGCAGTAACCGTGGTCATCAGCAAAGCAACGAAGCCCACCGTAATAAGCAGAACACCGGTCCAGAGGGCTGTGTTTGCATTCATTCTTCCGGATACAGTCGGACGGTTTTTTGTCCGCTCCATTAGATGGTCAATATCACGGTCGTAATAATTGTTGATAGCACATGAGCCCGCCACCACTAACGCTGAACCAAACATGGTAAAAAACACTGTATCAAGTGAGCCCAGGAAACTTTGGTTTGTAAAAAATAACGCAAGCCAAAGGCCTGTAAATGTAGTGATTGAATTGGAATTAACAATGCCCACCTTTATTAAAGAAAGAAAATCTTTCCAGACATTTGTTTCGGGTATATCGTGAGAACGTGTTTCATTTAGGGAAACATCCGCTGTCCTCGAATTAGACATGTATTTTACCTCCTTAACCTTTCTAAACCTTCACAGATTAAGAATGAAGGGTTCTTAATTGAGCATTTCCGCTGATGTAAAGCTATAAAGCTTTTAGTCTGTGATTTTATAAAACCATCGACGGGTTACTTATATCATACTAAACTGCTGCTCTTTTAAAAACGCTCTTCTATAAATTTAACCATAATTCGACAGTTATATGTGAACAAATTATGAAGAAATTATGTCCAAATTGTGAAGGAGCTCAAGGCTTTTCTTTACAAAATTAGGGGCCGGTTTCGGTAAGCTGATGTCTTCTTAATTATTTTACCATATCTGAGAGAAGATTTCCTTTTAATTTGGAAAATGTGACCCAAACTGAAAGAAACATATTTTCTTTCAAAAACCTGAATCAGCCCCTCTATATTTCTAGCAAACCAATTCACGATAATCAACCATTTTAGCTTCTAAATTCCTTTAAAATCTCAACTATTATAACTTTGTGAACAATGAGCAATAATCATTGTCTTTTCTTGCAGTATTGCTTACAATCGTAGAGTATTCGTTATACATTACTTTTCTGAAATTGTATTAATATAGATATTAGATAAGAAGGTGAATTCTATGCATCGTGCATTAAAATATTTCGCGGTTCTTACCACAATCGTCATGCTTTTTGTTCTGATTGGCGGGGCGCTTGTTACTAAGACGGAATCAGGTGCAGGCTGCGGCGATTCTTGGCCGCTTTGCCACGGACAGCTGATCCCGACTGACATTACATTTGAGCTTGTCGTTGAGCTGAGCCACAGAGTAGTAAGCGGAATTGCCGCCCTTCTGGTACTGGGGCTCGCCATCTGGTCCTGGAGGTCAATTGGACATGTAAGAGAAACAAAGTTCCTCGCAATCCTCTCGGTATTTTTCCTGCTGCTGCAGGCATTAATTGGTGCAGGAGCTGTAATGTGGGGTCAATCTGATGTTATTCTTGCTTTGCACTTTGGTATTTCTTTAATTTCATTCGCATCTGTACTTCTGCTGACACTTCTGATATTTGAAGTAGATCAAAAATTTGATGCACAAACATTGATTATTGATCCTAAAATGAAATTCCATATGATTGGCATAACAGTGTACAGTTATATTGTTGTTTACACAGGTGCATTAGTGCGTCACAAAGGAGCCAGCCTTGCATGCCCTGACTGGCCGCTTTGTTCATCCAGGGCTAACGGTATGCCTACACAGCTTCATGAGTGGATTCAAATGGGACACCGTTTTGCTGCTGGATTGATCTTTGTTTGGATCGCTTATGCTGCCTACCGTGCTGTAAAGTATCATAAGCATCAAAAAATTGTGTACTACGGATGGATTATCGGATTTATCTTAATCTGCCTTCAGGTTATTTCAGGAGCACTGGTTGTTCTAACCGGACTAAACCTGTTTATTTCCCTGGCACACGCTTTAATTATTTCTTGTCTTTTTGGACTGCTCAGCTACTTTATCCTTCTGATCACGCGTGAGAAGTCAAATGCAGCTTTCAAGAAGAATAATAATAAAACACTGTCACAGTAAAAAAGAACGGGCAAAGAGCTCGTTCTTTTTTATTATCCGCCCTTATTCTCCCCTTCCGCGGTTTGAAACATTTCTATTGCCAGCTTTCTCTGCTCATGATGATTAACAGCCGGTTTTGGATACTCTCTTCCGGAAGGGCAGCCATATGCTTCTCTGTCACCTTCATCCATCTTCCAGGGTTCATGTATGTATGTGATAGGCACATTTCTTAACTCAGGAATATATGTTTTAATATAGCTGCCGTCCGGATCTAACTGTTTTGATTGTGTCACAGGGTTAAATATCCGGTAGTAAGGGACTGCATCTGTGCCAACGGAAGCAGCCCATTGCCAGCCTCCTGCATTAGATGCCAGGTCATAGTCAATGAGTTTTTTTGAAAAGTAATGTTCACCGTGTCTCCAGTCAATCAAAAAATTTTTTGTTAGAAAGGACGCTGTTATCATGCGAAGCCTGTTGTGGATCCACCCTTCCTGATTCAGCTGGCGCATTGCTGCATCAATGAGTGGATAGCCGGTTCTTCCTTCCTGCCAAAGCTTCAGGTACTCTCTGTTTTCTCTCCAGGGTACAGCATTGTATTTTGAGTTAACAGGCTTTATTCTGCTCTCTGGGTATCGCGCAAATATACTTTGAAAAAAGTCTCTCCAGGCAAGTTCTTTTAAGAATGCATTTTTACCATCCTGATTCAGTTCAGTTCCTCTCACATAGAAATAGAGAGTTCTTGCTGAAATAGCACCTGTTTTTATAAATGGAGAGAGTTTACTGGTACTTTCATTATGAACTTTATTACGGGTATCATGATAACTGTATAAAATTTTATCCGTAAAGTTTTTCATTTGTTCCCATGCTGCTTTCTCACCAGTTCGCCATTCTGAATGATAGACTTTTAAAATGGGATCCTGTTGATGAAGATCATAAGTTGCTGCGCTTTCTTTCAGCAGGGATAAATCAAGTTTTACAGGGGGCTGTTTAGGCAGTGTCTCCCATCTTCTATAATAGGGTGAAAAGATTTCGTAGTATGTTCCGCTTCCTTTTAGGACTTCCCCAGGACCAAGAATATGGGCATCTTGATAACTGTACCAAGAAATACCGTATTTCTCTGCGGCTTCTTTTACTTTCTCATCCCTCTGCAAACCATAACCAATACGATCTTCATTCAGAAACATAGCAGTGATATCGGGATAGTCATCAAAAAGTTCTTGAAATGAAGAAACAGGGTCTCCTTTTTTAATTATAAAAGAGATACCTAATGAACGGCAGCCTTTCATAAAAGCGTGTACTGCCTGAAAGAAATACTGATTCCCCAGTTCTATCTTCCCCCGATTAAAATAGGGATCTATTTGAAAAACAAATATTAGCTTTGCGTCTTGTTTTCGGGCAAATTCAACTGCATGGAACAATGCCAGATTATCTTGCAGCCGAAAGTCTCTTCTAAACCAGACAATTGCTTGTTTCATGTATTCTCACCTCATTTCAATGTTAATGGAATGGTATTAGAAATGATATTTTTGATAGGTTTTGTTGTTGGAACATGTATTCGTTTTTTGTACAATGATCTAAATTGAATATGAAAATAGAAAAAAGGCGTGATTATCCTAACGGGTTCGGTTCAGAAGTACAAAAGTTAAAAAAACAGTCCAAATATCAGTTTAATTCACATTAAAATCGAACCAATTTTAGCAAAGTAAATAGCACTAAAAAAGGCATTGGTCAGGAACCGATGCCTTTTTAATCATTACATTTGTTGTTTGTGTGATGTTTCCACATTTGTTTTTTTGGAAAACGAAAATTTTATTAAACCAAGCACTAAAAAAACCATACTGATAGCCCAAAGAACACCTGTGATACCAAGACGCAAAGATATTTCCTCAGATGCCTTTGGATGGCTTACATCAAATCTAATTGCATCTAAGGCTCGGATAACTGCCCAACTAAAAAATACTAAATATCCAATCACCAATCCATAAGCCATTCTAAAAGATTTCCGTTTTTTTGAAAATAATAATATTAATACAACAATGAAAGTTATTCCCATTATGATTGAAAAACCGCCTACCAACATACTCATTGTTTCCTGCTCCATTGGCATATTTTTTTACTCCTCTAAAAGGTATCTTTTATGCTTATTTTAACATAAAATTCCAAAGCCCTTTCAATTAATGGTTATTGTATATAGATTATTTCTTTTAAATGAAATTGCTTTTTTACAATGCCTAATCGTTGAGCAGGTGTACCTACCGTTCCCTTTGATTTGTAAGCTAAACAAAAATTGTAATAAGTCCGCAGTATAGTGAGTGCCATTTGAGCGTACTTCGGATTGAAATTGAAATAGATATAACTTTTGCCATCACCACGGGCTGTCGTTAAAGGTCTTTCTAAGATAGATAACCTCCTGCGAATTTGTTGGATGAAAATATTCATGGCATTGTCGTTCACATCCAAGATAAGATTTGCAATATCTTTTGGTTCGAGTGATGAAAGATTAGTTGTACAATCCACCCATCGAAATCCTCTATCAATTGTCGCAAGTGGATGCTCAATCGGATTACCCGCATATTCATAATGACTGGAAATGCCCGTTGGAACTTCTTTATGAAATTGATGGGTATTAAACAGTTCCTCCATTTTCAGGAACGCAAGTTTCCTTAAAGACTTAATATCGTAACCAGAGTTAATTCCCCAGTTGATTAAATCCACTCTTGCCTGAACAAATTCCTCACGAGCCTGTTTCCGAGATTTGGTTTTATCCGTTTGGCAAAGGAAATGGTGGGCATCTGATAGACGAATTTCTTTGGAGAATACCCGATAAAGGGAAGTCATTAAGGAGTTATCTTTGTCGGTCACAAAACGCCACTCTGAAGCCCTTACAAGCTGTTGGATGAGCCAGTAATGGGCAATGGTTGTATAGGTGGAATTAATATGCAATCCATCTAACTGTCTGTTGGTCAGCAGTCACTTTCCAATCACTATGCTAATTGCGTTGCTATTTATAATGATAATTCTAAATAAACATTGGTGTAACAACAAAAAATGGAGTCCAATTCATATGCGAATTGAACTCCATTTTGTATTACTTTTTTCAATTTTGTACTCAACAACCGAACCCGTTATGATTATCCACGCCTTTTTTCTTTCCCTCTGCTCTTTAAGAATTTCGTTTAATTTCAATGAGAAGGTCGCCTGTTGAAATGGCTTCACCATTCCCTACATGAATATTTTGGATTGTACCATCAAATGGTGCTTGGACGGTTGTTTCCATCTTCATGGCTTCATTAATGATCAGATGATCACCCTGTTTCACCTTAGCACCTTTTTCGATCAGCACCTTAATCACAGTTCCCGGCATGGTCGCACCAATATGCTCTTCATTGCCTTTTTCTGCTTTCGTTTTGGCTGCTACAGATGACTTGATACTTTCATCCTTGATAAGAACCTCTCGAGGCTGTCCATTCAAATCAAAATAAACAACTCTCGTTCCGTCAGGCTGCGGCTCACCAACAGAAACCAGCTTCACGATCAGGGTCTTCCCTTGTTCAATTTCCACTTCAATTTCTTCTCCCAAATTCATTCCGTACAGAAAGGTTGGCGTATCCAAAACGGATACATCCCCAAACATATCACAGGTAGCAAGGTAATCTTTCAGCACTTTAGGATATAGCGCATAAGCAATGGCTTCATGATCCGTCACAGGCCTGTTCAGAGACTGAAACAGCTGCTGTTTTATATCATCAAAATCAGTCTGCTGAAGCAGTTCACCCGGTCTCACTGTGATAGGTTTTTTTCCTTTTAAGACGATTTGTTGAAGTTTTTCAGGAAACCCGCCGTGCGGCTGACCAAGATAACCTTCAAACAGCTCTACAACCGAATCAGGAAAATCAAGTGTTAATCCCCTGCTATATACATCTTCTTCTGTCAGATTGTTCTGTACCATGAAAAGTGCCATGTCTCCGACTACTTTTGAAGATGGGGTAACTTTCACAACATCTCCGAACATATCATTCACACTTCGATACATTCTCTTTACTTCTTCCCAGCGTTCGCCTAGTCCGACGGCTTTTGCCTGCTGCTGCAGATTGCTGTATTGCCCTCCAGGCATTTCATGCTGATAAACCTCTGTATGCGGAGAAACCATTCCGCTTTCAAATTCACGGTAATAATGTCGAATTCCTTCCCAATAACGAGAAAGGCTTTCCAAAGAATCAATGTCAATTTCAGGCTGCCTGCTGTTGCCTTCAAGTGCATAAAATAATGTGCTCGAGCTTGGCTGGGAAGTTAGGCCAGCCATGGAACTCATGGCGACGTCTACAATATCTACACCAGCTTCAATGGCTTTCGCATACATATAAATACCATTTCCGCTTGTATCATGTGTGTGCAGATGAATAGGAATATCGACAGTTTCTTTCAGCGCAGCTACAAGGTCATATGCTGCCTGAGGCTTGAGGAGACCGGCCATGTCTTTAATTGCAAGAATATGAGCGCCTGCACCTTCCAGCTCTCTTGCTATATTTTGATAATATTTCAGGTTATATTTTGTTCGGGATTCATCTAGAATATCACCTGTATAGCAGATCGCTGCTTCTGCAATCTTACCTGTTTCCCTAACAGAATCAATTGCAAGCTTCATTCCTTCCACCCAGTTAAGACTGTCAAAGATTCTAAAAACATCTATTCCTGCAGCAGCGGACTTTTCTACAAATTCATTGATTACATTATCAGGATAGTTTTTGTATCCAACCGCATTAGAGGCACGGAGAAGCATCTGAAGAAGAATATTAGGTGCCTTTTGCCTTACTTCATGAAGCCTTTCCCACGGATCTTCTTTCAGGAACCTGTATGCAACATCAAAGGTTGCTCCTCCCCACATTTCAAGAGAGAACAAATTTGGCAGCATTCTGGCTGTCGGCTCGGTTATATGTGTGATATCTGATGTTCTTACGCGGGTAGCCAAAAGAGACTGATGAGCATCCCGGAAAGTTGTATCAGTTAAAAGAACACCGTTTTGTTCTTTTATCCATTTTACAAGTCCGTCAGCTCCGTGCTTGTCCAATATTTGTTTCGTCCCGTCAGGAAATGCCTCATTGTGCTTAACTTTCGGAATAAAAGGCTTATCAAAAGCTGGCTTCTCCTTTTTTCCTATCCCGGGAAATCCATTAACAGTTACATTTCCAATATAGCTGAGCATCTTTGTTCCACGGTCTTTTGAGACAGGAAATTTAAAGAGTTCAGGAGTTGTATCAATAAAGGATGTATCATACACACCCGTCAGGAATTTGTCGTGCTGTACCACATTTTCAAGAAACGGAATGTTTGTTTTAATTCCGCGGATCCTGAATTCTCTTAAGTTTCTTAACATTTTAGAAGCAGCCTGGTCAAACGTCAGTGCCCAGGTTGACAGTTTTACCAGGAGAGAATCGTAGTGAGGGGTAATCACTGCTCCCTGAAAACCATTTCCTGCATCAAGTCGGACACCGAAGCCGCCGCCTGAGCGGTAGGCCATGATTTTTCCAGTGTCAGGCATAAACCCGTTTAATGGGTCTTCTGTTGTTACACGGGACTGAATAGCATAGCCGTTGACCTTGATGGTTTCCTGAGAAGGAATGCCTATTTCTCTGCTGGACAGGAGCAATCCTTGTGCGATCATAATTTGAGTTTGGACGATATCAACGCCCGTAATCATTTCTGTAATGGTATGTTCAACCTGAACCCGGGGGTTAACTTCAATGAAGTAAAACTCATTCTCAGCAACCAGAAATTCCACCGTTCCTGCATTCAAATAGGTAACATTATCCATCAATTTGACGGCTGCGCTGCAAATATCCATCCGCAGCTGATCTGGAAGTGACACACTTGGCGCTACTTCAACAACCTTCTGGTGCCTTCTTTGAACAGAACAGTCACGTTCATACAGGTGAACAATATTTCCTTCAAGGTCGCCAAGGATCTGCACTTCAATATGCTTGGGATTTTCAATTAATTTCTCAACGTAAACTTCATCATTGCCAAACGCTGCTTTCGCCTCTGATTTAGCACGGTCATAAGCTTCACTCAGTTCTTCCGCAGAACGGACAATTCTCATTCCCCGTCCTCCGCCTCCAAGTGCAGCTTTGATGATGAAAGGATAGCCGTTTTGTTCAGCAAAACGCAGAACATCATTGATTGACTCAACAGGGCCGTTGCTGCCTGGAATGACAGGGATACCGGCTTCGACAGCCTGATGCCTTGCTTTTACTTTGTCTCCAAACATTTCCAGGTGTTTAGTTTCCGGGCCGATGAAGATAATTCCCTCTTCTTCGCACCGTCGGGCAAAATGAATATTTTCAGATAGAAATCCGTAACCCGGATGAATAGCATCTACACCATTATCAAGTGCGATATCAATAATGCCTTCAATGTCTAAATAAGCATCAATAGGCTTTTTTCCTTCTCCGACGAGATATGCCTCATCAGCTTTATAGCGATGGTAGGAACCTGCATCTTCTTTTGAGTAGATGGCAACCGTTCTGATGTGGAGCTCAGTACAAGCCCTGAATACTCTGATTGCTATTTCTCCTCTGTTTGCTACCAATAATTTTTGAATTTTTTTCTGCGTCATAATCTTCCCCCTCTTCGCCAATTCCTGAGAAATTTAATCAATAGTATAGCACTTTTGCTAATAAGATGCCTCTGTTTTACCAATTTGCGTTACATTGCTCACGGTATCACCATCATTCAAATAATTGTTTCTGTAATTCACAAACATGGATACATTCACCAGGATTCCCATCGAAATCAGCAGCAGAAGCAGTGACGACCCTCCATAGCTGATAAATGGAAGCGTGACACCTGTAATTGGAATAAGACCGGTAAGTCCGCCCAGGTTAATAAACGCCTGTATGCCCAGCATGCTTGAGATGCCGACCGCAAGAAGGGTTCCAAATGCATCCTGGCACTTCCTGGCAATATGAAAGCCTTTAAAAATAATAAAACAAAGTGTGATTAACACAAATAACACTCCAAAAATCCCCGTCTCTTCGGCAATTATGGCCATGATAAAGTCTGTATGTGATTCAGGAAGGTATCCGTATTTTTGTACACTTTGTCCCAGTCCGAGACCTGTAAGCCCTCCGGATCCGATTGCATAGTAGGAGTTAACCAGCTGATAGCCCTCTGTACCCTGCGTTTTAAAGGGATCCATAAAACCTGTAAACCTTGCAATTCTGGTCGGTGTAATAATTTTATCATGATTTAAGAGTAAAAATGGTGTCATCGCGGCAAGACCGGCAAAACCAAGAACAGCCAATTTTACCAAATTTATGAGCCCCATACCTGAGCAGACCACCATAGTCAAAGCAATCAGACCGATGATCATCGCCGTCCCCAAATCAGGCTGAACTGCAACAAACAGGCAGATCACAAAAGTAAAAAGCAGGGGAGGAAGCACAGCGGCACCAAATTTATTTATGTAGGATTGTTTTTTCTCGTACACCGCAGCAAGGTAAATTATTACACTCAGCTTAACAAATTCTCCAGGCTGTATGCTTCTGCCGGCAAGCTTGATCCAGCTTTGCGCATTTCCAGCGACATGCCCGAAGATAAACACACATATCAGTCCAAGTATAGAAGCAAAAATCAGTGTTTTTATAAACTTGCTGTTTAAATATGCACGGTAAGGAATTAAAGCTGCCCCTGTAAAGGCAATCATTCCCAAAATGGCAGCCAGCACCTGCTTTTCAAAAAAATAGTCACTTTCAACATGAAAACGGGCAACTGCTGTAATCATACTGGAACTGTAAACCATCACAAGGCCAAAGGTAACCAAAAGAAAAATCGCCAGGATTAAAGAATAATCATACGACTTTGCAATTTTTTTCATCATGAAATCTCTTCCTCACTATATGAAAGTGATTATTCAAGTTGTCTATATTGTACTATAATTTCAAGAATATTTTTATAATTTTTATACTTTTCAATAAGTTTATTTCATTATAGCTGCCCTCCACTCTAAATTTTCCATTACAAAAAAACTCAAACTACGAATATCAGTTTGAGTTTGATGCATAGCTTGTTATTTATTGGTAAATGCCTCGTGCAGGGCGGACAGCTCTCGCTCCAACGCATCGATCAGGCTTTTTCCTTCACGCTCGTCAATCAGGCCCAGCCGCACGGCAAAATCAATTTCACGTGACAAGCCGAACATTTGTGTATCTAAAACCTCTTCATAAAGAGGACATTGAGGCATCGTAAGATTATCCATTTGCACTTTAATAAGCTTCATAATCTTTTCAGCATCACTTTTCAGGAGTGCAAGCGCTTTTTCGCGATGGTCAATAACAATTTCGGACGCCAAATGAATCCCTCCGTTCCCAGGGCGAATACCTTTAATCTATCTATTAATTTTAAAGGGAATATAGTAAAAAAGCAAGAATAATTGGTATGTTCATGAAAGTTTTTAAGGGTAAGCTCCCTTGTCTAAAAGATACTCAGACTGTATTTTTTTGAAAGCAGTTCAAGAAGCTTTATGCCTGCGATGCTGTTTCCTTTATTATTTAATGAGGGGCCGAATATCCCAATTCCAAATCCATTTGGAACAAGGCCGATAATCCCCCCGGAAACTCCGCTCTTAGCTGGAATGCCGATTTTAATTGCAAATTCCCCGCTTGCATTATACATTCCGCATGTGACCATAAACGTTTTGCACAGCCTTGCAATATCTTTTGGAATTAACTGCCTCCCTGTCTCCGGATGCAAGCCATCCATGGCCAGTACTGCTCCAATTTTAGCAAGGTCTAGACTATGCATTTCAATCGAACATTGCTTTGTATATACGTCCATCAGTTCTTCCACATCACCCTCAATAATGCTGTGCTGCTTTAGAAAATAGCACATTGATCTGTTCAGCCATGCAGTCTCAAATTCTGAGCGTGCGGTTTCTTCACACACGGCAACGTTCGGACTGTTTGCCAAATCCCTTATAAACGATAAGAGCCGGGAGACCTTTTCTTCACTGTTTTGCCCCTTTATCATGTTGGTGACTGCAAGTGCACCAGCATTAATCATTGGATTTAAGGGCTTGGACGGATTTAAAAGCTCAAGCTTCACAATTGAATTAAAAGGATCTCCTGTCGGTTCCATTCCTACCTTGTCAAAAACATATTCCTCACCGTGGTCAATTAGAACAAGCGCGAGACTTAATACCTTAGAGATGCTTTGAAGGGTAAATTTTTTTTCTATATCACCTGCTGCCATGCATGTATTGTCAATATGGTAGATTGCGACTGATAAATCATCAGGATCCGCTTTCCCCAAAGCAGGTATGTAGTCTGCTATTTTCCCCTCACCTGTCACCTTTTTTGCTTCCTCGACAAGCTGAATGAGTTCAGATTCATGTCTGCAAGGCATATTCATCACTCCCTATTATTGTATAAATTGTCAGTGACCTATCTTCTCTCCTTTCACTCCCTTCCCTGCGAAAAGACATCTTAACCGTAAAGAGAAAGACCTTAGGAAATGCAGTTCAGCTGAATAACTTTTTCCGGTTTAAGATATACACACTGAAGTATACCAATAGCATTCCCCCCTCTTTGCTTTTTATCATTTTTGACAGAAGACTCCCGCTTCAATCGTGAGAAGGATGAAGCCTAACGATAAGGGGGAGATAAATATCGGTTGGCGGCAGCCAAAACCTCGCTTAATCAATAACTCTAGCCGCCAGGCTGGTGTTCTAAGGAATCTTCCGCTTCAATCAGCTCGCTAGATGATAAGCGGTGAGTAGTTCAACAGCCGTGACAACGTGTTAGAAAGCGCTTATAATTTAAAATGGGAGTGATAATTGAATGGATATTATAATGATTAAAGGAAAAGTTAAATTTACAATTACAATTGATCCCGGCGTCTGGATTTTTGATGACCGCAAAGTTGATCTTAAAACTTATTTTCAAGAAAGCAGAGCTCCTAAGGATGACCTGGAGACATATACAAAAGAAGTTTCAGCTCACTGGGACAGAGAAATCAGAGAAGGCGCTATCGTTCCTCCAACTCTAAAAACGGAAAAAGTATTTAAGAAGACAGAAATTCTCACAGGGACATTCGGGATGCCGCTGGAACCCTTTTTAGGAAATGCTGAAGTACTTCCTGAGGCTTCGGAGGTTGTATTCATAACAAAACAAGGGGAGATTGTACTTTCTGTTGAAAAGGCAAAAATAGCAATTCTGGGATTTAGCAAGAACGGAAAACCGTTTAAAGAAGACGGACCTGTGCATTTATATTATGGGGATGGCTCCAATAGAGACAATCCAGTAACAAACATAGAGGAAATTCTGGTCAGATAATCAATAGTAAGCACAATGCGACGGCCTGAGAGGAGAGTGCTGTCAAAATAAAACCAGCCGCGTCATATTGAAGCCTTTGTAAAGCTTCAGTATGGCACGGCTTTTTGAATTCTTCAGAAAATGAAACAAGGTTTCCCCGAAAGGCTGCTATAGGAGATCTGCAGCCAACTGAGCCAATCCCGACCGTTCTCCCTTTATAAGCTTTACATGCCCTGCAATATGCTCTTCTTTGAACTTCTCAACAACATATGTAAGCCCGTTGTTATACTCGTCCAAATAAGGGTGATCAATTTGTTCAGGATCTCCCATCAAAACAATTTTCGACCGTTCGCCAACCCTTGTTAAAATGGTTTTGACTTCATGCTTGGTCAAGTTTTGAGCCTCGTCAATAATGATGAACTGATCAGGTATGCTTCTTCCTCTTATATACGTAAGAGCCTCAACTTCTATGGAGCCCATTCCGGCAAGAATCGCATCAAGCTCGCCTGGTTTTTTAGTGTTAAACAAATACTCCAGATTATCGAATATTGGCTGCATCCAAGGCCGGAGTTTTTCTTCTTTTTCTCCCGGCAGATAGCCAATATCTTTGCCAACAGGTACGATAGGTCTGGCAACGAGAAGTTTTTTGAATGCTCCTAAATCTTCTGTCTGCCAAAGACCTGAAGCCAGGGCCAGCAGCGTTTTACCTGTACCTGCTTTTCCAACAAGGGTAACCAGCGGGATATCGCTTCTTAAAAGCAGTTCAAAGGCCATGGTCTGCTGTACGTTTCGAGGCCTGATGCCCCAAATGTGATCATGGTCAAACACCAGCTTTTTCACTTTTTTCCCCGTCTTATCTACAATACCTACTGCTGAAGCAGAACCCCCCAAGGCATCCTTCATAATAATAAACTGATTCGGATAAAAGGGGTGATTTGTGATTTCCGATAACTCCAATTCTTTTTTATCATAAAAGCGATTAAGGTTTTCACCGCTTATATAAAGATCAAGAAATCCTGTGTAAATATGTTCAATTTCGACGACCCTGTCACTTAAGAAATCTTCCGCAACCAGGCCGATTGCTTCCGCTTTGACACGAAGCAGCGTGTCCTTGCTTACGAGAATAACAGGTCGTCCATTTTCTCTGGTCTGTTCTTCTAAAGAAAGGTTTTTGGCCACTGCCAGTATCCGGTTATCGTTCGTCTTCTCGACAAAAATGTCTTGCAGTTCATGAAAAGACCTATGATTCAGTTCAATTCTCAGAATTCCTCCGGAAGGAAGAGGTACACTGTCATGAAGCTTACCTGTCTGCCTTAATCCGTCAATATTCCTGGACACTTGTCTTGCATTTCTGCCCACTTCATCCATATATCGTTTTTTAGAGTCAACTTCTTCTAACACAACTGCTGGAATAACAACTTCATTGTCTTCAAAAGAAAAGATTGAATTGGGATCTTGCAGCAATACATTTGTATCCAGTACATAGACTTTACTCAATCTGCCGCCTCCTACAGAAATCATATTGGAAAACAACTTTTTGCTGTGATGGAAAGCTCCCTGACTTTTCCCTATTTCTAACGGGGCTTCCAGATCATTACTTGTTTTCAATAAGGATTGCTAAAATATATGAATTAGTGAATAAAGATAGAAGATTATTTAGACAATAATTATATACAGTTACCAAAAGGAGTGAATCATCATGCGCTGCTCATTACTGAGCCTATTTATCTGCAGCATTCTGCTCGCAGCCTGCAATGCAGGTGATCAAGCACGAGAAGAAAACGCTTCAGACAACAACAATAAACCCATTACAGTAAAAAACAGCGTCAATGAGAACAGTATTGACACTAAAAATGGCCAGGAAATTGCACAGCATCTGGTCGGCATTGCTAACCGAATACCCGATGTAAATGATGCCGCAGCGGTTGTGCTAGGCAATACAGCGGTTGTTGGGATAGATGTTAACGCTGAATTGGACCGGAATAAAGTAGAATCCATTAAATATGCAGTGTCAGAAAGCCTGACACATGACCGCTATGGTGAAAATGCGATTGTTATTGCGGATGCAGACACAACTGTTCGTCTTAGAAAAATGGGTGAAGAAATCCAAAACGGCCGTCCGGTTGCTGGAGTTCTCGATGAGCTCGCTGCTATTGTCGGCAGATTAATGCCTGATGCACCAAGTGATATCATTGACAACCAGGAAGAGTCTCCCACTGAGCAGGATAATGACCAGCTGAACGAGCAGGAACAGCAAAACCTGAATCAGCAGCAGGATAGCCAGTCTAACCACTATATGAAGCAAAATCAGCAGAACCAAAATCGCAGAAATCAAAATAATGAAAATCAAAATCAAAACAGACAGCTCAACCATTAATAAGAAAAAAATTTTAGGGGCTTAGCTATTATGGCTGAGCCTTTTTCATTGCCTCCAGCACCTGTTCATCAAGTTTTGCTGCTGCCCGTTCATCGTAAGTTTTTTCGTAAGCAGGCTCCATGCTTATTTTAGAGCCGTAAAACATCACATCACGCACTTCTGAAACCACTAGTTCTATTTGAGCAAGCTTAAGCGGAACATCTTCCAGCTTTTCTTTTCGTATATGTGCGTTTCCGCTGATGGAATATGTAGATTGGTTAACTATGATATTCATCACTGCAGCAGGGTGCTGCCTCAGATTTTCTACGATTCTTGACCGGTTGTCTACAGCAGCCAGTATGCGTGAATCATCAGGTGCATAAACCCAAGATAATGCGCTGACATTTGGAGCACCGGTTTCATGGTCTATTGTTGCCAAAGTAACATAGCGCTCTTTCTGCAAGCTTTGATAAATAGGGTCTATCAGCTTTGTTTCAACCTTGTTAGCCATTCCAATTCCTCCCTTTGCGGTTTTCACTTCTATCATACCCTCTTTAGCTTCCATCTTCCAACTTTAGAAAAGAGATTATCGGAAAAACACAATGCGTGGTATACTTTTTTCAGTAACTTGAAAAACAGAGGTGTCTTATGAGAGTAAAATGCGTAATATGTGATTCTATTGAAAAGCTAAATGATGAAACACTGCTTGCTAAAAGGCTTAGAAACAGGCCTATTCACACGTTTATGTGTGAAACTTGCCACGACAGAATTAAAGAGAAAACAAATGCGCGAATTGCCACAGGAAACTTCCGGCTGTATCGTGATAAAAAATCTGATGACAAGTGGTAATCTGGCAAGGGGAGCTGTTGCGGGAACTTTAGGCGGAGTCCTGTTAGGGGGATTCTTAAAGCTTGTGCAGAACCTGACAGGCAAGTCTGTCTACACTGTTCTTTTGAATATAGATTTTTGGTATGAAAAGCCGCTGCCTGAAAGTATAGAGTTTCTTATTCATTTGATAGTTGCAATCCTAATTGGAGCTGGGTACGCTTTTTTAATTGAATTCTTTTCTTTAAATAATCAATCTGCCAGGATTCTTGCAGCTTTCCTTCTTACAATTCCTGCTGTACTGCTGTTTTTTCCGCTCACCCATCTTGCTAAAAAACCTGTTCCTGCATGGAATGACTGGACTGCATTCTTATGGTGGCTGGCCGGCCACATATTATTTGCAGTTACCATGGCGCTATTGTACAGGGGCTCTCGTAAATAATTTGCAAAGGCAGCATGTCAGCGCTGTTAGACATTCATAGCCGCCTATTAAAATCATATAGAGGCTGAGGTAACCAAAGAAAAATCCGAACGAATTCGTTTGGATTTTTTTTAGGGACTATTTCAACTAAAAGTTGAGTTTCGGCTTTCTAATTGAAAATACTCGGAAAACACTGTTGTGATTGCACCTCTGTCAATCAACGGACCAGACTGAGTGGAGCAGCAAATAGATGAATGTGCTTTAATAGGGGCGATGAAGGACAAAACTCAGGGGAAAGGCACCAGAAATGTCCTTCATAACCCCGATGAAAGACAAAATTTCGCAGGTTATTCCCCCTTCTTTTCCAAAATAAAGAAATTTCGCTACATTTATTCTTTCAAAACCGTTACTTTCCACTTAAGCCAAACAACCCAAATCAAAAGTTCATTTTATTCAAACAGCAAAAAACAGCGTGAAATCTAATAAAGATTTCACGCTGTTTGCACTGTATACTCTTTAGAAATCAGTAAGCACCTCTAAAAAAATCCTAAGCCTTCAGCTCTGCTTTTTTAGAGCGGTGAAGCCTGATTTTATAGATAATTAATATCAAAGCGGCAATCATCAGACCTTCTGCAACTGGCAGAAACGCTCCCAGAAACGTCAGAACACTGCTGCCGAGGAATAAAAACAGATAAATAATCCCGGCCTTCAGTGGAGGCAATTTTTGTGCAAAGCCAAGCTTAAAAACCAAAATGGATAAAGCAAGTATGACAGTAAAGAGAATATTTGCTCCTGTCCCGGGATCTGTTGAAGAATAAATGGCTCTGGCTACAGGCCACATACTTTCGTAAACATTCACCCTGCTTCCCCCTTTGCTCTATGGTAAAGGCACTAATTAGGACTGATTCGCAAGCTTTTTCTTTTTAGCTTGTTTTTCACGTTCGTTCTTATCAAGAATCTTCTTACGCAAGCGGATAGATTCCGGTGTCACTTCACAGTACTCATCTTCATTTAGGTATTCCAATGACTCTTCAAGCGACATGATGCGCGGCTTTTTCATGCTTGTTGTCTGATCTTTTGTAGCAGAACGGATATTTGTCTGCTGCTTCATTTTACACACGTTGACAACGAGGTCATTCTCGCGGTTATGTTCACCGACAATCATACCCTCATATACTTCTATACCTGGTTCAACGAAGATAACACCACGATCTTCAATTCCTTGAATTCCGTATGCAGACGATTTTCCGTTCTCCATAGAAATCAAGACACCTTGCCTGCGGCCACCGACTTGGCCAGGCTGCATAGGCTGGTAGCTGTCAAATGTGTGGTTAATGATCCCATATCCACGAGTAAGTGAAAGGAATTCTGTAGAATAACCGATCAATCCGCGGGAAGGTACGTGGAAGATTAAGCGAACCTGACCGTTTCCATTATTGATCATATCAAGCATTTCACCTTTTCTGGCACCAATGGATTCCATAACGGCTCCAGTATATTCTTCAGGAACATCAATCTGCACTCTTTCTACCGGCTCAGATCTCACACCATCAACATCTCTAACGATAACTTCAGGTTTGGATACTTGAAGCTCATAGCCTTCACGTCTCATATTCTCAATTAGAATGGACAAGTGAAGTTCACCGCGTCCGGACACGACCCATGCATCTGGAGATTCTGTAGGATCTACTCTGAGACTCACATCTGTTTGAAGCTGAGCCATAAGGCGCTCTTCAATTTTGCGTGAAGTAACAAATTTTCCTTCACGGCCGGCAAATGGGCTGTTATTCACTACGAACGTCATTTGAAGCGTCGGCTCATCAATACGAAGAACAGGCAGTGCTTCCTGATGTTCTACAGGACAAACTGTCTCACCAACGTTAATATCTTCCATTCCGGATACTGCAACAAGATCTCCGGCTTTCGCTTCTTCAATTTCCACACGCTTTAACCCGGAGAAACCAAAGATTTTACTTACACGGAAGTTTTTAACAGATCCATCAAGCTTCATAAGTGAAACCTGCTGCCCTACTTTCATCGTCCCTCTAAACACACGGCCAATTCCAATACGGCCAACGTAGTCATTGTAGTCAAGCAATGCAACCTGAAATTGCAGATGTTCTTCACTGTTATCCTGTGGTGCAGGTATATTCTCTACAATGGATTCAAACAATGCTTCCATGTTTTCATCCTGCTTTTCAGCGTTTGTGCTGGCAGTTCCCATCAAAGCAGATGCATATACGACTGGGAAATCAAGCTGTTCCTCATTCGCATCAAGCTCAATAAACAAATCAAGCACTTCATCAATGACTTCTGCAGGACGTGCAAAGTCTCTGTCAATCTTGTTTACAACAACAATCGGTGTTAAGTTCTGCTCTAGAGCTTTCTTCAATACAAAACGTGTTTGAGGCATACAGCCTTCATAAGCGTCAACGACCAGCAGTACGCCGTCAACCATCTTCATAATCCGCTCTACTTCTCCGCCAAAATCGGCATGTCCCGGCGTATCAAGAATGTTAATCCGAGTTTCTTTATAGTTAATAGCAGTATTTTTAGCTAATATTGTTATTCCACGCTCACGTTCAAGATCATTGGAATCCATTGCTCTTTCGGCAACTTGTTCATTTGTTCTGAATGTACCTGCCTGGTGAAGCATTTTATCAACTAAAGTTGTTTTCCCATGGTCTACGTGGGCAATAATTGCGATATTTCGCAAATCAGTACGAAGTTTCACATTTTCATCTCCTAAGATTCAAAATAACCCTCGATATTATACCACAAACAAGGTAGAAAAGAGGAATCATTTTAAGTAAACTATAGTCAGTATACAGAAAATAAAGGGAGATGTAAAAAATGAGAGAAATAAAATGGCTGTTTCTGCTCTTGGCAGTACTGGCAGCAGCCTGTCTTGCCGGCATTGGCATCGCAGTCGCAGAGAGAAGTGTACTAGGTGTAATAGCTGCAATTGCAGGGTTACTCATTACGATGGGAACAGGTTTTGTACAAAAGAAAAAACTAAGGGAAAATGGCAGCTAGGCATCACTGCTGCACCGTAAAATGAATTGGGATGCAGCAGAATTTCATGCTTGCTGCACTGATCCTGAAATGAAAACCGCTCTGGAACTTATTTCTGAGCGGTTTTTTTAGTATCCCCTGTACATATAGAGGGACGTTGAAACGCAGCCAAAGGCGCTAACTAAACTGAGACTTTCCATTTATGTATAATATTTGGAACTAAAGGTGGAATTTTCCTCTTATGCTCTTTACAGTTTTTATCTACGCTTTTTTACGGGCTTTCTCCTGTGATTGTCGATTTTATTTCTATTCCCTAAGTTTTAACCACTCTCCCCTTTGCAATCAAAAAAAGCAGTCCCATTAATTTATAAAAGGGACTGCTATCGTGTATTTTACTTTAACCAAAATGTGAAGGTTGTTAAATTCTGTAACAAAAACTATTCATTAAGGACAAGCGGCCGAACACTTATGATATATTCCTTACCGGAGTCTTTCTCAGATTTAAACTGCTCAAATTCACAGGCTGCAAGAAATTTCAGCCAACTCCCCTGACTGACAGGTGCTGCTGCAAAAAACGCTTTATGCCCCTGTTGAGCCAGCTGATGAGCGAGTCCGTTTAGGATGCTGCGGCCATATCCTGCGCCTCTGTGCTCCTTCTCTATCAGCAGTGTGCCAAGCCAAGCCTTGCCGTTTGAAGGTGCCCACTCCACATGAAAGCTGAGCCCAACCGAGTGTTTTTCATTTTCCCATACCTGCCAGATGCCATTATACATGTTAGATTGGTTATAATATACGGCCAGCTCGTGCTGCTCGCATTCTTCCTTTCTCCACTCCGGACTATGTATAACAAGCTTCTCCAAGAAATAGAAGTCTTCAGAGCTGTTATAGTTCCGCGCAGAAAGCATCAGCTCTGCAAATAATCCTTTACAACTGCGGTATGAAGATTTTTTTCTCCGACAAAATAACTGCTCTTTTCCAGCAGGTTGATCTCTTTCCCATCTACTGTTGTAGCAACCCCTCCGACTTCCTTCAGCAGCACAAGGCCGGCTGCAACATCCCAGGGTGCCAGACGCATGGTCAGATAGGCATCCAGGCGCCCTGAAGCCACGTAGGCAAATTCGAGGGCTGCGGTACCGTACGACCTGGTTCCGCGTACTTTTTTCACCAACGGAATCAGCTTGTTATGATCAATCCTTCTGTTTTCAATGACCCAGGTTGCATTGAGAGCAATAATTGCTTCTTCCACCTTCACTTCATCAAGAACTGGCATTTTAACTCCGTCCATATAGGCTCCTTGACCTTCTGCTGCATGATACAGCTCATCGTGGACCACGTCATAAATAAGTCCTATTTTGCCTACTCCATTTTCATAAATGCCGATGGAAATAGCAAAGTTGCGCTGCTGGTGAACGAAATTCATAGTACCGTCGATAGGATCTATAATCCAGACAATTCCCTCCAGCGAAGATAATTTATCTCCAAAGCCCTCCTCACCCAGAATTTTATGTTCTGGATAAGCAGACTGTATTTTGCTAATAAAAAATTGTTCTGTTTCCTGGTCGATATTAGTAACCAGGTCATTTGGGTTGGATTTTGTTTCGATCGACAGGGTCTTGCTGAAGGATGCACGGATTGTTTCTCCAGCTTCCCTGACCCACCCTATTGCCGTTTCATTTATTTCGTTCCAGTTCACCATAAGATAACCTTCTTTCTATGTAAACAGCTTTTATTGTGATTATAGAATAATGGAACAGCAACTTCTAAAGCAAGCAGAAAGGCCATCACGCACACAAAAACGAACCTAAACGAAGGTCCGTTTATAATATGCGTGATCTTATTATGCTTTCAGCCTCAGCCATTCTTTTCTGAGCCTTTCAAGCTTGCGTTTGGATTCAGAAACTTTATCCTCGTTTTTTTCCTGCATTGCCTCAAAAAGGGTTGCAAGCTCATAGTCCAGCTCCAGTTTAATGACACCTATCCGATTAACTGTCTCCTTTTGCTGCTGCTGCTTAAGAATTTGTTTCATCATACTTTCTCCTTCCTGATTGCTTTTTAATCTCTCCTGTTTTTTATAAAGATTTATAGTAGTGATATGTTTTTAATAATATATGTCTTACCGGATAAGTCTGTAACAACCCTTTTAAAATTGTGTATTTACCCAGCTTCTTATGTATTATTTTATTACCACATTCAAAAAGTATTAAAACCCTGCAAATTTTTTTAAGTTCACAAGATGCTATGCTAAAATAGAATTACTATCATCTAGGAGGAAAAAAACATGTTTCAGGGTTTCGGGAAAGAAGATTTCAATATATTTACCATAGAGGGACTTCAACCGAGGATGGATGCAATTATTTCTCAGGTAAGGCCTAAATTAGAGGAGCTAGGCACTCATTTTTCCGCTTCATTATCTGGACAAGCTGGTGAAGAGCTGTTTGCTCATGTGGCAAAGCATGCGAGACGCTCTGTCAATCCGCCTGACGATACCTGGGTTGCGTTTGCAAATAGCAAAAGGGGCTACAAAAAGCTTCCTCATTTTCAAATTGGTCTCTGGGAGACTCATGTATTTGTATGGTTTGCAGTTATTTATGAATCACCCGTTAAAAAGGATTTCGGCACTCTGCTGGAAGAAAAACAGGAGCAGATCGCAAAAATGATACCAAAGGATTATGTCTGGTCCGACGATCATACGAAGCCGGATGTACTTCCTTTTAAAGATATGGATAAAGAAGATATGCAAAGACTCTTTACCCGCCTGCAAAATGTGAAAAAAGCCGAGCTGCTGTGCGGAATCACCATTCCACGTGAAGACATAGTAGAAATGGACGCAAAACAACAGCTATCTCTCTTCGAAAGCACATTTCAAACGCTCATGCCGTTATATCAAATGGGAATAGAAAAGCGGAAGGCGCCTATGTAAAGGAAGTCATGCTAAGAGCGCCACGTCCTGTGGCAACGCATGACTGTCCGACGTCGGGCTCTGACAAGCATAAGACAATCCGGTATGAAGGTTGTTCTTTAACCTTCAGGCCGGATTGGCTTATGACCTCGAAGGCCTAGCTGCCGGAGCTGGACAAACCGAAAAGCGGAAGGCGCCTGCTCAGCAGCGACAAGCATAAGATGGGTTGGACGAAAGGTCGCTCTTTGACCTTTTGACCAAGACAGCTTATGACCTCGAGCTGCTGGCGCCTGGAGCTGGACAAAACGAAAAGCGGAGGCAGCTTGCAAGGCTCGACAAGCATAAGATGGCTTGGACGTAAGGTCGCTCTTTGACCTTATGGCCAAGACTGCTTATGACCTCGAGAGCCTAGCTGCCGGAGCTGGACAAACCGAAAAGCGGAAGGCGCCTATGTAAGTGAAGTCATGCTAAGAGCGCCACGGCCTGTGGCAATGCATGACTGTCCGACGTCCTGTCGAGCTCTGACAAGCATAAGATAACTTTTAACAATTCTCTTCTTTTATTAGTTAAATTGAAACCAGTGCAAAACGCTCCGTCGTCACAGTATCTATTTTCATGTCATTATAAAAAAGACCATCAATTATGGAGTACATTTGATGGTCTTTTTAGTTAACATTTTAAGTTTTACACCAGACAGCGTATAAAGATGTCATATTGAAGGTTGGCGGCTGCGAGGTGAGCTCATGTTACTATGATGAATACTCCCTATTAAATATTCTTAGCCTTTCAGCCTGTCACCCGGCGAGGCTTCTTTCGCCTTTTTTACTAATTTGTAGGCGGAATACCCGCTGACTTCTTCAAATTCACTGCAGACTGTTTTTTCTTCTGCTTTACCAGGGACGATTTCTTTAAACCTGCGGTAGCTTTCGAGAAAGTCTTCCCGTTCTACCCCTTTTTCATAGCCTGCTTCTACATGCTCAAAAAATCTTACTACAGAAATAATTTCGTCTGTAGACCAATCTGGGGAAATTGGATACTGATAGTCCATTTTCTTTTCACCTCTTTACATCCATTTATGTCTGATCTTTTCAGCATCGTTTATCAGCTGCTGAATCATTTCTTCTGTGGAGGGGGTATTTGAGATCAATCCCATTACCTGTCCTGCCCAGGCAAAGCCCTCCTGAAGCCTGCCTTCATAGATATATTGTTTATTTGCTGTGCCGCTTATGTAATTCTTCAGTTTTTCATATCCCCCATTTGTAGATTCTACATTCAGGATCATATTTGTCCAGTCATTTGCAATCGCTCTTGCAGGAGCGCCCAGACTTTTTTTGATAACGACCGTGCTTCTTTCATTGCCTGCCAGCAGCGCGTCTTTATACAGCTGATGAGCATGAACGCATTCTTTCACTGCAATAAACCTTGTCCCCATTTCAATACCCTCAGCTCCCAAAGCCAAAGCAGCCATCAGCCCGCGGCCGTCACCGATGCCTCCTGAGGCAATCACAGGAATTGATACCGCATCACAAACCGCCGGAATTAATACCATTGTTCCTGTGTCATCTTTACCCAAATGTCCCCCGCCTTCATGGCCAACCGCCATTACGGCATCTGCTCCCAGCTCTTCAGCCTTCACTGCCTGTCTTTTTGATGCTACAAGAACAAGTTTTTTTATAGCTTTTCCTTTTAATTGATTAAAAAAAGGAGAAGGATTTCCTCCAGTTACAGATACTATTGTAATTCCTTCTTCAATTGCAGCCTGCAGCATATGCTCAAAGGGCCTTCCATGCTGCCCAATTGCAAAATTCACAGCGAATGGCTTCCTTGTTTTTTCTCTTGTCAGCCGTATTTCCTTTTTAAGCTCTTCCGGGCTGTCAAGGGACATAGCCGTAATCTGCCCCAGCCCTCCGGCATTAGAGACAGCAGCTGCAAGATCTGAGTAAGCCAGATAGGCAAGGCCTCCCTGAATAATTGGATATGAAATACCAAGCATTTTTGTGACACGCGTTTCCCAGTTCATCTTATATCATCCCCCTTTTCTATAAGTTTTCTTTGATATTGGGAAAAATTCCTGCACTTAAACCTCTATTCGCTATGCAAATTAATACTGTTTCTCTTTTAAACGCCTTAACTCAGGTGTACAGTACATTATATTGCTTTTCTTTACAGATACTTAGTGATATAATTCTTGTGTTTTTATAAAATTGCAAAATAATTGAGCAGTTATTCATAAAGGTGGGAAATACCGTTGTCACATTTTGATACACCGTTATTTACAGGCTTGGTCAAACATTCAAAAAGAAACCCGGTGCAATTTCATATACCAGGCCATAAAAAAGGCACCGGCATTGATCCGGAATTCAGAGAATTTATAGGTGAGAATGCACTTGCTATTGACCTAATTAATATTGGCCCTTTGGATGACCTGCACTCTCCCAAGGGAATGATAAAGGAAGCACAAGATTTAGCTGCACAGGCTTTTGGTGCGGATTATACTTTTTTCTCGGTTCAGGGTACGAGCGGAGCCATTATGACGATGGTAATGGCAGTTTGCGGACCTGGAGATAAAATACTTGTACCTAGAAATGTTCATAAATCAGTCATGTCTGCGGTTGTCTTTTCTGGTGCCATCCCAATTTTTATCCATCCTGAAATTGATAAAAATCTTGGCATCTCTCATGGCATTACGACAGACGCCGTAAAAAAAGCGTTAGAACAGCATCCAGACGCGAAAGGGCTGTTAGTCATCAATCCAACCTATTTCGGGATTGCGGGCGACTTGAAGAAGATTGTAGAGCTGGCTCATGAATACAGCGTACCTGTGCTTGTAGATGAAGCGCATGGTGTTCACATTCATTTTCATGATGACCTGCCGCTCTCGGCTATGCAGGCAGGAGCAGATATGGCTGCTACAAGCGTTCACAAGCTGGGAGGGTCTATGACTCAAAGCTCCATCTTAAACGTCAGAGAAGGGCTTGTGTCAGCTCACAGAGTTCAATCTATACTAAGCATGCTCACTACTACCTCAACATCTTATCTTCTTCTTGCCTCTTTGGATGTGGCAAGAAAAAGGCTTGCTACCGAGGGCAAACAGCTGCTTGATAAAACCATTGCCCTTTCACAAGAAACAAGAAATTCTTTGAATAACATTAAAGGAATCACATGTATTGGCGAAGAAATTCTCGGAAAAAAAGCGACATTTGACATGGATCCAACAAAGTTAATCATTTCTGTAAAAGAACTCGGCCTTACCGGTTATGATGTGGAAGTGTGGCTGCGCGATCACTATAATATTGAAGTTGAAATGTCTGACATTTATAACATATTGTGCATTATCACGCCTGGTGATACAGAGAAGGAAACACAGCTGCTAGTGGAAGCAATGGAAAAACTTTCTGAACAATTCAGCGAAGTGAAAACTGCCCACACTGATGCATCTATTCTGCTTCCGGACATACCAGTTTTGGCACTTACACCGAGAGATGCCTTTTATGCGGAAACTGAAATCGTGCCAATCAAAGAGTCCGCAGGAAGAATTATCGCTGAATTTATCATGGTGTATCCTCCCGGCATTCCCATTTTCATTCCAGGAGAAATAATTTCACAGGAAAACTTGGACTATATTGAAAAAAACATGGAAGTTGGTCTGCCTGTGCAAGGGCCTGAAGACTCTTCGTTAAAATCGCTGAGGGTTATAAAGGAACACAAAGCAATACAGTAAATTATCATAAAACCTGTGTAAAAAACCCCCTTTTTTGAGAAAGGGGGTTTTTTATTGTAGAAATTAACTTCTATGTTTTTGTGATAAGGATGGTTCACCTGATGAAAATAAATAAGACATACGTTTTCCCCCGTATGTCTCTTGAACGTATCTATTTATTTATCCCCTTTTATTTACCCCCGCTATGATAACCGTTTATCTTTTGTTTTCTTTGCTTTCCCCATCACAACAGTGAATGCATCGTCCATAAAGCGTTGAAACCTTTTCATCTTCAAAGTGGCCAACAGTTGAGTTGCATTCTTTGCATACGATTGTTCCCATCTCCCATACCCCTTTACTTTTAAGATTAGCTCTTTCAGCATCCCCTATAAGTGAAAGCGCTTTATGTTTCTTAATTACATAATAATATAACACATTAGAAGCGTCAAGCCTAAATTGTATGTCACAATGAATCTGTTTTCATTTTCAGGTTTCTAAACTTATAGACAAATATATACATAGGAATCACTTAATAGTCCAGCTGTCGCGCTGAATATGAAAAAATTAAAAATGTTTACTTGCATACGTAACAATATATTTGTTCTCTGGCTTTAGTAAGATTTATCTTTTCTTACTTGATTCACCAGGGAAGCTTTTCCGGTTATGCTGAGGAAAACACTCCGTTTCAGGTTCCTAAAGGACTATAGATAGAATAGCTGCGGCTTATTTATAATAACAGGGTTTCTTGATATGCGGAGTTCCTCAATTTATATTTATATAGTGGCTTTCCCAAGGTGCATTCCCACTCTAACAAAGCAGATAAGCGTAAGAATTCCGGTTAAAGCCGGAATAGGACGATTTTTAAAGAGAATAAGGGAATGTATTCCGCTTAAGCTGCTGAAAAAACGCCATTTAAGGTTTTTAATGTTCATTGACGGAAAACTTCCGTTTATTTCAGTCCTTTTTCGTTGATTTTTTCTAATAGGCGGAGTTCCTCCGTTTATATATGTATAGTGGCTTCCCCATGGCGCCTCCCCATTCTAACAAAGCAAAAATAAGCGTAAGAATTCCGGTTAAAGCCAGAATAGGTCGATTTTTAGAGAGAATAAGGGAATGTATTCCGCTTAAGCTGCTGTAAACACGCCATTTCAAGGTTTTTTAGGTGCTTAGACGGAAATCCTCCGTTTATTTCAGTCCTTTTCGTTGATTTTTTCTTAATAGGCGGAGTTCCTCCGTTTATATTTATATAGTGGCTTTCCCAAGGCCCCTCTCCACCCTATACTTGCTGCATAAACTAAGTCTTTTTAAAGATGAATCTCTTCATCAAATGCCTCGGCATGTTCTATCCACTACCTCACAACAAGATAAAAGCGTAGACAGCTGCCGCATTTGAATACTAGCGGACATCTCCCGTTCCGTTTGTTAATTGGCCAAAGTCAAATGCTTAAGGATGTGGTGGTGCTGCATAATAGGCGAATAGTGCAAAACAGCTCCATTTTAACAGCAGCAGAGTTATAATACAAAAGCCTATTCAAAACATAAATAAGCAAAACAGCATTTTGATGAATTCAAAAAAAAGAGCGGCTATTGGGCCGCTCTTTCAGGTACTTGGATTTGTTCTGGATCTATTATGCCGTAACCCTTATCTCTGAGACCTGCTACAATGTCAGGAAGGGCTTCATTTGTCCATTCCCTGTCATGCATGAGAAGATTTGCTCCATCTGTAAGGTAAGGAGAATTCACCATAATATCTGTTAATGCTTTCTTATTTTGATAGTCCTTCTCCCAGTCGTATCCATAGGTCCAGTTCATCAGAAGCATTCCCTCTTCTTCAGCCAGCTTTTTGCTGTATTCGGTATTGGAACCGAACGGCGCACGGAAAAACTTTGGCCTTTCCCCTATAATGCTTTCTATTTTGTCATTTAGTCCAACGATCTCTTCACGCTGCTGTTCCTCTGATAAACCTTTTAAATTTGGATGTGTCATTGTGTGATTACCTATGGAAAAACCCATGTTATGTATTTCTTTCAAAGTCTTTTGTTCCTCTTCAGTATCAATAAAATGTCCGTTTACAAAAAAAATAGCCTGAGCGCCAAGTTCTTTTAAAGAAGCAGCCATCTTTAGTGAGTGTTGATCAGGTGCGTCATCAATTGTCAACAGCACCACTTTACTTTCATCCTGTGAATCAACAGGTTGAAGAGTCCAATTTGCAGGATTCAGCTTATATCGCTTTTGTGCTGCCGCCTCCGCTGCAGCCTTCTCCACCTCTTGCTTTTTATCGCTGCTCTGCTCTTCCTCTACTGTCTCAGTTTCTTCAGTAATTTCTTCAGCTTCTCCTTTATTTTGCTCATCAGATTCTACCGATTGAGAAGCACCTCTTTCAGGTTCTTCAGCACTGCCTGCTTGATCGGATGAACAAGCTGCAGCAAATATAAGCAGGGGTGCCAAAGCCCAGCAAAGTTGTTTTTTCATTTTTGTTCCCCCCATTTCCTTCCTGCCATTCAGTATATAAAGAATGGTTTTGAATCATTCTATATAAGACACCTTACTATATATACCCTGTACGTCACATTGATAACAGCCTGGGAGGAAATTTATTTGAAAAACAGAAATCCTGTCTTCATTATTTCACTAGCAGTTTCTGCTGCGCTTATTTTTTGGGGAGTCCTTCCGGAAAGCCTGCTTGGACAATATCAGCTTGCAGCGGCAACCGACCGCTTATATGGATTTATAATAGATAAATTTGGATGGTTTTATCTTTTGTCTGCCACTTTGTTTCTGATTTTCTCTATAGGTTTGATCTTTTCAAAGTACGGGAGTTTAAAGTTGGGTGAAGAAGATGAAGAGCCGGAGTACTCTTACATATCGTGGTTTTCCATGCTGTTTAGTGCTGGAATGGGCATCGGGCTTGTTTTCTGGGGCGTATCGGAGCCAATGAACCATTATATTTATCCGCCTGCAGGAGCAGGATACACAGATGCTGCAGCAAGAACAGCTATAAGATATTCTTTTTTTCACTGGGGTTTTCATCCGTGGGGAATTTATTCCGTTATCGCACTCTCTCTTGCATACTTTACTTTCAGGAAAAAAGAAAGCAGCGTAATCAGCAATATATTAAAACCGATACTGGGAGATAGGGTGAACGGAAAAACGGGGATCCTTATTAATTTCATCGCGGTTTTTGCCACGATTTTTGGAGTAGCAACCTCTTTGGGACTTGGCGCGGTGCAAATCAGCGGCGGTCTCAGCTATTTGTTTGAGGGAGTACAAAACACACTGGCCACACAGCTACTAATCATATTTATTGTAACCATATTATATATGCTCTCTGCACAAACCGGCTTAAATAAAGGCATTAAGTATCTCAGCAACGTGAATGTTACACTAGCCATACTCCTTCTCTTGTTTCTTTTGTTTGCAGGACCAACAAATTTTATTATGAACTTATTCACCACTACACTCGGAAGCTATATTCAAAACCTTCCGGGAATGAGCTTTAGAATGACTCCTTTTCAGCAGGAGAACACGTGGGTGGAAGATTGGACCATTTTTTATTGGGCATGGTGGATTTCATGGGCGCCATTTGTAGGTACATTTATTGCAAGAATCTCAAGAGGCAGAACCATTAAAGAGTTTTTGATAGGTGTATTAACTGTTCCACCACTTTTTGGAGCTTTGTGGTTCTCAGTTTTCGGGGGATCTTCCCTGTTTCTTGAACACTTTGAAGGGGTTATGATTTCGGAAGTTATGAACAACAAAGGCATGGAAGTAGCTTTGTTTGCTGTATTGGAACAATTTCCTTTAGGAAAGATCATGTCCTTCCTGGCTATTTTTCTAATCACTACTTTCTTTATCACTTCTGCGGATTCAGCAACATTCGTGCTGGGGATGCAAACGACAAATGGTATGCTGAATCCTCCAAACAAAATTAAGTTCGTCTGGGGATTGGTACAATCATCAGCTGCAGCCATTTTGCTGTCTACAGGAGGACTAAGCGCCCTGCAAACTGCAGCGATTATTGCAGCACTTCCCTTTACAGTCATCATGATTCTGATGGTTTTCTCACTCGGAAAAGCCCTGCGCTCAGAAAGAAAAGAGCTAAAAGGACAGAAATAAGAAATCAGCTCCTCTGCCGGAGGGCATGGGAGCTTTTAAAAAAGAAGGACAGAATAAATTTGTTTTCCACCCAGAAAAACAGCCATTGTAAGTACGGTTGCAAAAACAGCATGCCTCGCTGACCGAATGACATACATGCCTACAAGATAGGCGAAATAAATGAAAATAAACAGCAAAATGGTTTTTGCAATCACACCATCTTTGTAGGAAAGCGTATCCACGGTCATAAATCCACTCCAGATGACACTTTGCAATACAAACAGGACTGTCCATTTTTCAAACATCTCTTCCTCTCCTCTCATAGTTTACACAAAATTTACTTTATAACTAAAATACGCAGTGATTATGCCAAATATTTTTCATTTTTGTAACAATTGGATGAAATTCACAGGAAATTTTCATTCATATGCTAAGATTATGTTAATTTCAATGGCGAACGGAGTAATCTTGTATATGGAACTTCACATAAAGAGGTGACAATAAATGAAAAAGACGTCTATTCTGATTATGTTCATGCCGCTCATTATATTGTCAGCATGTTCACATCTCAGCTTTTACCAAAAAGAGCATGGAAGTGTGGAGTTGCATTCTGATAGGCAAATATTATTTTTTTCAAATGAAAGTAGAATTGATAAGGAAACAGCCTACTATGATGCCCTCCTGGACTTGAAAAAGGACTTTCCTCAAGAAATCAATGGCATGATTGTGTATCCTGAGAAGAAAAAGAACCCCTATAAAGTAGATTCTTATCCTGCTATTATTGTGATCGAGAATGAAACAATTCTTTTGCATCTTGAAGGCAGTTATACTGCTAAAGATGAAATATTAAAACCTCTCAAAAAGATATTGAATCAATAGTTACAAACTCTTTGTTAGATTTTACCCCCTTTGTTAAATCATAAACGGCACTCAGCACGCTGAAGATAAACTTAGCCCTTTATCTCCAATAGAGCACAAAAAAACCCGGTCTGTCCAAATGGACGGCCGGGTTTTTTTAACTTAATGACTCTATTATTTTACAATGTGAATTGGACTTCCAATTGCAACTTCCGCTGCTTCCATTGTAATTTCACCAAGAGTTGGATGAGCATGAATTGTCATTGCAATGTCAGCAGCAGTCATGCCCGCTTCAATTGCCAAACCAAGCTCAGCAATCATATCAGATGCGCTTGGTCCTGCAATTTGAGCACCAATAACCAATCCATCTTCTTTACGCGTTACAAGCTTTAAGAATCCGTCTGTATTGTTCAGTGCCAATGCACGGCCGTTTGCTGCAAACGGGAACTTAGCAGCAGTAATGTCAAGACCTTCTTCTTTTGCCTGTGCTTCTGTATACCCGACAGTTGCAAGTTCAGGCTCAGAGAATACAACAGCAGGAATTCCCAAATAGTCAATTTCTGCATGTTCTCCGCCAATTACTTCAGCAGCCACTTTACCTTCGTAAGAAGCTTTATGAGCCAAAGGAGGGCCCTCAACGATATCACCGATTGCAAAGATGTTGGATACATTTGTACGGCATTGTTTGTCAATCTTAATAATACCGCGGTCTGTCATTTCAACGCCAACCTGCTCAAGACCAAGTTCATCAGTGTTTGGACGGCGTCCAACAGTGACAAGAACATAATCAGCCTCAACTGACTTCTCCTCGCCTTTCACTTCAAAAGTAACCTGAATTCCAGCTTCAGTTTCTTCTACACTTTTAGCCATTGCTTTAGTGAAGATTTCTACATTGCCTTTTTTCTTAAGATTACGCTTTACGAGTGAGCTCATTTGCTTTTCAAAACCAGCAAGAATTTCGTCAGCTGCTTCAAGAATCACAACCTCTGTGCCGAAGTTAGCATAAGCAGTACCCAGCTCTGTACCAACGTAGCCTCCACCAATGACAACCAGCTTTTTAGGAATATCCTTTAAGCTAAGTGCACCTGTGGAATCTAGTACGCGCTCAGAATATTTAAAGGCAGGAAGTTCAATCGGACGTGATCCAGTCGCAATAATTGCATTTTTAAACTTATAAGTTTGAGCTGAATTCTCATCCATCACACGTACAGTTTCATTATCTACGAAGTAAGCTTCGCCTCTGACAATTTCAACTTTGTTGCCTTTTAAAAGACCTTCTACACCGCCAGTAAGTTTTTTAACAACTCCAGCTTTCCATTCTTGAACCTTAGAAAAGTCAACAGTGACATTCTCAGCAGAGATACCCATATCTTCAGAATGCTGTGCTGTTTCATAACGGTGTGCTGCGGAAATAAGTGCCTTGGAAGGAATACATCCAACGTTAAGGCAGACACCGCCAAGAGTGCCTTTTTCTACGATTGTTACTTTTTGTCCTAGCTGAGCAGCGCGGATGGCAGCTACATAGCCGCCAGGTCCCGCACCGATGACAAGAGTGTCAGTTTCAATAGGGAAATCTCCTACTACCATCTGTTTACGCCTCCATTAAAATTAATTGTGGATCGTTCAGTAAACGCTTGATGTGGTTTAATGCATTCTGAGCCGTTGCTCCATCAATCATGCGGTGATCAAAGCTTAGCGATAACGCCAGAACTGGTGCAACAACAATCTCACCGTCACGCACAACCGGTTTTTCAGCAATGCGGCCGATACCAAGAATTGCAACTTCAGGGTGGTTGATAACTGGAGTAAACCACTGTCCGCCAGCTGAACCAATATTAGTGATTGTGCAAGAAGCGCCCTTCATTTCAGCAGGAGCAAGCTTGCCTTCGCGCGCTTTTACAGCAAGTCCATTGATTTCATCAGAGATAGTGAAAACAGATTTGCGTTCAGCATTTTTCACGACTGGCACCAATAAGCCTTTTTCAGTATCAGCAGCGATACCGATGTTATAATAATGCTTTTGAACAATTTCGTCTGTTTTATCATCAAGTGATGTATTCAATACAGGGTACTTTTTAAGCGCTGATGTAAGAGCTTTCACTACGTACGGTAAATATGTTAACTTAATACCCTGGTCTGCTGCAACACCTTTGAATTTTTTGCGGTGTGCTACAAGCTCTGTTACATCTACTTCGTCCATTAATGTAACATGAGGAGCTGTATGCTTAGAGTTTACCATAGCTTTTGCAATTGCCTTGCGGATTCCGCTCATTTTTTCACGAGTTTCAGGGAATTCACCTTCCGGAACTGCTGTAGCAGCTGCTGCAGGTGCTTTTTCCTCTTTTCCTTCTGTTGCAACTTCAGTTTGAGGTGCATCTGTTGAAGGTGCCTCTTGAGGAGCAGTCTGTGCTCCGCCTGAAACGAACGAATCAATATCTTCTTTCAGAACGCGCCCGTTTTTGCCGGAACCTGAAACCTGACGAATTTCAATACCCTTTTCACGTGCATATTTGCGTACTGACGGCATCGCAATTACTCGTTTGTTAGGATCAACTTCAACTTGATCCTGTGTGCCTGCACCTGTAGCAGGAACTTGATCGTCTTCTGAAGTTACAGCCTTTGAAATATCTTGTCCTGCTTCCATAGTGGATTGAACCTGTGCTTCTGTTTTTGCATCACCTTTAGGCTCTTCCTTCTTAGGAGCTTCGTCTTCATGATCTCCCTTGAACTTAAGATCCTCATAGCCAGGAGCATCAAATGTGATAATTGTCTGACCTACTGTTGCTACTGTTCCTTCATCAACATTCAGTTCAGTTACTTTTCCTTTTACAGGAGAAGGAATTTCAACTACAGCTTTATCGTTCTGCACTTCTGCAAGTACATCATCTTCATTTACTTCATCGCCCGGCTTTACGAACCACTTTACGATTTCACCTTCGTGGATACCCTCGCCGATATCCGGCAGTTTGAATTCAAATGACACGTTTAACTACCTCCCAGATTTTTGTTTATCAGTAAGAAAAGAAATCAGAATCCCCTGATTTCTCTTCAATGTTTTACTTAGAAGCTTAGTACTTTTTTAGCTGTTTCAATTACGTCTTTAAAGTTAGGAAGCCACACGCTCTCAGCTTGAGAGAAAGCAAATACCGTATCAGGCGCAGTCACACGCAATACAGGTGCTTCAAGGCTTAAGATTGCACGGTCATTGATTTCTGCAACAACGTTTGCAGCGATGCCCGCTTGCTTTTGAGCTTCTTGAACAACAATAGCACGTCCAGTTTTTTCAACTGAAGCAATAATAGTTTCAAGATCAAGCGGCTGAACTGTACGCAAATCCACTACTTCTGCAGAAATTCCTTCTTTTTCAAGCTCTTCCGCTGCTTTTAGTGATTCATGAACCATTGCACCGTAAGTGATGATGGAAATATCGCTTCCTTCGCGCTTAACATCTGCTTTGCCTAGTTCAATTGTGTATTCCTCTTCAGGTACTTCCTGACGGAAAGAACGGTAAAGTTTCATATGCTCAAGATAAACAACAGGATCGTTATCACGAATTGCAGAAATCAATAGACCCTTTGCATCGTACGGTGTAGAAGGAATTACAACTTTCAATCCAGGCTGCTGTGCCATTAATCCTTCAAGGCTGTCAGCATGAAGCTCAGGTGTATGTACACCTCCACCGAAAGGAGAACGAATTGTTACTGGAGAAGTCCAGCGTCCGCCAGAACGGTATCTCATACGAGCCATTTGTCCTGAAACAGAGTCCATTACTTCGTAAACGAACCCAAAGAATTGGATTTCCATTACAGGGCGGAATCCAGTTAAGCCCAGACCGATAGCAAGCCCGCCAATACCAGATTCAGCAAGCGGGGTATCAAACACACGATCTTCCCCGAATTCTTTCTGCAATCCTTCTGTAGCACGGAACACACCGCCGTTAACTCCAACGTCTTCTCCGAATACTAAGACGTTTTCGTCATTCTTTAATTCTGTGCGTAACGCATCAGTGATTGCTTGAATCATTGTCATTTGCGCCATGGCTTACTTCGACTCCTTCTCTTTGTAAATTTCATACTGCTCTTGAAGGTTATTTGGCAACTCTTCATACATAATTTCCATTAAATCTGTTACTTTTTGCTTTGGCTCTTCGTCAGCCTTTTTAATCGCGTTTTTGATGTCTTCTTTCGCCTGTTCAATCACGCTGTTTTCATCTTCTTCGCTCCACAACCCTTTGCTCTCAAGGAAACTGCGGAAGCGTACAAGAGGGTCTTTTAGTTCCCAGTCGTTTTCCATTTCTTTCGTACGGTAACGTGTCGGGTCATCCCCTGCCATTGTATGCGGTCCGTAACGGAACGTAAGAGTTTCAATCAATGTAGGGCCTTCACCATTTACTGCACGTTCACGCGCTTCTCGAACTGCAGCATAAACAGCAAGCGGATCCATACCGTCAACTTGAATACCAACAATACCTGCAGCAGCAGCTTTTTGTGCAATTGTCGTTGCAGCAGACTGTTTTTCAACAGGAGTGGAGATAGCATAACGGTTGTTCTGGACAACAAAGATTGCAGGAGCTTTATATGCACCCGCAAAGTTAATTCCTTCATAGAAGTCCCCTTGAGATGCTCCACCGTCTCCAGTGTAGGTAATTGCAACTGCATTTTTTCCTTTTTTCTTTAAACCAAGAGCTACACCGGCAGCCTGGATAATTTGAGCACCGATAATAATTTGCGGAGACAATGCATTCAGTTCCTCAGGCATCTGGTTTCCGCGGAAATGTCCACGAGAAAATAGGAACGCTTGATGCAGAGGAAGACCATGCCATATTAACTGAGGCACATCGCGGTATCCCGGAAGGATGAAATCTTCTTTTTCCAGAGCAAATTGAGAAGCAAGCTGAGAAGCTTCCTGCCCTGCTGTAGGTGCATAGAAACCTAAGCGGCCTTGACGGTTTAAAGAAATAGAACGCTGATCCAATATGCGGGTATACACCATTCTTTTCATTAATTCTTTTAATTGATCGTCAGATAATTCAGGCATCGCAGCTTCATTTACTACCTCGCCTTTTTCATTAAGAACTTGCAGCATTTCAAACTGCTTTGCAATTGCGTCAAATTGCTTTTTGCTATCAACAACTGCCTTTTGAGTCTTTGCAGCCATCTAAGTCACCTCTTCCTTTCGATTTCAAATAAATATTTAGAGAATTCCAGACATACACAGCATTAGGTTACCCCAAAAAGGACACCAAGACACATAAATAAGATTCCTATTATGCCTGCCACTTTGTAGTTTGTTTAAATACTTGCAATGATATGTATGTTTCCTCATGTATTTAAAAACTGTATTAATTTAACCACAGTTCAAATTAATACAATTAATCATAACAGTGATTAGTTTACACTATTGGATTTATTTCCGTCAATCCTTATGTTTTGTTCAGAAAAAAAGGAATAAAATCCTTGAAAAACTGTTATAAAATGGATGAACTTTAAACTGTTATAGTTACTCAACTGGTGCTGTATTATATAAATTAATACAGATACATACTTGCACAATTTATGAAGTTCCTCTTGTGTTTTTGCAGCAGCATAACAGCCAAAAAGGCAGCAACTAACGTGTGTGGAATTTCAATCACTATGCTAAACGATTACAGCAGGAAGGATGCCATCATACAAAAAAACGGCGAGGCTGAAAGCCGGCCGCTCATATTTATGCTTCATTCACTTCCAGGCCTGCCGCCTCGTAGAATTCCTTTTTTGTCTGATTGTATTGATCTGTAAATTCATTAAATCGTTTGTTTTCCTCAATCACTTTTTCATAGCTTTCATTAATCTGGCTGATCTGCCCTTCAAGTTCATCCAATTTAAGGTCTTCATTTTGGAGAAGGGTGTACAATTGCTTATCCTGGGAAATGGCCTGTGTATAGTTTTGATGAAGCTGATCATAGGACTGATAGCGTTCTGTCATCACATCCCGAAGTTCAATCGCTTTGTTTTTAGCATCGCCATCTTCCATTTTTTCAATTTCATCATTAATCTTTTCGAATTCCTGCCGGCCTTCCTGAATGCTTTCATTTTCTTGCGTGATTCTTTCTTCCCTTTCCTCTACAAGACCAGCAGCTTCTTGAGACAGGGACACAATTTCATCATATTCTTTCATACCCAGTGAAATTATTTGATTGTACAGTTCATTTTCCTGTCTCTCCAGCTCGTAAAGCGGTTCTTGCTGTTCTTTGAAAGTGTCTTCAAGCGAAACAACTTTCTCCAGTGTATTATAGATATTTTCTGCCGGGGATGTCCCGGAACACCCAGCAAGGATGATCATTGCCAGCAGCATAGAAACTAAGCTGCTGTAAGTTCTCTTTTTCATCTCTGGTTTCCCCCCTTAAGTAACATTACTACTATAAATAGTAATTAGACTTTTTACAACACATACAAATCAACTATTTTGTTCGACAAAAATCTTCATATGTATCAGTTCCACTATGTATAGCAGTTCTTCCTCTAATTAGTCTTGTACCCCAAAAAAAGAATTCCCTAACTAGGCTAAAGTCTAAACACTTTTGCCGCAATTACATAAAGTAAAGTAAACGCTCAGGCAAATGCACTACCAAGAGGGCGTATAAATTTTCAAGGAGGTCATTTACATGTACGGATATGGATATGGATATGGCTGCTGTTATCCTTCTTATGGATATGGCGGAGCAGTTGGCGGTGCTTTTGGAGCAGGACGTACTTTCGCTTTGATCGTAGTACTTTTCATCTTGCTTGTAATTGTGGGTGCAGCTTTCATCTGCTAACATAAATAGTCCTAATTAGGTTATTGCCTGCTTTCTGCAGGCATACCTTACATATAAGACCGGAATTCAGCCCAGTGAACTTTTACAGGGCATATCCTTTCAGTTTTCTTTTTCTTGCTATATAATTTAAACTAATTGCCAGGAGTTTTTTAAGGAGTGAACGAAATGATCACAATGGAAGATATTGTAAGGGAAGGACATCCTGCCCTGAGAGAACCAGCATCGGAGGTACCTCTTCCTCCATCAGCAGAAGATAACGATACCTTAAAGCAAATGCTTGATTACTTACAAAACAGCCAGGATCCCGAATTGGCTGAAAAGTATGGACTCCGTCCCGGCATAGGACTCGCAGCTCCCCAGATAAATGTAAAAAAAAGAATGATCGCCATTCACACGATGGATGAACAAGGTAAGCAGCATACATATGCACTTTATAATCCAAAAATCATCAGCCATTCAGTTGAAAAAAGTTACCTTACTTCAGGAGAAGGATGCCTGTCAGTAGACCGTTCAGTTCCAGGTTTCGTTCCAAGAAATGCGCGGATCAGAGTAAAAGCAGCTGACATTGATGGAAACCCTGTAGAGCTTCGCTTAAAGGGACTTCTCTCGATCGTCTTTCAACATGAAATTGACCACCTAAACGGCGTCATGTTCTACGATCATATCAATGAAGAAGAACCGTTCGCACAGCCGGAGCAGGCGACGCCGGTTGAAAGGTGAACAGAAACTGTTAAAAGACACGGGTCTCCCCGTGTCTTTTTTATGGAAGAAGCCCAAGCTCCTTCACTGCATACTCTATCCCGCCCTCATCTACTGGCTTTGTTACAAAGTCAGCAATTTCCTTCAGAGCTGGTACAGCATTACCCATTGCAACTCCATGACCTGCAAAGCGAATCATTTCAAGGTCATTCAAACCGTCCCCGAAGGCATAAATATCTTCCTTTTCGCGGCCAAGACGTTCCAGAAGTTTTTTAATTCCTTCTGCCTTTGATCCTCCGTAAGGAAGAATATCTGTAGAGTATTCATGCCATCTAATAAAGTTTAAATCCTCAAAATGGGCGTATTTCTCTTCTTCTCCTTCCTTGCAGAAAAGAAGCGTCTGGTATATTTCATTTTGTTTATAAAACTCTGGGTTTAAGCCTGGGTGGGCAAATTTTAAGCTGCCCATGCTTTGATGTATGTATGGATGATTTTCCTTGGTTGCCATCATCTCTTTGTCAGACATAAAAACAAGTGCATGGTCCGTTTCTTCTGAGAATTTCAATACTTTTTGAAGAGTTTCTGTGTTCAAAGGGTTTTTGTAGATAACATCCCCTTCAAAGACAACAAACTGTCCATTAAAAGAAATGAAGGAATCGATTCCAAGCTCTTCGCGCAGATCTTCAAACATAAATGGAGCTCTTCCCGTGGAAATGGCTACATGGTGTCCGGCTTTTTTTAAATCCTGCACAGCTGTTCTTGTAGATTCAGGAATGTTTTTGTCGTGATCAAGCAGCGTTCCGTCTATATCAAAGAAAATAATTTTATCCTTCATGATTCCGCTCCTTTATTCATGTATTTTATAAAGCAGTAATGTCTTCTACAGTATACCAGACAAGGTGCTTACAACCAAAGAGCAGGCATCGCTTAGTTAACTTCATAAATTTACCACATGTAACCATGATAACAATGAAAGGAAATCCATATAATAGTATGGAAATAGATATAGAACGCCTCTCACCTCTTGGACAAGATAGCAAAGGAGTGATGTATATGCTCAAGCGGCTGAAGAAAAGAATCCAGAAACAGTGGAAAGACTTCCTGAAACGGAAATCGATTGCATAAAGACGCAAGCTGACAACATGCCGGAAATGATTTACACAATACAATCTGGTCTGGCAGCTAACATAAGCCGGACTGTTTTTCATATTGTAAAACAGCCTTCTTACTGCACACTTTGCCCTTTAGGTTGGCTTCAAGCTTAGAATAGAATATAATAGAACAAAGTTAGTCTAACATTCGGCAGTTAAGGAGAGAATTGGCAATGATATTTAAAGTATATTATCAGGAAAGTGTTCTTGAAGTTCCCGTACGTGAAAGAACGCAAACATTGTATGTAGAAGCGGAAGCTGAAAAGGATGTCCGCATTAAATTAAAGGATAAACCATATAACATAGAGTTTGTTCAGCCTGTAACAGGCAATTTTTTAGAGTACGAGCAAAAAAGTGAAAACTACAAAGTATTGGAGATATGATAGCTGATGAAATTTGTGAAAAATGATCAAGTCGCTGTATTCGCGCTAGGCGGGTTAGGCGAAATAGGTAAAAATACTTACGGAGTTCAATTTCAGGATGAAATCATTTTAATTGATGCCGGCATAAAATTTCCTGAAGAGGAGCTTCTTGGAATTGATTATGTAATACCGGATTATTCCTATCTTGTTAAAAATGAAGACAAGATTAAAGGTTTATTTATCACACATGGCCATGAAGACCATATTGGCGGTATTCCTTATCTGCTCAGACAGGTAAACATTCCAGTTTACGGCGGAAAGCTTGCTCTTGGACTTCTTCGCAACAAGCTTGAGGAGCATGGACTACTGCGCCAAACAAGGCTGATTGAAATTCATGAGGATGACTTGATTAAATTCAGAAAAACTTCTGTAACTTTCTTCAGAACAACGCACAGTATACCAGACTCTTACGGCGTAATGGTTAAAACGCCTCCTGGTAATATCGTACATACCGGTGACTTTAAGTTTGATTTCACTCCTGTAGGCGAGCCTGCAAACCTTACAAAAATGGCTGAGATTGGTAAAGATGGTGTCCTTTGTCTCCTTTCAGACAGCACAAATAGTGAAATTCCTGATTTTACTATGTCTGAGAGAAGAGTCGGCGACAGCATACAGGAAATCTTCCGAAAAGTTGACGGGAGAATAATTTTTGCTACTTTCGCATCAAACATTCACCGTCTTCAGCAGGTTATCGAAGCTGCCGTTATGCACGGAAGAAAAGTCGCAGTCTTTGGCCGCAGTATGGAAGCGGCTATCAATATTGGACAAGATCTTGGTTATATTCACGCACCAAAGGAAACATTTGTTGATGCGAATGAAATCAACCGTCTGCCTGCAAACAAGGTAACGATTCTTTGTACGGGAAGCCAGGGAGAGCCAATGGCAGCTTTGTCACGGATAGCAAACGGAACTCACCGTCAAATCCAAATCATCCATGGCGATACAGTTGTTTTCTCCTCTTCTCCTATTCCAGGAAACACTGTCAGCGTCAGCAGGACTATCAATGCCCTGTTTCGAGCCGGAGCAGACGTTATTCATGGCAAACTAAGTGACATTCATACATCGGGGCACGGAGGCGAAGAAGAACAAAAGCTGATGCTTCGTTTAATGAAGCCAAAATTCTTCATGCCGATACATGGTGAATACCGGATGCAGAAAATGCATGCTCAGCATGCAGTAGCATGTGGGGTGGAAGAAGAAAACTGCTTTATCATGGACAATGGTGACGTGCTTGCTCTCAGCAGTGATGAAGCAAGTGTCAGCGGTAAAATTCCATCCGGCAATGTGTATATTGATGGAAGCGGAATTGGCGATATCGGAAACATAGTCCTTCGCGACAGAAGAATATTGTCAGAAGAAGGCCTTGTCATCGTAGTGGTGAGCATCAATATGAAGGAATTTAAAATTTCTTCTGGGCCGGACATCATCTCCCGTGGCTTTGTTTATATGAGAGAATCCGGCGACTTAATTAATGATGCACAGGATTTGATTAACAAACACTTAACAAGGGTCATAGAACGCCGCACAACTCAATGGTCTGAAATTAAAAATGAAATTACTGATACCCTTTCACCTTTCCTGTACGAAAAAACGAAACGCCGCCCAATGATCCTTCCGATCATTATGGAAGTGTGATAAATTCGTAAAGCTTACTGAAAAAAAAGCTGTAACTCGGCTTATTATCGGGTTGGGTATTCAATATGAAACAGCAAATTTTCCAGCAGTCCAATTCATGATTGGGCTGCTTATTTTTATGTCAATTTCAAAAATCAATCGAATATTGCCTGGAGCATTATCATATTTCTACTTAAAATGACCCTTTAAACCGGCTGTGAAATCTGCTCAAGCAGTTTATTGGAGAAATTCTGCCATTCACTTTTTAAGGCTTAAAATATTTATATGGGTTAACTAGGAGATCATCCCTTATATCTATAGGCGCCAAACTGATTTTTTCAGGAATATCTCTGTTTATTTCCTGCACCCTAAAATCAATTTCGTTTGTTACCCTCCATAAAGATACATTGTAACGTGGTGTCCTCTACTAACGAATCAAGACACTTACAAACCTAATTTGTTACCCGCTGCTATGTTTTTATATGCCGGGTATTGTCCTCAAGGCGGCCAACATTTATAATGAAAATAGGCTGACCATTCAGTCAGCATGAGAATGAGATTGAGCTGAGCCTGGACAAGATACTTGTACGGCTGCTGAGAATAGAGAGGTAGAGACAATGGATGAAAAATTAAAATCTTCTTCGCTTTCCGAGTTTGTCAGGGGATTAAAGAAAAAAGGTGTTCATGCAGAATTAATTAGTCCAGCTAAGAGTAAACTTATAAAATGGCTTCACTCCAGGAGTGTAAACAGCAGCTCTACCGAACATTTGACTGAAGGTTGTGTAGAAATTGAGGGAAAGAGAAAAACTCATCATTAAGAGCGCCATGAAGTGCTTTGCTGAGCGCGGTTATTACCAAACTTCCATTCAGCAGATTGCAGATGAAGCATCCATGGCTAAGGGCTCAATTTATAATTATTTTGGTTCTAAGGAACAGCTGTTACTTGAAATATTCCAGCACCATTACGAAAATTTGTTTCTTGCTTTAGAAGAAATGGACAAAGAACAGATGTCAGCGAGAGAATGTTTTGAAAAACAGCTTAGTTTTATTTTTGTAGATGCTTCAAATAAATTGGATTTTGTTATCATGCAGACAAGAGAACAGGTTGCAAAAGTTAACCAGGAGATTTATCAGTATGTGGCAGGTGTGCGTAAACGTTTATTCCGCTGGTATACTAAACGGCTTTTAGATGTTTATGGCGAAAGCATCCATCCTTTTTCGGTTGATTTGGCTGCAATGCTTGAAGGCATGGTAAGAGAATATATGTTTTTTATACTGGTCGGAAAGAAGACAGCAGATATTCACGACTTGGGAGAATTTTTTTTAGTTAGAATGGATTACTTAGTTATTAGCTTCAAAGAAACAGGCGACTCAGGCAGGTTGAAGCAGGCTTACATAGATGAACCGCAAAAACAGGCTGGCAACAGAAAGCAGCTTGTTAAAAAGGCAATACAGCAGATTGATGAAATTGATTCCACAGCTTTTTTGCCTGAAGACAGTAAAAAACTGCAAAGGAGCCTGCTCTCTCTTCGTGAAGAAGCATTAAAGGAATCCCCAAACGATGTTGTATTATCGGGTTTAATTCTTTATTTGAAAACCTTTGACCAAAAATACCTGCTCAACAAGGTTGACTCGATAGAAGAAGCTCTTCAGCAAGCCCAGTTACTATAAAAATAAATACCTGATATTTTTTTCGGGTTCAGTTTTGAGAGAGAACTTATAAAATGAGCGTACAAAATCACTTATGATTCTGTACGCTTGTTTTTTTGTTATATTATCAGTTTTAGCATTTATTTTCACAAGTGAAATAGCACTGCTGTTTGGTAAACTGGCTGAAACTTTTCAGATGTCCGGACAGTTTTTCATTTCTGCAGAACGTGATAATCTTTTCCTTGGATTCCTCTTTTCTTGTCACCCTTCAAACACTTTTTTCTCGAAACGGTCTATATCTGTATCTGCGCCTATTACGATTAGAATATCTTGCATCAGTATTTCTTCATCCGCCTGCGGCGATACGATGATGTCTCTTCCCCTCTTAATAGCGACAATATTTATTCCGTATTTTGCACGAATATCCAAGTCAATCAGTGACTTTTTGGCAAGTTTTTCATTGGCGACAATTTCTACGATGCTGTGTTCATCCGAAAGTTCAAGATAGTCCAGCACATTGTTGGATATGATATTATGTGCGATCCTGCGGCCCATATCCCTTTCTGGATGAACAATCTGGTCTGCCCCAATTTTGGAAAGCACCTTTTCATGATAGTCATTTTGTGCTTTGACTGTGATATATTTAACGCCGAGCTCCTTTAAGATGAGCGTCGTCAAAATGCTCGCCTGTATATTGTCACCAATTGCCACAATAACATGATCAAAGTTTCGGATGCCAAGGCTTTTTAATACAGATTCATCTGTAGAATCCCCCACTACTGCATGGGAAGCTGTGTTGGCAAACTGGTTGACTTTATCTTCATCCGTATCCATTGCCATGACTTCCATTCCCTCTTCGCTTAAAGCTCGGCAAACACTGCCCCCAAAACGTCCTAATCCAATAACTGCAAATTCCTTTTTCATAGTATTCTCCTCCATAACATTCTTGTCATGCTGCTTTTTTAATTTTCTATGTATGAGATTGGCAGATTCTTTATAATATGCAGGCCAAACAAGTGTATGTTGTCAGTCTGCTTTAGTCACTTCACAGAAGATGGAGGCTTCGGGGAGACCGGAAGCGTTATGTTAAACGTGGTTCCTTTACCCAGTTCGCTTCTGACATCTATATCCCCGCTGTGATCACGGAGAATCCTCAAACAGACTGTCAGCCCAAGTCCTGTTCCTGTTTCCTTTGTTGTAAAGAAAGGCTCACCAAGCTGAGCCAACTGCTTGTCTGTCATTCCTACTCCCTGATCAATGATTGATACTACAATGTTGCTTCCGCTGTTCTCCGTTTTTAAACGCAGTGTTCCGCCTGTCGGCATCGCCTCTATTGCATTTTTTACTAAATTTATAAACACCTGCTTCAGCTGATTTTCATCACATGAAATCAGGCTGTTCAAAGCGTGAAGATTTTTTTCAAGGATAATATTATACATGTTGGCATTGGATTGAAGCAATGTTAATACAGATTGAAGAATCAAATGTAAATCATGTGCTCGGAATTGAATAGATTGCGGCTTTGCCAAAACCAGCATCTCACTTAAAACAAGATCAATTCTCTTAATTTCTGAAAAAATGATGTCAAAATACTGCTCATGTGCAGGATTTTCACTTCTCATCAGCTGCAGAAATCCATTGACAGATGTAAGGGGATTTCTCACCTCATGCGCTATTCCGGCTGCCAGCTGCCCTGCAATCGCGAGTTTTTGAGACTGCATGGCCAAGTCTCTATTAATCTCAAACAGCTCTTCCTCCGCTGTTTTTCTTTCTGTTATATTAATAATTGTTCCTACGCTTCCTCTGATGCTCCCATCATTATGATAGTAAAGCCTGCAGCGGACCTCTCCCCAAAAATCACCGCCGTCTTTTTTTCTGTAGCGGACTTCAAAGGAAAAATCTTCTTTTTTAGCTGATATCTGCTGACTTACATATTTCCTTATAGCTTTTTTTTCGTCCATTTTTACATAATAATAAAAACTCGTTGACAAGCTCTCTTCAACAGTGAATCCGGTAAATGCATACCAGGCAGGATTTAAGTATGTGAATTTTCCTTCTGCATCTGTCTGAAACACCGTATCCTGAATATTGTTAAGTACTAAGTGTGTTTCATTCAGAAGTTCCGCGTACTGCTTCTTACTCTTATCTAATTCTACTATCAGTACTTTTGATCTGTCATAATAAGTACCTAGCCACCATGCTGCTGAAAAAATAAGTAACGTATAGGGAATGTCCCACATTAAATTTACCGGATTATTTTCAATATAATAAAAGATATAGTTCCAAATCGAGATACAGATGATCGTGACAGATAATGCTACCAAGCTTCCAAGATGTTTTTTCATTGAAAACCCCTGATTACTTCAAGAAATGCCTGAAGCTCAGTACTGTTCGGCATGGAGGGTGCAGTGCCGACTTTTGTAACAGATAGTGCTGCTGCTGCATTTCCTTGAAGAGCTGCTTCACTTACAGATTTGCCAGCAAGAATTGCTGCTGCAAATGCTCCATTAAAGCAATCACCTGCACCAGCCGTATCAACAGCTTTCACCTGAAATCCAGGGAGAAGCTCTCCTGCTTGCCCGCCTGAATACAAATAACAGCCCTTCTTGCCAAGCGTGATCATCACATGAGACGCACCCATTTCGTAAAGAACTTTCGCAGCTTCAAGAAAATCGCTCTCTATTCTCAAGTTTATACCCGTCATGCTCTCTGCCTCAGTTTCGTTCGGCGTCAAATAGGTAACATGCTTCAAAAGGCTTTTATCAAAATCTCTATATGGAGCGGGGTTCAGAAGAACTGGTATATCATAGGCCTGAGCAACCTCAATTGCTTTTTTATTTGCTTCCATGCTGATTTCTAATTGCAGCAGAAGCAGGGAAGATCCAGCAACTGAAGCTTCAATAGCATCCATATCTTCCTGAAGGTAATCCATATTAGCTCCCGGTGCCACTACAATGCTGTTTTCTCCTTCCTGATCAACAACGATCAAGGCGCACCCTGTTTGCCCCTTGTCAGAAATCAGAAGATATTCAATGGGAAAGTTTTCAGAGCGGAAAGTCTTTTCAGCAAGCTCGCGAAATGAGTCATTTCCCACTTTTGTCATAAACCTTACTGCACAACCCAGACGTGCTGCTGCAGTAGCCTGATTGCACCCCTTTCCGCCCGGCCCTAATTGAAACGGTCCACCAAGAACCGTTTCGCCCGGTGCAGGAAGATGAGGTGAACGACTCATTAAATCTACATTGTAACTGCCGAGAACAGTAATCCCCATGTTTCTCACCTTTTTGATGTTTTTATTTATAATTCTATAAAATTCTACAATTCTCCTTCTTCAAACTTACTTGAAGAAGTATTTTATTGGCTATAGCAATGCTGCCGCCGGCCCTAAATTTACTCAAAAAAGACAGGCTGTCAGCTCTGTCCATCATTCCGGCATTTTTGCATCACTGATACCATATGCTTCATAAACAGCTCGCCAATTTTTTGGCCGCGCCATTTTGTTTTCCGGATTCTTTATTAATTCGAAGCCAAATTGTTTGTATAGCTCATGGGCATCCTGTGTACCCAAATGAAAGCCTGTCCCTTTCAGCTGCGGGTGTTTTGTAATTGTATCCACCAGCCACTTGCCAAGTCCTTCTGAACGATATTGTGGTAATATAAATACGTCACCAAGCCAGGAGTACCAGGAAAAATCAGTGACTACCCTGGCATAGCCGACCTGTGTCCCTCCATATCTTGGATCTCCTTTGTAAACCCCAAAACAGAATGAGTGTTCTATAGATGATTTAACTAGGTCAATATGAATATTTCTCAACCAGTAAGACTGCTGAGATAAAAACGAGTGAATAACTGAAACATCTAAAAAATCTTTATTCGTACTTATATAGTAGCCATCTTCTCTACATTCCCAAGTTTCAACCGGCATCATTTCATCCCCTTCTGTACTTAAGACCAAGGAAAAGCTGTACCATAAAGCTCAGCCATCTGGGCAAATTCCTGTTTACGTCTTTTTCTTGCTGCTGCCCTGTCCTTTCCAGTTTCATTAAGGGACTTTTCCATACTTGATTGAGGGATAACTCTTGGCACTCCAACCGTCTTCATATTTTTGTCCACTGCCACCATAGTTAAAAATGATATGGCACATACACTCCTGTTCCCGGAGAGCATATCCTCGGCTATCACCTTAACAAAAACCTCCATAGAAGTACGTCCTGTATATGTAACAAAAGCTTCTAAACAAACAGAATTCCCTTCATAGATAGGGTGCAGAAAATCCACAGAATCTGTAGAGGCAGTCACAACCTGGCTTCTGGCATGCCTTGTGGCTGCAATGGCTGCTACGTCATCAATATAAGCCATTAATTTTCCTCCGAACAAAGTCCGGTAATTATTCGTATCAGGAGGCAGCACGATACTAGTTTTCACCGTAAATGAATCTCTGCAAAATTTTTCTTCCATTTGCTATCTTCCTTTCATTCTAAAAAGATACTCCCTCTCATACAATTCATAAAGCGGAAGCCTGTCTGATGTGATAATTAGGTATTTATATCTATGTTTCAAATTCTTCCAAAAGGGAATAGGACCTATACAAAGGGCATTCCTGAAGTTCAGGAAAGGAGACATTCGCCATGATGCCTCAAAAAGAAGAAATCGTCTATTTTATTAAAGAACTTTGCCTGTTACAAAAAGAATATAAACTTTGCAGGCAGCATTCCCTGAAAGAAGCGATACAAAAAGATATTCAGCTTTTAAAGAATGCTATTGCAGAAAGTATGGCAATGCATACGAATTAGGGAGATGTCATGTTAGTATTATACAAAAACATATGACCTAGAGAGTACGGGGTTCTGCTGTACTCTCTTTTATTTTCCGATATTAGTATTTGTATTTCTTAAGCACTTTGTTATTCACCTTCGCTGCTGGTATAAATCAGATTTTCCAAGCCATTATGCTGTATAGTATCCAGCTTTTGTATTTTATATATTTCAAATTCATGATCATATCCATATTTATCTAAATTGTGTTGAATTTTATAGTTTTTCAGTGCCTCTCTTGCAAGTTCTTCATCTGTAAAGATTCCCACTACGTTTGAACTCTCGCCGCAATCTGAGCACCCGATATCAATCACCACATAATACATCTTGGCATCACCTCTTGCTCATTATAATTTCCTGTACACAGGTTTGTTCCTTTTTATGGGCAACTTTCTCCAATAAGTCAGCTGCCGCCATATCCATTCGACAGGACCATATTGGAATGTTTGAAGCCATAATCTGCTTAAAAAGATTTGAATGGTAAATATGACAGCTGCAAGCAGTACTGTCCAAATTGGCCCCAGTGACCCGTAAAGCCCTAATCCGTAGCTGTAAAAAATCATTGTGCAGATTACCGACTGCGTAAGATAATTTGTAATAGACATTCTTCCCACATTTCCAAGCGGAGTTAAGATCCTCTTAAAGAAGGGCTGCTGGCATAAAAGCAAGATAGCAAAGAAATAAAATATCGCCATTGCAGGCCCGCCTATCTGTTCTCCTAAAAATAAGTAGGAATATTCCATATCTCCCCAGTATGGAATGATTTTAAGTGGAAGTCCGACGATGAGAGCAATCATCATCCACAACTTAAAAAGAGCTGCCTTCTCTTTCACTTGTAGCAGCAGATCTGATTTACCGAGTGCTGCTCCAAGAAGAAACATAGGAAATACTGCAATAAATAAAAATGGAGCATTAGCAGCGTTATTGACCAACTGCCATTCTCCCAGTCTGTGCTGGAAGATTTCACTATATGTTCCAGATTGGTACACAGCAAGTGCGGTTTCAACAGCAGCTTCATCATAAAGTAATACAGATGTCCCTGCTTCCGGCTCCAGCAAAGACACAGCCTGTAAAAGGAAGAAAAACAAAATGCCTGGAACCATCATGAGCAGTAAAGCTGTAATGGATAATACTTTCGGAGAAGCTTTATGAAACAGCAGCAGTATAAAACCCAATAGTGCATATGTAATCAGTATATCCCCGCTCCATATAAAAAAGGCGTGAAAGACACCAAAAGCCAGTAAAACGAGAAGCCTGCGGACAATCATGACCAGAAAGGATTCAATACGGCTCCTTGCATTCTTTATCAAAATCATTGTTCCCAAGCCAAAAAGAAATGAAAACAGTGTATAAAAATTGGCCTGTGCGAATATTCCGATGAGTTTTTCTGTGATGATACTGATATGATCAGTCCAAAACGTTCCCGGAAGCATCATCGTTTCCAGGCCTGGATAGCTGAATGATTTCATATTTACAAGAAGTATACCAAATAGGGCAAACCCCCTGATGATATCAAGTTCAGCTATTCTTTTCTTTTCCATAATAGTCCCTCCGATTTCAACCTTCCTACATTGTATCGAAATATCCGGAAAATTGAAATTGAAAGAATGAATTGTGGTATTGAGGTTTCTTGTGCAAAAGAAGAGAAAGAAGCCATGAAATATGAACAACGTAAGTATTTAGTCATTCTCACTTGTCACTGCAAGTCATGCAGCATATTCGGGGATATTAAGGATTTTGAGAACTTCCTTCCCCAGGTTGAACTTTTCCACTTCATTCAATAAGCACTTACTTATTGTTGCTTCATGTATAGATAATTGTTTTAACTGAGATCAATCTTTTTTCACCCAATCTCCTTTTTGATTTTTATAGTAAACATTCTTTACAGCATTCCAAGCCACTTTGAAATGAGCTTCTTCATCTTTATATTCCTTTTCTGCTGAATTAAATGCCTCTTTGAAAATTTCCTGTCCGTGCTGGGGAAGATTCTCTTTTACTTGATCCGGCAAGTCTCTTAAATGATGATAAGGCACAGCTGATTCCTCCTTTTTAGATGACTCCTTCCCCTCTTCAACATCTTCGAAACTCAATCACTATTTCATTTTTCGCATATATCAAAAAGATTACAAAATGATGTCGATTTTTGTCTTACCCACACAAACCTCTGCTGTAGATGGTACCATTATGAGGACGAATTTTAAAATGAATGGGTGAAGTGTATGTTTTCTAATCCGGAAATTGGTATTGATTTGGGTACCGCAAATATTCTAGTTTATAGTAAGAATAAAGGTATCATCCTAAATGAACCTTCAGTTGTTGCGATAGATACTGAAACAAAAAAAGTACTCGCTGTAGGAATGGAAGCAAAAAGCATGATTGGGAAAACCCCAGGCAAAATTGTTGCAGTCCGACCTCTAAAAGATGGTGTGATAGCGGACTATGATGTTACTACTGATATGCTGAAAGAAATTATGAAAAAAGCCGGAAAAGTAATTGGACTTTCTCTTCGCAAACCTAATGTTGTCGTGTGTACTCCTTCAGGTTCAACTTCAGTTGAAAGAAGAGCAATTCACGATGCGGTAAAAAATTGCGGAGCTAAGCATGTGCATTTGATTGAGGAACCTGTAGCAGCAGCAATTGGAGCAGATCTTCCTGTTGAAGAACCTGTAGCTAATGTAGTTGTGGATATAGGCGGCGGCACAACAGAAGTAGGAATTATTTCGTTTGGCGGTGTGGTATCCTGCCATTCCTTAAGAATTGGCGGCGACCAGCTTGATGATGACATCATTCAGTATGTCCGCAAGCGGTATAACCTTTTAGTAGGTGAAAGAACTGCTGAAAACATTAAAATGGAAATAGGTTATGCCTTGATTGATCATGAAGAAATCACAATGGATGTTAGGGGACGGGATTTAGTCACCGGACTTCCTAAAACCATTTCACTACAGTCAGGTGAAATTCAGCAAGCAATGAAAGAGTCTCTGCTTCATATTTTGGAAACGATTCGAGCAACCCTTGAAGATTGTCCGCCGGAGCTAAGCGGAGATATTGTAGACCGTGGAGTGATTCTGACAGGAGGAGGCGCCTTGTTAAACGGTATGCAGGAATGGCTGAGCAAAGAAATTGTCGTACCTGTTCATATTGCTCCAAATCCGCTTGAATCAGTTGCCATTGGAACAGGCAAATCACTTACAGTTATCCATAAACTCCAAAAAGCAGCAAGATAAATAGAAATGAAGAAAGGCATGAGCAGAGCTCATGCCTTTTTTCATTGTTACGATATGTTTGCTAAATTATCATTCTTTATTAAAATAATGTAAAGGGGCATTTTTCCTTCTCAAATACTGCTCTGCTGCATAAGGTAAGAAATGTGTGATACTTATAGTACGGGAGGGCATACCGTTTTGAAGGATTTGGGAAGAAGATTTATAATTAGTCTGGCATTAACAGGAATTATTCTCGGAGGAATGTCAATTTCTCTTGCTCACATGCCGGCTGCTCCGCCTAAAGAAATTGCAAAATTGACGAGGGAATAAACTGCTGCTGCCTCTTACATAGAAATGTTATACGATAAGGGCAAATAAATCCTTATCGTTCAGCAGGCAGAATACTGTAAACAAACTCGGGTGAAACTGAAGGTAGTTTACAGTTTTTTACAGAGAGTCTGATTTCTGAACTAATTCAAAAGTGAGTTCGAAATAATAATATTCCGAACTCACTTTGCCTGCAAACTGAAGCCAGTAGAAAAGCTTCTTTTTATTTTACAACTTTTGATGTGTGCCATTTCAAATACCTCAACCTCTAGCCGGGAAAAGGAAACAATCTATTCTGCTGGTCAGATTCAGGCTTTGCGGCCGTCAGTAACAGTTAAGGTAGAAATATTAGATTTAAATAGGAGCTGCTGTTCTCCTTTTACCTCAAGAAGTACGGAGTATTGATCAAAACCTTTTAAATTGCCGGTTATTCTTACCCCGTTTTTAGTAAATAAAACAATTGTTTTATCTAAGTTTTTCGCAAAAAAAACTTCCTGATGGTCAGTTTTCTGTTTTTTCATGCCAGCGGCTCCTTTCAATTCATAAAAATCATATGTAAGTGCAGGAAACTTCTAAGAAAGAATTCCCTGCACGATGGTATGTTAATCCCACCAAAGTGAAAACACTTCATATTTATCCAGCAAGACAGGTGCTATATTGGGTATGCCAAATTGGTAGCCAGAAGTAATATAAGACGGATTTAGGTCAGAGAGCCAGGAGCTCACTTCTTCTCTGGTGGCGTTGGCCAATATATAAACTCTCTCTGAAACAAGCTTACTAGTCTTGCTGCTTTCATCTATCTCAATAAAAATTTCCTGCACACATTCTTTTTTTCTGACTTCAAACAGTATTTGATAAAAAACTGCATTTCCAGGGTGTTCAAGTAAATTTCCGCCTATTGAATTGCCTATTGATGTACACTGAGTTCCCTTTTCATCGTGAAAAAATTGCTCCAGTGTTAGTATAGGCAGGCTCTCCAGGCCTTTTCGCTGTTGCTTGGAAGCTGTATAATGTTGTGTGTTTTTCACCTTACTCACCTTCTTTTCGAATTGGTAGTAAAAGGATCGAGATCACACATTTCAGACAAAACGTAATGTTTCTGTCTATTTTACGCAATACACTGCCCGCAGGCACGTATTAAGATTATCAGAAATGGCTGATAGCTTTGCTTTCGCCTACTCCTTCCATTATAACGCAATTAGCGGTAATTTACGAACATTGGCAGAAAGTTTATTCTATCTCAAGCGCTTTCTTCCTTGATAACAAGTCATTATACTCTTTTTCAAGTTGTTCATAATCTTTATTTCCTTTTGTTAATTGTGACAACTTACCAATAGCAGCACTGATTTTAAGATCTATCAGCATTTCTTCTTCTTTTTGAAGGGAATTGTTTCCCATGCTTTTCTTTTTTTCTTCATACTCCTTTAAAGACATATCAAATCGCTGTATCTTCCCATCTTGAAAAAGCAGAATGGTATCACACAGCTTATTGATGAAATAGAAATCATGGGAAACAATCAGCAGTGTTCCCGGGAATTCCATTAATGTCCCCTACAGCTGTTCCCTGCTGGCAAGGTCAAGATGATTAGTTGGTTCATCAAGAATTAACAGATCAAAGCTGTTCAGCATCATTTTCCCTAGTTTCAGTCTAGTACGCTCTCCATGGCTTAACGTTTCAATGGGCTTTGTAATACTATCTTCATCGAGACCTAGATTAGCCAGCACCGTTCGTGCCCTGAAATAGTCATCTTTTGTGACAAGGTTCAAAATCTCCAATGCTGTTTTAGTTAATGGGAGATCATCTGTATCCTGAGTTAAATAAGCTGTTTCAACGGCTTCACTCTTCCATATCGTTCCTTCATCAAGCGTGTCAGCTTCCATCAAAATATTAAGCAGTGTAGTTTTGCCAGTACCATTTCTGCCAATCAATGCAACTCTTTCTCCCTGATTGATATAAAAGCTGCTGTTAGTAAAAAGATTCTGGCTCCCAAATGATTTTTCAGCTTTTTCAGCCTGTATTAAACGCTTACCTTTTTTTCCGTTATCTTGAAAACAGATTGTAATACCATCCTCTTCTATAGGCTTTATGATTTGTCTTTCCTGAAGCTCCTGCTGCAGCCTTTTCAGCTTTGACTGAATCTGTTTATCCATTTTCTTGGCTTTGGCCCGGTGGTATTCCTTATAACCGATCTGTCTTCTTTCTGACGGTGTACCTTTCTTCGTTGACTCCCTGTGGCCCTTTTCAGACCATTTGTTTAATGTTGAAATTTGCTGTTCCACCTTTTTAACCTGCTGCTGCTGAATGTCGTATTGTTGTTTCTGGTAATTCAGCAGTCTTTGTTTTTGCTGTTTATATGCCTCATAATTTCCTTTAAAGACAGTAAGATAACGATCTTGAAGTTCGAAAATTTTACTTACAGTATGGTCCAGTAAATAACGGTCATGAGAAATAATGATAACAGCACCTTTAAAACCTCTTATCTCCTTCATTAGCCACTGTACGCCTTCCAGGTCCATGTGGTTGGTAGGTTCATCAAGAATCAGCAAATCTGAATCACTAGACCAAACTTTTGCAAGTTCAAGTTTGAGCCTTTCTCCTCCACTTACATGCTTTAGTTTATTCTCATCCCAGCTGCAGGCTTTCTTTAACCCAAGCTGGCTTGTTAGTTCATATAAAGAATGAAGATCACCTTCTGCATGTTCTTCTCCTCTGCTGAGAGCTTGGCGGAGATAGCCGATTTTCATTCCTTTCCGGCTGAATTCAATTGTTCCTTCATCCTGCTCAAGCACCCGTGCAAGTATACCGGCAAGAGTAGACTTTCCTGATCCATTGCTGCCCACCAGGCCAATCTTGTCTCCCTCATATATTTCAGCATCTATTTCTTTAAGAACTGTTTTTTCACCGTATCTTTTATGAATGTTTTTCGCACATATTAACTTCATATACTCACCCCGCAAATAATAAAAAACTCTCCAGAAGTTCCTGGAGAGAGATTTATCCCTGGGTAAAAAATCACGAAATCAAAGAAGCCGTAAAGGCATCCATTTTTCGGGATGATTAAAAAAGGGCATACTAATCCTACTCTCCAGGTTCACCATTTTATAAAAATGATCCCAAAAAATAAGATTAGTACTTCATCGGCCTGCTTTCATCCCTTTCCGTTCCAACAATTACCATAATCATAATACAGTCCCTGCAGAGCGTCAACACTTATCAGAAAAAGCCTCATTGGCGAGCAAATCATAAGTAATATCATCAGCTGGGGGATTGTGCAGCCCTGCTCGGACATCACGATAAAGCCGTTCCAAAGGAGTATCTTTTGATAAACTTAGGCCTCCAACAATTCTCATTGCATTATCAACAACATTTAAAGCGGCGTTAACCGCAAACGTTTTAGCAAGGGCCAACTCGCTTTTCATGCTGTCTCTGGCAGCAGGCATTGAATCCCATTTCCTTGCTGTTCCATATAGTACATGCCTGGCTGCAAGAAGATCAGCTTCCATCCTCGCTGTTTTTCTTCTCACCTCGGGTACTTCTTTAATTGGATGAGGAAGGCTGCTTGGCTGATACGTTTTGGCAAATTCCACGGCATAATTGCGGGCAGCCTGTGCTATTCCGAGATAGCAGGCAGGAATATGCAGCAGCCATCCCTGGGACATACCCTGTTTTCCGCCTTCTTCAGCCGTCATAATAGAATTCAGAGGCACCTTTACTTTCTGAAGCACTAGATCGTCGCTTCTGGTCGCTCTCATCCCCAATGAATTCCAGGTGTTGATAACAGAGAGACCTTCTGCACCCCTGGGGATGAGGAACTCTTGTATATTCCCTGTTTCTTCTACCGTAGCTGTGACAATAAAATAATCCAGGATAGGTGCAAGAGATGTAAATGTCTTCCTGCCGTCTATCACCCAGTGACCATTTTTTTCAACTGCTGTTGTAGCCGGCTTCCCCCCTCTCAACGGGCTTCCGGTTTGAGCTTCTGTTGCAGCTGTATTCACCAGGACTTCGTCAGTTACTATTTCTCTGCAAATCTTTTCAAAGAGAGACACTTTCCACTTTTGCGTCTCTCTCGCGTTCATGATAATCCCTAAATGCCAGCCAAGCGATAGTGCCGTTGCACCATCACCTTTGGCCAGCACCTCCTGCACGAGCAGAAAGTCATACAGGCTCAGCTCCCTTCCGCCAAATTCCTCTGGAACCGTCAGCTTCAGAAAGCCCTCTTTTTTCAGATCAGCAAAATTTGCAAAAGGAAAAGCTGCCTCTTCATCATGCAGTTTTGCTCTTTGGCTGAAGTTACCTGCAAGCTGATTTGCCCGCTCAATTAGTTCTCTTTGGTGTGCTGTTTCAATGAATGTTTCTTCGGAAGCCATTGAGTTTCCCTCCTTACTATCTCTGATTGTACCCTCTATGCCGGTTTTGTGAAAAGTAATAAGTACATCTGAAGCTTCAGTTAGCCTGCACAGCTAAACTCTGATAAAATGAACATGTTCTTACATAATGTTTAGAGGAGGATTTACATATGTCTAATTTTCAGCAGCGTCTTGAAAAATATGCCGATCTTGCTGTGAAGGTTGGCGTTAATATCCAGGAAGGACAAACACTTATTATTAATGCTTCCCTGGAATCGGCTGAACTAGTGCGGATTCTCGCAAGAAAAGCTTACGAAACAGGTGCCAAACATGTTCATTTGGAATGGTTTGATGATCACGTAAACCGCACAAAATACGAGCTTGCTCCAGATGAAGCTTTTCAGGAATACCCGGAATGGAAAGCCCGCGGACTAGAAGAAATGGCCGAAGCGGGAGCTGCTGTCATTTCCATTGTTTCTTCAGATCCTGATCTTCTGAAAGGAATCAATCCTAAAAGAATTGCAGCGGCAAGCAAGGCGGCCGGTATGGCACTTGAGAAATACAGAAATTATATGCAGTCTGATAAGATCAGCTGGTGCGTCCTGTCTGCAGCTTCCCGTGCGTGGGCTCAAAAAGTTTTTCCCGAAGCTGCTGAGGATGAAGCAGTTGAAAAGCTCTGGGATGCCATTTTTGGAGCTGTTCGAGTAGATAAGGAAGATCCTGTGGCAGCCTGGGCTGAACATAACAGTGCACTTCATTCCAAAGTGGATTACTTAAACAGCAAGCATTATAAGGCACTTCATTACACAGCGGAAGGCACTGATCTTACCATAGAGCTTGCAGACAAACATTTATGGGTAGGGGCAGGCAGTGTAAATGAAAAAGGCCATGAATTTATGGCGAACATGCCGACTGAGGAAGTATTCACTGCTCCTAACAAAGACGGGATTACAGGCTATGTGACAAGCAAAAAGCCGCTGAGCTACGGCGGCAATTTAATTGATAACTTTACCTTTACTTTCGAAAGTGGACGAATTGTAGATGTGAAGGCTGAGCAGGGTGAAGAAATTCTCAAGCAGCTTGTCGAAACGGACGAGGGCTCACACTACATTGGTGAAGTTGCACTCGTTCCGCATGACTCTCCTATCAGCAACTCTGGAGTGTTATTCTATAATACGCTGTTTGACGAAAATGCATCAAATCACCTTGCGCTCGGGAATGCTTATCCCTTCTGTATTGAGGGCGGGAAGAAAATGACTGGTGAAGAATTGAAGAAAAACGGGCTAAATACCAGCATTACTCATGTAGATTTTATGATTGGGTCCGCTGATATGAATATTGATGGAATTAAAGAAGATGGCACACGTGAACCCTTATTTAAAAACGGAAACTGGGCGTTTTAATTTCATTCTGTTAGTTTAACACCGCCACCCTGAAATACGGGTGGTTTTTCGCTTTGGTATTCCAAGCTCTTAATGGTAACACTCCCTCTTCCGGGTGGTTGACGGAAGATCTTCTCTTTAGTACTGTAGATAACATCGAGACGAGAAGGATGATTAGTAATGGAGAAAATAGAAGTTTATATTCTATCAGGTTTTTTGGGAGCTGGAAAAACGACTCTGCTGACAAATATCTTAAAACAGGAAAAGGAACAAAATAGAAAAATTGCCGTTGTAATGAACGAGCTTGGGAAAATTTCTATAGACAGCAACGCAGTTCCTGAAGATACTCCATTAAAAGAGCTGTTGAACGGCTGTGTGTGCTGCACGATTTCCGGTCAGCTTGAGGCTCATTTGCAAGGGTTGATTCAGCAGCATGAGCTAGATGCTATTTATATTGAAACAACAGGGATTGCACATCCAGTTGAAGTGTTAGATGCCTGTCTTTCCCCCCTCTTTGCCGAAAAACTTGATATGCGCTCTATTGTTACTCTGGTAGATGCACTAAGGTGGAATGACAGGAGCTCTTTAAGTGTGCAGCTTCGCCAGCTTTTGCTGGAGCAGGTCAAACATGCCGATACGGTGCTGTTAAATAAGTCCGACAGCCTGACAGAATCTCAAAAAGCATCAGTTGTTATGGAGTTGCAAACCTTGAATTCATCGGGAAGAATTCTGCTGACAGAGTATGCCAACATAAAATTGTCAGACTTTCAAAGCGTGAAGAGAAAGAAATCAGAGGAGCATGTAGTGCTGCACGCTGAGAAATCACTACGTATGAGGTCTTACGTGCATACGTTTACATGCCCTGTAGATTTGGAGAAGTTCGAGGAGTTTCTTAGAAACATGCCGGATAATATATACAGGATAAAAGGTTACCTTTCTTTCTCAAAAAGCCGGGATATGTATTTATTTCAATATTCGTATGGAACGCCTGTTTATCTGAAAGAAGAACTGGTGATAAAAAATACACTTGTATTTATAGGTGAAAACTTGGAAGTGGAACTACTGAAAAGGAACCTGAAAGATCTCGAAATGACACTGGACTCTTAAAACGTAATACGCACTGAGTGCAGACCTTAAGAAAGAGCATCCGGGCGGATGCTCTTTCTTTTTTTATGGCTCTGTTAAAGGTGAATGTTGATATTTGAGACCCCTCCAACATCTTAGTATAATTAGCATAAGAACAGACATTCTGGAGGTGGCAAGATTGGGCAAAGCATTCAGCAATCTATTGAAACATATCGAAAATTTATCACAAACTGAAAAAAAACGAGTGTTTCAATGGGTAAAACGCTATGTTGAACCTTCTTCCTCTGTCAGTGGTCGCCTAATTAATGAAATGCGAGAAACTCGATTTAAAGAAGGGTTTGAATGTTGACGTTGTGCATCTGAACACGTTGTTAGATTTGGAAAATACAATGGTCGTCAACGCTATCGCTCTAAATGTTGTAATAAGACATTTACTGATACAACAAATACTGTTCTTTATCGCACTCGAAAAGGCAACGAATGGATTACATTTTTTGATTGTATGTTCAAAGGTTATTCCTTACGAAAATCTGCTGAAATCGTAGGGGTTACTTGGGTTACTCTTTTTTATTGGAGACATAAACTGTTAAGTGCATCAAAACAAATGGATTTTGAGCAATTTGAAGGTATCGTTGAAGTTGAAGAGACCTATTTCTTCAAAAAGGTCAACGTGGGATTGCGGAACGCAAACCTCGTAAACGGGGCGGGAAATCTAAATATCGAGGTATTAGCAACGAACAAGTATGCGTTCTGGTTGCCAGAGACCGTACAAAAGCAACCGTCTCCAAAGTTGCTTGTATGGGGCGTGTTGTAAAATCTAAGTTTGATAATATGATTGGTTCAAAACTTTCAAAAGAAAATGTGCTTGTCACTGATGCGTGGAGAGCCTATAAAACCTATGCTAAAGAAAAAGGGATAGAACATTACAGAATTAAATCAAACGATGGTAAGCACGTTATTAAAGGCTTGTATCACATTCAGAATGTAAATGGTCTCCACTCTCGTATGAAGCAATGGATAGACCGTTTTAAAGGTGTGGCTACTAAGTACCTTGACAATTATCTGGCTTGGTTTTTGTATGTAGATTGTCGTAGTAACGAAAGCACCAAACACAATATTAAAGAGTTTTTAATATCATCATTTGTATGTGAAATGACAGATACTTATGATAGTTTACGTTTGTCAAAATTCAATATGTAGTCCTTATCGAGTAACGTTAAAGATGAACAGGAGAGATAAAAATTGAATTATTATTTATATGATTTGCTTTTGGCTCAAAATATGGACAATATAAGCGACGAAGAATTTAATCATAATGATAGACAATGGCAACAAAACGTTGAGAAATATCAAGAAATATTTAAGACTTTAGCTGACCGATTACCTCACGATGTTTTTGAACACTTTAACTCTTGGGGGTTTCACGATTACCGTTTAAAAAAGATGGAGTTTGAACATAAAAGTCTTATTGATTTAAACGTACATTTCACTGTTTCAAACGATGTTGAAGATAAAAAAAATGAAAAATTATGGGTATTGAATTTTGAAAAGGTCTCTTTATATAATTATCAGCATCATAATTATGATATTGAAAAGAGTATTTTTAATAGAGAAATAGACGATTGGTTATATCAAGAATTCTTGCCGATTAACCAATCAACACTTTCGTTTGAAGTGTTATTTTCATCAGGAGGAAATGTGTTATTGCATTTCCCAAACAATTCGGTATCAATTAAAAGGATAAAATAAACACTGTACTCTTTTTCAAGTAGCAAAAGAAGGGAAACCCTTATAGAGTATGGTTTCCCTTCTTTCTTCCAATTATCAACATTAAAGTTTAACAGAGCCTTTTTTATAGCTGTAGTTACCATTGATCTCAGCCAAATACTGTGAAATGCAGGAGAAATAGAACTTAAATTCATTTTTCATATGGATATTGTTGACTGTATATTGTTAAATTTTGATGTATTGTCGTCAATAACGGAGCTCTCACACCGTGTTTGGCAGCAAGCTTCAGCAGATAGCCTTGAAGATGGCTTGCTTCTGTTTGCGCACCTTTTTCCATATCTCTTTGCATTGAAGATTTCATTTTATCAGACATCTGGTTCAGTGTATTCATCTGCATTTCTACTGCATTGTTTTTTAGCGGTGCTCCTGCGGCAGCCATAATATCAGCTATCTCCTGAAAAACCTGTAAAACAGCTGTACTGGCGTATGTGCGGATGAGACCGACAGGAGAACGGAACAAGGTAGTAACACCGGACATACCTGCAATAAACATATATTTATGCCACATCTCTTCTTCAATTTCTTCACTCAATATAATCTCTGCTTTTGCCTCTTTAGACAGCTGGTAAAACTCATTCAGTTTGTTACTCCAGTTAGCTTGAAGAGGACCAAAGACCATCCTGTGAACCGGAGAGGATTGCATGATTTTCCCTCCGCTATTCATAGTGGATTCAATAAAACAAAGCCCCCCTGCCACCTGTTCTTCCGAAAATGCTTCTTTTAGAGTATCTAAATGCTGAATTCCGTTCAAAAGCGGTATAATCATTGTTTCTGAATCTGTAAAGTGCTTTACATCCTGAATTGCTTTTTCCAACTGATAAGCTTTTGTACTTATAATTACAATATCAAAAGAATCACGGCTGCTATTGTCAGAAATCGTAGAAACAGAAAGGACAGCATCTCCATGAGGGCTTGATATTTGAAGGCCCTGTGAGTGAAGCTGCTCTTTTCTCTTCTCTCTGACTAAAAATGTCACATCTCTTCCTATCTCCGCAAGCCTTCCTCCGAAATAACCTCCGACAGCACCTGTACCTGCTACTAAAATCTTCAACTTCTTTCCCCCTTTCTTTAAAAGAACAGCTCCGTCCTTTTATCAATTTCTGAGTTTCAGGTTCTGAGTAATACGATCTAAAATGATAGCAAGAATCACAATAGCGAGACCTGCTTCAAATCCCAGGCCTACTTGTATTCTTGTTACGGCCCGGTACACTTCTACCCCCAGTCCCGGCGCTCCAACGAGTGAAGAAATGACCACCATGGATAATGCCAGCATAATACTTTGATTAATTCCGGCCATGATAGTGCCTGCTGCAAGCGGAAGTTCAACTTTTAACAGCTTTTGCCAAGTAGTAGAACCAAAAGCTTCCGCTGCTTCTGTTAACTCACGGGGAACCTGTCTGATTCCGAGGTTAGTCAGCCGGATTGTTGGCGGCATGGCAAAGATCACAGATGCGATAATTCCCGGCACAACACCTATTCCAAAAAACAGAATTGCCGGGATAAGATAAACAAATGCAGGCATAGTTTGCGCAAAATCTAGCAGCGGGGTAAGAATTCCTGCAGCTCTGTTGCTTTGTGATATCCAAATACCAAGCGGAATTCCAATGATAATGGAAAAAAGAACTGCTGTCAGGACAAGAGCAAGGGTGCTCATAGTCTGCTCCCAGAAGCCGAGGCTTACAATAAACAGCAGTCCGGCGACGGTAAAAATAGAGAAAGGTATTCTTCTGGTCGTAAAATAAGCCAGACATGCAAGAACAGGTATGATTACGATCCAAGGAAAAATCGTTAGAGCACTTACGATACCATTATAAAAACCTCCAACAATGTCTCCAACAAATCCAAAAAAACCGCTGAACGAATTGTTTATATTGGATACAAGCGTGTCAACCCATTCGCCGACAGGGATTTTAGGAATTTCAATCATGATTCCTTCCCCCTGTTCCGGCAAGGGCCTGCAGCACACTGTCTTTTTTTATAACACCCTTGAATTGTCCCGAAGTGCTGACGACCGGAAGAGGATATACTGCGTGCGCGATGTCCTTATAAAGATCCTCAAGCACCGTTTCTTCAGATACAGCATGAGTATGTATTAAGTGATGCAAAATGGGCTTATCTTCAAACACAGCTTTTCGAGCATTTTCATATGTAAGTACTCCCTTGTACAGCTGCTGCTTATCTACCGCAATCATATAGCTTCTATGTGCCTCGTTGATCATCCTCAGGGCTTCCTTTGGTTCACAGTCAGCGACGATTGTGTGAGTAACCTCGGCTATGGATTTTGCTGTGATTACTTTTCCAAGATTTACATCTTCAACGAACTTTTCTACATAGTCATTCGCTGGATTTGTCATTATTTCTTCAGGCGTTCCAATCTGAACAATTGCTCCGTCTTTCATTAAAGCAATTCTGTCTCCAATTCTTAATGCCTCATCAAGATCATGAGTAATAAATACAATTGTTTTTTTCATTTTGGCCTGAAGTGAGAGCAGTTCATCCTGCATATCTTTTCTGATTAAAGGATCAAGAGCGCTGAAAGCTTCATCCATTAGGAGCACGTCAGGATTATTTGCAAGTGCCCTGGCAAGTCCGACCCTTTGCTTCATTCCCCCGCTTAGCTGATGCGGATAGCTTTTAGCATATTCTTCAAGTCCGACAAGTCTTAAAGCGTTTACCGCTTTTTCAATGCGTTCCTTTTTGCCAATCCCCTGAACATCCAGACCGAAAGCGGCATTTTCTGCCAGGTTTTTATGCGGAAATAAAGCAAAACTTTGAAACACCATGCTCATCTTTTTTCTTCTTACATTCAGTAAGGACTCCGCCTTCATATTGATGAGGTTTTCTCCATCTACCGCAATATCCCCGGCAGTGGGCTTAATCAATAAGTTCAGAAGCCTGACCAGGGTTGACTTTCCGCTTCCCGATAACCCCATGATGACAAAAATTTCACCCTCCCTGACACTAAAACTTACATCGCTGACACCAACAGCCAGGCCTGTTTTCTTTAATATTTCCGATTTGCTTTGTCCTTCCTTTATAAGAGAAAGCCCATCCCTTTCATGCTTTCCAAATATTTTTGATACATTTCTTACTTCAATTTTTTTATGACTCACCAAAACACCTCAAATTCAACTGAAATATGTATAGCAGTACTAAATTCTTTTACCCTGTTTCAAAATAAAATAAACGTTTTTTTATGATTTTAGGTTTTGTTTATCATAAGAAAGGGAAAGAAGAAAGTTGGTGCAAATACATAAAAAGGAGCAAAACTACTATGAAAAAACCATTCTTTATACTGTCACTGATTTTGACACTATTTCTGGCAGCCTGCGGAAATGGGAACAACAATGAAGGCAGTGGGGAAGGCGAAGAACAAAATAAAAAAGTCAGCATGGCAATGATGAGCTGGATTGATAATATTTCAACAGCTTATTTGTGGAAAGAGATTCTTGAACAGGAAGGCTATGAAGTCGAAATGCTTGAATTGGACAAGGCTGCAATGTGGACCGGGCTCAGCAGAGGAGATATTGATTTATCCAGTCAGGCCTGGCTCCCCCTTTCCGATCAGTCTCTTTATCAGGAATATCAAGACACTATTGACTTTGGTGAAACATGGTATGAAGGCACAAAATTGGGGCTTGTCGTACCTGAATATATGACTGATATGAACAGTATTGAAGATCTTTCTGCACAGGCTGATACATTTAACAGCGAGATTGTGGGAATTGATCCGGGATCAAGTCTTATGGAACTTACATCACAAACAATAGAAAGGTATGGGCTGACGAACTTAAACCTTGTAGAATCTTCTGAAGCGGCTATGCTGACTGAGCTTAAGAAAGCTTATGATGCAGAACAGCCTGTGGTGGTCACACTTTGGAATCCTCACTGGATTTTTGCCGAAATGGATTTAAAATATCTCGAGGACCCTGAAAACACCTATGGAGATCCGGATAACATTCAATTCATGGCAAGACAGGGCTTTAGTGAAGATCATCCTGAAGTATATGAATGGATGACCAACTGGGAAATGAACGATGACCAGCTCGGTTCATTGATTAAAGAAGTAGAGAACGCATCCAGCCACCAAGAAGGTGCCCAGCAATGGGTAGAAAACAACCGTGAGCTGGTGGACGGCTGGTTGAATAAGTAATGTACCAAGCTGCTGAGATTTTCAGCAGCTTTCTCTATGGTTCAACTTGGCAAGGATATCATGATAAAATTGGAAGATATCCTTTTTCCATTGCAGTGTGGATGAATAAAAACTCTTCTTTATACTTCCTTCTCTCAGCCGAATGGCCTCCAGTACTGTCTTTTTCCAAGCAGGCTCACGATCACAAAGCCAAAGGCAGGCTCTCAGTTTTGATTCTATTTTTCCCGTTTCCATTGTATAAAGTGTTCTCGCCAGCTGTGATATGCTCTCTGAAAAGAAGAAATCGGAATTCCGAATGCTGGCTTCACTGTACTTTTTCAGCTGCCTGTTAAGCTCCCTGCCTGCAAAGTCTTTTAACAAAACTGTATTAGAGCTGTCAACGTCTACAATTTCTCCTGTCATAAGAATGTGATTATGACAAATTGTCAGCCACTCAAAAATTCTCAATTCCTTTCTTTCACAAGAAATATTACCGCTGCTATACTGAAACTGTATGCAGTTGTAAATTTCGCTTTTGATTTTCAGCAAAAACAGAATGTCCATACGGTAATTCACAGTTCTATCCATCTGTTCATGCAGTTTTTTCAATCTGCTGATTTCTACCCTGGTCAGCGGCTTTTCCAAAAGTACAGCTATATCAATATCACTTTTTTCATCATCATAGCACTGCAGTGGAAGTGAACCTGATAAAAGAATAGACTTTGCCGGGGTTTCCAAAGTTTTTTGTACTGATTTGCAGTAACTATTTAAAAAATACCTGATTTCAGCAGAAAGTGCTGAAACGTTTGTATCTGCCAAAATGGACAGCTCCCTTAATGTTTTTATTAGCAGTTTGGCTTACTCATACAAATTTATGCCAAAAAGCTTTCAGGAATACATATTTCCGTTGGAAATATGCGCTCCAGAGCGCCCACTGTATACATGACATGTTGGCAATTCGAAAGCATTTTTATTTCCTTTCACCGCTGTTAAGGATTACAATGTATGTAAGCGTATACAAAGGGGAGTTGATACCAATGTTCACATTTATATTTTCTATTATTCTGCTTATTATCGGCTATTTTACCTATGGCAAGTATGTTGAAAAAGTATTTGGAGTAAAAGAAACCAGAAAAACACCTGCATTTGCTTACAAGGACAATGTAGATTATTTACCTATGGGAAAAAAGAGAAACTCACTTATCCAATTGCTGAACATTGCAGGAGTGGGTCCTATCTTTGGTCCCATTATGGGTGCGCTTTATGGACCTGCAGCATTTATATGGATTGTCTTTGGATGTATTTTTGCAGGTGCCGTTCATGATTACCTAACAGGGATGATATCTATTAGAAACCGTGGAGCCCATTTGCCTGAACTTGCCGGTAAATTCCTCGGAAAAGTCATGAAGCATGTGGTAAATGCATTTGCTATTTTACTCCTGCTGCTTGTCGGTACAGTATTTGTATCAGCACCTGCAGATCTTCTTTCCAGTATTACACCGGACTGGGTGTCTTTTAGTCTAATTATCAGTGCAATCTTTATATATTATATTCTCGCTACATTGCTGCCAATTGATAAGATTATCGGAAGATTATATCCTCTTTTCGGCGCACTGCTGCTGATAAGTGCAGCAGGTGTAGGTTTGGCTCTAATTTTCACGGGTGCACCAATTCCAGAACTGTCTTTTTCTAATATGCATCCTGATTCTGCCCCAATCTTCCCGCTGCTGTTTTTGACAATTTCCTGCGGTGCATTATCAGGGTTTCATGCTACACAAACGCCAATTATTTCAAGAACAACGCAGAATGAAAAGCAGGGACGCTCGATTTTCTATGGCATGATGATTGCTGAAGGGATCATTGCTATGATATGGGCAGCAGCAGCCATGAGTCTGTTTAACGGATATAATGGGCTGAATGATGTTCTTGCTGCAGGGGGCCCGGGAGCAGTAGTCAGAGAAGTTTCTACAGTGATGCTGGGTGCCGTTGGAGGAACGCTTGCAGTCCTTGGCGTTATCATACTTCCAATTACTTCAGGAGACACTGCTTTTAGAAGTGCCAGAATGATTATTGCTGATTATATTCGTTTTCCTCAAAAGAAACTATTAAGCCGATTGTGGATTGCCCTGCCGCTTTTTGTGATATCTTTTGGTTTAACAAGAATAGATTTCACTCTTTTATGGAGGTACTTTTCCTGGGCAAATCAGTCAACGGCTGTTATCGCACTGTTTGTCGGGGCAATGTATTTGTTCATAGCTAGGAAAAACTACTGGATTGCTTTGATTCCGGGGACGTTTATGCTAATGGCTACCACTACTTATATTATTAACGCTCCTATTGGCTTAGGGCTTTCCATGTCAGTTTCATATATTGCCTCTGCTTTCATCACTATATGTACGGTGCTTATTTTCTTCGCAGCCGCCCGACATCAGAGAGCAAACATGATTGAGTTGGACGATCAATTGGATTCAGTAGCGTAATGGAAAAAGGATATGCGGCTACTTGGTATTGAGTTTGAACTTATACTACTGGAATTAGCCCTTCTCAATTTGAGAGGGGCTTTAACTGATGTTTATTTTTCCTTGTTTCTTTTTCTGCGGAAAAAGAAGAAAAGGAAGCATATCGCAGCTGCTGGAACAATGATTGGAGAATTTCCTGCAAAAAATACGATCGTTGATGAAATACCCTGCAATACAGTATTCACACTTTTCATAAATTGTTCCTTTGTTTTCCCCCATGTATTCAGCTCCTGCTTTACAGCCGGAATCTTTACCCCTTCTTCTTGAAGCGAGATAGTAATGGAAGCATAGTTCACCTGATTTTTCAAGAGATTTAATCTTCCTGTCAGCTGTTCAATTTCTTCCTGTACCGTTGATAAATCCTTGGAAATCGCCAAGAGTTCTTCTGTTTTTTGAGCATCTTCCATGAATGCAAGCAATCTTGCTTCAACAGCTTTCTTGGAACGAATCCTTGCTTCTGTGTCTACAAATTCCTCAGTCACATCCTGTGCCTGCAATTCCTTTTCTCTAACCCTGTTCCCCGCTGTTGATAAAGAAGTGATAAAATCCTGAAAATGCTCCTGTGGAATTTTGACCACTATCACTCCTGCCCTGTTCTCCTCTTCTTCCCGGGCATAATCCGCTGCGCTCACTATGTATCCATTTAGTTTAGCGGTTTCATCTTCTATTGTCGCGGCGGATGCTTCATAATTGTCAACTTCCAGCTGCAGGGAAGCCTGGTAAACAATTTTTCGTGTATGCTCATTAGCAAAAGCAGCATTATTTGAGCTTTCTCCACTCTCTTCTTCATTCTGTATACTGTCCTCAGAAGAAAAATTTTTTTCCTCTCCAACGGAACTGCTGTCCCCTTCACTTTGAGAACAAGCTGTCAGCAAAAGCAACAGTATATATAAAAAAGCTATACTTCTCTTCATGTTGTTCACCCCTTTGTTACATCTGGACGATGAAGTCAGTAAGAAAGTTACAATGAGAGGAAATTTATGGGCTGGAGAATAAATCAATTAAGCTTTACAGTTTCTAACCCTTGGAGGATTTCCTAACCACAAAAAAAGCTGCCCTGCAAGAAGTTTACACCCCCTCAGGACAGCCCCTGCATACAATTAGCTTTGGTCCAGCGGCACTGATGCCGCAGCCGGCTTTTTACTGTACATTTTTTGTATAAACCAGGTCTGGGCTATAATGAATATACCTCCAACACACCAGTACAGCGGAATGGCAGCTGGTACAGAAAATGAAAATACTGCCATCATAACAGGTGACAAGTAGCCAAGCACCGCCATCTGTTTTCTTTGTTCTGCGTCCATAGTAATCAGTGAAACTTTGAATTGAATATAGTAAATTACTCCGGCAAGGAGCGGCAGAATACGATCAGCTGACCCAAGATTAAACCAAAGGAAAGAATGTGCTGCAATATCAGGTGTTTGCTGAATGGCATAATAAAATCCCATCAGTATCGGAAGCTGCAGCAGCATTGGAAGGCAGCCGCCCAATGAAGCAAGGGGGTTGATGCCCTTTGCCTGATACAGCTGCATCATTTCCTGCTGAAGCTTGGTTTTTGCATCAGTATCTTTCGCCCGCTTCATCTTTTCTTGTATCACTTTCATCTCAGGCTGTATAACAGCCATTTGTTCTTTTAAATTCATCGACATTTTTGTCTGCCTCACCATAAGGGGCATAAGACAAAACCGAATCAATAACGTAATGACGATTATGGATAAACCGTAACTGCCCCCAAACAAACCTGCAAAAGCTTTTATTAAATATGAAAAAGGATAAACAACATAATGATTAAACAACCCGGGGGTTTCTGAAGTAATTCCCCCTGCACCTGCCTGCTGGCATCCTCCTAACAAAACTGCTGCCGCAGTGACAGCAAATAAAACTGCACCCGTCTTGAATGCAGAGCTGCTGATTTTCTTTTCCATCGTAATCCTCCTTGTTTTTTCATCTTCCCATTATGGTCAAAAACAAGAAGGCTATGCGCCGGGTTATCATCAGGAGAATCTTTCCGTTTCATTTTTTTTGTAATCCAGCTTTGTATACTGTCTATAGAACGGCAAATATCAAAAACGGGATTGCCGCATTGCAAATCGGCATTTCTTTCCTGCTTCACGACTTGATTCAGCTTAAAACCATTCTGAAAAAGATATCCAAAAGCATAGACGGCAGCTGCAGTAAACAGCATGCTCATCAGCAGCATATACGGCCCTACTTCGTTGGTTAACTCCAGAAAATCTATCACTCTGCATTCACCCCCTTTATCTACCTATATTATAACTCTTTTTCATAGTAACATGCGCTGAAGTTGTTTTAGATTCTATTATATTAGGTGATATAAAAAAGCATGCTTTGACAGCATGCTTTTGTAATAGTTATTTTTTTGACGGTTGTTCTCCAAAAAGCTCCAATAAACTTTTCCCTTTAATCAGCCTTTTAAATTTCCGCTTAGGGTATTCGTATTCGCTTCGATAATGGTGTTTGCAAAGTCCTTTTGAATAATGCTCTCCATTGCACCCCTCAATACTGCACAGCATTTCCACACCGTAACCAATGTTTTTCAAGGCGGTGGGACTTCCGTTTCTCCTCTGCCTGGCATAATGTTTTTCGCAAAGCATCTTTGCCTTTATCTTGCCTTCACAGCCTTCCACTGAACAAGTTTTCTCTGCCTTTTCCATCATAACCCTCCAAGAATCTTACCTTCAATTCTTATATCGGAGGAATGCGTGAAAATTTTACCATTTATCCAGGATTTATTCGTCTCTGAATAAAGAGTTCGTCAGTGCTTCTATATGCTGCTTTCTTTCCTGTGTTGCTGCTGCGTTAATTGTAATAGCAATATCGAGAACGTCTCCTTCTTTCATCTCTGGAGGGAGCTTTTCTTTTGGAAAAGGAAAAGTCTCTCTGCCAAACTCAATAACAGCGTAATCTCCTTCCAGTCGATCTACGATAAATAATTTTCTTTCTTTATCCATCTAGTAACAACCTTTCTTAGCCCCCAACATTTAAAATCTTAGGCTTTACTATAGATTACGGTATTTTTGTTAAGGAATATTAAATTTTTAATGTATATATTGATCTATTTTAACAGAATTCGGGAGTAAGATTAACATTTTCATGATAAGTTGGTAATTGAGGTAAATTTTTCTTCAAATTTTACTATACTAGGAGGCAATCATGATGAGCAATCAGTTTTTCAAAAAGTTTGGCAGCATTTTAGTGTTAACAGTTTTTATTCTATCTTTTTTCTCTTACTATGGAGAAAATCGTACAAGTGCATCTGCAAACCTGCAAGTTCATTACATAGATGTTGGACAAGGTGATGCTATGCTTTTAAAGCTTCCCAATGGCCAAAACATGGTAATAGATGCAGGCGATAATCAATATGGGCAGTCAGTAGTCAATTACATAAAAAATCAAGGAGTTTCCCATATAGACTATGTTGTAGGTACCCACCCGCATGCTGATCATATCGGCGGCCTTGACGATGTAATAAAATCGTTTTCCATCGGTAAAATCTATATGCCCAGCCAGACTTCTACTTCACAAACTTATTTAGATGTCATTAACGCAATCAATGCAAAAAAACTGACCATTACTCGTGCAGCGGCCGGCGTGTCAATTATTAACACAACAGTAAGCGGGAAAACTTTTCAAATGTTTATGACCGGCCCTGTTAAGAATTACAGTAACACCAATGACAATTCTGCCGTTATTAAAGCAGTGTACGGATCCACTTCATTCCTTTTTACCGGAGATGCTGAGCATGCAGCAGAAACTGATATGATCAATGCAGGTTATGATTTAAGAGCCAACATATTAAAAGTTGGCCATCATGGCAGCGATACCTCTACGTCTACAGCATTTCTGAACAAAGTCAATCCGTCTGCTTCAGTCATATCAGTAGGTTCAAACAGCTACGGGCATCCTACTTCATCAACAATCAACAGGCTTCTCAATATGGGAAGCAAAATCTATCGGACAGATATGAATGGAACTGTCATTATCACTACGAGCGGAAGCGGCTGGCTGGTGAATAAGTCTGCATGGAGATAAAGAAAATCCAGGAATATTGCTTTTTCTGAAGAATTTGTTGCAAAAAGCCTGAACTGGAAGAGTCCAGATCAGGCTTTTGTTATGTTCTTTAGTTTGTTCTTCTGATTTCTCCTATAGGGAAAAATACGAACTCAGATCTCCCAATGATTCTAGCTTCATCTATAAATCCAAGGCCATTTCGGCTGTCCATACTGTTCAGGCGGTTGTCTCCCATTACGAAATAATTGCCTTCCGGGATTTCTTGGGGACCAAAATTATCTGTGAGGAGCAATCCAATCTGCTCTGCCTCCTGCCTGTTTTCGTCCAAATATTCCTCTTCCACTTCTTCTCCATTAATTGTTAGTACATCATCATTCATTTCAATGGTATCACCTGGAAGGCCCACAATCCGCTTCACGTAATGAAGACCATTTTCCTCCCCATTGATAATCACAATATCTCCTCTGTTAAAATGGTTAGTAAACCCAATTGTTTTATTCACGAACAGCCTTTCACCATCATGGAGAGTAGGATTCATAGAAGCCCCTTCTACTAAATAGGGTTCAAATAAGAATATTCTGATGACAAGTGCCAGTCCTACAGCGATGATGATAGCTTTAATCCATTCAAATGCAGAACTTTTTTTAGATTTTTTCTCAGACACAGTTTGTTCCTCCTCTGGCTTTCTTCCTGTCCGCTGAGCTGTATAGCAACTGACAGAAAGTACAACGATCTGGTTGTTGCAGTGCTTTTTTTCAATATATTTATCTTTTTTAAGAATACACTATTAAAAAAAAATTGTCTTTATAAATATGACTGCTACAAATGATAGATATTCCACTTTTGCTATGTTTCTAAACTCCTTTCTTGAAAGGGGTTTACAAACTGAACAAGAGGTGTATTGTATTAGTAAGAAATAAAGACATAGGAGTACAGCATGCCAATTGTGAAAGTAGATATGGGTGAAATTTATTATGAGTGTGAAGGCGAAGGAAATCCCATTGTATTTATACATCCCGCTGGAATGGGTTTGAAAACCTTTCACTTTCAAAAAAAACTGCTTCAAGAACATATGAAGGTGATTACCTTCGATTTAAGAGGGAATGGCCGAAGCTTTAATTGGGGAGAGGATGCCTCTGTTCAAAAGCTGGCGAAAGATATACATACTCTCCTAGCAGAGCTGGAAATAGATTCTGCTATAATTTGCGGCTATTCAAATGGAGGGCTGCCTGCACAGGAGTTTTCACTTCAATATCCGGAAATGGTGCGGGGACTTATTTTAATTGGCGGGTTTGCCGACTCAACCACCCCCTTTTTCAAAAGCTTTTTCTCCGGGGGGCTGGGGCTTATCAAAACGGGAGCCTACCCTGTCATAGCAGAAGGACTTGGGGCCGCACATTATAAAGTTCGTAAAGAACTGAGTGAGTATATGAAGCTAAGTGATCCTATTACTGTAAAAATGATGTATGGTGAGATGAAAAATTACAGCTGTGCAGACAGGCTTGACGAATTTTCGATGCCGCTTCTGCTTATTTACGGCTCTGCAGATTTACACATCCTAGGCCATCATAAGCCCTATCTTCAGTTTGTTAAAGACTTGAAAATAGCGGAGATCTCCCCTGCCGCACATCAAATCCCAGTCACTGCTTATCATGAGGTAAACGCGATTATCCTTCAATTTATGAGATCGCTTCAAGAAGATTCTTTCATGTAACTTTCAGCTGTTTTGCAGTACCGGTCAGAGATAGCAGATGTAAATAAAAACGGAAGCTCTTGGCAGCTTCTGTTTTTTGCTATCCTCACCTTCATTATCTCAAAAGAAAAAGGGCTTCCGAACAGATCCGGAATGCCCCTTTTATATTAATAAACTTCTTTATGTTTGCCAGATGCTGAAGTCGTTCGCGGTGAATGATCTCCTTTTAGCAGCCATTTGTGATAAAACCATTCCCCCGCTGCAAGCAGGATAGATGCAATCAATGCGGGAAGAGCTCCATTGCCGCCCTGCTCAACGCCCATCATGCTCAGTCCAATCCAAAGGACCAAAAATGCCAAACCAAAATCTGCAATCGTTGCTGCTACATTACCCATCTTAGGAAGAACCATCATGTCACCAAGCAAATATGCAGCGACAATTAACACAACTCCAAGCAGTATAGTGCTGCCAATAGGTACGTCATAAATTCCAGTCAATACAATCAGCAGAACCGGCAATACTAACAATGCCTTAATTGCTAAAGCTTTTCCGTGGTTCATGTAAACTCCTCCTTATTGGTGATCTTTTTTCCGTGATGGTTGTTATATACCCACGGCATTTTTTAATAAACCAAAAGGAGTAAAAAGTCAATATAAAAACAGCAGTTTTTAACGAAAATTTTCTCTAGCGGAAAGCGTCTAATTTTGTAGACATTTCAGGTATTTCATACGATAATAAAGTCTTGGCAAAAAGACTTGTTCAGGGATATTTTTAAACTTATTGAGTGGTGAAAGCAATGGAAAACGACAAACAACTATTAAGCTCTCGCATTGATTTTCAGTTAGCATTTATTTTGTTTCTGCTTTTTTGTACCAGCTGCATCGCAATTTATTCAGCACAAACATCGTCAGGTCAATATAGTGCAAACTTTGTTTTTAAACAGATTGTTTTTTACAGCCTGGGTACTTTGATTGTTGCCGCGATTATGTATTTTGATTCTGAGCAGCTTCAGCGCCTTACCTGGTATTTTTATGGTTTTGGATTGCTGCTGCTGAGCTTGCTTATTTTTGCGCCTGAACCTATCGCACCTGAAATTAACGGTGCTAAAAGCTGGTTTAAGTTTCCTCTTATAGGAAATCTTCAGCCTTCGGAATTTATGAAAACGTTTATTATCCTTGCACTAAGTTCATTGATTGCAAAACATAATACAATTTATCAGGAAAAAACATTAGGAAGCGACATGCTCCTCCTTATTAAGATGTGTGTAACCTGCTTCGTCCCTATACTCCTGATCATGAAGCAGCCGGATTTGGGCACTTCTCTTGTTATTTTGGCAATTATGACTGGCATGATTTTTGTTTCAGGAATATCCTGGAAAATCATTACTGCCATTTTTACGGTTATTGGTACTGCGGCGGGAGTCATCTTCTATTTTATTCTACAGGCTCCTCAAGTTCTAACCAAATATCTTGGTGTTAAACAATATCAATTTGGAAGAATTTATGCATGGCTGAGTCCTGAAGATCACAAAAGCGATGAGGGCTATCATTTAGTTAATTCGTTAAAAGCAATTGGATCAGGACAGGTTTTTGGAAAAGGTTTTGGAAAAACGGATGTATATATTCCTGAAAATCATACAGATTTTATCTTTAGTGTTATAGGGGAGCAATTTGGTTTTTTGGGAACCAGCATTGTGCTGAGTGTCTTCTTTCTGCTTGTATATCATCTAGTCAAAGTCGCTATGGAAACAAACGAACCTTTTAACAGCTATATATGTACTGGTATAATCAGCATGATTGTATTTCATGTTTTCCAAAATGCAGGCATGACGATCGGACTCCTGCCTATTACAGGAATTCCCCTGCCATTTGTCAGCTATGGAGGCAGCTCGCTTATTGGCATGATGCTGGCGATGGGGCTTGTTTTTGGAATCCGCTATCATCACCGTGTTTATATGTTTTCAAACGACTAACACCCAAATTGGGTGTTTTTTTGACCATTTATTTATATAAGTTTTATTTTAAAACAGAATCTAACATAATTCAAGTTCTAATGAACCTGTACGTAGATACCTCACCATTTAAAAAAAGCTGCACCCTTGTTTGAACAATTGGGTGCAGCTTGTAAGCAATATGAACTTAAATGTTTTTACAGCATTATTCGTATCTTAATGCTTCTATCGGGTTGAGCTTGGCGGCTTTGTTCGCAGGCAGCATGCCAAAAACGATCCCGATCAGCATGGAAAAGAGCAGAGCTCCTGTGACAACTTGCCAGGAGATGAGCGACGGCCACCCCGCTGCTGCTGATACAATAGATGAAACACCTACTCCCAAGAGAACCCCCAGTACGCCTCCTATGAAAGTTAATGTGACCGCTTCGATCAAAAATTGTGTAAGAATTTGGTTCCGGGTAGCTCCAAGGGCTTTTCGAATGCCTATTTCTCTTGTTCGTTCCGTTACAGATACCAGCATAATATTCATCACCCCTATACCGCCCACCAGAAGTGATATGCCGGCAATTGAGCTGATAATGAGGGTCATAATGCTTGTAATCTGTCCGATTCCGTCAGCTAATTCTTCAAAGTTAATTACTTTGTAGGATTCTTCCGTCCCGTGGACATCATTCAGCATATCAGTTGCGCTTTCTCCTGCTTCCTGAATATCGTCAGCAGAATTTGCCTGAAGCGTTACCTGTGTGTAATTGCTTTTTCCGTATGCATTTCTGTATGTAGGAAATGGTAGATACACTTCATTTGATGAAAAAGATAAAAGACCCGTCGGCTTCCTCAGTACCCCTACAACTTCAGCAGGCTGGCCCCCGAGCCAAATAACAGAGCCGACTGCAGCACTTTCCTTAAAAGCCTCTTCCTTCAATTTCTGGCTGATGACAGCTACACGGCGCCCGCCAAGAAAATCTGAATCCGTAAAGCCCCTGCCCTCACCCAGATCAAGGCTGTTCACTTCCAGATAAGCCTGATTAATTCCGAGAGCAGTAGTGTCAAAAGTTTCGGCTTCCACTCTCATTGTTAAAGGCTCCATCACCGAAGCAACGACCTGCTTCACTTCAGGAATGTCCTGCAGCATATTGATATCCGCCTGAGTGAATCTGGCAGCAGTAAATGCATTCGGATCTGATCTCATCTCTTCTTCACTTGGTTCGTAATACACTTCAATTGTGTTTCCAGGACCGACAATCTGTGATTTCAGCATTTGTTCTCCGCCCTGACCGATAGCAACAACAACGATGACTGCTCCTACTCCAATAATGATTCCAAGCATGGTCAGCATACTGCGCATCTTATGGGCGAGAACAGAGGCAAACGCCATTTGAATATTTTCAAGGAGCTTCATTCTGCAAGCCCCCTTTCCATACTGCTTTGAGAGTGAACCTCTCCATCCCGCACCATGATGGTTCGGCGGGTAAAGTCTGCCACTTCCTGCTCATGAGTGACAATGACGACTGTGGTTCCTTCTTGATTCAACTTTAAAAACTGATCCATGATCGCAATGCTGGTCTTAGTATCAAGTGCCCCGGTAGGTTCATCGGCAAGAATAATTTTAGGTTGATTAACAATCGCCCTTGCAATGGCTACCCTTTGCTTTTGTCCGCCGGACAATTCATTGGGCAGATGCAGCATTCTTTCCTCCAGCCCTACCTTTTGCAGAGCAATTTTTGCTTTTTCTTCTCTTTCTTTTTTGCCAATCCCTGCATAAATCATTGGAAGCTCAACGTTTTTCAAAGCATTGAGGCGGGGCAGCAGCTGAAACTGCTGAAAAACAAACCCAATAGAAATGTTTCTCACCTTTGCAAGCTGCTGATCTTTAAAAGAAGAAATATCCTCTCCGTCAAGCTGATAAGTTCCTGCAGTCGGCCTGTCCAGACAGCCAATGATGTTCATTAAAGTAGATTTTCCGGACCCGGACGGCCCCATAATGGCAACAAATTCTCCCTCTTCGATCACAACGCTGACATGCTTTAGTACATCAAAAGTTTCTTTGCCGATTGAATAGCTTTTTGTAATGCCTTCCAGGCTAATCATTTGCCGTCACTTCCATACCTGCTTTCAAATCATCTCCAGGATTTAGAACAATCAAATCTTCAGCTGTTAAACCTTTTGTCACTTCAATGTATTCTTCAGCTGATAGACCAAGTTCAACTACTTTCGCAACGGCCTTTCCTTCTTCCACGATATAAATCATATCCTTGCTGTCCACTTTTCTTATGGCACTTTGAGGAACAGTCTGAGCAGTCCTTCTCTCTGTTTCAATTTCCATGATCAGCCGGAAGCCCGGTTTGGCTGTTATCTCTTCCGAAGTTACGGCAGCTTCAATCGGATATTGAACAGCAGCATTTGGATCTGCAGGCATTCCTGCTGTTTCAGCAGAAACTGGAATGATTCCAATAGTAGATACACTTCCTTCCAGCTTCATGTCAGGCAATGCATCGGAACGCAGTGATACGGGCTGACCCGGAAGCACTTTTGTAGAATCATATTCTGAAAGCTGCCCCTTCACAACAAGCTGATTCCCAGAACCAATATGTACCGCGGGAGTTCCCTGTGAATTGCCCGAAACCGCTGTTCGGTCCACTGAAACAATCTGACCGTCAAATTCGCTTGTTACAACCAGTTCCGATAGATGCCTGTCAATCGTCTGTCTTTGCAGTTCTGTTTGCTCACGCTCAATCTCTGCCAAATTAAGCTCCAGTTCCAGTGAGTTTCTTTCTGCTTCAATTTGCTCTTCAGCTTGCGAACCGCCAACCTGGAGAGCAAGATCATCTTCTTTATCGTCAAGTGTGCTCAGCTGGTTTTGGATTTGCTGAATTCTCAAATCATTAGACTGAAGAGCCAGTCTGTTTTGCTCAGCTTCAAGATTCAGCTGCTCACTTTCATATCTTACAATTTCTGTTCCCGCTGTAACTGTATCTCCTACAGAAACCAAAATTTCTGCAATACGTCCCTTCTCGGGATTTGCAAAAATAAATTGCTCCTGCGCAAAGGAAAGTGTAGCAGGAAGCAAAATAGTTCCTGCTACTTCATTTTCCTGCAGTGTCCCGGTCTGAACAATATATTCATCGGGATTGTATGCCTTATAAACATTGATGCCGATCAATGTTCCGATGATTGCTGCCAATCCAAGCGAAATCAGTATTTTTTTCATATTATAATGCTCCTTCAAATGCTCCACCTGCTGCTGCTAAAATCAGTCCGCCGATAAATAAGATAATCGCGATAACCCAAGATGCTGTTTTTGACAGTCCTGCCACTTTTTGAAGACCCAGTGCAGACAGGACAGTTACCCAGATGCTGAATACCTCTATTCCACTAAGAATACCCCCTAAAGCTCCCTCAGCTCCCACAAGGCTTTGCAGACTTGTCAAGTATACTTCCGGGTCCAGGTTAAGCGCAGCTGCAAGTAAGGTATTCAACACGCCTCCCAGCGTACTGATGAATGAGAGAAAAATACTGAGAGAGAAAATCTGCTTGAAGCTAACGTCAGATCCTGCAATCTTAGTGACTGCAAAATAAATAGCTGCCGAAATTAAAATGACGAGAGGGACAATAATTATTCCTCCGATAACTCCCGTTAGCTGGGTAATTAATTGAAATGCTGCAGCTTCTTCTCCTTCAGCAGGTAGTCCCTGTTCTGTAAGGACTGCCGAATAATCGGTGCTGCTAACCACCAAAAAGGCTATCAAAGTACCCAGGATCACCACAATCAAAAGCGGCACAAGCACAATTGGCTTCATTCTGATTCTGTCGAATTGTTCACCCGGGCTGAAAATCATCCCAAGCAGTGAAGGCTTTCTCACCTGTTCTGTTTCAGTTGTAACTGTCTGTTGTTCCATTTTTAACTCCCCCAATTTTAGTTTGCACTTTTACATACGCTCTCTTGTAAAAAAAGTTTCATAAAATAGAAAAATATTGTATTTTACATTTCTTATTATCTAACAAAAAATTGGGAAAAACCATAAAAATTTGAGAGATTAACAGAGTTTTTGTCGCTTTCTAGACAAAAAGCAGGATGTATTTAGTACATCCTGCGATCTATTGTTATTCTGAAGTTACAAATTGGGCCGTCACCAGCCCATGATAAATTCCTGCTGTTTTCATAAGTTCTTCATGATTTCCCTCTTCCATAAGAAATCCGTTTTCCAAAACAAAAATCTTATCTGCTTCTCTTATGGTTGAAAGCCGGTGGGCAATCATGATTGATGTTCTCCCTTGCAGCAGCCTCCTGAGCGCATGCTGTATTTTCAGCTCCGTTTCAGTGTCTATGCTTGCGGTTGCTTCATCCAGGATGAGGATACGGGGATCTGCCAGGAGTGCTCGTGCAAATGACAGCAGCTGCCGTTCGCCGACTGAGAGAACATTTCCCCGCTCCTCTACCTGAGTATCATATTTGTCGGGAAGCTTGCAGATAAAATCATCAGCACCAATCGCAATAGCGGCAGCTTTCACATCTTCATCACTGGCATCCGGCTTGCCGAATCTGATATTTTCCATGATACTTCCCGAGAAAATAAATGTATCCTGCAGCACAACGCTGATTCTGCTGCGTATACTGTTGATTTTAATGTCTCTGATATCCCTGCCGTCTATTTTAATGCTTCCTTCATCAGCATCATAAAATCTGCCTACAAGGTTTGCAATGGTTGTTTTGCCTGAGCCTGTATGGCCTACCAGAGCAACAGTCTGCCCTGCCCATATTTTTAGGGAAACATTGTTAAGCGCAGGTCTGTCTGCACTGTATGAAAAGGAGACTTCTTTAAACTCAATATCCCCCTTTATATCTTCCAGCCTGCGGGCATTTCTTCTTTCTGCCACAAGCGGCTTTTCATCAAGGAACTCAAAAATTCTTTCAGATGATGCCATACCCATCAATAATTGATTATAGACCTGGCCAAGTCTAGAAATGGGTTCCCAGAACATTCCCAGGTAAAAAGCAAAAGATACAAAAACACCTATTGTAATCGCATCTGTGCTGATTAAATGTGTTCCATACCACAGCAATATAACAGTGCCCGCTGCATTCGTCATTTCAACAAGCGGTCTGAATAATGCATTTTTCTGAGTAGCCTCTCTCCAGCTTTGCAGGTTTTCTTTGTTGATGCCTTTAAAAAAAGTATTATTTTCTTTTTCCTGTGTAAAAGCTTGAGTCACTCGAATTCCTTGAATGCTTTCATTTAAATGGGAGTTCAGCTTAGATTGCTTTACTCTTACTTCCTGCCAGGACCTCCGTATACTTTTCCGCAGGCTTGTAGAGATAAAAAACATGATCGGCAGAATCAGCATAATCGCCGCCGTCAGTTCCGGGCTAAGAGTAAACAAAATTACACATACCCCAGCCAAAAGAAGAATATCCATGAGCAAATTAATCACGCCGCTTGTAAACAGCTCTTGTAAGGAGTTCACGTCATTCATGATTCTGACCAGGATGGAGCCTGCAGAGCGCTGGTCAAAAAAACGATGTGACAAGGACTGTACGTGGGTAAACAGATGGCGTCTGATATCAAATATCACATGCTGTCCAAGCTTATTCATCCAGCGTATTCTATAAACGTTGGCGATATAAGAAATTAAATACAGCCCAGCAATCACTCCTGCCAGCATAGTGAGAAGACGCATATCCTTGTTTTGAATGGCATGATCTAATGTGTACACACCGATAAATATTGGAATCAGCAGTCTGACTGCAGTAGTAAGAATCACCGTGAAAAAGGCTAAAGGAAGCAGACTGTTGGAATAAGGTACTAAGTATTTCAGCAGCCTGCCCATTTGTTTCCAGTTAAAAGGTTTATCAATGACAGATTCAGTAGAATACTGAAATCGTTCCAAAATGAATTTTTTATGCTTCATCATAGCACCTGCCCTGCTGCATTTTTCTGCATAACATGGTCTTTGTACTGAAGATCATATATTCGTTTGTAAGCACCCTTTTTTCTTAGAAGCTCATCATGTGTGCCTCGTTCAGCCACTCTGCCATCTTTAATGAAGAGAATCTGATCAGCATGCTTTAAGGAAGAGATACGGTGTGCAACAATAAACGTCGTTGAGTTATTCAGCATATGTCGAAAGCCTTCTTGTATGTTCATTTCTGTTTTCATGTCAACTGCACTTGTAGCATCATCCAAAATCAGTATAGAAGGATTGATGCAAATGGAACGGGCAATTGCAATTCGTTGTTTTTGACCTCCTGACAGCCCCATTCCTCTTTCACCGAGCAAGGTATCATACCCATCCGGAAGCTTCATAATAAAATCATGTGCCTTGGCAATTTTTGCAGCTGATATGATGTCTTCCATGGGAGCTTCTGGTCTGCCATAGGCTATATTTGCTTTAATACTTGAGGAAAACAAAAAAGATTCCTGCAGAACAACTCCGATGCTGGAGCGTAAAGTATGTAAGGAATATTCCTTAATATCTTTCCCATCTATCATTATCGTTCCGGCTGACGGTTCGTAAAAACGACTCAATAGCTGAGTTATAGAGGTCTTCCCTGAGCCTGTTGCACCGATTAAGCCTATAGTTTGGCCTGAGACTGCCTCAAAACTAATATCATGTAAAGCTTCCTCATTCCCTTCACTATAAGACAGGGACACATGACGGAATGCAACATGCCCTTTTATGAGTTTTTCCTGGCATTTTACGTCGGATATTTCTTCATCTGCTTCCAGTACTTCCAGCAGTCTTTCCCCCGACGCTTTTGATTGAGAAAACAAGTTGATGACAAATCCCAGATTCATAATCGGCCAGAGAATATACCAAACCAGGCTGAAAAAAGCAACAAGCTCGCCAGGCCTTAAATTTCCTTGAATCACTAAATACCCGCCATAAAAAAGCAATGCGATGACTGTCAGGTTCCCGATAAATTCCATCAAGGGAAAGTAGGTGCTCCATACATTCGCGGTCTGCATATTTTTTTCTTTATAGTCTTCATTTGAATCTGAAAATCTGGAAGTCTGGAAATCTTCTCTGGATAGTGATTTAACTGTTTGAATTCCGCTGATGTTTTCCTGAACTTTCGTGTTCAGCTCTCCAAACGATTTTCGTATTCCCCTGAAGGCAGGATGAACGCGCTTATCAAACCTGTAGACTGCAGCTGCCAAGAATGGCAGGGCTGCAACAGTTATCAATGTAAGTGGCGCTGAATAGTAAAACATCACAACCAGGCTGATGCCGATTAAAAGGAAAAATCTCAGCAGCTCGGCAAAACCAAAAGATAAAAAGAATCGAAAACCTTCAACATCAGCTGTGAGTCTTGACATTAGATCTCCGGTTTTTGCATTGTCATAATATTTAAAAGAAAGAATTTGCAGCTTTTCATACAATTTATTTCTTAAGTGAAACACAGTCCTGATTCCAAACATATCCCCTAAATATTGATGACCGTAAGTGGCTGCTCCTTTCAGCAGCATAATAAGAAAAAAGCCTCCTGCAATCCACGGAATAAACTCATACCGACCGGAAATCATCACTTCATCGATTGTTTGCTGAAGAATGATGGGATACATGACAGTCATGCACGTTAACAGCAGCAAGAAAAACAGTGATAGAAAAAAATCTCTTCTGAACGGATAATAGAATACTTTTAACTTCCTGAAAGTTTCCAAAGCTATTTTCCCCCTTTAGCTTTTCCATCTTTAACACTATGACTTCTTTAAAGGAAAATTGACCAAAGTTTTTAAGAAATTTCGGAAAACAGAGGCATGAAAAAGGACCCCCGGCTATTCCGGAGGTCCTTTAACAAACAATTAAGGTGAAAAAAGCGAACGTAACAGCTTCGCCTCGGTTATGGCACGATCATCATTCAGTATATCGCCGGGCTGATTAGCTTTCCCAATTACATAGCCTTCAAATGATATAGAAACAAAATCAAAAATATATTGAAATTGCTGAACAAGCGGCAATGCTTTCACCCTTGGGTTATCGCCGCCTGTTATCAGCACAAATGCCCGCTTCCCTTTCAGGTTTTCCTTGAGTGAATAATTGCTGCTTCTCATAGCCTGAGACCACCTGTCAAAGAAGTCTTTCATACTGCCTGACATTCCATACCAGTAAAGCGGCGTAACAAATATAAACGTGTCATGCTCCATAAATTCCCTTATCAGCTCATCATAGTCATCATGTTGGTCTTGAAAGCCTGAGCTGTCGTGTCGCAGGTCGGTTATTGGAAATACAGTCAGGTTTCTTAAATATTTTGCTGTGTGAGGTACATTCTCTAATACAATTGAAGCAAGCTGTTCTGAATTTCCATTCTCCCGAGAGCTTCCATAAAGAACAAAAATTTTATCCATATTCTTTTCCCCTTCCTGCTTTCACAAGAACACCTTCTATAAAGCTTGATTTGGCTGCAGCATACTCATTTCCATGCCTCCAGTCTCTGGCTGACAACTCAACTTTCAGCTGCTCATAAGCAGCGCGGTCTTCAGGATGCATTCTGAGATAATTCCTGAATAGGAGGTGATTCTTCCACCAGCCTGAGTTATAACGTACCACATGCAGATGGCATAAACGGTGCTTATGTGGTATTGCAAAAGCATTGCTCTCCGTCATGATCTCCGGGTATAAGCTCCGGAATTTCTTCCTTGGCAGAATAAAGAAGCGGCGAAAAGGCAGTTCATTGTTATAAAGTTCCATATAAGAGAAACCATGAGGCATCAGCAATTTCGGAATAAGGTTCAAATGCTGTTCCTCTGCTGTTCCTGCCATAATATCTATAATAGGTTTTGCTTTCAGTCCAGGCACCGATGTGCTGCCTATATGCTCAATAGCAGGCAGCAAGGGCTCTGTGAGGCTCTCAATCTCTTGTTTGAGCAGTTGAAAATGTGCTGGCCATTCTTTGCTGCTTTCTTGCAATTTCACTTTCATTTCTTCACTTTCCTTTTCATACTTTTTGTGCAGGGTCTATTATTCATCTATACTCACCAAATATCCTTTAACCTCCAGAGAGACAGATGGCTGAACATAGCCTTTCCGTTTTCAGCAAAAACAATTGTTCCATCACTTTCCGCATCGGGATAAATCCGTGAAGTAAGTGTATGTTCTCCCTCGTTAATGAAAACTTCAATTGACGATCTATCAAGAAATATCCTTAGTTTGAGAGTTTGCCTGTTATCCAGGTAGACCACTCTCTTCCCTCCAGGTCCTTCTCCCGACTGACTGCGGTCCAGTGACAGTGCACCATTACTGCTGGAATAAGAGAGGATGGTCTTTTGTTTCCCTGATGCACGAAACTCAAAGCCCACTTCACTAAATGAAGAAGCTGACAAATTCAATTCTGCTTCTATCTCCATCAACAGTCCGCTTGCAAGCTTTTCTGCTTTCTCCACCCACAAATGCTTTCGCTGAAGTATTCTTTCTTCTCTTAGTGCAGTCAGCTCTTCAACTGGATTCATCAGCAGGGTGCCCTTCTCGTTGAGTGACAGCTCTCTAGGCAATGTAAGTGCTCCTGCCCATCCATCTTTTTTTGTAGGCATCTCAGACTCCCACATATCCATCCAGGCAATCAGAATTCTTCTCCCTTTGCTGTCTTCAAACGTTTGTGCTGCATATAAGTCGTGGCCGCTATCCAGTTCTTTGAATGATTCCTGAGTATAATTCAAGGTTTCATAATCAAAATCACCGATGTAGAATCCGGTTTGCTTGAGATTTACGAATTGATTTCCTTCTTGTTGAATTCCTTCAGGAGAAAGAAGAAGAATGTGCTTGTCTTTCAAAGGAAAGAAGTCAGGGCATTCCCACATGTATCCGAGATTTCCCCCTGAATTTGCAGCAAGAACTCCCAGGTAGTCCCAGTCTATAAGATTCTTAGAGGAATACAGCAAAGCATTTCCTTTTTCCTCTTTTTTGCTTCCAAGCACCATGTACCATTTTTCTTTATACTTCCAGACTTTTGGGTCTCTAAAGTGGCTGCAGCCGTCCTTTGGCACTTCGGAGAGTACTGGGTTGCTTTGATACTTTTTAAATGTAACAGCATCGCTGCTTTCTGCCAGACATTGTACCTGTTTCAACTCACTGTGATCGCTTTGCAGCCACTGATTACCTGTGTAGATGAGTTTGAGCATGTCTTGATCCACCACAGCACTTCCAGAAAAGCAGCCGTCCTTATCATAAGCTTCAAAAGGGGCGAGCGCGATTGGAAGGTGTTCCCAATGGACAAGATCGCTGCTTTTCACATGCCCCCAATACATAGGGCCCCAATTGGGATCAAAAGGATGGAATTGATAAAAAACATGGTATTCTCCTTTAAATTGTACAAGGCCGTTCGGATCGTTTATCCAGCCTGCCGGTGCAGAAATATGATAAGCTTGTCTCCACTGTGTTCCTTGAATGTCCTTGGCCCTTTCATTCACAAAGTATTGTGCTTTTTTCAGCTTTTCCTGGTAGTCTTGATTCATTAGGCTCCCTCTCTTTACTTAGTTAACTTTTTTCCAGCATTCTTACAATTAAAAATAACAGAAAAGAAACTAGAATCAGGGTGGATGCCCATAGAGCAGCCATCCCGGTGTTTCCTGTCTCCATTGCTGTATACACTGCTGTTGCAACGGTTTGGGTTTTTCCAGGAATATTGCCTGCTACCATAAGGGTTGCCCCGAATTCTCCCATTGCCCTTAAAAAACTAAGAACCAGACCGGCTGTCAGCGCTTTTGCAGCAAGAGGAAGAAGAATTCTCGAAAACACTTGAAGTTCCCTTGCACCATCTATTCTTGCAGCTTCCTGCACATCTTCACTCACGGCAGAAAAACCTGTTTTAGCTGCCATATACATTAAAGGAAATGCCACTACGACTGAAGCGCACACAGCGGCTTCCTTTGTAAACAGAACATGAAGCCCGAAATTTTTTCCTTTACCCAATAGGATCAGCAGCAAAAATCCTACTACAGTAGGAGGCAGGAACAAGGGCAGCATGAAAGCTGTTTCGGCTAATAGCTTTCCCTTGAATGATGTTTTGTGCATAGCAGCTGCAGCCGCAATGCCTGTACACCCTGCAATGACAGCCGCAGCTAATGAGATTTGGAGAGTTAGCAATACCGGCGCCCAAAAATCATTAGTCACCTTCTGTACACTCCCCTTGAAAGCCATGTTTGCAAAAGATTTTCTTAGCTTCTTCCGTGCCAAGAAATGCCAGAAAATCTTTTGCTGCTAATTTATCCTTTGAAATCTCCATTAACCCGGCTGCATACACAATTGGGGAGTGTGAGTTCGAGGGCGCATCTTCGGCTATTGTAACTCTGTTAGAGGAAAGAGCATCCGTTCGATAAACGATCCCGGCGTCTACCTGTCCCTCTTCCACATATAAAAGTGCCTGTCTGGCATCTTTTGCCCAAAGAATCTTATCTCCTGCTGTTTCGCTGATGCCAAAATGAGCGAGTACTTGTACTGCATATCTTCCTGCCGGGGCTGTGTCAGGAGAAGCGGCCGCCACTCTACCGGCTGCTTCATCTGCAAGATCTTCAAAAGAATGAATATTGCTGCTGTTTTTAGGCACTGCCAGAACAAGCGAATTTGATACCAGCTTTCTGATATTCCTGCAGTCTGCCTTATGACTCCTTACCAAGTCCATTAAATCACTTTCTGCTGCAGGTATAAAAATGTCAACAGGAGCACCTTGTTCAATTTGAAATTTTAAACTTCCAGATCCGCCAAAATGATAAGTTAAGCTATATTGCTGATACTTCTCCTTAAAAGCTTCTCCTATCTCTTGGAGAGGCTGAGACAAGCTGACTGCAGCAGAAACAAGAATCTCATCCTCCCCATCAGCACCCCTGCAGCTGCATAGAAAAAAAACCAGAATAACATGAAGGATGATTACTGTATGCCTCATCCCCCGCTGACCGGCGGCAAAAACGCCAGTGTTTGACCTGACTGGACAATATCATCTTCTCCTGCAAATTCTTCATCTATGGCAGCCATGCAGGCATCCAGCTGTTTTATTTGATAGTATTCAACGAGCAGCTGCTTAACCTCTTTTACCGTGATACTCTCTTCATTCAGAATGATTTCCTGCGTGTCTGCAAATTCCTGAAGCTCAGCGAATAATAAAATTTTAACCATGATTGCCTCCCGGAGGTTCTCCTTCTGGATAGGATACCTGTTCCTGCTGATCACCGATCCATGACTCACCGTTTTCCCAGTACTCCTTTTTCCATATCGGAACCAGCTCTTTTATTTTTTCTATTGCATAGGCATTAGCTTCATAAGCTTCTTTTCTATGAGGTGTGGACACAGCAATTACAACAGCGATGTCGCTGATCTGCAGGATGCCGGTTCTGTGAGAAATTGCTGCCCTGGCTCCCGGCCACCTTTCGCTGATATCCCTGCCGATGTCTTGCAGCAGCTTTTCTGCCATAGATTGATAGGCTTCATATTGAAGGTACAGTGTTTTCTTTCCGTTTGTCAGCTCTCTGACTGTACCGATAAATGTCGTGATGGCTCCTGCATTTCTTGACATGACCTTGCTCACTGTTTCCTCAACAGAAATGGGTTGGTCGGTAACCTCATATTGTTTAATAGGAGCTGCTGCTTTTTCATTATTTTCCGCCATCTTTCCGAGCAGAACAGCAGTTACCAATGTACCTTGCAGATGCTTCTCCCTTCCTCCTGGAAGTTCTATTAAACAGTCAGCATCAGTAAGGGAGGTGACTGCATGAGACCCTTCCATTCCGGCAGGTTCAACAAAAACAGTACCATTTTGATAAACCAGTCTGCCCCTTATGTATCGTGTAAAAGAATTGCTTTCAAAACTTTTCCCCATTAAACGCGCTGAAATTCTTTTTAAATATATGTCTGAAGCATGCTGGCGCTTCATCAACAGAGGCCGAACAAAAAACTCAAATCCGATATAACATGCAGCAGGATTTCCAGAAAGCCCATACAGCAGTTTGCCATTCAGTACTGCTGCGGTGGTCACGCTGCCCGGCCTCATTGAGATTTTATTAAATAGAACTTCCGCCCCAAGCTGATGATAAATTTCCGGAAGATAGTCAAAATCCCCGACAGAAACACCTCCAGTTGTAATAACGATGTCTGCTTTTTGCAATGCTTTTTTTATTGCATCTACACTGAGGGAAACATTATCTTCCAATATACCGAGATAGAGAGGGATTCCCCCCGCTTCCAGGATTTGAGCTTCAATCATGCTTGCATTGCTGTTGCGAATTTTACCCGGCTGCATTTTCTCATGGACTTCTGTTAGCTCACTCCCTGTTGCAGCAAAGGCTACAAGCGGCTTTTTGGCCACGCGTACTACATGAAACCCAAACGTTGCCAGCAACGCTGCGCACCCTGAATTGATTTTTCTACCTTTTTGCAGCAGCAGGCTGCCCTTTTTTGTTTCTTCACCCTGCCATATAATCGCAGAGCCGGATGTTACTGGATGTTGTAATGAAAAAGATTGCCCGGAGATGACTGTATGCTCCAGCATGACTACAGCATTGGCGCCTTCCGGAATTTTGGCTCCCGTCATGATTCTAACCGCTGTCTTTTCCCCTACCACACTCGAAGAAACTGAACTTGCACCGATATGGTCAATGACTTTAAAAGTAATTGGGTTTTCAAAGGAAGCACAGGCTGTATCTTCCGCTCTAATCGCAAAACCATCATACTGCGATTTATGAAACCGCGGAATATCTTCATCAGCATGTATGTCTTCTGCAAGAAACCTGCCAAGACAATGACTTAGGGAAACCTCCTCAACTTCTCCTGTACAGCTGAAGTTCATGATTTTGCTCAGTGCATCATTTGGGGATATGGGGACTCTTGTTTTCATATTTACTCACTCCAGCTTTTGTCTTATCCCTATTGTAGCGAAACTGCAAGATGCAGAAAACAGTTTTTACATGATTTTAGCGCTTTCACTCTTCCAGCAAGAGTTGAAGAGACATCCAGTACAAATGGCACAGTCTCCCACTGGTGCTTGAGGGTCAAAACACCTCCAATTATTTGTCGTAATTTTGAGAATATTCTACCTTTTGGTAAAAGAATCCATAGATTATGATAAAGATAGAGATGCAGAAAATTACATTGTAATCTTTCAGCATACTAGATAGCCCTAAGGAGGCCTTTATGCCAGTGAAAAAAAATAAACTCTTAGTTTCTGTCTTGTCCGCTTCTCTACTATTTGGATCTGCAGGTTACACTTTCGTTTATGCAGCACCTCCTGCCGTTTCTCCGCAGGATCAAAAAGTTGTTGCCAGGGTTGATGCCGCCAGAGCAATTGAACATGTAAGATATCTTTCTGAGAATATTGGAAGCAGGCCCGGCGGACTCCAAGGAGAGAAGAAATCAGCGGAGTATATTGCAAAAACACTGAAAAGCTATGGTTATTCCGTAGAATATCAGTACTTCCCAGTAGCTGATCAGTACATAGCTCATGTAACCCTGTCGAATGGAAGTGTGTGGGAGATGGGTGCTGCACCAAACGGTAAAATCAGTTCCACCCCCGTTAAAGCGGAGGTAGTTTATTTAGAGAATACGGATCCGGAAAGCCTGAAGAACGTTCAAGGCAAAATTGTGGTGGTGCCTAGAGGAAACACAACCGCTAGTTATCAGGCTCAAGTGAAAGCTTTAGCAGAAGCAAAAGCAGCAGGAGTAATTCTGCAAAGCTTAGTGGGCAGCAGAGGAAATTATGGACAAGCCTTTAACCCATCGCTTCCAGTTAAATATGATATTCCGGTTTTTGGAGCTTCCTATATTCATGGAGAATGGCTTAAAGATGAAATTTCAGCGGGACGAAAACAAATTTCACTAACTGGACAACACTTTACCAATTTGCAGTCTGTCAATGTGATTGCTGTTAAAAAAGCAAAATCTAAGAATCCTGAGGGAAAAGAAGTCATACTTGGCGCCCATCATGACAGTGTCGTCGGTGCTCCCGGAGCAAATGATAACGCTTCAGGCGTCGGACTCATGCTGGAGCTTGCAAGAGTTTATAAAGGGTATAATACAGATAAAGATTTAAAATTTATTGCCTTTGGCTCTGAGGAAAGAGGACTTTTAGGTGCACGCTATTATGTGGATCAGCTGAATCAAAAGCAGCGCGATGCTATAGAAGCTGTATTTGTGCCTGACATGGTAGCAACAAGCTATGAAAAAGCAAAAAATTTATACGCAATGACACCTGATGGAAGCAGAAACATTGTGACAGATTCCGCAGTTGCTGCCGGAACCCGTCTCGGCAACTCTGATATCTTGCCAGGCACTTTTGGATCAAGTGATCATGTTCCTTTCCATAATGCAGGCATACCTGCTGCTCTATTCATTTGGATGGGCGTAGACAGCTGGAATCCGCTGGTCTATCACATTGAAAAGGTGTACCATACACCTCAGGATACCATTGCGGACAATGTGTCCCACGAAAGAATGCAGTCTGCACTGGACATTATCGGCTCAGGGTTATTTGATGTCGTAAGGAAAAAATAAATGGCATTACACACCAAATTATCTGGCCTGTTAGACGAAATCTATCTGATTTCGTCTTTTTATGTTTTTAGATTCTAAGGAGACACTTTATCTACTGAAGGGTTAAACGACTCTCGTGAAGAAGGCGAGACTCTTTATGAAGGACATTTCTATTGGTTTTTCACTGAGTTTTGTCCTTCATTGGCGTTATGAAGGACATTTCACCAGCTTTTTCACTGAGGTTTTGTCCTTCATCCCCCTTATGAAGGACATTTCTCCAGCTTTTCCACTGAGTTTTGTCCTTCATCAGCCTTATGAAAGACATTTCACTTAATCATCCACTGAGTTTTGTCCTTCATATCCTTAAATATTTTAAACCTCCTGTCGTACAAGCGTACTGCTCTGAATAGAATATGTACGAGCAGGTTAAGAGACGGAGCAGGAGGTAGAAATGTGAGTATTTTTATCAGTTATATCATATTGGGGCTCTCTCTGGCAGCACCTATTGGGCCGGTTAATGCTGCACAGCTTGACAGGGGGATTAAAGGAGGATTTTTGAGCTCCTGGATGGTCGGCCTTGGGGCTATGACGGCTGATGCTATTTATATGGTTTTAGTCTATATAGGCACTGTCAACTTTCTTAGTACTCCTTTTATGCAAACATTCCTATGGCTATTTGGATTTTTTGTATTAGTTTATACAGGAGTGGAAAGCATTATGGGTGCAGGAAAATTGGATGCCCGTTCCACGAAAGGGACCGAACCGCCGCTTATTTCCTTTTTATCTGGCTTTCTTATGTCCATATCTAATCCACTGACCATTTTGTTTTGGCTTGGGATCTATGGATCTGTTCTTGCAAAAACTGCATCCTCTTATGGCACGGGGGAACTTATTTTATACAGCGGTGCCATTTTCATCGGGTTGCTCCTTTGGGATGTAACCATGGCCCTGATTGCAAGTTCTTTCCGAAAGTTTCTAACCAATACCATACTGGTTGGGGTGTCTGTATTATCCGGCCTTTCCCTGATCGGGTTCGGCTTGTATTTTGGATTTCAAGCTGCGAAAGCATTGCTAAGTTAGCAAATTGACATTCACCTATTCTCCTTCCCCTAAATAGTCTGTAGTGAAAGGGGAGTTGGGAGAATGCAACTTTACAATAAAGAAGAGCTGGAACATTATTCTGCTGCTCTTGAAGAATGGAAGCTTGATGCTTATTATGCCTTTTGTGAAAAAATGGAGAACAAAAGCAGTAAATTCCCTTGCATTCCAGCTCAGCTGGGCTATGCAAAGGACCACTTTAGGTATGCTTTTATAGGAAATCCTGCTGAAGAGGGTGCTTCACGGGAACTGGGAATGGTAATGGAGGCATTTGCTGAATTAGACAGAACAGGGCAATATTCTTCGCTAGTTATTTTTTTTGACAGCAGCTCTCTTCATGATGCAAGCATATTAGATTATGAAAGGCTCTTTTGGAGGCTGCTATCCGATGCATGTTCACATGATAAAAAGGAATGGCCTTTACACCTTTCAGACAACCCGGAAGATAATTCATGGGAATTTGCTTTTCACGGGGAACCCTATTTTGTTTATTGCGGTACACCTGCACATGAAAACAGACTCAGCCGCAAAGGAAAATACCTTACCCTCGCCCTTACTCCACGCTGGGTTCTTCAGGAATTTCAGTCCTCAGGTGACAAAAGTGAAAAAATCAAGATGGCAATCAGGGAAAGGCTTCAGAAATACGATGAAGTGCTCCCTCACCCGGAATTAAAATGGTACGGCCAGGAAGATAACTTTGAATGGAAGCAGTACTTCCTTAGAGATGACGCTACTTCGCCATCAAAATGCCCGTTTCTCAGGGCACTAAATAAGGATGAAAATTCCCGCAAACACTAGGCTTGGCGGGGATTTTCCCTCTCTTCTCTTTTCCAGCGCGGCCGTAAAAATAGAACAACTGCTCCTATGACTGCCAGAAAAGCCAAACTGACAAACAGCCCTGGCCTTGATGCTTTTTCAAGAAGCGTCCCGCTGACAGCAAGCAGGATCAGGATCATGCCCGAAACCCTCTTTATATGGTCCATTAGCTTTGACTTTAAGAGCTTATGCGAAGACATCAGTATAAAAAACCAGTTATACAGCAGCATTAATCCGGCAGCCGTTGTAATGTATTCATATATGCTGTCAGGCATAACAAGCCCTAAGATAATGGATGTAAGAAGGCCTGCCGATGTTAGGGCCAGGGCAGGAAGCGGAACTTTAAGTTTTTTAAATCTTCCTTTTTTTGAAAACAGCTTCGGTGCGTCTCCATCTTTTGACAGTGTAACAAGCATGCTGGTGACTGCATACAGGGAAGCAGCCATTGTAGAGAAACCTGCAATAATTAAAGCAGCATTAAATACATGCGGCACAAATGCGAGATGATAGCTGTCCAATGCATGAACAAAAGGACTTTCTTTCGTTGTGAATTTATCCCATGACAGCATAATGACTGCTAAAGCAAGAGAAGAAATGTAAAGCGCAGCAAGTACCAGCAGCATAATTTTTCCTGACTTTGGCGCGTCTTCTTTATTTTCAAGCCGCATGGACATAATGCCCATGATCTCTATTCCTCCATATGCATAAAAGGCGTAAATTAGCGCAGCCCATAATCCCATCGCTCCCCTCGGGAAAAATTCACCAACCGTGCGGGGCACATTGGTTTCTTTTACCCCTCCGTCAAGCACTCCCCCAAGAGCAAGTCCTGCGATAATTAAAAACATCACGATAGCCGCTATTTTTACAATTGCAAAAATGTTTTCCATGCGTTCAAAGGTCTTTGTTCCGCTTAAAACAATGATGATACCCAGTACAGCAAATATTGAAGCGAAAATCCATAATGGTACGTGAGGAAACCAGAAACGTGAAAATAAAGACAGTGCTGTCAGCTGGCTGCCCATAATCAGCATTTCGGACGACCAGTAAACCCATCCAGAACTAAACCCCGCCCAGTGGCCGTATGCTTTCTTAGCATAGGTTCTGAAAGATCCCTTTTGAGGGTCATCCGCACTCATTTTTGCGAGCATTTCAAAAACTACATAAGTACCGTAAGCTGCCAGCAGAAAGACTAACAAAACGGAAGGTCCTGTAGCCTTGATTGCTATAGCAGAACCGAGAAAGAAACCTGTTCCTGTTATGCAGCCTACTCCGATAATGGACAATTGCCACCATTTCAGCTTTTTTTCCTGTTTATCCTCTTGGTTGACACAGCTGGCTTTCATCTTTTCCCTCCTCATATCTTTCCATATTTTGAGGTTTGGGAGAATGAATTATGTATGTTTACGGCAAATTGAAAAAAGTTCCAGAATTTTTCTGTCTAAAAACATAACCAGGGTTGGGCTGTGAAGCAGTTACACAAATAAAAAAGAACATTTACCATTTAGGAGACTTTCAGGGGCTTTATTTCGATAGTAATCGAGCTCCGGACAAGGGGTGTGCTGCCGGAGCTCGTAAAATGCGTACGGTTCCTAACTTGGAAGAGATATCTGCTAAGGCTTTTTTACATAGGGCAGCTCAATCAGGAAAGTTGTTCCCTTCTCACTGCTGGCAACTGACATGCTTCCCTTATGATTCTCAATAATTTTTCTTGAAATGGAGAGGCCAAGCCCAGTCCCTTCATCCTTTGTTGAGTAAAAGGGATCGAATATGTATTGCAGTTCACTTGCTGGTATTCCCTTTCCATTATCAGAAAAAGAAATGCTGATATTGTCTCCTTTTATTTCTATGGAGATTCTTGTCTGCAGCGGTTTATTTTCTGCAGCTTGTACTGAATTTCTGTAAAGATTGATGAAAACCTGTAAAAGCTCGTCTTTGTCCCCAAGAATGCGGCTGTTTAGAAGTTGGGGATCTATACTATAAAAAATAGATGCATTGTGAAGAAGTGCTTCACTGGACAGAAAGTTTGCGAGATAATCTGTGAAAAATGAATGAGCTTCTATCTCTTCTATATGTGTTTGCGAGGGTTTGGCAATACGTAAAAAATCACTGATAATCTTATTTGCCCTGTCTATTTCAGGTATCAAAAGTGTATTCAGCAGATTGGCTGTCTCAGAGTCGAGCCTTCCCTGTAATAGCTGCAAATAACCTCTTACGGTTGTCAAAGGATTGCGTATCTCATGAGCAATTCCGGCAGCAATTCTCCCTGCCATAGCCTGCTTTTCCGCTTGCTTAACTTCATTCAGAAATAGGAAGAGCCCAATTGCCCGTTCAAGGTTTCCCTCGCTGTCGACTATAATGTGAGTACTCATGATGCCATAGTTTTTGTCGAGCACTTCCCTGTTTGTAATTGTTTTATTCGTTTTCAGCGTTTCAAGAAGCAGTATTTTGTCATCCTCAAGCTTTAACAGTTCTCTGATATGCTTGCCGATCATATCCTCAGCGCAGACACGCAGATCACTTGCCGCTTTGCTGTTACAAAGCGTAATGATGCCAGCTCCATTAACAAACACAATGTGATGAGGTATTAAATCAGCGATAGGCTTTAACTGCTTTTCTATAAACTCCATAGAAACCCGAAAGTTTTCCAATTGAGCTGAGCTGTCCACATCAAGATTTTCTTTCTTTCGGAAGGAAAGTCCCGATTGTTGATCTGTATAAGTAAATGAAACAGGGAGACTGTTTATTATTCTTTTGTAAAGTTCCAGCTCCTGTTTGAGTTGTTCTAATTCTTCACTCATATCATTACCTCTTGTTCTCCAGACATATATTCTCCGTTCACTATAAGATAAAAAAACCAGTTTGACAATGCTCGGCCTCAATTGCTCTCTGAGAAAATTGACGGAAACACTCCCGTCTCATATACTGAGGAAAGCAAACAAAAAGAACAGGTGATTACAATGGATTTTGAAATAAACTGTCTATCATTTTATGTAGTAACAATAGAAGGAAAAGGCGAGAGCGCCGACAAGCGATATAAACATTTCCAAACTTTATCGAGTCAAGAATATGAACAAAGCTCTCTGAAACAATTTCTGGACGGGGAGCTTGAGAAAATTGCAAAACGAAAAGTAGACAGGCATCCAAAAACGGATTCTGTCCCGACTAAAATCGGGTTTTTTATTGCAGAGGAAGGGCACGGATTGGATTCTAATCCTAACTATAACCTTTTATCACGAATACGAAACGCTGAGGATTCACAATCCTTTCAAAAACAAACAGAACAGCTGATAAGGGCATATGTGGATACAAGCGCAGTAAGAGGAGGAGCTTTTCTTGTCGCACAAGCGAAGCTTCGTAAATACTTTGACGACCCCTTTTTATTTATTATGAAGTGTGACTTTGAACCAAAGGTAGCATCTATAGCTGATGAGGCCACGCTGATCCGGCATGTAGAAATGGCCATTACAACCAAGAACATGAAATCCATCCAATTTCCTTATATGCCTGAAGAGGGATTGGTGGAAGAAGGCGAATTGAAAATACACCAAGCATCTCACGCACGCTATTTTGAAGATTTTTTGAAATTTGTGGAGTATGAACAAAGCATGCCGCAGATCATGAAATCTCAGGTGATGAATATGGTGCAGGAGCATGTATTGGAAGCCTTTGAGGAAAACAGCCAGGAGCGGCAGCAATTTCAGCAGGATCTGGAGATCTGGGAAGCAAGTGAAAAACGCGAGATTCAGGAGCGTCTGTCAACCCAGGAGGTTGTGGAAGCTGCTGCGCAAATTGTCGAACACACACCGGATGCGGAGCTGAAAATGAAGCTTGGCCAAACGCAGATTAAAGGCCTGCTTTCCGATTTTGGAGAAAGCGTTCATCTCGGCAAAATCAACGGCAGGTATGTTCTCATGATTGAAGGGGACTCCATTCAGTTTGAAAAAGGTGTCTCCCCTATCGAATTTCACCGTCCTGATGAACTTGAGAAGCTTGTCGAGAAGATTGGGAACAAATAAAAAAGGTACGCAGAAGGCTGATCAGCCTTCTGTTTATTTATGCAGCCACCCAAGGATCATGCAGCGAATGTATGATTCCTGTCATCCGAACATGCCTTTAAAACTTTTTACCAGCTTGAGTGCCTGCTGATTGACTGCTGACATTTTTGTCGGGCCGCTGAATTTTGTTACTTTTTTCTGAAGAACCTTTTTGGGCTTTTTAGGTTTTTTCTCGTCAGATTGATCCATGATGTCCACCCTCTGCCTTTTACTGTTGTTAACAACGTATACAGAATCATGGCAAAATATACTTAAATCATATAGAAAACACCTTCTGACTACAGGCCCCCTCAGCTACAGCATTCATTTGATCCCATTCATAATAACCAGCAAAAGAAACATCCAAGTCACAATAAATTAAGCGTATGAATTCCGGTTATATCCAGAATAGGCCGATTTTTAAAGAAGGTAAGGGAATGAATTCCGCTTATGCTGCTGAAAATACTCCATTACAAGGTTTTTTAGGTGCATAGCCGGAAATCCTCCGTGTATTTCAGTCTAATTTCATTGTTTTTTCTCTATAGGCGGAGTTGCTCCGTTTATATATGTACAGCGGCTTTCACATGGCACCTCCCCACCCAATCAAAAAGAACTATCTTATTCTTGTAAAGTACAATGCATGTAACTAAGTATTTTAACAATCTTACTGACTGACTAGCTGTAACACTTATTTTAAGCTGCTGTAGTCGCATAGGCGGAATGTCTCCGGCTATTACTTGCTTACTTTTATGCAATTTATTAATAAGCGAAAATGTTCCGTCCTTGTATTAAAGGAGACGCGCGCATATCCCGCGCCATGTTCTCTTTATCATAAGAGATTTTCAGAAGCTCTTCATCATACTGCTGATCTTTCTTCCCTTACGCAAAAAGACAGCGAAGGCAGCTGCTTCATTGTGATATTTAACAAAATATCACAACAAGTTACAGAAAAAGAAAGCAGGAACCTTTGAGGTCCCTGCTACTGATTATTGATAAATTGCAAAACTTTTTTATTCAGCTCGTTTACATTATGGGTCAGTTTGCTGGTGGATTTTTCGGATAACTTAGTTGTTCTTTGAGGACGGGGCATGCTGCTTGTCCTTGCTGATGTACGGACTATACTTTGTTCTCCATCCTTTTTAGCTGCTGACGGGTTTGGCATAACAACCCCTCCTTTAGAATCTTATTATCTATTATTATAGCAGAGATTTTATACGAAGGAATAATAGAGATAGATTAAGTTTGTAATATGAACAGCGTCAACTTCAAGCAGTGTTCCCTTTTCATTTTTCAGCACGACGAAGATGCTCCTCTGTTCCATATATACGGGAACAATCATGCTGTCTTCCTTAATGAGCGAGATGATTTCTGACTGAGAAAGTGAAGCGGCATAAGCATCCAGTTCAGAACCATAGGTAAATGAATTTAAAGTTTCTATCCGGCTGAGTGCGCTGTATACTGCTTCAGTGAACTCATATTCTTCACTTGCCGGATCTGCCTCCAGTTCCCATAACTGAAAAGAAAAACCGTATGTGCTGCTGTATTTAGACAAATAGTTCTGCAGCTGCTGTTTTTCTTCTTCTTCTGACTCAGGCGGCAGCACATTGTCAAAATAATTCCCCGCATTCTGAATCATTTCGGACATTGTTCCGACCCTTCTCATAGTACCCTCATGGATTTTTTCATTCTTATTAATGACATTTTCCACATAATCGCTGTATTGAAACTCTGCATTCCATATTTTCATAATGCTTGGTGTTAATAGTACTGCAATATCAAGAAAAACGACGATGCCTGCCAACGTCAGCAAAAGCACCCAGTCACCCGGAATGAGCTCATCAAGTAAAAAGCCAGCAGAAACACATCCAAAGAACAGGGTATATAAAGCTTTTCTCAGTGAACGCAGCGAAAGGTTATACTTAGCTGGTGCAGCAAGAAAGAATACCAGATTTGCAATACAAAAAGATAACAGCACTACTGCGAAGAGTTTGATAATCAAGATTCCCCTCCTCTTTCCCTTTCTATACTTACTTATTCTACTATTAACAAAACTAGAATCATATTCCAATTTAGAGATTTTTTTTTTGCATGTCCAAACCAAACATATCTCCATGTACTGCTCCATAAATATATAACTGTAAGCGAATACACATGAAAGGGGTTTTTTGGTGAATATTTTATTATGCTGCGCAGCCGGCATGTCAACGAGTCTGTTAGTGGCGAAAATGGAAGAAAGCGCTAAAGAACAAGGCCTGAACTGCAGTATTAGGGCTGTCGGAGCAAGTGAGGTTGACAAACATATGGAAGAAGCAGATGTTCTGCTGCTTGGCCCTCAGGTCCGCTATCTTCTTTCAAACCTTAAAAAAGCTGGAGAGCAGTATGGAATACCAGTGGACAGTATCAACATGGTGCACTACGGCACATGCAATGGAAAGGAAGTCTTGAGCTTTGCCTGCAAGTTAATTTCATCTAACAAGGGGTGACACCTATGAGCGGGTTCAGACATTTTTTTGAGGAGAAATTTATGGCTGCTGCTGCCAGAGTTGCGGCACAGCGCCATTTACAAGCTCTACGTGACGGCATCATATTGACTATGCCTCTTATTATTATTGGCTCAGTCTTTTTAATTCTCGCTTTTCTTCCTATACCGGGCTATGAGGAATTTATGGCAGGTACGTTCGGTGAACAGTGGCTGACAAAGCTGCTCTATCCTGTTGGAGCTACTTTTGACATTATGGCACTGATTGCTGCCTTCGGGATTGCTTACAGGCTCGCACAGTCGTATAAAGTGGACGCTCTAACAGCAGGAGCTGTTTCAGTGGCTGCATTTCTTTTAGCAACTCCATTTAATGTTTCTTATCTGCCGGAAGGTGCCTCTCAAGCTGTAGTTGTCGGCGGTGTCATTCCTTCTGCGCTCATGGGAAGCAAAGGTTTGTTTGTAAGCATGATACTGGCAATTCTTTCTACTGAGCTATTCAGGGTCATTATTCAAAAAAACCTGGTCATCAAGATGCCTGCAGGTGTTCCCCCAAATGTATCTCGTTCCTTCACAGCTCTCATTCCCGGATTTATTATTCTGACAGCTGTTTGGCTGCTACGCCTGTTTATTGAAACTACCTCTTTTGAGAGCCTTCATAATGTCGTCGGAGAGTTGCTGGGCAAACCGCTCGGTGTTTTAGGTGGAAGCCTGATTGGAAGCCTCGTTGCCGTTATCCTTATTCAGCTTCTCTGGTCATCCGGTCTCCACGGAGCAAGCATTGTCGGAGGGGTCATGGGCCCGATTTGGCTGACTTCCATGGACCAAAACCGCCTGGCATATCAGGCAGGAGAACCTGTATCTAACATTTTCACACAGCAATTTTTTGATATTTTTGTATATGTCGGGGGATCTGGTGCAACACTTTCGCTGGTATTCTGCATGCTGTTTCTTGCAAAAAGCCAGCAAATGAAACAGCTTGGCCGTCTCTCGGTAGGCCCCGGGTTATTTAATATCAACGAACCTGTCACTTTCGGAATGCCTATCGTGATGAATCCCCTGCTGATCATTCCATTTATTCTTACACCGGTCGTCATCACAATTGTCACCTATTCTAGCATGGCAGCGGGCTTTGTTGCAAAGCCGGCTGGAATAGCCGTTCCCTGGACGATGCCTCCTTTATTTGGAGGCTATCTTTCCACGGGAGGAAAACTTTCAGGTCTAGTGATGCAATTGGTGAATATGATCATTGCTTTTAGCATCTATTATCCTTTCTTCTGTTTATGGGATCGTCAAAAATATGCCGAGGAAACTTCTTCTTCTGCAAAATAAGGAGTCAGTATGAACAAAGAAGATCTGTATCAGCTCTCTTTCCATTTAATCGCACATAGCGGAAATGCCAGAAGCCTTGCAATGGAAGCCATTCAAAATGCTAAGGCCGGAGAATTCAAGAGTTCGGAAGATAAGCTTATCGAGGCTGATGAGGAATTTGCAAAAGCTCATAAATATCAAACAGAACTAATTCATAAGGAAGCTGGCGGAGCAGACTTTCACATACCTATTATCTTGATTCATGCACAGGATCATTTAATGACTGCACAGGCAGTCAAGGATCTGGCAAAGGAAATCATAGAACTCTACAGCGGCTCAAAGAAACCGGAGGAACATAAATAATGACCAAACAAGGTTTGAAAATCGCTACAATCGGCGGCGGTTCATCTTATACACCCGAATTGATTGAAGGCTTTATCAAGCGTTATGAGGAGCTTCCTGTAAGGGAGCTCTGGCTTGTTGATATTCCGGAGGGCAAAGAAAAACTCGAAATTGTAGGTGCGCTTGCAAAAAGGATGGTGAAAAAAGCAGGTCTGCCCATCCAGATATTCCTCACTATGGACCGGCGCCAGGCTTTGAGAGATGCTGACTTTGTGACAACACAATTTCGTGTAGGACTGCTGGAAGCACGAGCTAAGGATGAGAGAATTCCTTTAAAATATGGCGTTCTCGGACAGGAAACCAATGGCCCTGGGGGCTTATTTAAAGGACTGCGCACGATACCGGTGATCCTTGACATCTGTTCAGAGATGGAACAGATGTGTCCGAATGCCTGGCTGATTAATTTTACAAATCCTGCTGGAATGGTAACCGAGGCAGTTCTGCGCTACAGTTCAATTAAAAAGGTGGTCGGTCTTTGCAATGTGCCGATTGGCATGGAAATGGGTGTCAGCAAGCTTCTTGACGTCGATCACTCCCGGGTGTCTATCTCCTTTGCAGGTTTGAACCATATGGTTTACGGGCTGGATGTATTTGTTGACGGCATCAGTGTGAAAGAAAAATTAATTGAGATGATTACCGGCGCTGACTCTTCTCCAAGCGTCCAAAATATAGTGGCACTAGGATGGGAACCTCAGTTTTTAAAAGCATTAAACGTCCTTCCATGCCCTTATCATCAGTATTATTACAAAACGCGCGATATGGTTGAAAAAGAAATAAAAAATGCGGAAACAGTCGGAACACGCGCTGAGGTTGTAAAAGAACTTGAAGCTCAATTATTTGAACTATACAGGGATCCAGAGCTGATGATAAAGCCTCCGCAGCTCGAAAAACGCGGCGGCGCCTATTACAGTGATGCCGCAGTCAGGCTGATCTCTTCTATTTATAATGACAAACGGGACATACAGCCTGTTAATACGGTAAATAACGGTGCGATTAGCAGCCTTCCTGCTGATTCAGCTGTAGAAATTAGTGCTGTTATTACAAAAGACGGACCAAAACCGATTGCAGTCGGAGATCTTCCCATTGCAGTTAGAGGGCTTGTTCAGCAAATTAAGTCATTTGAAAGAGTGGCTGCAGAGGCTGCAGTAACCGGAGACTATCAAACTGCCCTGCTTGCAATGACAATTAACCCTCTTGTTGCTTCTGACAGAATCGGCAAGCAAATATTGGATGAAATGCTGATTGCACACAGAAATGATCTGCCTCAATTTTATCCTTCATCTTTACGATAAATGCTGGAAGAAAGCTTTTTTTATTCAGGAGGTTATCCATGATTACATTGCTGGTGAACGCTGATGATTTCGGCTACAGCCGGGCTGTCAATTACGGAATCATCGACAGCCATACAAATGGTATAGTCAATTCTGCGACAATGATGATGAATATGCCCGGAACCTCGCATGCCATCTCGCTCGCAAAGCAGTTTCCATCACTAAGAATAGGTATTCATCTCGTGCTGACATGCGGAAGGCCATTACTGCATAAAAACACAAGTTTAACAGATACAGAAGGGGAATTTAACTCCCTTCAGCAGCTCCTTGAGAAACAAGCTTTGAATGTCGAGGAAGTGTATACGGAATGGAAAGCTCAGATTGACAAGGCCTTTTCATGCGGAATTCTGCCAACACATCTGGACAGCCATCATCACGTACACGGACTCATTGAACTTGACCCGGTTGTCAAGGAGCTGTCTGAAAAATATGATCTTCCGTTTAGATGCACGAGGGAATATTCCGAAGGCGTAAAATCTACTACAGACTATTTTTTTCATGATTTTTACGCAGAGGGTGTCAGCGAAGCATATTTTAAAAGTCTGGCAGAAAGAGTACCTGCGGGAAGCAGTGTAGAAATCATGTGCCATCCCGGCTATCTTGATCATCATGTTCTAACAGGTTCTTCTTACACGATAGACAGAGTCAAGGAAGTGGATGTACTGACTAAAGTGGTGCTTCCTGAAGACATTCTACTCATATAGCAAAGAGAATACAAAAGCGTGCAGATTGCTGTACGCTTTTGTTTTCAGGGCTGCTTGCTGTCAAACATAATGAGGCGCGCAGATAAGGCTGGATGAAACTCAAGCACGCCGAACGAATACTGATTCTGCCTTCTTTTATCAGTTGGAGAGCCAGGGTTAAAGAGCAGAGTTTTATTCACCATCTTGTTTACAGGTATATGGGAGTGACCAAAAATAATACAGTCTAAATCCTCTCCTTCAAAAGAATTCAGCACCCTCTCCTCAGTTGTACGCCCTTTTCCATGGCCATGTACAATTCCGATCCTGTACCCCTCACACTCTATAATCTTTTTATCCCCAAGAGCTTCGGCAACCTCAGACGAATCAACATTGCCGGCCACACCCGCTATCTTTGCGTATTTCTGCAGCTCTCTTACTACCTCCATTGTTTGAAAATCACCCGCATGTATGATTAGATCTGCTGTATGAAGATGCTCCCTGAGAATAGCAGGAAATTGTTTAGCCATTCTTGGCATATGTGTATCTGATAATACGACGACTCTCATACAATCACTCCTTTTTAGGTTGTGCAGCTCTCTAGTTGGGGTATAATAGAGAATGCTGCAGGTAAAAAAAATCAGCTGAAAAAGATTGCGAGGTAATGTGATGAACATTATAAATCATGAAGCAGAGAAATTGGAAGACCCTTTCAACATATTAAGCGGGACACGCTACGAGTTTTACCTGGAATTGGACATTCCTGAGGATGATGAATTGTTTCAGGAAAATGGATTATATGTAAAGCTAATTCTTGTTATTGAAGAAGATTCAGAAAAAATCACTCAATATCAGCTTTATGAAAAAAACACAAACAAGTATGTCGACTTTGAACTGGATGAAGAGGAATTAACAGAGCTTCTTACATATTGCAAAAAACAGCTATCAAAACCAGAATGAGAAAAGAGCAGGAAGTGTCTCCCTGCTCTTTTTTGTATCTGCTTATCAGATAAGAATGTTTCTTATGCCGTTTTCCGTCTAAACCAAACTTCAGCAGTGATAGAATTGTTGTCAGACCTCTATTTCCTGCCCGTCTTCCACAATATGAAACAGCAAATGAGCTAAATGATGAAGGGGTCCGTACTCTTCCTCTTCTCCCTCGTTAACTGAATCGTTAAATTCCAGATCATTCAGGAATAAAGCTGCAAACTGATAAAAGTCTTTCAATTCAAAGGAATAGCAAGCGCTTGGATCTTCAGAATCTTCCTCGTAATGCAGAATGAGATAATGCTCTTTTCCATTTGCATCTTCTGAATCAAAAAAGACAAAAAACCCGACATTGGTATCCAGCTCAAATAAATGCCTTGTTCCGCCTTCAGTAACCTGGTGAAACTCTTCCTCTATCAGCTTTTGAATGGTCATTGAATCTGCTTGATCTTCTTTGTGAAATTGTACTGTAAAAGATTTCATCAAGATCACTCCTTCTTCTGTTACTCTTGTTTATATTTCCTTAAGAAGGATAAAAAAAACCTCTCTTTTCTGCATGAGTATAAAACTTCCAGAGAATGCAAAAACTATTTTTAAAAGCTCCTAAGGAGGATTACCATGAATGTTAGAAGAGCGAGTGAGATTTCAGAGATGGGAGATATGATTCCTGTTACGTTTAACGGAGAAAGAGTCTACATTCAGCATGTGGATGAAGCAGCCGGCACTGCGCGGATTTATCCGCTGAACAATCCTCAGCAGGAAACAGACGTGCCTGTAGATCAGCTGCAAGAGCAGTAGTTCTCTGTGTCATGCAGGCTTAGCACTGCTTCATTCTGTTCAAAGTGTGGTAAATAAAAAAAGCTGCCCGCTGGCAGCTTTATGTTGATTATTAAAGTTTTACTACGTTATCAGCTTGAGCTCCGCGTTGACCTTCAACTACGTTGAACTGTACACGCTGGCCTTCTTCTAATGATTTAAACCCTTCGCCTTGAATAGCGCTGAAGTGTACGAATACATCGTCTCCACCTTCAACTTCGATAAAGCCGAAACCTTTTTCAGCGTTGAACCATTTTACTGTACCTGTTTCCATTAACAAGCACCTCCAATTATTATTGTAATATGTTACTACATATTTACTTCGGTAAATAACATTCACATATTATCAAGAACATTCAAAGTAATGGGTGAGATGCTCTGGATAATACATGAATAGCAACAGCATTATTTATATGAAGCATAATAAAACATATTTCTGGATGCAGATTTTCAAAAAACTCAAGACAACGAATGCCCTTCCTCTCATTCGTCCATGCGGCTCCTAGGCCGCGCCAAGCAAAAATGCGAATTGAAACTGTCAAAAAATCCATTAAAAAATGGTTTTTGGGAAGGCGAAAATATAATCAACATTCTCAATAATACTAAATTCATTTACTAAAGTCAAGGGGAAATTCTTTATAGTTTAATTTGTTTTTACAGCTTGCACTCTGCAACCCTATGAAAATATTTCTAAAATAATGAAAAAAAAGCTTCTTAGGAAGCTTCAAAGAAAATAAACTTTATGGGAAAGGGACTTTCCGTTTTCAGCTAAGATGGAAAGTATACCTGAATGAGTCGAAGGCTTGCGGTCAAAATAAATTTCAGCACCGAAGCTTTGCCAGTTTCCGTTCTCCTGTCCCGTAACCAGTTCCCTGTCAGAAGTGATTAATTCTCCATTGTCATCGGTAATTCGGTATACTAGTCTCCCGGCATCCCTTTTTGCTTTTCCGTAAATAACAGCATACTCCCTGAGTTTGCTTCCTATGACGGTGCTCTCCAGGACAACCAATTCCCCGCAAGGAACAGGAACAATAACGGCATAGCCCGGCAATCCCGCATTTACTGCCGAAAATCCCGGCCGATCCTTATTTAAAGAAAGAATTTCTTCCTTGTTCAGTCCAAATCTTAACGCAATTCCTTCCAGAGTATCTGAGAGTTCAGTCATATAAATAAGTGCCGGTACTTTCAAATCTCTATCTTCCCAGTTACCGGAATTTATCGACTTCAAAGCTTCCTTTTCCATGTTAAACATGCTCGCTGCCAGTTCCAATGAGAGAAAGGACGGGTTAGCCAGAGAAACGCCCTGCTGTTTTAAAATCGTCGGCACTACCAGAATGTCGCCGCCGAAAATAACGCCGGGTTCGCGAAACGGCCGATGCAGATGATTGACCCTTTCTATCCATTCCGGATTGCTTCCTAGCTTTCTTGCAATATGATATAGAGTATCACTTTTATTTGCCCTGACGATTATAGCACTGCCATGAAAAATAGCCAATTCACATTCCTCCTTTAGACCTTGGTTCAAGCCAGTCCTTTAAAAAGGGTGGAATTCCAGCTTTATAAGAGTGTGCTGCATGTCCTCCCTTTATTTCAACCAGCTGTTTATCAGGGCTGTTAACTCTTTCCATAATAACATCAGCAATTTCCTGCGGCACCAGCTTGTCATGCTGAACAACTGAAACAAGAAGGCTGCAAGTAATATCACTCAGCTTTACAGACCTTCCTCTAATGATTAAAGTATCTTTTATTAATGCATTGTTTTTCAAAAGATCTTCGAATATTTGGTCGTTTGCGGCACCAGTAAACGGAATATGCCCCTTAGTCCATGAATTAAATCGCCGCCACTTCTCTACGTACTGAGGATGATGAGCTTTTGATAACAAAGATAAATAATGTGTAAAGTAGAGTGGAGAAGCCAGAAGCCTCATTCCAAACTCAATAAAAGAAGCAGGAATCGTGCCAAACAGCTCTTTTGTTTTTGTATCTGCATTGCTCTCCTGAACGTACTCCAGCCACTGATCGAAAAGCGGAAAAGCATGGTAATCAATTGGTGCCGAGGATAAAATCAGATTTGAAACCGGAAGCTTTGTATATGCTGCAGCAATGGCAGCCATCGTTCCGCCCAGACAATAGCCAATCACTGTTAACTCCCCGCTGCCCGAATGGGAAAGAGCTCTTTTCATTCCGCGCTCAATATAATCCACAATATAGTCGCTGAATGATATGTTTCTATCCTCAAAGCCCGGCTTGCCAAAATCCAGTAAATAAACATCAAAACCTTCATTCACAAAAGAACCAATAAGGCTGTCTCCAGGCATTAAATCAAGAATCACCGGCTGATTCACTAACGAGTAGACGAGAAAAAGTGGAGTTCGGTATTTTCTTACTTGCGGTTTATAGTGCCACAAAACAGCTTTATTCTTTTTCCACACCTCACTTCTAGGTGTAACAGGTGTGTCAGGAGGAGAACTGAAAATAGCATGAAAAGTAGTCAGCCATCTATGAAGCTCTGAATGTTCTTCGCTCATGCCTCTCCCCCTAGAAACCTTTAATAAAGCTGAGTTTCATCATTCGTTTGACATAGGCCAGATCATTTTCTAGTTTTTGAATTCTCTTCAGCAGTTCTTCTTCCCCTTCGGATGCTTCTCGGGAAGCAGGAATGTCAGCAGATTTCTTTTCGGATATCATATGATTATTCAACTCTTCTATTACATCCTGAAGCTGGTCCACCTTTTCCTCAGTGGCTATGATCATTTCACCAAGATTTGCTATATCATTTTTTGTAGGAATATTTAATTGTGCTGCTGCGATTTCGTGATATTCCTTTATTCTAGAGAGAAGATAGTCATAAATCTGGGTTGCCATATGCAGACAGCTCGCAAAATCCTTAGAATTCATCATGTGCTGCAGCCAGTCATTTGCACCTTTTTCAGCCTGAAAACCAAGCACCTTTAACATGTCATACAATTTTTGATAATCAATAGAAGGGTTCTTTTGCTTCTTCCCATCTAATATTGCAGCCTTAGGGAAGATGTCTTTCAGTTTAGCGAATAAATCAGCATTATCACCTTCCTGCTTACTAAGAGACCCCAGCTGTTCCGTTAAGGTTTCAAGCAAAGACAGCGAGTCCGCCTGCTGAAATCCGGCTTTTTTCAGTAGCTGTATCATTTCATCGTTGATCCCGGAAGTTTTTTTCTTATTAATCATCTTTATCAGCTTTTTTAACAGAGCTTTGTCAATCATCGTATTTCCCCTTTCCAATTAAGCAAGTGCCGAGATGCCTCCATCAACATTTAAAATATGTCCTGTTACGTAATCAGAGGCATGAGAGGCAAGATACACAGCCGCACCTTTCAAGTCACATTCAGAGCCTATTCGGCGTGCTGGAATGGAATGTAATAATTTGTCTCCATAGTGATCCAAGATCGGTTTGGAAATTTTTGTGTCAAAAAAACCCGGTGCAATTGCATTTACCTGAATGTTGTAAGCAGCAAGCTTGACAGCCATATCCTTTGTTAAAGTCATGACAGCTCCTTTGCTGCTGTTATATGCAACCGTATCCAGTATCATCGTGCCGCCATAACCTGCAATAGACGCTATGTTTATGATCTTGCCGCTGCCCTTGGAAATCATGACTGCTGCGGCTGCCTGCGAAAAGAGAAACATTCCCTTTACATTCACATCAAAGACCTTCTGCCATGCTTCTTCAGGCATCTTCAATGAAGAACCAGCCCAGGATACTCCACTGTTATTTACCAAAATATCCAACGTACCGAACTTGTCAATTGTTGTGGAGATGACATTTTCAATCTCTTCTTTTTTTGTAATGTCACATTGAAGGGCCAGAGCCTTCACTCCCTTGGCCTCTACCTTGTCGGCAACTGCCCTGCATGCCTCAATTTTTCTGGAGCAAACAACCACATTGGCGCCTGCTTCTGCTAATGACAGACACATCTGCTCACCAAGACCGCGGCCGCCTCCAGTTACAATGGCAGTTTTACCTGTAAGATCAAACAGCTTTAATAGATGCAAACCTTTTCCCTCCCTTTTTATGTTCCATATAATATAAACAAGCATGATGAAAAGTGTGAATAAAATAGAGATTAACACTAGTTGTATAGTGTAATTGACAGAAGGGAATTTATAATTGTATAATATGAAAAATTAAAGATTTCCGAGAGATTGTATTACTCCTCGCCTTCCTATTGCTTTAGCAGCTGATTCAATGACAATTGATTACCTGAAAAAGCGTTAATTGGAGCGCCTGGCTGGAATGTAAATAAATCGGTATATTTCTGCAAAGCACACTGGCAGGAGTATACCGATTTTTTGTAGGAGGAAAAATGGAAAACCGTACAAAAGGAAATTTGGAAGCGGAACTGAGCCGCTCATTCACTCAGTGGGAAAAGGATTATCTCGGCAGGGGATCTGTAGCTGTAAAAACAGACATCCTTCGTCATATGGTGATTGTTTCCCTAAGAGGAATACTTACTGCTGCAGAGTACAGACTCTGCGAAACGAGGGAAGGCACACTTTCTATTAAACGATCCCGCACAGAACTCGTAGAAGCTGCCTCAGAGGATGTCAAAAACATCGTCGAAAAATGTACAGGGGAAGAAGTAAAAAGCTTTTACACAGATCTCAGTACCGTAACAGGTGAAAGAATGATGATTTTCACCCTGAAAGACAATCTAGAAATTAAATTGTAGCTGGAAGATTTTCAAAAAACGCACGTTCGTTGAAAATAAGCCGGTGCCCAACCCTGTATCTAAACAGGATTAGGCACCGGCTTTTTCATTTTCATAGCTGAAAATCAATAGATATTGAAAGAGGTGCTGTTACTCATGTTTGAATTGTTTACTGAAAATATGCTCTCCCCCGTTTTTCTGTTTTTTCTGTTAGGATTGTTTGCTGCGTTCACCAAGTCCGATTTAACCTTTCCAAAAGGGCTCAGTGAAGCTCTCAGCATATACCTCCTCATTGCCATTGGCTTAAAAGGCGGGATAGAGCTGTCACATTATTCTGTTTCAGAAATGATACGGCCTGCAGCCGGAACACTGTTGTTAGGAACTTTAATCCCGATAGGTATATTTATATTTTTGCTGAGGGTGCTGAAATTAGAAATTGAAAATGCAGCGGCTCTGTCAGCTTCTTATGGCTCTGTCAGCATCATAACGTACGGAGCAGCTGCTGCATTTCTTGAGAAAAATAGTGTTTTCTATGAGGGCTACATGAGTGCAATGGTAGTACTCCTCGAGAGTCCTGCTATATTGATCAGCGTTTTTCTTTATAAGCTGTCCCAAAAAGAAACTCATTCCCATTCCACAGGAGTTCTTGGCATAGTGCCTGAGAGCTCAGCTCTGCTGGATCATAAAGTCCTTAGAGAGAGCCTTTTTGGTAAAAGCATCTTGCTGTTAACAGGCAGCCTCCTTATTGGCCTGATTCTAGGAGAAAGAGCAGTGCCTGCTGTAAAGCCGCTATTCATTGATCTTTACAGCAGTGTGCTCATCTTATTTATTTTAAATATGGGAGTTATTACTGGTAAAAGGCTGCCCGAAGCCCTGAAATCAGGGGGCAAGCTTTTGCTGTTCGGCATTGTCGTACCAGCCATATTGGGTGTTCTGGGTACAGGAGTAGGCACAATCTCAGGCCTTTCTATCGGGGGCGCTGCCTTGATGGGAGTCCTTGCAGGAAGTGCTTCTTACATTGCAGCTCCGGCAGCTATAAAAACAGCTGTACCGGAAGCAAATCCTTCTCTGTATTTAGGTCTGGCACTTGGCATTACCTTTCCTTTTAATCTTTTGTTTGGCATTCCGCTCTATTATGAAGCAGCAAAATGGCTTTCAACAGGATACTAAGCTCCAAGAAGAAATCTTTTCCAAGTGGCTGAGGTGACTAATGCCAGGATTTCTGACTCCCTGCTGTAACAGCAGAAAAAAAATACAAAAAAAGGCTGGCTGAAGCACGGTTTTACCGTCTTCAAACCAGCCGGATGGCTGTGCCAACCTTTTATTCTGCAGATTCTGTTTCGCTCAGCACCCTGTTTACACGTTTTTCAAGCATTTTCATTCCGCTGCCGCCTGCCTGAAAGTGGCGAAGGCTCCCACTTTTGTCAAACACATAATATGCAGGTACATACTGATTTTCAAAAGCTTCCGTGAGTTTATGCTCACTGTCAACAAAGATTGGCTGTGCGATATCATGCTCAGCCGCAACTTTCTTAATCTCTTCAAGATTCAAATCATCTTCAGAACGCGGCATATGAACTGCCAGCACGTTCAGTTTATCGGCGTACTCATCTCTAAACTTATTCACATCAGGCATTGCCTCTTTACACAAATGGCAGCTGATTGACCAAAAGTGGATAAGAGTAGGTTTTTCTCCAATCAGCTCATTCTTTGTCAGTTCTCCATTTAACCATTCTGTTGCGCCTGTTAAATCAGGCATAGGCTGACGCAGTTTCATAAGTATACCTCCTAAATGGATTATATCTTGTTTTCATGAAATCATATTTAAAAGTGAAGTGAGAGATTAGGCTGACACTCTGTCCATACTGAAAACCTGACTGACTAAAACACTGAAAGCCCGCGAATGCCAGCAGAAGCTAATCTGCTTAATTTGTAAAAAAAGACCTAACCAAAAGTTAGGCCTTTCCTATTGAGATTAAAGTGTAGCTTGTCCAGGTTTCCAGTTGGCAGGACATAGTCCGCCTGTTTGAAGCGCTTGGAGAACACGAAGGGTTTCTTCTACATCACGGCCAATGTTGTTATGGAATACTACTTGGTACATTAATTCGCCTTCAGGGCTGATAATGTACATTCCGCGAAGAGCAATACCTTCTTCTTCAATTAACACACCATAGTCACGTGACACCTGATGGTTCGTATCAGCAGCCAATGGGTATCTTAAGTCACCTAAACCGTTGTCTTTGCGGTCAGTATTGATCCAAGCTAAGTGAGTGTGAATCGTGTCAGTAGACACACCAATTACTTCTGCATCTAAATCTTCAAACTCATCATAGCGATCTGACATAGCTGTGATTTCTGTAGGACATACAAAAGTGAAGTCCATTGGGTAGAAGAAAAGAACAGTCCATTTGTCGTTTTTCATATTTTCTTCTAAACTGATCTTGCCAAATTCTTTGTTTGATAAAACTGCTTCCATTTCAAAACGTGGAGCTTGTTTACCTACCATGCGTTCTGCCATTATGTATCCCTCCAATAAAAGAATAAACAGATTTTCTGTTAAATTTTATTGAGAAAATTTTATTATTTTCTCAAGTGACTATCTTCATTTACCTTAATGATTATACGTGAATAAGTTTTTTTAGTCAATATTAAATAATAATGAATGTAAATTAGATTTCCCTGGAACTATGTTCCGTCCCTCTTCATTATATCCCGATTATTTAAAAAAGATGTTGGAAAACGTTTCTTATAGATTTCTATTGAAACTAAGTGTAACATATGTAAAATTGGGTAAACAAATATTTAGCTCTTATATCAGAAAGGAATGTTTTATATTGAATGTAAACTTTTGGGATGATATCGCCTGGACCTCCCTGGCACTGAGCGCTGTTGAGATTGGCGCAAGGCTTTTGGGGATTATCATCGTTTTTTTAATTGTTAAAGCCATTGGAAACAATGTTATTAAAAGAACATTTAGCAAAGTGCTTGAAAGAGAAAATATCTCTGCTGGACGTGCAAATACTTTGCAGAGCTTGTCTCTAAATGTTTTCTCTTACATACTCATATTTGTGTTTGTTGTAATGGTATTTCAGGTATTTGAATACGATGCAACAGCACTGCTGGCAGGTGCAGGAGTTGTCGGCCTTGCAATAGGATTTGGAGCGCAGGGTCTTGTCGGTGATGTGGTGACAGGATTTTTTATTTTGCTGGAAAAGCAAATGGACGTAGGAGATTATGTGACTGCGGCAGGCTTTGACGGTATTGTGGAGCAAGTTGGCCTTCGCACGACGCAGATCAGAGGCTTTGACGGGACACTTCACTTTGTACCTAACAGGGAGATTACCAATCTAAGCAATCATTCACGGGGTAATATGAGGGCGCTGGTTGATATTGGTATATCCTATGATGATGACATTGATAAAGCAATCACAATTATGCAGTCGGCGTGTGACAAAGTCGCTGCTGAAACTCCTGTAATTGTTGAAGGACCAAATGTGGTCGGCGTTCAGAGTCTTGGTGCATCCGACATTGTACTCAGGGTTATTGCAAAAACAGAAAACGGAGAACAATGGGGTGTAGAGCGCAAATTGCGTAAAACATTGAAAGAAACGCTTGATGAACATGGTATAGAAATTCCGTTTCCTCATCAAGTTTATCTTGAAAAGAAGACAGAGTAGACCATTCAGCTAGAGATGATAAACAAAAAAGAAGAGCCGCCGCTCTTCTTTTTTATCGGTTAAATGCAGAATCTACGTGCTGACAGACTTCCTCAGCAGTTAGTCCATTTGCTTCAATGACCGGTCCTGCAGTCACAGTATTGCTGATTCCCATTACATTCGAATCCAGACCCGTAATGACACAGCAGTCACAGCCTTTGGCATCTTCCTCGTTTTTCAGCTGAACAACATCATAGCCCTTTGCCTTTAAAGCTTCTTCTACATTTGACAGGGACTGTTCTATACCAATTTTCGGCATAATATCCACCTCCTACAAGTAATGTGTCTCAATCAGGAGGTGTTTATTCCCTCTTTTCACCTATCATCTTTAAAAGCAAGATACTTTGTCATGACAGAAATAGCTGTTTCCATACATTTTTCATCCGGTGAAAGCTTCGAGTGGTGAAGGCCAAAAGAAGAACCAGCTCCCAGCCAGAACATAAACCCTGGAATGTCAGCAAGCATATAACCAAAATCCTCTCCGGTCATCGCTTCTTTGCTAAGTGCAAAATCAGCATCAGTATGCTCTTGCACAAAATTCATAAATTCAAGCGTCACTTCTTCATGATTGTAAACCTGGTGATACATGGCGCCGTAATCAATGGATGCTTGGCAGCTATAACCTATCTCTAATCCCTTCACAATTGCTTCTATGCGCTCCTTCACCTTCAGCATGGATTCAGTGGAAAGTGTTCGTATTGTACCTTCAAGCCTGCTGTTTTCGGCAATGATATTTTGAACCGTTCCCCCTGTAATTTTGCCGATTGTGATAACGGCGCTGTCGAGAGGATCCACGTTTCTGGCTACAATAGATTGAAGCTGGCTTACCAAAGAGCATGCGGCAACAACCATATCATTGGTTGTATGAGGATAAGCAGCATGCCCCCCTTTTCCTTTTAAGTCAATGAACAGCTCAGATGTATTTGCAAAGAGAAGACCAGGTTTGGTTGCAACAGTACCTGATGGAAGCTCTGGAGCAATGTGAAGGGCTGTGATGAGGTCAGGTTTCCACTCCTTCATGGCCTCACTGTGCATCATAGGCTCCGCACCGCCCGGCCCTTCTTCTGCGGGCTGAAAAATAAACAAAAGGTCATTTTTTACTCTATGATGAACAAAATGAGTCAAAATGCCAAGAGCAATTGTCATATGAAGATCATGGCCGCATGCGTGCATCATACCTTCATGAACGGACCTGTAACTATAGCCTGTTTCCTCTTCAATTGGAAGACCGTCAATATCAGCCCTGTACCCAATCATTTTTTGAGAAGATGTGCCGTTCAGCTTTACAAACAATCCTGTTTTCCATTTACGGATTTCTATGTTTTCCTGCGGAAGTGAGTGCAAATACGACAGCAAATATGCTTGCGTTTTGTATTCTTGAAAGCCAAGCTCAGGAATACGGTGCAAATCTCTTCTAATGTTAACCAGCGTTTTCATATTCACCTTTCCCCTTCACTCCTTTACACTGTAATCGTTAGCGTCCGATGATACTCCGGTTTAAGCTGCAAACTTCACTGATATGCATTTTCAGCGATAAATTGATAGCCCTTATCAAGTAAGAAAACGTGGATGCTCAGCATCCACGCATGGTTTTTTTATCTGGAGTATCAAAAATTTGCCTTCACCTGATATTTACAGCTGGCGAAGCTCTTGCTTAATCTCAGTTTTAGATTTTGTTTTTTCATCAATATCCTTGATTTTACGTGCAGGAGTCCCAGCTACTACTGTGTTAGGCTCAACATCGTCAACGACAACTGCTCCAGCTGCAACAACTGCTCCTTTTCCTACTGTTACACCTTCAAGAACAACAGCGTTAGCACCAATTACCACATCATCTTCTACCACAACAGGCTTAGCAGATGGCGGCTCAATCACACCTGCAAGGACAGCTCCTGCACCAATATGGCAATTTTTACCTACAGTTGCACGTCCGCCTAAAACGACGTTCATATCAATCATTGTTCCTTCTCCTACTACAGAACCAATGTTAATAACAGAACCCATCATAATAACAGCATTATCGCCTATCTCTACTTGATCGCGAATAATGGCGCCCGGCTCAATGCGCGCCTTGATTCCTTTAAGATCCAGCAAAGGGATAGCAGAGTTGCGTCGGTCATTTTCTACAACGTAGTCCTCAATTTTTGACTCATTTGCAGAAATTGCTTCTTGAATTTCAGACCATTCTCCAAAAACAACAGCTGTGCTGCCGGAAAGAAACGTTTTAGCATTTTCACCAAAATGAATTCCTTCCAGATCCCCTTTAACATAAACTTTTACGGGTGTGGATTTTGTGCTGTTTTGTATAAATGAAATAATTTCATTTGCATCCATCATTTTCATATGTATTTCCTCCTTTTGTGCAGATACCTCTTTACTCTATCAAAGGAAAAAGCTTCTGACAAGCAGACCGATTTCCTTCTCGCTTATTTAGTTTGTACATTTTCCTGAATCATATCAAGAAAGGCACTGACCTGCTTCAGTTCAAAGAAATTTTCATAGCCGATCAGCCATGTATCCCGTGCCAGCGGCTGCCCATCAACATCGAGAAGCGGTACCTTGTATATGCGGTCATCTTCATCTTGCAATGTAACACCTGGAAGTATCGCATATCCTATTCCGTTGAAGGCCATTTGTTTGCAGGTTTCTATTTGATCTACAATTATGGTCCGTTTAGGAGATTGCTTAAACTGCCGGTACCACCAATCCTGAATTTCCTGATAATAAGTTGAGTCGCTTTTGAATTGTATAAACGGCCGTTCTGTGTTCTGCAGTTGTGCAATGTCCTGGATTTCCGTATCAACCAGATACAAGGAATCAGTCAAAAGATGCTGCTTGTAGCCTTTCCAATCCGGATTCCCTCTAATAATACCTATATGAACATGATCCTCATAGAGGCTTCTTAATATCTCACTGCTCCACCCTGTGACTAATGAAATTTTTGCATGCGGATGCTTGTTTACATATTTCTTTAAAATAGGAGGAAGCCAATGCTGGCCAATAATGGATGCAACAGCAAGTTTTAGCGTGCCATGAACCTCTCCTTCAAGCTCCGATATTTCCTCTTTCACACGCTCTTCTTTTTTTACAATTTCCTTTGCATACTCAATAACCCTTTCACCTGCAGGTGTTAGTGCCAAACCTTTTTGTGAGCGTATAAAAATTTTTGTTCCCCATGCTTTTTCAATGGACTGAAGCCTTTGAGATAATCCGGGCTGGGATACAAAGAGACGTTCTGCTGCTTTTCTCATATTCATTTCTTCTGAAAGAATGACCAGCATTCTTAGTTCTGTAATATGCAAGCTATTTCACCTCCCATAAGTTTTTCTTATATTATATGTCACTTTTTTTCTAATTTCATTATAAACAAGCTTTACATACAATATGAATGTCAGACCGTATCATATCACTCTCTCAGGGAGGTGAGTAGGATGGAATTTATTTTGTTTTTGATAGGCTTTGCTGCGTCTTTCCTCGGCACACTTGGCGGAGGAGGCGGTATGATTAATATGCCGGCGATGATGCTTGCCGGAATTCCAATTCACACAATTATCGCTGTAAATAAATTTTCAAATACGATCAGTTCTTTTTCAAGTTTTTTTATCCTGTTAAAAGATAGAAAAGTAGAGTTTAGAGAAGCAGCTGCCCTATTGCCCGTTGCATTTGCAGGAGGAATTACAGGGGCAGGGCTGGCAGCGATGATTCCCCCGGAATACTTAGAAAAAATGGCTCTTGTTTTTCTTACATTTGCTTGTGCCCTTTTATTCTGGAAGCAGCCGAAGCATCTCGAAAATAAGCAGAAGCTCTCACCTGCTCTATACCCTGCCCTCTACGGTACAGGCATATATGACGGTATATTCGGGCCAGGCCAAGCAGTGATGTTGATGCAAATTTATTTATCGCGCAGTTTTCCTTACATGAAGGCAATAGCCCTTACCCGTTTTCAAACCTTTGCAAGCTGTCTTGGCGCGGCAATTCTGTATGGCTTAGGAGGCTTGATAGACTGGAGTATTGCTGTTTACCTGGCTGCAGGTTCATTGTCAGGAGCACAGCTTGCCGTGCGTACAGCAAATAAACTTTCAAAGAAACAGGGCATTTGGATTGTGAGGATCAGTGCCTTATGCCTGCTGTGCTATCTTTATGTCAATGCTCTATAGGATGATTGTGACACCAAAAAAACTTGGAGATCTCCCCCCAAGTTTTTTGCGGAATCAATCAATATATTTCATCTCGCTGGACGATTGTTTTTTAGTAGCGTGTTTATCTTTTTCCTCACGCTTTTCCTGTTTTAAATCTTCCATAGGAATTGTGTCAACATTTTGCTGGCTTTCAAACTTGTCAAATAAACTTTCATTTTCAGTTAAATACTGTTCTGGATGGTCCATAGGCTGTTCCGGATCTTTTCTTACAGATGGTTTCTTATAATCTGACATGAACATTCACCCCATTCATCCTTTTCCTTATATATACCTTTTTGCTGGAAGGACAAAACATCAGTTTTCTTCCTTTCGGGGTAAAAAGAATACTAAAGCCATGCTGATGACTGCAAACACAAATACAATTAAATACACTGAATGCAGTCCGATAGTCAGTCCTTCCTGCAGTGTCACCCTCAGCTGCTCGTCAAGCTGCGCCCGCCTGGCGGGATCCAGAAGCTCATTTGTTGAATTTAAATCCAGATTATCTGCATACCCCTGCTCCTGAAAGTAAGCTTGAAGCCTGCTGTTTAGAACACCTCCTAAAAGAGCAGCTCCCACTGTATTCCCTAATGTTCTCATAAACATATTTGATGCAGTTGCTGCACCCCTTGTTTCCCAGCTTACAGTACTTTGAATTGTGACAATAAAAGAAGTCGTAATCATTCCCATTCCAAGGCCGATTACAAATGACCCCAGTGCAGCCCAGAGAGGGCCGGCCTCCGGTGAGAGTGTAAGCAAGATGGAGCTTCCCGCCAGTAAAAAACCGCCGCCCATAATAGAAGTCGTTCTGTAGCCAATTTTTAACAGTAGTCTGCCGGCCACAGTAGCTGCGATCGGCCAGCCGATTGACATCGATGTTAATGCAAAACCAGCAACAATCGGGGTTCTCTCCATTACTCCCTGCACATAAGCAGGAAGGAATGAGGAAAGCCCAATCAGCATCATTCCAGTGGTGAAAGACGCAAGATTAGCAATAAGAATGGTACGCTGCTTCCAAATGACGAATGGCATCATTGGTTCTTCTGCCGTTTTTTCCTGAAAATAGAATAATGCAAGAACGCCTGTCCCAATGGCTGCAAGGCCAATTACCGGCAGAGAGTTCCAAGCCCAGTTTGTTCCTGCCTCCACAAACAAAACCATAAATACACTGATTCCAATTGTAAGCAGAATCGCGCCTGCATAATCAATTTTCTGCTTTTTCTTTTCGATATTCTCATCCAGATACTTCACAATCCCCGCAATAGCTAAAATACCTAATGGCACATTTATTAAAAAAACAGTTCTCCAGCTGACGTACTGCACCAGGAGACCGCCTATGGCCGGACCAAGGATAGCTGAGATTCCCCAGACGCTTGAAAGATAACCTTGAACTTTGGCCCTTTCTTCTTTTGTATAAATGTCGCCTACTATTGTTGTTGCAATCGGCATGACCGCGCCTGCACCGAAACCTTGTATAAACCTTGATATAATCAACATGGTCATGCTGTCTGCCAGCCCGCACAGTATTGATCCAATTAAAAAGATGACGATTCCAAATACAATAACGGGTTTTCTTCCAAACAGATCAGACAGTTTTCCGTAGATCAAGATTGTTACAGCATTCATCAGCAGGTAGGAGGAAAACACCCAGCTGTACAATGAAAAGCCTCCAAGATCTGCGACAATTGCAGGCATGGCTGTAGATACGATTGTCGCCTCTATAGCAGCCATAAACATTGCCAGCATGACGGCAGCGAGGACAAGGGGCCGCCTTGTCCGATTTCCACGTATTTCGTTCACTTTTTCTTTATCTGCTGTTAATTGAGCCACGCTCTTCTCACCTCTCGAATAGTTTAGCTCTATGAAAAGTATATGTAAAACAGATTGACTTACCCTTTCATTCTGAATTGCATGCTTTGTTGGGCTCTATTTTTTGAAGTGGGCTGATGGGATGTATAGTGGAATATATAAGGGGCAACCCCACCCTATCTATCATAGAAAAAATAAGCGTAAGAATTTCGATTAAATCTAGAATATGCCGTTTTTTAGGGGAAATAAGGGAGCGAATTCCGCTTAAGCTGCTGAAAATCCTGCATTTAGCGGTTATTTGGCTGCATAGGCGGAAACCCTCCGTTTAATTCAATCCATTTTCATCGTTTTTTCTGAATAAGCGGAGTTTCTCCACTATCATTGCATATGTATCCACAGGCCAAAAGATCAATTTAATTACCCTCTATTAATTGAAATTATAGGGGGATTTTTTATGGACGAATGCAAAAAAATCTCCTAAACTAGAAGCTAAACCCACGTTATCCGTGACTTCTAATAAAGGA
>NZ_WKKI01000005.1 GCF_009674805.1 Metabacillus lacus | reverse complement strand
TAAGGCTTCTAACCGTCGGTGCAACGGGATAGCCTAATCCATAACTAGCGGTTACGCTGGTGTTCTTAGGAATCCCCCACTTCAAACAGCTCGCAAGAGCAGTTAAGTGGCGGGTAGTTCAAGTGGGTTTTAAGTTATATTTATCCAGAAACGTATTGAAATGAAAAATTTATTTGGATATATTTACAAATAGTTAACGTTAACTGAACTACTTAATGATTGTTATCAAGAATTTTAGGAGGGAAAATCACTTCCTGGAAAAATCTAAAACAACCTGAAATAGGCTGGAGAATATATGAAAAAAAGATACCTCATACTGGCATTAGTACTGATCATATTCATTGCATCAATATATGCCCTGCTATCAAGAAATACAGAAACCATACTTGTTGACGGAATTGAAAAATTTGAACCACTCAAGAATTCTAATCATTATCTCTTATATTATCCTGCTGATAAAAGAGTGTCTCAAGAAAATACGATTGTAAAAGAAGTCACCGCCGATGGGAAAGTTGTCCGAGAATATGAAATAAGAGATCAATATTTCAGAAGAATGAGCGCTCATCAAAAGCCAAATCATTCCAACAGCCTGTATATTTCTCTGTTCGGTGAAGCAACCATAGATAATTATTATTACACATATGACATTTCAAAGAAAAAATTTCAAAGAGTGAAGCTGGATTATTTTGATTATGAAGTGGGCGTTGATCATATTATGCATTATGGAGACAGTGTACTTTTGCAAACTCTCGTTTCCCATAAAACTGGAGAACAGAATGTGAATGCTGAAACCAATGAATTTAATGTATCAATATCAAACTTCTCAACTCAAAATAGCTTTGAAACAGAATATGGACATGCCCCAAAATGGGCACCCCTGCTACAATTTAACGGTAAAATCATTTATGGGACAAGCGGGCAGGTGGATGAAGAAGATATATATGTAAACTCAGGAATTGGTGTCATTGACCTGGAAAACCAGAAAGCGGAATATATGAATATAAATAAGAATGCTGATATGTATCCATTATATTCTACAGAAGAATATGCCTATGTACTTGGCGAGTCCGGGGAAGTTATTTCTTATAATACTGACTTTGATTACGAGGTACAAAAGCCGTTTCAGGGAATGAGTAAAGACGACATCTTTTTTAATGAAGAAAGTAGTCAATTACTTTTAAATTCAATAACAGCTTTGTATCAGGTGTATAGCCAAAAAAAGGGAAGTATCATTGGTCTTTTAACCTATGAGCCTGCTTTAACATTTCAACCTCTTCAGAAAGAATATCTGGATCCCGATAGCAGTTACAGATTCCTGTATCAGGATCAGGAAAATGGAGAAATATATATCATTTCTTCGTCAGAAAGAGAGGAGAAATTATTAGTTATTGATAATACCTCTTTTTCTTTAAAAGCAGACATACCTGTAACAAACAGTCACTTATTAGACTTTGTCGCGAAAAATTAAAACAAACGGTTAAAGGGGAAATCAGCACTGATTTCCTTTTTAATTTATGAAGAATATTCTATCCCCTACAAGCTCATTTTGCAGTTTTGCATAGTAGAACAAAAAGCTCCTGTTTGTTCTATTATCTAGTATTTTCCGCCAAACAAAACAGACCTGTTTGTTATACTATCTCGCGTTTTTTCCATGATAGTAGAACAAAACCCTGCGAAGAAAGTATCCGGCTGCCTCTTCCATTTTGTGTATAATGAGAGAATATACTTCTTTTAAGGATGTTGTACAAATGAAGAGATTATCCAGGTTTCTGATTATCTTAGGTGCTGCTTTGCTGGTGTATGGAGGCTGGAATATCTATTCAGCTCAGATTGGGGAAAATGAATCTTTACAGGCTGCCAAGGTAGCAATTGTTGAAAAAAAACACTTGGAGAGTGCGTCTGAATCTGAGGCCAAAGTGACTATTGAAGGGAAAAAACGGTTCAATCCGCCGGCCGGAGAGGCTGTTGGCATTCTGGCAATTGAAAGACTGGGAGCCAGGCTGCCAATTATAGAGGGTACGGATCCCGATGAGCTAGAGAGAGGAGTGGGGCATTTTACAGGAAGCTACTATCCGGATGAGAGTGGGCAGATTGTGCTATCAGGACATAGAGACACTGTTTTCAGAAGAGCAGGTGAATTAGAGAGAGGCGATGTGCTGGAACTGCTGCTGCCAACGGGCCAATTCATGTACAAGATTATTGAGACAAAAATCGTGGATGCAGATGACAGGTCGGTTCTTACCCTTCAAAATGAAAAGGAGGAGCTGATTCTGACGACCTGTTATCCCTTCAGGCTAGTCGGAAATGCTCCCCAGCGGTACATTATTTATGCCGAAAGGCTCCAGAAATGAACGGCATCAGCAGAGTGGTAGTTCTGCTTACAACTCGGCGTCTTTAAGAAAAAAGTGAAAGTCCAAAGGTACAGGAGCATATATGCTGATATGTTCTTTGGTGATTGGATGCAGCATCTCGACGCTGGCAGAATGAAGGGCCTGCCTTTCTATCAGTCTTTTTGAGCCGCCGTACAGTGTGTCGCCTATAATGGGATGGCCGAGCGCCGCCATATGGACCCTGATTTGATGAGTACGTCCTGTTTCCAATTGCAGTTGAAGTGCCGAGACATCGATTTCACTGTTATATTGCAGCACTTTGTAGTTCGTCACTGCTGATTGCCCTCCCTCAGAAACTCTTCTTCTGACAGGGTGATGGCGGTCTCTTCCAATTGGATAGGAAACTCTTCCCTTTCTATTGCTTAGTTTGCCGGTAACACCGGCTAGATACATCCGCTTGATTTCTTTTTTTTGCATCATCTGATCGAGCAGTACTTGAGAAAAGCTGTTTTTGGCAAACACAATGGCTCCTGAGGTATCTTTGTCCAGACGGTGTACATGTCTGACCTTTGTCTCCAGCCCGTTCATCTGGTAGTAAGCTGCAATCATATTAGCAAGAGTCCCAGTTTGGTTTTCCTCGTTGGGATGTGTGTCCAAACCAGCGGGCTTATTGGCGATCAGCAGGTGTTCGTCTTCAAAGAGAATCTCTGCCTCTCCATACTCTGGAAGAACGCCGTAATCTTCCTTTCGAAAAATATGAAGCAGCAGCCTGTCACCCTTTTGAATGGTTTTATTGTTGTCTGTCACAACGTCATTCAGCATCACGCCGCCTTTGTTTTGGAGCTCCTGTATAAAACGCTTGGAAACTCCGTAAGCTTCCATTATGTACTGATAAAGCCAGGATTCCTCCTGTATGTTAATGGGGATTTCCACCCATTCTCCTTTTTTACGCATAGTTCAGCCTCCTTTCAATAGTATAGGGGATGAAAGCAGTGAGATACAAGGAAACACTTACCTCTCCTTTCACGACAAGCTCTATGTTATGCTAGCCTCACAGAAGATAAAAGGGTGAGTGTGTTGAAAATTATAATAGCATCTACCGAAGAACAAGAACGGTACATAGAAGAGCTCGTGAACACAATGTATAACAAAGTGTTTCCAATGTATTTTTCTGAAGAGCTGATAGCAAAACTTGAGGAGCTAAGCGTCCTCAGGCCCAGCGGCTCTGACAGTTATCTCAACAGCACGCTGGATCAGGCGTTTAAAATCATGTCCAGCCTTCAGACATTAATATGTGTTCTGGAACACTCAAACAGTATAGAAGAAAATGAATATAAGAAGATGTTCGAAAAAAACAAGCAGACGCTTGAGGAATTCGGCTATTCTTTTCCTTTGAAAATGGAGCACTTCCTCGAAGAAGCCGTAAGCGAAGAAGAACTGCATCATTACGGAAAGCCTGCCAACAAGTGGTTGATTTGATAAGAAGCTGACAAAGAGGTGTTCAAGAGCAAGAACTTTAAATAGTGAAGAAAAAAAGACCGAAAAGGCCCTCTGGCTCTCTTCGGTCTTTTGCTATTTCCTATTCTTTATATGCTGTAAAAGCCTGCTGAAAAGCAGCTTCTTCCTGATAGCCTTCCAGCCTGTTTACCTCTTCACCGTCTTTAAAGAAGATAAGGGTGGGCGTTCCCGTAATCTTGTAATCTTCCCATCCTTGTTCAAATTCCAATACATTGTATTGCTGTATTTCAACTCCTGCTTCATCAGCAGCAGGCATTAATACGGGCGTGGTTTTTTTGCAGTGTTCACACAGCGGGCTGAAAAAGTACACTGCTGTATCAGCGCCATCTTGCAATTGCTCATTCAGTTGATCTGGAGTCACGATATTCTGGTAGTTCGGGTCGTTTAACTGATCTACAGTTGCAGGATTAAGCTTGTCTTTTTCATAAGGATTATCTTTTGATCTCTCTGCTTGCTGATAATTGTTAACAAAGGCAAGTCCTGCAAAAAGCAGAAGGACAATACCAGCAAAAATCATGATTTTTTTCAAATCAGTTCCCTTCTTTCTTTGTTGTTCTTATAATCAATACGCTCATGATAAAAACAATCGCAAATCCAGCAAGAGCAAGCAGGGGTATCGTAATGAAACCAAGCCAGTTCAGGTAGTCTCCCGTACACGGAACGATGCCGCAGGAAACTGAACGCTCTGCCAGGAAAGGCAGTTTTTGAATTCCATAATGGTACATGGAGATGAGCCCGCCAACAGCAGACAGGGCAAGTGAATAAACTGCCGCCTTCTCGTCCTTTTTAAAAATCGCTATGCCTAAAAGGATTACTAAGGGATACATGAATATCCTCTGATACCAGCATAAATCGCAGGGGATGTAGCCGAGCACTTCGGATAAATAGAGGCTGCCGATGGTAGAAATAAACGAAGCTGCCCAGGCAATAAACATATAGTTTTCTACTTTCTTCTGTTTGCTAGCTTTCATGAGGTCTCCTTTTAATAGATATGATGACTACATAGAAATTATATTATTACTGCGAAAATAAGTAAATGAAGAAGGGTGGGAGGGAGGAAAAAGAAAAATTGATCAGTGTGGAATGATTCCCTGCAGTTCTATTTGACAACGCTTACTTCTTCTCGATAAAATAGGAGGAAACGTAAACGTTTACGTAAAAGGATGGAAATCAATGAAGCCAACGATTAAAGATATTGCCGGCATGACAGGTGTGTCTGTTGCGACCGTTTCAAGAATATTGAATGATCAGCGAGGTTATTCTGAGGAAACCAAGGAGAGAGTCGAAAAGGCGATTAAGGAGCTGGGATACAAACCAAATGCAGTTGCCAGGAATCTCGTGAACAGGAAATCTCATACTATTGGTGTTCTAATCCCAAAACTCTCAACCAGCTTTTCCGCAAAGCTGCTGCAGGGAATTGAAGCTGCTGCCCATCAGCGCCAGTACAGCGTGTTGATATGCAATACAGATTCCAATGGGGAAAGAACCATGGATTATATTCAGCTTTTAAATGAAAAGCAGGTAGACGGGGTTATTTTTGCAAGCGAGCTTTTTACAAGGGAGTACTGCAGGGAGCTTCTGTCATCCGGAATTCCAGCGGTTGTTGTTTCTTCTGTTTCAGTACATCCTGAAGTTCCTTACATAAAAATCAATGATGAAGAGGCAGCGTATGCAGCAGCAGCTTATTTAATTGAAAAAGGCCATCAGAACATTGGCATGATTTCAGGAACAAAGCATGATCCTGTTGCTGGCATGCCCCGCCTGCGGGGATTTCAAAGGGCCTTAAAAGACTATCGCCTGCAATTTGAGAATTCTCAGCTGGTGTTTGGGGATTTCAGCTACAGCAGCGGGTACAGGGCAATAGAGCAGCTGCTTGAAAAAAATCCTTATATCACGGGAGTTTTTGCTGCGAGTGATGAAATGGCGCTCGGGGTCATTTCCTATTGCTATGAAAAGGGAATTCGGATTCCCGATCACTTATCAGTCGTCGGCTTTGATGATACAGAAATCGCCCAAATGAGTACCCCGCCTCTGACAACGGTGCATCAGCCGATTGAAAAAATGGGTTCAGCAGCGTTTGCAAAACTGGCAAGCTTGATGAACGGGGAAGAAGCAGAAAGCAGTTACCTGCCTTTTCAGATCATAGAAAGAGGATCTGCAAAGAGGCTGTCTTAGGAGGAGAATGTGCAATGAATAAGAAGTGGTGGAAAGAGTCAGTAGTATATCAAATTTACCCGCGCAGTTTTCAGGATTCTAATGGAGATGGAATCGGGGACATCAGAGGCATCATCTCGCGGCTGGACTATTTAAAGGAATTGGGCATAGATGTTGTCTGGCTGTCGCCGGTTTATGAGTCTCCCAACGATGACAATGGCTATGATATCAGTAATTACGAGGCCATTATGGATGAATTCGGAACAATGGAAGACTGGGAGGAAATGCTCCAGGAAATGCATAACCGCGGCATCAAGCTGATGATGGATCTTGTTGTAAATCATACATCGGACGAGCATGCCTGGTTTGTTGAGTCACGAAAATCAAAAGACAATCCTTATCGTGATTATTACGTGTGGAGACCCGCGAAGGACGGGAAAGAACCAAACAACTGGGAATCTGCATTCAGCGGCTCCACTTGGGAATATGATGAGGAGACGGAAGAATATTTCCTGCATATCTTTTCAAAAAAACAGCCTGATCTTAACTGGGAAAATCCCAAGGTCAGGAAAGAAGTCTATCAAATGATGAAGTTTTGGCTTGATAAAGGCATAGACGGCTTCAGAATGGACGTAATCAACTTTATTTCAAAAGTGGACGGCCTGCCGGATGCAGAGAATCCTGAGGGTAAAAGATATGTGTCGGGACATGATTATTTCATGAACGGCCCAAGAATTCATGAGTATCTTCAGGAAATGCATCAGGAGGTGCTTTCCCAATATGACATTATTACGGTGGGAGAAATGCCTGGTGTCACTCCTGATCAAGGAATTCTCTATACCGATGAAGACCGCAAAGAGTTGAACATGGTTTTTCAGTTCGAACACATGGACCTTGACACTCAGCCGGGACTCAACAAATGGCATCTCAAGCCGCTGTATTTGCCGGACTTAAAAGACACAATGACAAAATGGCAAAAGGGCATGGAAGGCAAAGGATGGAACAGTCTTTACTGGAACAACCATGACCAGCCCCGCATCGTTTCCAGATTTGGCGACGACGGCGAATACCGTGTGAGATCGGCCAAAATGCTGGCTGCATGCCTGCATATGATGCAGGGTACACCCTACATATACCAAGGTGAAGAAATCGGCATGACCAATGTCAGATTTAAAGATATTTCCGATTACAAAGACATTGAAACTTTGAACATGTACAATGAAAAAACAGCTGATGCTGAAGCAGAACCGGAGAAAATCATGCACTCCATCTATACAAAAGGCAGGGACAATGCAAGAACGCCTGTGCAATGGGACAACAGTGAGCATGCCGGCTTTACAACCGGCACCCCGTGGATTGCAGTCAATCCGAATTACACAAACATTAATGCCCAACAAGCGCTGCACGATCAGGATTCTGTATTTCACTTTTACAGGAAGCTGATTCAGCTCCGAAAAGAAAACGACATTATTGTTTACGGCACATACGACCTGCTGCTTAGGGACCATGAACAGATATTTGCTTACACCAGAACACTCGGTAACGAAACACTGCTTGTCATCACTAACTTTTCAAGTGAAACGCCTGTTTTCAAACTTCCTGAACAAATTGCTTACCGCAGCAAGGAAATACTAATTTCAAACTATAATGCGGACCCGGAAGAGAACATGGAATACTTCACAATGAAGCCGTGGGAAGCCAGGGTGTACAGATTATTTTCATAAAATGAAAAAATGCAGACAGCTCCTCATAGAGGGGGAGGTCTGCATTTTTTTGTTATAGGTAGTGTGATGGGCAGGGTATAAATAAGAGGGTGGTTTTGTTCTAGTTGGTGATCTTATAACAAAGTAGTGGGTCTTGAAATAGTATCTTCGCATTTCTGCAAGATACTATAACAAAGAGGGCGCTTTTGTTCTACTATCTTTGAGATACTATAACAAAGTAGGTGGTTTTGTTATAGTATCTTCGCATTTCCGCAAGATACTATAACAAAGATGGCGCTTTTGTTCTACTATGCGGAAAAACCTACAACAAACACCCACCCACCCTCAACCCAAAAATCCTCGCCCCGCCCCCAACAAAACAAATATAGGCAAAAAAACTGCCATTTACATATATAATTTTGTATGATAAAAGGGCAGTCAATTCGTTCTTGTGCTGAGCTTTTCTCTTTCGCAGGAGAGTTTGCCCCGACGGAATGCAGCAGTTGACGCAGGAGCTTTCATCAAGTCGAATATACTTTGTCAGCCTTTGCCTGCCCAGTTTGTTCCTCCGCCATGATCAGCTTGGGACTGGCACAGTGTGTAATAAAATTTTTATAGTTAGTGAAAGCCAAGTGTCTTAGAATAGATATTTACCCAGGGAGCTGTGGGGTACATAGAGTTTGTTAGCTGTTCTGATGACAAAGATCAGTTTTTCCACATGCAGAATTTCAAATAGAGAAAGTGAGGGTTTACTGTGATTGAAGCAGTGATTTTTGATTTTGACGGGTTGATTTTAGATACAGAGACACATGAATATGAGGCATTGCAGGAGATATTCAGGGAGCATGGTTCTGAGCTGCCGATGTCGGTATGGGGCAATGTGATTGGAACAGCTTCGGGTTTTAAACCGTTTGAATATCTTCAAGATGAGATTAAAAGGGAGCTGGATCATGAATTGCTTACGAAACGGCACAGAGAACTTGTTTCCGGCCGTTTGGAAAAAGAAATAGCAAGGCCGGGGGTGCTGGAATACTTAGAGGCAGCAAAGCAGCTTGGTTTGAAAATCGGTTTGGCCTCCAGCTCACATTATGCCTGGGTATCAGGCCATTTGAAAAACATCGGATTGTTTGATTATTTTGAATGCATCAAAACTGCCGATGATGTGGAGACGGTTAAACCCGATCCGGCTCTGTATATAGAAGCGGCAAAGTGTCTCGGGGTTGATCCGGCAAATTGTCTGGCATTTGAGGATTCAGTGAACGGATCTCTCGCAGCGAAGCGTGCAGGTATGAGCTGCGTCATTGTTCCCAACACAGTCACAAGAGAACTGGCATTTGAGGATTTTGACCATCGGCTTGAATCCATGGCTGAATTGGAGCTGGCTCTTTTAATTGAAGAGCTGCATACCAAAAGAAAATAAGAATAGAAATCATGAAAGCGGGTAATTGATAAGGTATTCGCAAAGGAGTGGAAGTTTGTGTCAGATATGCTTGATTTAAAGAAATTTGAAAAGAAAATGATTATCAGAACGATTGAGGAAAGTGACATAGATGATATTATTGCGCTGCAAAGGGTCTGCTTTCCCGGTATGGATCCTTGGAAGCGCGAGCACTTGGAAAGCCATTTGGAGCATTTTCCTGAAGGACAGTTTTGTGCAGAGCTGGAAGGGGAAATCATCGGGTCATGCTCAAGCCTGCTAGTGAATTTTGATGAATATGACGACCGCCACACATGGGATGATATTACAGACAATGGCTATATTACCAATCATAATCCGAATGGACTCAATCTGTATGGCATAGAGGTAATGGTTCATCCCGAGTACAGGAGAATGAAAATCGGCCACCGATTGTATGAAGCCCGAAAAGAACTGGCCCGTATTCTCAATGTAAAGAGCATCATTATCGGGGGGCGCATCCCGAATTATCATAAGCATGCACAGGAAATGTCGCCGAGGGAATATGTGGAGCAGGTGATCCATCACAAAATTTATGATCCTGTTCTCTCATTTCAGTGGCTGAATGGCTTTATTCCGATGCGTGTAAATCCTAATTATCTACCAGATGATAAGGCGTCGAATCAGTATGCGACATTAATGGAATGGAACAATGTGGATTATCAGCCTAATCCCCGCATGTATTATAAAACGGCGCTGCCGGTCAGAATTTGCGTTGTACAGTACATGATGAAGCAGATCAGTTCTTTTGAAGAATTTGCTACCCAGGTTGAATATTATACAGACGTTGCCTCTGATGCAGGGTCGGATTTTGCTGTGTTTCCGGAAATTTTCACAACTCAGCTGATGTCATTTTTGAATGAGAGATCACCGAGCCGTGCAGTTCAAAGAATTGCAGAGTTTACAGAGCAGTATATCAATCTGTTTACCGAACTTGCTGTGAAATATAATGTGAACATTATCGGCGGATCTCATTTCGTTGAAGAAGATGAGAAAATTTTTAACATTGCCTACCTCTTCAGAAGAGATGGCACGATTGAGAAGCAGTATAAAATTCATATCACACCGAATGAGCGAAAATGGTGGGGCATCAGCCGCGGCGATGAAGTGAAGGTGTTTGATACTGACTGCGGAAAAATTGCCATTCAAATCTGCTATGACATTGAATTCCCTGAGCTTGCCAGGATTGCTACAGAAAAGGGAGCTAAAATTATCTTTACACCTTTCTGTACAGAAGACAGGCAGGGATATTTGCGTGTACGCTACTGCGCCCAGGCCCGTGCGGTTGAGAATCAGGTTTACACGGTTATTGCCGGAACTGTCGGAAACCTTCCTGAAACGGAAAATATGGATATTCAGTATGCTCAGTCTGCTATTTTTGCACCATCTGATTTTGAATTCGCCAGAGATGGCATCGTTGGAGAGTGCAACGCAAATATAGAAATGGTCATTATCGGAGATGTAGACTTGGAAATCCTTAGAAGGCAGCGCCAATCAGGAACAGTCAGGCAGCTGAAGGACCGCCGGAAAGATCTTTATTCTATTTTGTATAAAAAATAAAAACCATCCTTGATGCCCATGACATTTGTTATGGGCTCTTTCTGCGGAAGATATTTTTTGATACACTTGGCTCTATAATAGTACTAACCATAACATTAGGAGTGTGGAATATTGAGTTTTCATCAGCAAAAAATTCTCCCGGCTATCCGAAATATGAAACAGTTTGATCATTTTTTAAGAAGCAGCTATACATACGGAGTCCTGCTTGAAACACAGCTTGCGCAGCTGCGCAGCCTGGTGAGGGAGGCAGGCAAACACGAAAAAAAGCTCTTGATTCACGTTGATTTGATACAGGGATTAAAGCATGATGAGTATGCTGCTGAGTATCTCTGTCAGGAAATCAGGCCTGCCGGGTTGATTTCAACAAGAAGCAACGTGATTATCAAGGCAAAGAAGAAAAAGCTGTATGCCATACAACGGATGTTTCTTTTGGATAACAGTGCGTTTGAAAAAAGCCTGGAGCTGATTGAACGGCATAAGCCGGATTATATTGAAGTGCTTCCGGGTATAGCACCGGGGCTCGTCAAATTGGTCAAAGAAAGAACGAATATCCCGGTTTTTGCAGGGGGATTCATCACGACTGCAACAGAAGTAAAGCAGGCTCTGGAGGCTGGCGCAGCAGCTGTAACAACATCGGATACCAAACTTTGGAAGGAGTTTGAGCAGCCTGATGCAACAGGTTCAGGTTGACAACGCTTTCCCCCATCCTTACTATAGAAGTAAGTTCATTTTGTGACGGAGACGGGAGATCCACAGCACTCAATGCCTGAGTTTCAGGCAGGGTTTGTTGTGGATTTTTATTTTAATCCGTTTCATCCGGTACAGCCAGGGAGGTTTACATCTATGGAAAGATTCATTTTAGCACTGGATCAGGGGACTACAAGCTCCAGAGCAATTTTGTTTAATAAAGAAGGTAAGATTGTTCACTCCGCTCAAAAGGAGTTCACGCAATATTTCCCGCAGCCTGGCTGGGTAGAGCATAATGCAAATGAAATCTGGGGCTCTATTCTGGCTGTTATTGCTGCCTGCTTGTCTGAATCCGGCATTTCTGCAAAACAAATTCAGGGAATTGGCATTACTAATCAGCGTGAAACAACTGTTGTATGGGAAAAGGAAACCGGCATGCCCATTTGCAACGCAGTTGTGTGGCAGTCAAGGCAGACTGCCGATATTTGCAATGAGTTAAGGGATGCAGGGCACGAAACGCTTTTTCGAGAAAAAACAGGTCTGTTAATTGACCCTTATTTTTCAGGGACAAAGATTAAGTGGATATTGGATTCTGTTGAGGGAGCAAGAGACAGAGCTGAAAAGGGCGAGCTTTTGTTTGGCACAATCGATACCTGGCTCATATATAAGCTATCCGGCGGAAAGGCGCATGTAACTGATTACTCAAATGCATCACGTACGCTCCTGTACAATATTCATGAATTAAAGTGGGATCCTGAGCTGCTAGGAATTCTGGATATTCCTGCTGCAATGCTTCCGGAAGTTAAACCCTCTTCCGAAGTGTACGCCCATACGGCAAGCTACCACTTCTTCGGAGAGGAAATTCCGATTGCAGGCGCTGCAGGTGATCAGCAGGCTGCCCTGTTTGGACAAGCTTGCTTTGAAGAAGGTTTGGCAAAGAATACGTATGGCACAGGCTGTTTTATGTTGATGAATACAGGAGAAAAGGCAATTCGGTCAGAGCATGGCCTGCTGACGACAATTGCCTGGGGTATTAATGGAAAAGTGGAGTATGCACTGGAAGGAAGTATTTTCGTTGCAGGATCTGCCATTCAATGGCTTCGTGACGGCCTGAGGCTGTTTGGGGATGCTGCAGAAAGCGAGAGCTATGCTGCACGCATTCAATCCTCAGAGGGTGTCTATGTTGTGCCTGCATTTGTAGGGCTGGGAACACCTTATTGGGACAGTGACGTCCGCGGGGCAGTTTTCGGGCTGACAAGAGGAACAGAAAAAGAACATTTAATCAGAGCTACACTGGAGTCGCTTGCCTATCAGACGAAGGATGTGCTGGGCGCAATGGAAGCTGATTCGAGCTTAAAGCTGAAAACACTCCGAGTGGACGGCGGTGCTGTTAAGAATAACTTTTTAATGAAATTTCAAAGCGACCTGCTTGGCGTGCCCGTAGAGCGTCCGGAAGTAAATGAAACAACTGCGCTGGGGGCTGCTTACCTGGCAGGCCTGGCAACAGGATACTGGGAAAATATCGAAGAAGTTTCAGAGCAATGGCACTTAGACAGAAAGTTCGAAGCGGACATGGATGAAAAGGAAGCAGAGAACTTGTACAGCGGCTGGAAAAAAGCGGTGAAAGCGGCTATCGCTTTTAAATAACCGAAATTCATGATATAATATAATCAAGTTAATATACTGGTTTGAGAAAATGGAGAGACCACAGCACTACAGTATGGAGTAGATATCCTGCTATAGTTTGTTGTGGTCTCTTTTTGTCTATATAAAAAAGAAAAGGGCAGCACTTGACGCCGCTGGCGGCTTGCGTTTTTCTTGCTTAACCGGACATTACAGGGAGGGAAACAAGAATGGCTAACAATAAATTTTCCAGCTTAAACAGAGAACAAACTCTTAAAGATATGGCGAATGAAACCTTTGATGTACTTGTAATTGGAGGAGGCATTACCGGGGCGGGCATAGCGCTTGATGCCGCATCCAGAGGAATGAAGGTCGGCGTTGTTGAAATGCAGGATTTTGCAGCGGGGACTTCAAGCAGATCAACAAAGCTGGTTCATGGCGGATTGCGCTATCTAAAGCAATTCGAAGTAAAAATGGTTGCCGAAGTAGGAAAGGAAAGAGCGGTAGTGTATGAAAACGGACCGCATGTGACAACACCTGAGTGGATGCTGCTGCCGATGCATAAGGGCGGCACTTTTGGTAAGTTTTCCACTTCAATCGGCTTGCAGGTCTACGATCTTCTTGCTAATGTAAAGCGCAATGAAAGAAGAAAAATGCTCTCTGCAGAAGAAACATTGAAAAGAGAGCCGCTGGTAAAAAAAGACGGGCTGGTTGGCGGAGGCTATTATGTGGAATATCGGACGGATGATGCCCGTCTAACGATTGAGGTCATGAAAAAAGCAGTTGAGCATGGCGCTGTTCCCGTCAATTATGCCAAAGCGGATGGCTTTGTTTACGATGCAGGAGGAAAGGTAACCGGAGTGAAAGTGCTGGACCTCATCAACAATGGAACCTACGAGATTTCTGCAAACAAAGTGATCAATGCAACAGGGCCGTGGGTGGACGGTTTGAGGGAAAAGGACTCCAGCAAAAAAGGCAAGCACCTTCAGCTGACAAAAGGAATTCACCTTGTGTTTGATCAGTCGAAATTTCCATTAAGGCAGGCAATCTATTTTGATACGCCTGACAAGAGAATGGTATTTGCCATACCGCGCGAAGGAAAAACCTATGTAGGAACGACTGATACAGTCTATAAACAGGATCAGGCAAATCCAAGAATGACTGAAAGCGACCGTGAGTATGTGGTGAATGCGATACAATATATGTTTCCAGATTTGAATATCACCGAGAATGATGTTGAATCAAGCTGGGCAGGCCTGCGTCCCTTGATTCACGAAGAAGGGAAAGGACCTTCTGAAATATCCCGTAAGGACGAAATCTGGGAGTCTCAATCAGGGCTGATTACCATTGCTGGAGGAAAGCTGACCGGCTACCGTAAAATGGCTGAGCAGATTGTAAACCTGATTGCAAGAAAACTAAAAGAGGAAACCGGAAAAGATACAGGACCCTGCATCACAAAGAATATGCCGATTTCCGGTGGAGATGTAGGAGGTTCTGCTGGATTTGGATCCTTTGTAGAGAAAAAGGTTGAGCAAGGTATAAAGCAAGGGCTTTCCCGCGAGGATGCAGCATTTTTGGCAAGCAGGTACGGATCTAATGCAGACTTGCTTTTCCAGCGTGCAGCCGACCTAAAGCAGGAAAGTGAAAAGCATGGGCTTCCGATAGCTGTGCTTGCAGAACTGGATTATAGCATGACGGAAGAAATGACATCTACAGCAGCAGACTTTTTTATTAGAAGAACCGGAGCAGTCTACTTTAATATAGACTGGGCAAGAAAATGGAAAAAACCTGCTGTGAATTATATGGCATCAAAGCTGAATTGGAGTGAGAGTTTTAAGCAAGAACAGCTGGAAAGGTTAGAACTGTCTATTAAAGAAGCAGCCGAGCCCATTTCTTCATGATACTGGTGCATGGATTATAAGAAAAACAGCTGAATGATAAAATGGGGTTTTGCTCTTATAGGCAAAACCCTATTCTCTTGGTAAAATAAGAAGGAAATTCTACATAAAAATAGAAAAGATTACACATAGTCACAATTTAGGAGGGAAAGCATGGTCTGGGAACAAAATTATGAGCGCTGGAAAAAGAAAACAGATTTACATACAGAACTACTGGAGCAGCTGGCTGCTGCAGAAGTGAATGATAAGCTGCTTGAGGACTCTTTTTATAAAAACCTTGAGTTTGGCACCGGTGGAATGAGGGGTGAGATCGGTCCTGGAACAAACCGCATGAACATCTATACTGTCCGCAAAGCATCTGAAGGGCTTGCACTATACATTGAAGGATTTGGAGAGGAAGCAAAGAAAAGGGGTGTGGCCATTGCCTATGATTCACGCCATAAATCTCCCGAATTTGCAATGGAAGCTGCTAAAACGCTTGCTTCTCACGGCATCCAGACATATGTATTTGAAGAATTAAGGCCGACACCTGAGCTGTCTTTTGCAGTGCGCAGACTGAATGCCTTTTCGGGCATCGTTGTAACGGCCAGTCATAATCCGCCTGAATACAACGGATATAAAGTATATGGAGAAGATGGGGGACAGCTGCCGCCTGCTGCTGCAGATGAAGTCATTGCAAAGGTGAATGGCATTCCTGATGAACTTCTGGTAGAGGTGAGAGACGAGGAAGAGCTGAAGGCCCAAGGGCTGATCAAAATGATCGGGGAAGAAATTGATCAGGAATATACGGAAAAGCTGGTAAGCATTTCAGTTAACCCTGACCTGGCCGCTGAGTCTGATTTGAAAATTGTCTTTACGCCGCTGCATGGAACGGCAAACAAACCTGTTCGAAAAGGCCTGAAAGCACTGGGCTTTAAAAACGTGACTGTTGTGGCTGAACAGGAGCTTCCTGATCCGGATTTTTCAACAGTCGCTTCACCGAATCCTGAAGAGCACGCTGCGTTCGAGCTTGCCATCAGGGAAGGTAAAAAAATTGACGCTGATCTCTTGATTGCTACAGATCCTGACGCTGACCGGCTAGGTATTGCTGTGAAGGATGAGCAGGGTGAATATGTTGTGCTGACAGGCAACCAGACCGGCGCACTTCTGCTCCAATATCTTCTTTCAGAAAAGAAAAGCAAAGGCATTCTTCCGGAAAACGGAGTGGTTCTTAAGACAATTGTTACTTCTGAAATCGGACGTGCCATTGCTTCTGCTTATCATCTTGAAACCATTGATACACTGACTGGTTTTAAATTTATTGGTGAGAAAATCAAGGAATATGAGCAAACAGGGCAATACTCGTTTCAATTCGGATATGAAGAAAGCTATGGCTATTTGATTGGTGACTTTGCTAGGGATAAGGACGCTGTGCAAGCCGCACTTTTATCTGCCGAAGTTGCAGCATATTACAAAAAGCAGGGGAAAACGCTGTATCAAGGCCTGCTGGAGGTTTTTGAAACATACGGCTATTATAAAGAAGGCTTGAAATCGCTCACATTAAAAGGAAAAGAAGGAGCAGAGCAAATTGAGGAAATTTTGTCTCAGTTCCGAAGCACTCCTCCTAAGGAAATCGCTGGACAAGCTGTTACTGTGATTGAGGATTACCGTGAAAGCGAAAGAACAATCGTTGCAGAAGGCAAAAATGAAAGCATTGACCTGCCAAAGTCCAATGTTTTGAAATACTACCTTGAGGACGGCTCATGGTTCTGCCTGAGACCTTCGGGAACTGAGCCGAAAGTGAAGTTTTACTTTGCAATCCAAGGATCATCCCTTGAAGAAAGCAAGGCAAAGCTTGAGCACCTAACGGCAGCGGTTATGGAAGAAGTAAATGCAATTATCATGACGTAAGAGGGACAGGGGGACACTGTCCCTCTTTGCTGTTAATATCTGCTTTCACCTGAAAGCTGAATCCCAGCTTAGAAAAAACAGCAATAAAAATTCTGATTTCTGGAATATTAGTACTAAGTACAGCACTTCATAAAATACAGCTGCTCTTTACCAGCTATTCTGCCCCTGCAAAGAGAAATAATGAAGATATCTATGTAACAAAGGCCAAAGTGGCCCCGTTTTTAACCGAGTCAGCATGTTTATCAAGTGAAACTTTCCAGTTCCTGTCCTGATGAATCAGCCGCGTGATCAATGTATCTTAAAAGGGAATACAGGCTGTTTTCAATAATTGTATAATCATGTTCGAAGTTATATGCATGCAGAAACTGCTCAATTTTTTTGGATAAAAAATCATCTTTTGTACGCACCATCAAAATCAGAAGGTTATCCCACTGTGAACGATGCGTATAATATAAAGCTTTATCATAATCAACATTGTCCATTGCACTTCCTCCTTTAAGGAGCTATCTTTATTTTGGTCATCTGCGTGCTTTTTTTTTCTGTGCAAAACTTGGACATCCTGTATTAGCAGCGGTGGTATCTTCTGCCCTGTATAAGAAAGGACACGTACTGCATTATATGAAGAGGGCATTTTTTGATGCAAAATAAAAACACAGAGAGAAGGGTGCTCTCTGTGCTTGTGCAGAAGCAGCCTGACATACTGCTACAGCTGCGGCCTGTTAACTTGAAAAAGCATTTGGAGGGTTTCTTTGTTTTTTACAAGATCCTTCAGGGTGTATTGATCAAGAACATTCAGATAGGCAGCCAGTGCCTGATGAAAAACATGCTTTAGTCCGCAAGCAGGTGTGACAATGCAGGAGTTCCGCTCAGCATCAAAGCACTCAACCAGGTTAAAGTCATCCTCTGTCTTTCTGACAACTGCTCCAATGTTAATATCCGAAGGGGCTTTTTTTAAACGTATTCCGCCATTTCTGCCTCTGATTGTCTCGATTAACTCCATTTTCCCCAAATCATATGTAACTTTCATTAAGTGATTTTTTGAAATATTGTAGGCGTCGGCAATTTCCTTAATGTTAGCCAGCTGACTTTGCTCTTTTAGTGCCAGATATAACAGCACACGAAGAGAATAATCTGTATAATTCGTTAATCTCATTAGACATAACCTCACTATAATCCAATTTTACCATAGTAAACCCGGGATAAAATGTTCATTTTGGAAAATGTGTCAGTATATTCATTTTTGGGCGTGCAGCACTTGCTCATCCCTTTAAATTTTCATCTTTTCAGGTTTGTTCTCATACATTGAGATAAGGGAAAAGAGGAGGGAGTTCAGTGAAAGAAAGCGATCAAAAAGCACTGGAATATGCCATTTCGGAAATTACTGAAATAGCTGAAGGATTCGGGCTCGATTTTTACCCGATGAGATATGAAATCTGTCCTGCTGATATTATCTACACGTTTGGAGCTTATGGGATGCCGACCAGATTTTCACATTGGAGCTTTGGAAAGCAGTTTCACAAGATGAAGCTGCAGTATGACCTCGGTCTCAGCAAAATTTATGAGCTGGTCATCAACTCAGATCCCTGCTATGCATTCCTGCTTGATTCCAACTCACTTGTGCAAAACAAACTGATTGTTGCTCATGTACTTGCTCATTGTGATTTTTTCAAAAACAACAGCCGTTTTCAGAATACAAAGCGCGATATGGTAGAGAGCATGGCTGCAACCGCGCAGCGTGTAAAAGAATATGAAGTACTGCACGGCAGGCAGGAAGTTGAATCATTTTTGGACGCAATCCTTGCTGTTCAAGAACATATTGATCCCTCTTTAGTAAGGCCAAAGCTGTCATGGAGCGTAGAAGATGAAGAAGATGAGAAAAAGCTGACCAAAAAGGCAACTCCTTATGATGATTTGTGGGGAATAGACGAGAAAAAGCCAGAAGCTTCTTCTGCAAAAAAGAAGAAAAAATTTCCTCCTGCACCTGAAAAGGATATTCTGCTTTTCATAGAAGAACACAGCAGAGAGCTTGAAGACTGGCAAAGAGACATCCTCACTATGATGAGGGAAGAAATGCTCTATTTCTGGCCACAACTGGAAACAAAGATCATGAACGAAGGCTGGGCTTCTTACTGGCATCAGCGAATCATGAGAGAGCTGGACCTGACAACAGAGGAGTCAATTGAATATGCAAAGCTGAATTCCGGCGTTGTTCAGCCTTCTAAAACCGGCATTAACCCCTATTATCTGGGTCTGAAAATATTTGAAGATATTGAGGAAAGATATGATAACCCGACTGATGAAATGAAGGAATTCGGTACAACTGCTGGAAGCGGGAGAGAGAAGATGTTTGAGGTCAGGGAAGTAGAGTCAGATATTTCTTTTATCAGAAATTACTTAACAAAAGATCTTGTCCTTCGGGAAGATATGTATCTTTTCCAAAAGCAGGGCAGGGATTATAAGGTTGTTGACAAAGAATGGGAAAATGTTCGCGATCAGCTGATCAATATGAGAGTGAACGGAGGCTTTCCTTATATCACGGTGACCGATGGGGACTATTCTAAGAATTATGAATTATATTTAAAACACTGGTATGAAGGAATAGAGCTGGATTTGAGATATCTGGAAAAAGTGCTGCCTTATTTGTATCAGCTTTGGGGCAGAGCGGTCCATATGGAAAGTGTACTGGAAGGAAAAGAAGTTCTTTTCAGCTACGACGGAAAGGGCGTTCACAGGAGATATTTATAGCGCAGGAGCTTCCCACTTTGAATAGTCTATCTTAAGGATTGTTTAGGTCAGTTGGTGCTAACATGAACAAAATCATTCTTGAATATTATGATTTAATCGGCAACGTGATTGAAGCAACTGGAGCTACAACAGCTGCAGTTGGCTATACCAGACAGGCTTTTATAAATAATGAATTGCAAAATGGAAGTTTAATCATAGCAGGCAATACGCTGCAGGGAATTGGAAATACCATTTTGGCTGAAGTTGAAACAGAAGATTTCTATTCCAAGCTTGGAAGCTCCATACAGGCTGGAGGAGCGTTTACAGGCGCAGCAGGAGAAGGAATCTCGTTGTTTCTGAATGAGGAAGAGGAAGGAATTAGAATAGGCATTCTTGGAAATTCACTGCAGGCACTGGGGTCAGGGGTCACTGCCCTTGGCAGAATCAGCAACCTGAAAAAAACGATCGGAAACGAAATTCAAGGGTTGGGGAATATCATTGAAGCAATAGGCGGACTCATTGATGTAAGGACAGACACTGCTGCTGCTGGGCTGATATTTTATATTCCAGGTGCATGGCTGCAGTCAATAGGAACGATTTTTCAGACAGCAGGTGCTTATGAGGACTTTATAAAGCTTTTGGAGAAAGAAGCGAGAAAACAAAAAAAATCCCTGCCTTCAGTAAGTGCTGAGAGGCATGGGATTCATTTTTTTAGAAATTATGTGCCAGATCCTTAGCGCGGGCAATGCCGTTTTTCTTAATTTCTTCCGCTTTTTCAGGCTGTGCTGCATGGCCTTCAATAAACAATCCCTCCAATGAAGGAACACCGAAGAAGTTCATCATCACTTGCAGGTAACGGTGGCCCATTTCCATCTCGGCAGCAGGACCTTCAGAATAGATGCCGCCGCGAGCCTGAATATGCAGCGCTTTTTTATCCGTTAACAAACCGACAGCTCCGCTTTCAGTATATTTGAATGCTTTCCCTGCAACAGCAACTGAATCAAGATAAGCTTTCATCACTGGAGGAAAAGAAAAATTCCACAATGGAGTTACAAAAACAAATTTGTCTGCTTCAGCAAATTGGTCAGAAAGAGCACCTAAGCGGGAAACTTTATTCTGTTCCTCTTGAGAAAGCTCCTCAAATGCAGTGCCGCTTCTAAGCTTCCCCCAGCCGCTGAATACATCAGCATCAATCTGAGGAATATGCTCCTTGTAAAGATCGATGTGAATAACTTCGTCTTCTTTGTTAAGCTGTTTGTACTCCTTGATAAAAGCAGTTCCAGCAGCGATGCTGAAAGAGTTGGACTCATCATGAGGATGAGCGGTAATGTATAAAATCTTTGCCATGTTGTCAAAATTCCCTTCTGTACTAATGCTTCGAAATAAAGTATCTTTATTTCGAACCAAATTATATAAACAATCAGAGAAAAAAGCAACTAATCAGCTTCTTAATAGAAATAATAAGATGGAATAGAGCACAATTCCCAGAGCGAAAGCCCAGAAGTTCCGGTCTTTTCCTTCAGGAAGCTCTTCTTTTAGCAAATTAAGAACGATGCTTCCAGAGAGAAATCCAAACAGTATACCGATTACCTCTTCATTCAGCGATGAAAAGTTACCGTAAAGCCAGCCGGAAAAAACGGAAATGGAGAGAATCCAGCGTCCAACCTTGTCATACTGGCGCGTGCTGATGTCGTGAAGACCATGGTTGACCGAAATAAAATGAACACCGACAGCTATCATGTACAATAGCATATCCATAAATTCTTCCTTGTTCCCTTTCATCAGCAAATATCCGATCAAAAAGTTATATATAGTAAAGGAAATAAGATGTATCCAAAAGATACTATTTTTGCTCAACCGCTTGCTTCTATCTTTTAAATGCCAGACCTTTCTTTCCAAGCCATAAAAAAATACAAGGCCGACCATTGCGAAATAATAGGTCGTATTTTCAATAAACCCAAAAGCCGGTTCTGCAATTTCCTGATACTCATTTAACTTGGGCAGCAGGTGAATGAATATATATGATACAGACACGCCGCTTGCGATGGACAAAAGAATGCTCAATGTTTTCCGTTCCATTATTTTGAGGTATTTGGAAAGAATATGTACCCCCATTAAAATCAGCAAAAATCCTATATTCAATCCATAATCCCACTTTTCCATCTGATCACCCCTCACAACACCTCTTCTTAATCTGCCTTGTAGAAGGAAAAATTATGAATGAAAATGAATTCCGTTTTATTTACTAAATATTTACCTAAAACATTCTTATTGAAAGCTTGAAACCTAAGTGGTATTATAACTTTTAGATTAATAAATATTTACTAAAAGGTGATGTAATGGCAACGGTAAAGGATATAGCACAATTGGCTGGCGTGTCTCCTGCAACTGTCTCACGGGTATTAAATGGAGATCCTTCACTCTCGGTAACAGACGAAACGAGAGAAAAAATTCTAAAGGCAGCGGACAAGCTGCAATATAAAAAAGTGAAAAAAACGCTACCCGGGACTTCTGCATTGAAAGTAGGAATTGTTTTGGGACACTCGAAAGAGGAAGAGCTGGAAGATCCTTATTTTTTATCAATTCGAAAAGGAATTGAAGCTGAGTGCAGAAAACAGGGGATTGTATCAACACAGATTATCAGAATTCACCCAGAGTCTGAGCTGGAGTTGTCTAATGAACTTCATGGCGTCATTGCAGTAGGGAGAATCAGCCACAAAGAAATGGCAAGAATCAGCAAAAAGCCAGTGCATATTGTATTTGCCAGCCATTCAGCCGGAGAAGGCTTTGATGCGGTAGAGGCAGATTTTCATGGAGCTGTGCAACAAGCCCTGCAGCATCTCATGAGCAGAGGGCTCCGTTCTATTGGCTACATTGGAGGTACTGAAAGAGAGCTCTCCTCAGGACGCAAGATTGCGATTGAAGATAAACGGCTCACCTCCTACATCTCTTTCATGAAGGAAAAAGACCTGTATGAATCCAAACATGTTCATCTGGGAGAATACAGTCTTCAGGAAGGTTACCGCTTGATGAAAGAGGCTTCTGAGAAAGGCTCTTTGCCCCAAGCTTTTTTTATCGGCTCCGATTCAATGGCGATCGGTGCGCTCAGAGCATTGAGGGAGCTTGAAATCAATGTCCCTGAGGATGTTTGTATTGTTGGGTTTAATGATATTGAGATGGCCAGCTATATTGACCCGCCTTTAACAACGATCAACGTACATACAGAAGGAATAGGAAGTGTGGCAGTGAAAATGCTGCTTGACAGAATCAACGGGAGAGAGTTTCCATACAAGGCAGTACTGCCGGCGCAGCTTGTGATCAGAAAAAGCTGCGGCAGTAACTAATGAAATGGGGGAAACACAATGGCAATTTACTATAACAAGCTAACAAGAGAATTTCATTTACAGTCAAAAGGTGTCAGCTATATCTTTACAATTATGAAAAATGAACAGCTTGGCCACCTGTATTTTGGTAAAGAAATCCGGCACAGAGAGTCTTTTACACATATGTTCCGGACTCAGCAGAAAGCAGCAACTTCCTGTGTGTATGAAGGAGACGGGGAATTCTCTCTTGATTACCTGAAGCAGGAATATCCATCCTACGGAACAACCGATTACAGAGAGCCTGCCTTTCAGATTTCTCAGGAAAATGGAAGCAGAATAACGGATTTCCGATATAAAAGCCACAGCATTACTTCTGGAAAACCTCGACTGAAGGGACTTCCGGCCACTTATACAGAAGGAGCAGAAGAAGCGGAAACCCTTGAAATCATCCTCTATGATTCAGTCATTAGGGCAGAATTGATTCTTTCATATACAGTTTTCCGCGACCATCCTGCTATAGCGAGAAATGCACGCTTTACGAATTGCAGCAGCAGTTCTCTAAAGCTCACACGGGCGCTGAGCATGTCAGTCGATTTATTTGATGCAGATTTTGAGATGCTGCAGCTGTCAGGATCATGGTCAAGAGAGCGCCACTTATACACCAGCCCGCTGCGTCCCGGCATTCAAAGCATCACCAGCACAAGGGGCACAAGCAGCAGCCAGCAAAATCCGTTTCTTGCCCTGAAAAGACCGGCAGCAACGGAACATGAAGGAGAAGTATACGGCTTCAGCCTGGTGTACAGCGGGAATTTCCTTGCCCAGACAGAGGTGGATCACTATCAGGTGCCAAGGGTGAGCTTAGGGATCAACCCCTTTGATTTTTCATGGCTTCTTGAGGAGGGAGAGACCTTTCAAACTCCTGAAGCTGTGATGGTCTATTCCGACCAAGGACTGAATGGTATGAGCTCGGCATATCACCGCCTGTATCAGCAGAGGCTGGCCAGAGGTCATTGGAGAGATAAAGAAAGACCTGTGTTAATCAACAACTGGGAAGGTACCTACTTCGATTTTTATGAAGAAAAGATTGTCGAGATGGCAGTGGAAGCTAAAAAACTCGGTATAGAGCTGTTTGTCCTGGATGACGGCTGGTTCGGAAAACGGGATGATGATCATACATCATTAGGAGACTGGTTTGCAGACAAACGAAAGCTTCCAAATGGCGTGAAGGGACTGGCGGAAAAGGTTACTGAACTAGGACTGCAATTCGGACTTTGGTTTGAGCCTGAAATGGTATCCAAAATCAGCGACCTGTACGAAAAGCATCCTGACTGGATTATCCACGTTCCGGAAAGAGCAAGATCACACGGCCGAAATCAATATGTGCTGGATTACTCCAGAAGTGACGTTGTCAATTTTATTTATGAAAAAATGGCAGCTATCCTGAAAGATGCTCCAATCTCTTATGTCAAATGGGATATGAATAGATATATGACCGAAATTGGATCTGAGAAGCTGCCTGCTGAAAGGCAAAGTGAAGTAGCGCACAGATATATATTGGGAGTTTATGATTTATATGAAAGGCTGACCACGGCGTTCCCTGATGTGCTCTTTGAATCTTGTGCAAGCGGAGGAAGCAGATTCGATCCCGGAATGCTCTATTACGCACCGCAGGCATGGACAAGCGATAATACAGACGCAGTGGAAAGGTTGAAAATTCAATACGGATCCAGTATGGTGTACCCGCTCAGCAGCATCGGCGCCCATGTATCAGCGGTGCCCAACCATCAGGTGAAAAGATGGACAAGCCTCCAAAACAGAGGAGACGCAGCCATATTTGGTGTCTTCGGCTATGAACTGGACGTCACTGAAATGACTGAACAGGAAAAGGAAGAAGTGCGAAATCAAATCAGTTACTATAAGGAAAACCGCAGTCTGCTCCAATACGGCACATTTTACCGCCTGAAAAGCCCATTCCAAGGAGATTACAACGAAACAGCCTGGATGGTAGTATCAAACGACCAAAAGGAAGCGCTGGCAGGATTCTATCAAGTCCTTGCCAGGCCAAACCCCGGCTTCAAAAAACTTCAGCTGAAAGGCCTGCATGCTGATCTCCAATATACGATCAGCGGAAGAGAAGGAACCTTCTATGGCGATGAGCTGATGCACTATGGCATCTTCCTGCAAAACGAAAACTCAGGTGCCGACCCTCACTATCAAGGAAAGCAGGGGGATTTCCGCTCTGCGATTTTTAAGCTGAAAGCAAAATAATAATGAAAAGGCCCTGCCGCTTGCTGCGGCGGGTTTTTTTAGGGGGAGTGTGCTGGGTTTATGTGCTCCTGTATGGGGGGAGGCGGGATCTTATGATGATTGAAGGCTGTTTGTTATAGCATTTGCGGGATAGTAGGACAAAGAGGGGTGGGTTTGTGCTGCTGTATGGCAGGACATGTGGAACCTTATGATGAATGAAGGTGGGTTTGTTATAGTATTTGCGGGATAGTAGGACAAAGAGGGGGTTTTTGTTCTAGCTTCTGCGAGATAGTAGAACAAAGAGAGGTGTTTTGTTATAGCATCTGGAAGATAGTAGAACAAACAGAGTGTTTTTGTTCTACTATCTGGCGAAAAAGGCGAGATAGTAGAACAAAGAGAGGTGTTTTGTTATAGCGTCTAGAAGATAGTAGAACAAAGAGAGTGTTTTTGTTCTACTATCTGGTGAAAAAGGCGAGATAGTATAACAAAGAGGGTCAGTTTGTCTATCTTCTGGAAGAAACCATGCCTAAGAATATTTTCATCCAGCGAATCCGCAGGAGGTTATCTATTCCAGTAAGACGACAGCTCGTGGCGGTGGAAAAATTACTTTAATTCTAATTTCAATTTCAAGTTCGCTCAAATGGCACTCCTCAGTATACTCCGGACTTATTACAATTTTTTTTAGCTTAAAAGCCAAAAGGCCCGGCAGTACACCTGCTCAACGATGAGACATTTCAAAAAAGCAGTTTTATGTATGCAATAAGTCGAGTAATCTGCTCCTTAATAATGTATTTAACAAGGTAATTAGAAAATTATGTTAAAATATGTTAATGGGGGATGCATATGAAAAGATTAAATAGAAACAGGTATTTATGTTTTATCTTATTAATTCTAACAGTAGCTCTAACGGCTTGTACTTCTAGCCCTGATTTCGAGGCTTATGAAGGAAATTCTTTGAGAATTGCAGTGGTCGGAGAACCGCCAAAAGTCAAAGAGGAACAAGTAAGATTTACGGAGTTTTCATTCGATGAAATGGCTAGTGATGAACTGATGTCTTATGATGCAGTCTTTATTGAGGAGGATCATCTTGCAGAGGCTTCTGAAAGCCAATATGCAGATGTTTATTCCAATTCAACAATTCCATTCTTTTTTATTTCTGCTAAAAATTTTATTCCTTTTGCTGTGAAGGAAATAAAGTACGATGAGAATTGGAGTTGGTCTGCTGGCGATGGCGATGTTTATGCGGTTGGCGCTCTTAATTCGCAAAAATTAAGTTGGAAATACGGTTTGTATAATGGAAAGAAAACTACGGATAACATCAAAGATGTATATTCAAGAATTTTCAAGACAACTGATGAACTAAATGAATAATGTAAAAAGAGCATAACGAATATGCTCTTTTTTCCTGCGCTAATTAAGTGGCTAATATGCAACTAATTAACTATCTTTTTCACTAAGATTTTCAACTATTCGCTTATCTTATTAAAAAGAATGTATTTTTTCTAAAATCGTATAGTTAGTATGCGAAATGCTTTTTCATAAATGCTATGTGTACCTGACTTCTAAGAATGCAGCATATTTCCATATTTTACAATAGTGAACTTGACATGCTAGAGTAACCATGCGTTCTGGTGAGGGAAGCTGCCCAGGACGTACTCACCAGCCATTCAACAGCACCCTCATCCAATCAAAAAAATCACGGCTTGCGCCCGGTATTTTTATACCGAACACATGCCGTGATTATAACTTTTCTCACCATAACCCGCAGCCACAGCGTACAGTCAGGTGTGAAGGAGTTTTCGAATGGCTTCTTTCAGATTAGGCAGGCTGTATATATCCTCGCTGTCTTTGATAGCGCGGTGCAGTACAGGCACCTGCTTAGGGTGAACGCCAATCATGTAGGTTGTGGTACCCATAGCTTTAAATTGAAGGATTAGATCGTTTAAGGAAGAAATTCCTTCTTCAGTTAAGTCACCGATACCATGAAAATCCAGCAGGGCTTTTTCATGTTTTCCTTCGTGCAGCGAGGAGAGAAGTCTGCTTACATTTTTTTCGACGAAATCACCTGTCAGGTTGCCGTAAAGCGGGATCAGTACGACTTTCGACGATAAAGGAATGAAAGGGCTGGAAAGTTCCAGCACCCTGTTAAGTGATACTTGTAATTCTTCTTTTTTGATCAGCAGTTCAAAATCCGTGTCAGCAATGCGCTGGCGGTTCGATTCAATTTGCTGATAAAGTTCATCTATCCGGTAGTCCTTTTCACTGCAGATCAGGTGAGCCTCGTCACCTTCCCAGTTGAATGATATTTCAAAAAGGGAAAATGGGGAGGATGCCGTTTTCAGGACAAGTTCCGTTTTATTTCTTTCTATAGAGAGCAGGACCTTTTTTGCTTTGTTCAGGCTGTCTTCGTCCACCAGTTCCAGAAAGGAGGCGGCTGGAGCGAAGACTGTTCTGGCAATTCTTGAAGATGACAGGATACCAAAATCTCTGTTTATTTTGAAATAGGGTACTGGTAAATGTTCAATCATTGACATCCATCTTCACTCCGTGTCCAAACTCAGCTGCAATCCACGAATCCAAATCTGAAAGGCTGCTCAATAGCTTTGTGTTTTCGCTGCAATATTTTCTAAAATCATATTTTGGCAAAAGTCTTCCTCCGACAACGATTGCCGGTTTGTGCGGAAGGGCTTCCAGCTCCCTGACATAGCTGCTCAGCTTTTCTGCATGATACAAAAGCGTGAATGAAAGAAGAATGACTTCCGGCTTAGCCTCTTCTGCTGTTTGAATGGCATCTTCCAAAGGAAGGTTTGCCCCGTGAAGCTGTGTTTCCCAGCCTCTTTCCTCAAAGACGAGCGAAGCCATTTTCAGGCCGAGATAATGCTGTTCATCCTGCAGACAGAAAAACATGGCGTTTCTTTTTATTTTTTCATCATTATTTACAAAGTAACTTCTTTTCTTTAAGAGATATGCATATCTGGATAAAAGATAATCGCACGTCGTGGTCGCCAGGTGTTCGTCCGCTACAGATATGTCATCTGTTTCCCATAACTCTCCAATATACTGCATCGCTCTTGTAAACAGTTCCTCATAAAGCTGTAGGCTTGTCTTGCCGTCCTGATACTCCGTGAGGACCAGCTTCCATGCCTCTTCAGTATCGCCGGCCAGCAAAAGGGAAGCCAGAGTCTTTACCTGCTGATTCAAACGTATTCACCTCTACTTTAAAAATGAAGCTGACAATAGTGTACCATATTCATGTTTCAATTTGTCAAAAAGGCAATTTTGTCAAATAAGAATGTGTTAAAGGTTTATGAATTCCCATGCATGTGTTACTCTTAAGGAAAGAGCCAAAATAAATCCCTGAAGGTATCCTAATCATCACGCTATTAAAACGGTGAAAGCCGTTTAGAAGGTTGGAGATAAAATGAACATAGATGTTGTTCAGGAGTTAAGTAAGTTACTGATAAACGGCCGGATTAGTGATTCATGGGAATTGGTGAACGAGCATATGACAGAAGAATCATCAAGTATGGATGTTTATCAATTGTTAACGGACACGATGTACTATATTGGACAGCTCTGGGAAGAGAATCGTGTGACCGTGGCACAAGAGCATATTGCATCTAATGTCTGCAAAACCATTATTACGAATTACTTCTTTGAGAAAACCAGCAAAGAAAATAACTATCAGTCCCTCTATTCCAAGAATTCAAGGGACAGAGCAATGTTTTTTTGTGTGTCCGGCGAGGAACATGATCTCGGCATCAACATGGTCGCAAACTTGTTTAAGGAATATGGATGGGATGCCAAGTTTTTGGGATCAAATCTTCCTTTAGAGGATGCAGTAAATTTTGCTGAGAAGTGGAAGCCTTCAGTGATAGGAATTTCAGTTAATATTGTATATCATCTGCCGCAATTGATTAAATATATAGAAGTCTTACAAGAGCTGCATCATGTCCCGACAATCCTGGTAGGCGGAAAACTAGCCAGTACGTATGATCTTGAGTTTTATTGTCCCGAAGATACTGTTATCTTTTCCGATCTGATGCAATTAAAAATCTGGATTCAAGATATGAGGACTGAGCGCCATGGAAATGTTGTCAATATCTAATAAGTATGAAAAAATCCCCTTTCCATATTTTTTGGTGGACAAAAAACTTGATATCATTGCAGTGTCCAAAAATACCCTGCAGGATTTTGATGAAGTGAAGAACTTTCTGGACATTGTCAGCATCGGCAGCAAAAAAAAGGCTGCAAAGTTTATTCTGGAAACGCCATCTATTACAAAGATAGAATTAAACTTAAAAACAAAAACAAATCCTCTTAGTCTCTTTGATGTGCACATTCAATATGACAGTAAAGAATATATTCATATTTTTTGTGTAAACAAAGAGGAAGTGTCAGATCACATTAAGGAAGCTCTGAAAAATTTTGAGCAGGATTTGATTAATGAAAATATTTTTCTTATGGAAAAAAGAGAAGAGCTTGAAATATCGCTGAATGAAATGAAAGAGCTGATTATCAAACAGGATCATCTGCTCACAGTTGAAAAGGTGGCAGAAAGCATCTCGCATGAAATTCGCAAGCCGCTGACGAGTGTTAGAGGGCTGCTGCAGATGCTCAAACCGCATTTAGTCGAGATGGATGCACCGGTTCATTATACAAATCTCGCGCTGGAAGAGCTGGATAGAGCAAATGATATTATTTATGAATTCTTAAATACATCAAAGCCCAAATTCAGCAGCAGGGAAGAAGTGCTTGTTTCCAAGGTGCTTAAGGATTCTGTCATGATCTGCCAAAGTGACTCTATTCTGGCAAACTGTTCTATTGAATATTTACAAAATGTTTCTGACCAAATTGTCAGCATTGATATAAAACAGATTAAACAAGTGCTGTTAAACATCATTAAAAATGCCATTGAAGCTATTCAGGAATCAGGCAAACCGGAACTAGGGTCAATTGTCATTTCTTCTGAAGAAAAGAATGGCAGCATTGTTATTTCGATTGCCGATAATGGAATCGGCATGAGCGATCATACGAAAGAAAAGCTGTTCAGTGTATTTTTTACGACCAAAAACAGGGGAACAGGCATCGGGCTTGCTGTTTGCAATGAAATTGTTTCAAGCCATCAGGGTACGATTGAATTTTCCAGTACCCAAGGATTAGGATCGACATTCTATATCAAACTGCCTGTCGTCCAAAACATGTAAGGAGTTTATTATGTATATTGTTCATTCAACATTTGCGGTTCCGGAAGAAAAAGCGGATGAAGTGATTTCCATCTACCAGAACAGATCAAGGCTGGTTGACCGGGCAGAAGGATTTGTGAAATTCCTGCTGCTTCAGAATGATAAGCGCAAAGGCGAGATTACAGTCCACATGGAGTGGAAAGAAAAAAAGCATTATCTTTCATGGGTACAGAGTGAGGAATTTAAGAAAATCCATGAGCTTGAAAAGAAATATCCTGATCAGGAGCTTGCTGCGATTGTTCCGACAATTAGAAAGTTTGAGGTTGTGGCAGAATGATAGAAACATTACATTACAGCATCGTTGAGAAAGTGACGAATCAGATTTATCAGGATTATCCTGAGCTTCAGGAGAAGTATGGTGACAGAGGCAGAGAAAAGTGCAAGGAAGACAATGTACATCATATGAAGCATCTGGAAACCAGCTTCGCTATGCAAAATAAAGAATTTTTTATCGATTACTCTATTTGGCTGAACGGCATTCTGAACAGACATGGAATGGATAGCAGTCATCTGGCTTACAACTATACCATACTGCAAAAATATATTGGGGAAGAATTTACTGAAGAGAAAGCAAAATTCTTTGTTGAATGCCTCAGCAGGGCAAATGAAGTGATTACAGGTGAAAATCCCTAGAGGCTGTCAGGCCTTTAGGGATTTTTCATTTTCCTGCGGAAGGCAGGCATCTCCTGTCCGTCTGCAGTAGCGGATCGCGTTAATTTCACCGCCAATCAGGATGATTAAGCCTGTTATATAGAGCCATAGCATCAGAACAATGATGGCACCAATGCTGCCGTATGTCGCCTGATAGTTTCCGAATTCCGACACATAAAATGAGAATGCCAAAGAGGCAATTTGCCATAAAACTGTAGCAGTTACCGCACCAACCCAGACATCTTTCCATTTTAAATCTGTATTAGGTGCTAGCCTGTACAGTATAGCCAGTGCCAGCGACATGCTGAAGATTGAAATGATCCAGCGTGAAGCATTCAGGAGAATTCTATTAAGTTCAGATACCGGAATAACCGTCTCAATTCCTCTGAGGATCACTTCTCCGAAAATTGGAAGAACAAGCGCCACAATCATGGCTCCTACAAGACCAATTGTAATAATAATAGCCATAAGTCTTACTTTCCAGAAGGGCCTGTCTTCCTCAACCATATGCGCTTTGTTTAAAGACCTGATTGCGGCATTTGTCGCATTGGAAGCTGACCAAATCGTGGCGAGAATCCCGAAGGACAGCAAGCCTCCATTTGGACTGGAAAGAAGTCCGCGTATCTGCTCCTCAAGCAGCTGTCCGGTTTCTCCCGGTGCAAATTCTCTGATAAACCCAATCACGCCATCAGCTTCTATATCAAGCAGCGGCAGCAAGGTCAGGAGAAACAGCAGCAAGGGAAACAGGGACAATAGAAAGTAATAAGCGAGAACAGCAGCTAAATCTGTTAAATCAGACTGTTTCACACGCTGCCAAAGTTCTTTTAAATAAGATTTCAATGAGTTTTCCCCCTTAGCCATTTGTCTAGTAACCATTCCCCTGTTTTTTGTCAGGTCAAACGCATGAAAATAGAAAAGCTCCTGCGCTCAGGAGCTCTTTATTTTTCCTTAATTCTCATTCACTTTTTTTAAAGGTTTGACTGCAGGCCCTTCCAGGACTTCTCCTGCGTAGTCAAACCTGGATCCGTGGCAAGGGCAGTCCCATGATCTTTCTCCATTGTTCCATTCCACTTCGCAGCCCATGTGGGTGCAGGTTGTATCGACTAAATGGACTTGTCCGGCACTATCCCGGTAAGCGCCTGCTCTTTTTCCGTTTACTTTCACAACGGCCCCTTCATCAAGGTTGAGCTCTTCCAGCTTCTTGTCAGCGCCTTCCACTTTGCCTTTTACAAGCTCAACAGCAACATTTGTATTTTCTTTTATAAACTCTTTTACACCAGGATCTGCTTTGAAGCGGGAAGGTGTAAATAAATCTGCATATCTGTTTTCCCTGCCAACGATCAAATCTGTCAGCAGAAGGGCGGCTGCCGTTCCGTTTGACATGCCCCATTTGCGGAACCCTGTTGCGACATAAATATTCTGGGAGTTGGCAGTGATTTTTCCGATATAAGGAACCTGGTCTAATGTAAATAAATCCTGAGTGGACCAGCGATTAGGAAATTCCTGAATCCCAAAATGCTCATCGGAAAAGCTTTGAAGAGCTTCATAATGTTTTAACGTATTTTCGCTTTGTCCTGTTTTATGTCCTTCTCCGCCAATAATCAGAACTTTTTCGCCGGCTTCATTTTGAGTATAGCGAACAGATCGGGAAGGCTGTTCAGCATTGATGTACATTCCTGCCTCCAGGTCTTTTTCTGCCTTTACTGCTACAGAATAGGATCTCTCGGCATGCAGTCTTGAAAAGTAAAACCCTTTGCCATCATAGAATGGATAATGAGTCGCTACAATCACAGCATCCGCCTCAACACTATGGCCGCTCCGGGTTATGACCTTGCTCACATCACCTTCCTGAATATCCTCCGCGGTTGTATGTTCATAAAAACTGACGCCTTCATCCTTCAGCTTTTCAACGAGATGGACGAGATACTTTAAAGGATGAAATTGAGCCTGATGCTTCATGGTGAGGGCTGCTTTCATCGGAAGATCCAGCAGCATCTCGCTATCATATGTGCTGTCAATGTTCAGCTTTTGATAGGCTTGATATTCTTTTTGAAGCTGTTCTAAGTATGGTTCTTCATTGGTAAAGATAACGGCATCCTGGTCGCTGAAATCACAATGGATGTTTTCCGACTTCACCAGATTTCTGATAAATTCCAGAGCCTCCTGATTGGCATCGTAATACAATTTAGTATTTTCCAAACCAAAATGGCTGATCAGCTCGTCATAAATGATGCCGTGCTGTGCGGTAATTTTTGCTGTAGTATGTGCAGTAGTCCCGTTCAAGATTTCATTCGCTTCAAGAACTGTTACTTTTTTACCTTCTTTTGCAAGAAGATAGGCTGCAGTAATTCCTGTTATTCCTGCACCTATGACAGCTACATCTGTTTTTATATCGTTGTTTAAGCTTGGAAATGACGGAAAGTCAATGCCCTCCCGCCAATATGGCTCAGGATGTTGCGGCATACCATGAAGCTGATTTTTGTTGTCCATTTACAATCCTCCCAGGATATCGTTATTTGGTAATTTTTCCATTAGTTGCATGAAACATACATCTACTTCATTACCTTTAACCTCTTTACATAATTTGAAACTTGCGAATCTTCTGGGTGTAAGTGTAAAAAAAATGTCGAATTCAGAGAGGCAGTCTGCAAACAATTCATGTTACCATTGAAGATGAACACTTATCCAGAAAGGGTGTATAAATGTGAAACGCTTAGTATTCTTTATTTTGGCCGCCGTGCTTCTTTTGCCCGGACAGGCATTCGCTCATACTCATTTAAAAGACGCTTCTCCTCAGGATGGCGAAACAATTATTGAGCCAATCTCAGAAGTGGAATTAATTTTCGATACAAATATCGAAAACCTTAGTACAATGACCCTGAATTTGGGAGAAGAAGAGATAGAGCTGGATCAGCGTATTGAAAACGAGGTGCTTGCAGGAACAGCATCTGCTCCCTTGGAAAACGGGAATTATACATTGAGCTGGGATATTATTGGTGCAGACGGCCACCAAATGCAGGACAGCATATCATTTACTGTAGATGCAGAACAGCCGGAAGCTGCTGTGGAAGAGACAGCCCCTGAAGAACAGCTCCCTGCTGCGGAAGATGAAGAGGTTGTTCAGGAAGACGAAGAAGAAGCTATGTCAGGGGGAACGGCCTCTGAGGAAGCAGAAGGGGGTTCTGTCAGCTGGATTGTGATCATGGTCATCGGGATTGTGGTACTATTGAGTGCAGGACTATTGTTGTCAAAGAAAGGAAAATAGAATGACTGTACTGCTTCCTTTATCAGACTGGCTGACTTATTTGCTCTTTTCACTGTTGGCCGGCTATGTATTTTTAGCTTATATTCCCGAGGAGAAGAAGCCTGCTGTTGTCGTTCCAAGACAGCTGATGCTGACGGCTCCGCTGGGAATTGCACTTCTATCATTCATGCCGGTGTTGAATTTGATTATAACGTTCGGAGGCAGCATAGGATATGTGCAAAGTATGTACTCCGTTATCTTTGAATTTCAGGCAGGCAGAGCTTGGATGATGATTGCCTGGCTTTCTATTTTTGTATGGCTTACCGTTTTTCTTAAGGCACCAAAGGCAGTCAAGACCATTGGCTTGCTGCTTTTAGTGTTTGCCATTGGATATGCCAGCCATGCAGCTTCGCTGGCAGTACTGACCGGCATGCTGAGCCATGCCGTTCACTATTTGACTGTAGGAATATGGACAGGAATATTACTGCTTGCAGGCTGGTTCAGCTTCAACAGCAGCAATTGGCATGCTTTTCTGAAATGGTTTCATCCGTTTGCCCTCGGTGTGATGGCGCTGATTATTGGGAGCGGAGTTGCGGTCATGCTGTTTGTTCTGGATTTTAACACCTACATTAATTCCTGGGTGCTTCCGTATGGGCAGCTGCTGCTTTTAAAGCATGTGAGTATTCTTCCTTTGCTGGCCTTTGCGTTTATCAACGGTTACTTGGCAAGAAAAGCGCTGAAAGACAAAAGCTTTAACCCGCTGCCTTGGGTAAAGGCAGAAACGTTTATGATCAGCATTGTATTTTTTATTACCGGCATTATGAGCACAAAAGCTCCTCCGCATAATGTGGATGTTACGGCAAGAACTGAAGGGATTTCCAGCTGGTATCAATTCTTCCACCCGGGAATGACAGAACCGCCTGTAAACCTTGCTGTTACCGCGAATATTCAGGGCATCCTGCTGCTTTTTTGCGGATTGATTCTGTTGATGCTGATACTCCTTAGCTTCAGGAAAAATGTTCACCCCGCTGCAGCAGTCTTTTTCGCCTTACTTTTCATCATTAGCACATACGCAGGCACGATGCTGAGCGTAATGTAGAGAACCGCTATTATGCGGTTCTCTTTTAGTTTACATTCTGGAATAGCACACTGCCTTTTCTGTCATACAGCTGCTTGTCCGGCATAACATTGTAATAGAGCGAAAAAGGAAGCCGAAAAAGGAAAAGGGTGAAACATTAGCTGTAGAAGGCCGGAAGCACTGGCTGCCCTCCTTTTGAGAGCCTGAATAAGCAGAGTTAAATCCAGATGGAGGATGCTGCATGAACGAATGGGTTTCTTTTCTATTCTCACTATTGCAAGATATGGGATATGCGGGTATTGCACTGGGTCTCATGGTAGAAGTCATTCCAAGCGAGATTGTCCTCGGATATGGCGGGTATCTAATACTGCTTGGGGAAATCAGCTTTTGGGGTGCATGTGCTGCAGGGGTAGCAGGAGGAACGCTGGCACAGCTCTTTCTCTACTGGATGGGCTATTACGGGGGAAGGCCTTTCCTCGAGAGGTTCGGGAAATATTTGCTGATCTCAGACCATCACCTGGACTTATCCGAAAAGTGGTTTGAAACCTATGGCTCCGGCGTCATATTTTCAGCAAGATTTATTCCTGTCGTGCGCCATGCCATATCTATTCCTGCAGGCATCAGCAAAATGCCCCTTTGGAAATTTACAATCTATACTACGGCAGCCGTCATCCCTTGGACAATCTTCTTTTTATACCTGGGTATGAAGCTTGGCAGCAACTGGGGAACCATGAAGGAAGCAGCTGCCCCGTATATCATACCTTTGGTCTGTATCAGCGTCCTGGTCATCATTCTGTATTTATTAGTTAAAAAGAAAAAATGAATGATCTTCTGTTGTTGAAAATTGGATATTGTTAGTTAACAGACCTGAGGTAATTACTCGGGTTTTTTTATTTGCTGGGGCAAGCTCATGCTATCATAGTTTGTAACAAAAGACCAATTTGAAAAAAACTTACTGAACTCTGGTTGGAAAAGGTCTAAGGTCAAGTTTGATTCCTCCCCTTAAACTAACCCTCAAAAAGATGGTCACCGCTAGGAATCCGGTTAAGCCCTTTTGGGGCAGTAATATAAGGGAAGAAATTCCGGTTGTATTCAATTTGACCCCTTTTTTGGAGAAAATAAGGGTAGAGATTCCGATTAAGCTGCTTAAAATCATCCATATTGAGGCTTTTTAGTGATTTAGCCGGAAATCCTCCGTCTAATCTGGCCTAATTTTGATGTATTTTTTGAATAAGAGAAAATCTTCCGTTTATTTTACCCAAGGGAAACACACCCCTAACTATGGTTCAAAAGATGGAAAGGCAATAATCTTAACAAAGAATGGTCAGCGGTATGTACTTCGTGAAAAAGCTGACTCATATAATGGTTGGACTGCTGATTATAGCCCAAACAGTAGCTCAACTACTTTAAAAATAAGACTAGGGGTTAGATAATGGAAAATAAATTTATTGATAGTATTGATGAATTTCAAAGTATTAATAATATATTAGATAAAATTTTTGTTTCACACTCTGCTTTACCTAATCAAGTATTTCATAAAGATTTTAAAGATTACTTGTTTGAGGAATTTGATTATAGTATGACAGAATATTTTTGGTTTAAAATAACAGAGTTGGCAAAAACTACAAACAATGATTTTATAATAATGGCTGTACTAAATCCTAGTCCTCTCAACTATTATTTTAAAGAGTTCGGTTATTTTAATTGCGCTAAGTTAAAAGTTGATATCAGTTCAATTCAATACATGGATATGCTAAATTATAGTCCAGAGGATAGCCCAGCAGACTCAATATTTATAAACTCTTATACAGTAGTATGGGCTTCTCCTTCCATGAAATGGGGAATATGGGCGGAAAGGGATAAAGGAGTTTGTGTTGTAGCATTCAACGAAAAAATGCTTAAGAACTCTTTAATATCAATATTTAATGAATGGAGACTAATTGATAGTACAGTTACTGATTGGATTGGCTTGAACTACAATAATTTTACAATCCCATTAGAAGTTAAAGATAAACTATTTATGAATTATAACAAGTAAAAATATTTATTTTGAATTATTATTTTTTAGTGCCTTAGGAGACTCTTTCTCTTAAGGCTTTTTACTTGGGGTGGAGTGCCGAATGAAAAGCACATCCCAATGATAATTCACATAACTAATGCTCTATGTGTATAAAGTATTACTAAATTATTCAGACGTACAAAACTTTGAAAAGTATGCCCTAATTTAATAAACTTCTACCGCAATTCCATCTCCAATATCATCAGTTACGTCCACGTTTAAAGTAAAATACCTAGCCTTCGCTTTCCCCCTGTCTAATAAAATATTTTCTAATTTACTGGCACCTTTATAAAAGAAAAGCAGATTTGTGGTGAATTTCTTTTAAAAGCTGTAATATCAGTAATTATTTCAGATCATGATTGTTGGTCATACAGGATGGGGAATATTATCATGTAACAACAGATTTGAATGAATAAGGAGAAGATTGTATGGTACATGAAATATTGTTAAATGGTACGTCAATAAGCGTGCACCGGTTTGCAGAAAGAAAAGTGGATTCCTTAAAAGAGATTTCAATTGGTTTTGAGGTTACGCATGAGAGATATCATGAGATAACGACATTACTTTACAAAGGAACCTTCGATGTAACAGTACCTGAGAAGCAGATCTCGTTTAGGGGAGCGATTAGGGAATATTCTACTTCTGTTACTAATTTATATGAGAAGGGGCAAGTTGGAGATTTTTCCTTAACATTGCTTGAGGTGAAGAAATAAGAAAGCAGGGTAGTTTATATGAAATTAAGTATTTTGGATCAATCCCCATTGTCCTCAAATCAAACAGCTAGAGAGGCATTGCAGGAGTCACTCTTATTAGCTCAGGCTGGAGAAAATTTAGGATACTCGCGCTATTGGATTGCTGAACATCATGATTTACCAGGACTTGCATGTTCAGCACCAGAAGTGATGTTAAGTTATATCGGAGCTCATACAAGTAAGATACGGATTGGTTCGGGAGCTGTGTTACTGCCTTTCTATAAACCATATAAAGTGGCAGAAGTGTTTAATATGCTGGCTACATTGTTTCCTGATCGAATAGACATTGGGATTGGGCGTGCGCCAGGAGGTTCAGCTGAAGCAACCAATGCGTTATCTGATAACTTTTTGCAGCAAGTGTGGAATATGCCGGTTTTAGTGAAGAATTTACTTCGCTTTTTAGAAGATGATTTTCCTGAGGACCACCACTACGCAAAAGTTACTGCATCTCCACTTCCGGACGTTGCACCGGTACCTTTTATACTCGGAACAAGCAAGAAAAGTGCAGTGTTTGCAGGGGAAAATGGATTGGCCTATGCATTCGGAATGTTTATGAGTGACAATGATGGAGGGGCGATTATTCAAGCATACAGGGAATCCTTTACACCGAGAAAACGGGGGGATGTTCCAAAGGTGATTTTGACTGTCTCAGCGGTATGTGCGGAAACAACTGAAGGGGCAGAAGAACTGGCATTCAGTTCTCTTATTTGGTCTCTGCTAAGTGAAAAAGGAGAAGGTGGTCTTGGTGTCCCTTCTATTCAAGAAGCAAAGCAATATGTGTTAAATCAGCAAGAAAAAATGACAATACATAAAAAGAAGGAAAATATGATTATCGGTAACCCCCAAGTGGTTCAACAAAAATTGACGAAGCTGCAATCCCTATATAACGCAGATGAAATAATGATTGTCACGATCACACACTCACCAAAAGACCGGATACAATCCTATCAGTTGATTGCAGAAGAAATGTTTTTTAGCTAGGTATGTTGGAAACCTGAATTTCTCCAGTCTACACCCTCATTATTCCGGTTAGAGTGCATCACTGGTGATTGACTGAAATGAAGAGATTTTTATCTCCAATGAATGAGACTATTCTATTGTACAAATAGTAGATTGCTGGGTTGTGCATTCTGAACTTAGAGAAAAAGCTTCAAGCTATAGCACTAAATTATAACAAACTGAGGTAATCCTCTTCCCGGTTATTCTCATAAAATGTTTGTCCCTCATACGTAGTACCCAATATGAAAAGCCTTAAGGGAATATTCCTTTAAGGCTTTTTGCATAGTCTTCTTTTGCAATCTTACTAATTATTTAACAGTTTCCCCTGGTATAAGTTCCGGCTGATAGTAGTTTTCGTTAGGTAAATCCTTTTTGCCTTGCAGCTTTCTGATGACCCACTCGGCAGCATCGTGTCCCATTGCTTCCTGAGGGTGTGTTAACGTTGTTAATTTAATATTGGCGTTTTGAGCAACATAGGAATTGTCCTGCCCAATAATCGATAAGTCATCCGGTACAGAAATATTAAGTTGTTTGCATACATTGACAAGTTCCAACCCCACTTGATCGTTATAGCAAACAATCGCAGTTAGTTCATGGTGATGGTTGTTCAGGAATTCTTTCAAATTAGAGTTCAAGTCCTGCTTCGTCTCGGTGTCATAAAAAAGCACATGCTCGGGCTGAAAATGCATTTTGGATTCCCCGAGTGCCTTGATATATCCCTTCATTCTGTACTTTCCTTGGAGATCATCCATTTTGGATATCAAGCCGATTGAAGTATGCCCCTTTGCAATGAGTTCCTTTGTTGCGATATAGCTGGACTCTACGTCATTGAGACAAAAATAAGGTACGTCCAGTTCCTGATAATAGGCATTAATCATGACAAATGGGACATCTTGTTCTTTAAATGATAAGTAGTATGCGATATTTGGATTGTAAAGATTGCTTTTTGTGGGTTCTACAATTAAACCGTCAACCCCGAATGAGAGCATCATCTCCAAGGCTTTCTTTTCCTGAGCAACATCATTATTCGTACTCGCTAAAAGCAGAGAGTAATTATCTTCGTTTAATCTTCTTTCAATTCCACGAATAATGGAAGGGAAAATATAATCGGATATGTACGTGGTAATGACTCCGATTGTTTTTTGATGATTTTTTCCGCCGGCTTTTTGCTGATACTGGTTGCTCACATACGTACCGGATCCTTTTTCGCTTCTGAGAAATCCCTCGTTAGATAGTTCCAGCAGAGCTTTTCTTACAGTATGACGGCTTACTTGATAGGTTTCCTGCAGGCAGAATTCAGTAGGAATCTGTTCTCCTATACTGTAATCTCCGGAAAGAATTTTACTTTTTATATCATCAATAAGAAGCTGATACTTTGGTTTCACTATATTCACTACTTTCAAAGTTGTTCGTATCCTAAATGTTTTGAAAACGATATTTGTATGCACATACTTTACCATAACACGAAAAGATTGAAAAGATAGCGTTTGAAACCTATATAACATAGTTTTAAAAGCTGGAAGAATGGCAGGGTTATTCACTAAGTAGAAATAGGCGCTAGCACTTGTAAGTATATCTTTATTGTTTGTTGACAAATGTACGTACAAAAAATATAATTAAGATTGTTAATTTTCAATTTTATGAGAGTAAGCTCCTACTATTGTAAACGCTATCAATAAAGAAGGTTGTCAGCAAGGCAACTAAACTGAAAGAAAGCTGTCGGGGAGGAGATTGACGTGGACAGGAAACTTGAAGATGTAAGAAATGTGATTAGCAGGGGAGAAACTTCACTTGGAATAGAACTGGGGTCCACCCGCATTAAAGCGGTTTTAATAGACTCTGATTTCAAAACGATCAGCTCAGGAAGTTTTGAATGGGAAAATCAGATGCAAGATGGATTTTGGACGTACAACTCAGCAGATATCATTAGGGGTCTTGGCGCAGCTTACAGCGAGATGAGACAAAAGGTTGAACAACAATACGAAATCACAATCAGCTCTATTGGCTCTATTGGCTTTTCCGCTATGATGCACGGATATATGGCTTTTGATCATGCAGGTGAATTGCTTGTTCCCTTTCGGACCTGGCGCAATGCAACCACCAGTGCTGCAGCAAAGGAATTAACTGATTTATTTCAATTCAATATTCCAGAGCGCTGGAGTATTGCCCATCTTTACCAAGCTGTTTTAAATGAAGAAACACATATATCGCGTATCGATTACATGACTACTTTGGCGGGATACATACACTGGCTGCTAACAGGAAAAAAGGTTATTGGCATCGGAGACGCATCAGGTATGTTTCCGATAAATGAAGTTACAAAGAATTATGATGAAAACATGCTGCAAACCTTTGACAAAGTCATTGGCGCAAAAGGCTGCACCTTGAATATGAAAAACATTCTTCCTACAGTCCTTCTTTCCGGAGAGAGTGCCGGTGAACTAACTGAAGCTGGTGCTAAAATTCTGGATATATCGATGAATTTGCAGCCGGGTATTCCCCTTTGTCCTCCAGAGGGTGATGCGGGAACTGGAATGGTTGCTACAAATAGTGTTAGGAAACGCACCGGAAACGTCTCAGTGGGTACATCGGTTTTTGCCATGATTGTCCTGGAAAAAGACATTTCGCAAGTATATCCGGAAATTGATCTTGTCACAACACCAAGCGGCAGTCCTGTCGGAATGGTTCATGCAAATAACTGTTCAAGTGATTTGAACGCATGGATGGCTTTGTTTCGTGAAGTGACTGAGGCAGTTGGGCAGAAAGCCGACAATGATACACTATACAGTTTGATGTTACTTAAGGCTCTTGAAGCTGACCCGGATGGCGGCGGCCTGCTCAGTTACGGCTATTTTTCAGGAGAAAATATTACAGGGATGGAAGAGGGACGCCCTTTATTTGTTCGCTCGCCTGAAAGTCATTTCAATTTAGCGAACTTCATGCGTACACACCTTTTTACTGCATTTGGGGCACTGAGGATTGGAATGGAGATTCTGACAAGTAAAGAACATCTAGCTATTGATACCATCCTGGCACACGGCGGCTTATTCAAGACCCCTGTTGTTGGCCAGAAATTGATTGCGGCTGCCCTGGATACACCAGTTTCTGTCATGGAAACAGCAGATGAAGGCGGGGCTTGGGGCATGGCTGTCCTTGCTTCCTATTTAATAAATCGTCAAGAGCAGGAAAGCCTCGAGGAATTTCTCGACAGTAACGTTTTTGCAGAGGCTGACATACAGGCAATGGAGCCGGATCCGGTAGATGTGAGAGGATTCCAAGCATTTATGGAACGATATAAAGCCGGTCTGCTAATTGAGAGAGCTGCTGTAGATCACTTGATTGTAAACAGGAGGGGTTAGGATGCTGGAACAGTTAAAAGAAGAGGTGTATCAGGCTAACTTGGAGCTGCCCAAACATGGCCTGGTAAAATTCACCTGGGGAAATGCAAGCGCCATTGACCGGGAAAGAAACCTGATTGTCATCAAACCAAGCGGTGTTGATTATGCGACGATGAAGCCGAGCGATATGGTGGTGGTTGACTTAGAAGGTAATGTGGTAGAGGGGAACTTGAATCCCTCTTCGGATACAAGAACTCATGCAGTACTATATAAGCATTACCATGAAATTGGCGGTATTGTGCACACTCATTCCACATGGGCTACAATATGGGCTCAAGCAGGACTGGATCTTCCTGCGATGGGAACCACTCATGCAGATAATTTTTATGGATCGGTACCATGTGCCCGCTTTTTGACACAAGCAGAGATTGACCGGGACTACGAAGCGGAAACCGGCCATGTCATCATTGAAACATTTCAGCAGCGCAATTTGAATGTCCTGGAAGTGCCCGGTGTTTTACTGAAGGGGCACGGTCCATTTACTTGGGGTAAAAGTGCTGAAGCTGCTGTTATAAACAGTGTTGTACTGGATGAAGTGGCCAAATTAAATCTTTTTACCCGTGAGTTAAACTCTTATGCGGAGAAATTGCCGCAGGGTATCTTGGATAAACACTATTTACGGAAGCATGGAAAAAATGCTTACTACGGGCAATAGACACGATCAACTACAATCTAAAAAAAGAGGGTTTTGACCATGAAAAAAGCAGAAAAAGAGTTTTGGTTTGTTGTAGGTTCGCAGCATCTTTATGGAGATGAAGCACTGGCAGAGGTGAAAAAAAATGCTGGAGTCATCACGGATGCACTAAATGAAAGCGGAGTATTGCCTTATCCAATACATTTGCAGGATCTGGCAGTTAGTGCAGACAAGATTACGAAGGTGATGAAAGAAGTGAACTATCGTGACGAGGTGGCCGGTGTGATCACCTGGATGCATACCTTCTCACCTGCTAAAATGTGGATTCGCGGGACCAAACTATTGCAAAAACCGCTGCTTCACTTAGCGACTCAATTCAATGAGCATATTCCTTGGGAAACGATTGATATGGATTTTATGAATTTGAATCAGGCAGCACATGGTGATCGGGAGTATGGATTTATAAATGCCCGCTTAAAAAAGAACAATAAAATTGTAGTGGGCTACTGGGAACGTCCGGAAGTGCAGCAGCAAATTGCGGACTGGATGGATGTTGCAGCTGCTTATCATGAGAGTTTTCATATTAAAGTAGCGCGCTTTGGCGATAATATGCGGAACGTGGGAGTGACAGAAGGAGATAAAGTTGAAGCTCAAATACAGTTCGGCTGGACTGTTGATTATTTTGGCATCGGAGATCTTGTTTCATATGTGGATGCTGTTCAGGAAGAAGAAATCTCTGCCCTTTTAGAAGAATATGAAAATCTCTATGATTTTGATTATGGTACTTACAGCAAGGAGGCGTGGCTTTCGAGTGTAAGAGTGCAGGCAAGTTATGAAGTTGCCATTAAACGTTTCCTTGATGATGGCGGCTACACTGCCTTTACAACTAACTTTGAAGATTTACATGGCATGAAACAGCTTCCGGGTCTTGCCGTGCAGCGCCTGATGGAACAAGGTTATGGCTTTGCTGGAGAAGGAGATTGGAAGACTGCGGCGCTCGATCGTCTGCTGAAGGTGATGAGCCATAACAAATCAACCGGTTTTATGGAAGATTACACATATGAATTAGGTTCCGGGCAGGAATCAGTCCTTCAATCGCATATGCTGGAGGTAGATCCATCTTTAGCAGGCAGCAAGCCTAGATTGGTTGTTTCCCCCTTAAACATTGGAGACCGGGAAGATCCTGCACGCTTGGTGTTTGACGGAAAACCAGGAGATGGTGTCGCCGTATCAATGGCTGACTTTGGTACACATTATAAACTATTAATTAATGAAATCTCTGCTTTTGAACCGACCGTTCCTGCTCCAAATCTTCCTGTGGCCAGAGTGCTTTGGAAAATCAAGCCGAACTTTCAGGAGGGAGTCAAAGCCTGGATTGAAAATGGAGGAGGGCATCATACAGTTGTCTCGCTGACTTTAACTGCAGAGCAGATTATCACATATGCCAAGCTTGTTGATTTAGACTATGTAGTAATTAAATAACATCCTCTTCAATAAAGCTGACCCTGCAGTGCAAAAGAGTATTGAATGCAATTCAATGCTTCTTTTGCTTTCAGTACATGTTCATGCCCCGGACTCCTTTCTGCAAGGCTATTTTGGAAAGGGCTGTAAGTCCATTACCAATACTGCATAACCGTCCAATAGGCGGGACTTTATTCGTACCTTATCCTCTTCTTTCAATTCCCTAAAGTTCTACACATCATTATTTTAAAATCATTTATTTTCAGGTTTTTTTGCGAAAGCATGTTATAGAAATTCCGTTTACAGGGAATGAGGAAACGTAGCAGTCGATTTCGCTTTTGTAAATCTAATAAAATTTAATCTGGGGAAAACGGTGTCATTTTAGCTTCGTTATATTATGATGGTTTAAAATGGTTTAAGATAGTATTTCTTTGCAAATCATTATATCTATGTTGTACGGATGGAGTGTTAAAGTGTGAATGAAACGAAATACGGTATGGTGAAGAACTGGATTAAATCCAAGATTCTTGATAACACGTTTCTGCCAAAACAAAAAATACATTCTGAAAGTGAACTGATGGGACTGTTCAATGTCAGCAGGCATACTGTTCGTCTTGCTCTGGGGGAGTTAGTAAGTGACGGATGGCTGTACAAAGAACAAGGGGCCGGAACGTATGTATCAGATAGAACAGAACATAACAGCGAAGCTTCAAATGGTGTTAGCAATAAGAGCATAGCAATTATTGTGACATATATTTCTGATTATATTTTTCCTTCGATTATCCGCGGAGCAGAGAGCATATTAAGTCAAGAAGGATATCAGGTGAGTCTGTACAGTACAAATAACGATCATGCTGCCGAAAGAAAAATTTTAGAAACGATTATTGCGCAGAAATTTGATGGGGTCATTGTTGAGGCAACAAAAAGCGCTATATCCAACCCTAATCTTAACTATTATTTAAGTTTGGAATCCCTGAAGATTCCCTATGTGATGATTAATGCAGCCTACGATGAGTTAGAGCCGGTCAGTGTGGTTCTGGATGACGAAAAGGGTGGTTATATCCAAGCGGAACATTTAATTAACTTAGGCCACAGCAATATGCTCGGTTTTTTCAAGAGTGACGATTTACAAGGGCTAAAAAGGATGAAAGGATATTTAAAAGCGCAAAGAGAGCATGGCATCCCCATTCATCCTGATCATATTATTACGTACACAACAGATGAAAAGCTTAGCAAACCTATCGAAATGCTTGAAAATATTCTGAAACAGTCAGAGGAAATTCCAACTGGCATTGTTTGTTATAATGATGAACTGGCTATGAAGCTGCTGGATGTTCTTCGACAAAAAAATGTCCGTGTGCCTCATGATATGTCCATCATTGGTTTTGACGATTCATTCTTTGCTGACATTTCAGAAGTGAAATTAACTACAGTCAGACACCCTAAAAGTGAACTGGGCGAAATGGCTGCCAAAAAAGTGATAGAACTGATTCATCATCATCAGTCTCAAATTATGGTGGATGCTCGTGAAAATTCTTTTCTGTTTGAGCCGGAAATTGTTCATAGAAATTCAACCAAGGAAACAGATTACAGCTAATATCTTTTTTGTTCATAAAGTCCATAAGAATGTGTAAATTGTTCTTTTTGAAAGGGTGGTAAAACACCTTGAAAGCCCCTATTTATATATAACCGGAGGAATTCCGTCTATTCATAGAAAACGGCGAAAATGACCTGAAATAAACGGAGGTATTCCGCCTATGCACCAAAAAAACTGCTAAATGGATGATTTTCAGCAGCTTAAGCGGAATTCATTCCCTTATTTCCCCTATAAAATGGCCTATTCTAAATGTAACCGGAATTCTTCCGCTTATTCTTTCTGTTTAGTTATGCCGTCTTGTGAATGTAGAATTCATGAACAATTGTTCAGTAGCTGAAAACAGTGTTGCCAAGAGTGAATAAAAGAACTATTCCTTTTTACACAATTATAAGGACTTAAACTTTTTTGCCGGCTGCAGAAGAAGCTTTGTTCCGATAAAGCAGAGCTTGAAAAGCAGGAATCAGAAGCGATTAAATCAGCATTTCATATCTTGTACGTACAACTAAAGATGTTTTTTTAATTTGAAGAATGGTTTGTCCTTAATAAACCGTTTCCATGTTGACATGTACGTATATCTTAATTATAATATCATTAAGAAATGAATGCGTTTTCAATACAATATCTGAAAATTGCGTTTATACTCACTGGCCAAGGAGTGATTTCTGGAGATATAACTCAGAAACTTAGTTTGTTCAACGAACGAATAAATAAGGGGTGGAAAAGGGAATGAATAAAAAATTATTTTCTAATGCAGGAATCCTGATGTTATGTTTGGTGTTTTTTCTGGCGGCATGCAGCGGCGGGGGCGGCGGCACACAGCCTGCTAATTCTGATGATGTAAAAACTGCTGGTGAGGATATTGAAAATGCAACAGAATTATCGTTCTGGACATTTGCGGGGACACATGCTGATTTTTATGCGAATGCAGCTGACAGATGGAACGACCAGAATCCAGATAAACCTATTAAATTAACTGTTGAAAACTATCCTTTTGATCAAATGCATAACAACTTGTTAATGGCATTGCAATCAGGATCCGGAGCACCGGATTTAGCCGACATAGAGCTGGCTAAATTTCCAAACTTCCTTAAAGGAAATGTTCAATTAGAACCGCTGAACGATTTGATAGAGTCTGAGTTGGATAGTTTTGTACCTGAAAGACTGAACGTATATCAGAAGGATGGTAATTATTACGGAGCTCCAACACATATCGGCGCATCAGTTGTTTACTATAATACGGAAATCATGGACCAGGCAGGCGTTGATATCGACGCAATTGAGACTTGGGACGATTATGTAGATGCAGGCTTGAAAGTGGTTGAAGAGACTGGAAAGCCTATGACAACCATTGCAACAAACTGGTATGGAATCTGGCCATATGTTGCCCAAAGAGGATCTGACTTCTTCGATCAAAATGGAGAACTGACTTTAGATAACGAAAAAAATATTGACACTTTACAGTTTATTGACGACATGGTCAATAAACACAAGATTGCCAGCATTACTCCTGGCGGACAGTATCATTCTGAAGAATTTTACGGCTTTATGAATGGCGGCGGCCAGGCTTCACTTGTGATCCCAATGTTCTATATGAAAGACTTTACAACTTATATGCCTGACCTTAAAGGTAAAGTTCAAATCAGACCTATGCCGAAATGGTCAGATTCAGATTTCGAATCAGCGACAATGGGCGGAACAGGTACGGTTGTTACAAGCCAATCTGAGCACATTGATTTAGCAAAAGAATTTTTATACTTTGCAAAGCTGTCCAAAGAAGGCAACATCGCACTATGGACAGAACTCGGTTTTGATCCTCCTCGCTGGGATGTGTGGGAAGATGAAAAAATGAGAGCTGACAACGTATATTACGACTATTTCCATGATGATATTTTCGATATTCTGCTGGATGTAAAAGATAATGTAGCAGGTATTCAACTATCTGAATATTTACCTGATGTACTAACAGAAATAGATTCTAATATTATGCACAGCGTACTAAGAGAACAAAACGCCACACCAGAAGAAGCACTGAAACGGTCATCTGATACGATCAGGCAGAAAATGGGAAGTGGAAACTAAATCATTACTTATGGACAGGGGAAATCCTGTCCATAAGAATTTTTAATGTTAGAAGGGATAAAATGGCAGAATTAAATACACAAAGAGCAGATTCAGCAGTAGTACCCAAAAAAGGAAATAGCATTTTGAGGTTTTTAAACTCAAAAAAGATCGTGCCATATATTTTTGTTTTTCCTTTCCTAGTTTCTTTTACAGTTCTTACACTCTATCCTGCAATACAAGCAATCATGATGAGTTTTCAGAGAATACTACCCGGCCAGGTAGAATTTATCGGGCTTCAAAATTATCAAAGAATATTCAATCAGGCTTTTTACAAAGCGTTAAGCAATACAACGATCTACATGGTACTGACGGTTTTAATATTAATAACTGTTCCTATCATACTGGCAATTCTGCTAGATTCTAAATTAGTCAGATTCAAAACTTTCTTTCGTTCTGCATTATTTATCCCGGCATTAACGTCTATTGTAGTTGCTGGTGTCATTTTCAGATTGGTTTTTTCAGAATCAGACCTTGCAATTGCGAACCAGGTGGTTGGCTTTTTTGGTATCGATCCTATCAGCTGGCAGTTTAATGCCTGGTCGGGAATGTTGATTATGGTTATGCTGTCTTCCTGGAGATGGATGGGTGTAAACGTATTGTACTTTTTGGCAGGATTGCAGAACGTTCCTAAAGAGTTGTATGAATCAGCTGAAATAGATGGGGCGAATATGTTTCAAAAATTTATACACGTTACACTTCCATTTTTAAAACCTATCATTATTTTTGTGACAACAATCAGTATTATTGGCGGTTTCAGGGTGTTTGAAGAGAGTTATGTGATTTGGCAGGGCAATTCACCGGGAAATATCGGATTGACTCTTGTAGGATTATTATATCAACAGGGTATTCAGCAGAATGATATGGGCTTTGGAGCTGCAATCGGTGTTGTGCTGCTCATCATTATCTTTATAGTAAGTATGATTTATTTACTATTGACTGGTGCTTTTAAAAGAGGTGACGAATAGGATGAAGAAACATAGTACTCTAGCTAAATGGATATTTAATATCGCTTTTGTGGTGATAGCGTTCATTGCGTTATTTCCTTTATTAAGCCTCGTTTTCTCTTCATTTCTCCCATCATCAGAATTGATGAGGAAAGGGATCACTTTTTCAGTCAATTGGAGTGAACTGTCAATCAGAAACTATACGTATATCTTTACGCAGGCTCCTTCTTACTGGGCATGGTATGGAAATAGCTTAATTATTTCCGGGTTAACGATCGTTTTATCTTTATTTTTCTCTTCCATGATTGGTTATGCACTGGCAGTATACAAATTTAAAGGGAGAAATTTCATTTTCCTGCTGGTTCTTGTCATCATCATGATTCCATTTGAAGTCCTGATGCTCCCGCTGTATCAATTAATGATCAATCTGCGTCTGATTAACACATACACGGGAATCATGCTTCCATTGATTATTGCACCAACAACTGTATTTTTCTTCAGGCAATATGCAATGGGACTTCCTACAGAATTAATGGATTCTGCCAGAATTGATGGGTGTACAGAATATGGGATTTATTTTAAAATCATGGCTCCTCTGATGCTGCCTTCTTTCTCAGCCATGGCTATTTTACAAGGCTTAAACAGCTGGAATAACTTCCTGTGGCCGCTGCTTGTTGTCCGGTCCAATGATTTATTCACGTTGCCAATCGGGCTCGCAACTTTATTAACGCCATATGGAAATAACTATGATATTTTGATAGCCGGGGCAGTGATGACTGTTGTCCCAATTATCATTCTCTTTGTGTTCTTCCAGCGCTATTTTGTTGCAGGGTTAACTTCCGGAAGTGTAAAGGGATAATCTATTATGTGATTGAAAGAAAGGTGTTAGAGGATGAACAGCCAATACATTGTGAATTCACTGGATAAGATCTTTATATGGATAACACGTTTAGTAGCCATCAACGTACTATGGGTTTTTTATACAATGATTGGCCTGATAGCGGGAGGAATATTCCCGGCTACGCTGACGGTTCTCAAAATATTCAGGATGTGGATCATGGGGGATCCACACGTTCCTATTTGGAGTACGTTTCAGCAGGAATACTGGAAAGTGTTTTGGACATCCAACATGATGGGCTGGATGATGACGATAGCAGGGGGCGTGCTTTACTTCAATTACACTGTGATGAAAAGCATGGGCAGTCTGAATATCGTCACGTATGCTGCTTTTTATCTGTTAATCTTATTTTATCTCAATGTATTGATTTGGTCTTTCCCTCAGTTAGCACATTATAACGGCAGTATCAAGCTTGTTTTCAAAAATGCCATTATTTTTGGCTTTGGCAAGTTTCACTATACCGTTGCTATCATGGTGTATATGTTTGCTGTTTTGTATGTTTCGTTAAACTACCCAGGCATTCTTCCCTTTTTCACAATAAGTGTGCTGGCATTTGGCTGGATATGGATATCAATGAATTTGTTTCAAAAGGTAGATCTGAAAATAATGAGCGCAGAAAGGTGAGTGATGACTTTGAAAACGTCCAAAGCAAAAATGATTATTGATCAATCCTTTAAGATTTCTGAAATAAACCCGAGGATTTACGGGTCATTTATAGAACAGCTGGGCCGGGCGGTATACGGCGGAATATATGAGCCTGGCCATGCTTCTGCCGATGAAAATAATTTCAGGCAGGATGTGATACAACTTGTGAAGGAATTGCAAGTGCCAATTATTCGTTATCCTGGGGGCAATATGGTCTCAGCGTACAACTGGGAGGACGGGGTCGGACCAAAGGAATCAAGGCCAAAGCGGCTGGATCTTGCTTGGAATTCACTTGAAACCAATGAGGTAGGGACGAATGAATTTGTTTCCTGGGCAAAAAAGGTAAATGCTGAAGTGATGATGGCTGTTAATTTAGGCACACGCGGAATTGACGCTGCACGCAGCTTATTGGAATACTGCAATCATCCAGGCGGTACATATTGGAGCGACTTGAGAAGAGAACATGGCTTTCGAGATCCTCATAATATAAAGGTATGGTGTTTAGGAAATGAAATGGACGGACCTTGGCAGATTGGAATGAAGACAGCGTACGAATATGGCAGGCTTGCTGCTGAAACCGGCAAGGCAATGAAACTGGTTGATCCTTCCATTGAGTTAGTCAGCTGCGGAAGTTCAGGCTCCGGTATGCCGACATTCCCTGAATGGGAAGCGGAAACATTGGAACATACATATGAAGTTGCTGATTATATTTCTCTTCATCAGTATTATGGAAACAGAGATAATGATACGGCAAACTATTTGGCCAACACACTGGATATGGATAATTTTATCAAGACGGTCATTGCGACCTGCGATTATATGAAGGCAAAAAAGCGCAGTAAGAAAACAATCAACCTGAGCTTTGATGAATGGAATGTGTGGTTTCACTCTAACGATCAGGACAAGACCATCGAGCCTTGGTCTGTAGCACCGCCTTTATTAGAGGATATTTATACATTTGAAGATGCGCTTCTTGTAGGCAGCATGCTGAATACACTGCTGAAACATTCAGATCGTGTAAAAATGGCCTGTATGGCCCAGTTAGTAAATGTGATTGCCCCTATTATGACGGAAACAGGCGGCGGAATCTGGAAGCAAACGATATTCTATCCATACTACTATACTTCTGTATATGGCCGCGGAACGGCCTTGCATTCTATCGTGGATTCACCTAAATATGACAGCAAAGATTTTACTGATGTCCCATATTTGGATCAGGCAGTTGTCTTTAATGAAGAAAATGAAGAATTGGTTATTTTTGCAGTAAATCGCAGCACGGAGGAACAATTAATAGTGGACATTGATATCCGGTCATTTGAGGGATATCAATTAGTGGAACAAGTTGTGCTCGCACATGAAGATCCAAAAGCGGTTAACACGATTGAGAAGGAAAGGGTTAAGCCGCGGAATGTGAATGACTCTTCCATACAAAACGGTACTTTAACAGCGGTATTGTCTAAATTGTCATGGAATATGATTCGTCTTAAAAAAGCATCAGAGTAATGTTATTTTGACAGCTTAAAACTCGGTGCAGAACGTGCCGGTTTTAAGAAGGAGATGATAATTAACCTTTTAATCCGCTCTTAGCGGATTTTTTTATTTTCCCTTAAAAAGATTGACATTCAAATAACCGTTTGAATATACTTTAATCAAATGATCTTTTGAATGAGAGAAGGGTACAGAGATGAGAAATCATGAGGTTTGCGAAGTGCAATGTGTGGATGGAGAGGCAGTGGGACGTGTAAAACAATCACTGACAAAACATAATACCAGTAATGTGGCGAATATATTTAAAGCTTTATCAGATGAAACAAGAGTAAAGATTGCTTATTCTTTATATTCCGAAGGGGAGCTTTGTGTGTGTGATGTGGCAAATATAGCAGGCAGTTCCATTGCGTCGGCTTCCCATCATCTCAGGCTTCTGAACAAGCTTGGCCTTGCCAAATCAGAGAAGCGAGGAAAGCTTGTGTATTATTCGCTGGATGATCATCATGTTGAGCAATTAATCTCTCTTGCATTCGACCATCAGCTGGAGGTGGAAAACCGTGAGCGCTGAATCTGAAAAAAATACGTACCGAGTTCAGGGCTTCAGCTGTGCAAACTGTGCCGCAACTTTTGAGAAAAACGTTAATCAGCTCTCGAGTGTGGAGGAGGCGAATGTGAATTTTGGAGCGGCAAAACTCACTGTCTACGGATCTGCGACCATTCAGGAGCTGGAAAAGGCAGGAGCTTTTGAAAATTTAAAGCTTCGCCCTGAGCATGAGAAGGCTGCTGAGAAGGAAGAGCACTTTTTGAAAAGGCATTGGGGTGTTCTGATTTCAAGCTTTCTGTTGATCATTGGCTGGATATTGGTTTTTCCGAGCGGGGAAGACAGCTTGCCGGCAATTTCACTTTTTGCAGCATCCATTGTGATTGGGGGTCACCGCCTGTTCCGTGCAGGGCTTGCAAATTTGTTCAGGCTTCAGTTCGATATGAAAACCTTGATGACGATCGCGATTATTGGAGCGGCACTGATTGGTGAGTGGGGAGAAGGGGCAACGGTCGTTATTTTATTCGCTATCAGCGAAGCCCTGGAAGCTTATTCTATGGACAGAGCCCGTAAATCGATTTCTTCTCTCATGGATATTGCGCCAAAGGAAGCTTTTATTAGAAGAGGGCATCATGAAGTGAGTGTTCCTGTTGATGACATTGAGGTAGGGGACATCATGATTGTGAAGCCGGGGCAAAAAATTGCTATGGATGGGATTGTCGTTAAGGGCGGTTCCTCCGTCAACCAGGCTGCCATCACTGGTGAATCTGTTCCAGTCTATAAATCAGAAGGAAGCGATGTATTTGCAGGCACCCTGAACGAAGAGGGGCTATTGGAAATTAAGGTAACTAAAAAAGTGAATGACACAACCATTGCTAAGATCATTCACCTGGTTGAGGAAGCTCAATCGGAAAGAGCGCCTTCACAAGCATTTGTTGATACTTTTGCCAAATATTATACTCCGCTGATTATTTTGGTTGCTGCTCTGGTTGCTGTCATTCCGCCCTTGTTCTTCGCAGCAGACTGGTCAGCATGGATTTATCAGGGGCTGGCTGTCCTTGTCGTCGGCTGTCCTTGTGCCCTTGTAATTTCGACTCCTGTAGCGATTGTCACGGCCATCGGACATGCGGCAAGGAAAGGTATCTTGATAAAGGGCGGAATTTATCTCGAAGAAGCGGCCCGGATTTCTGCGGTTGCTTTTGATAAAACTGGGACATTAACGCACGGAAAGCCCAAGGTCACCTCTTTTCAACCGGCAGAAAGCGGCGTTTCACCTGAGGAAGTCATTGTGATTATGGCGGCTCTGGAAAAGCAGTCGCAGCATCCTTTGGGAACAGCGATTGTCCGCTGGGCTGAAGAGCAGAAGCTGGGCTTTGAAGAAGTGGAAGTGACTGAATTTCTTTCTGTTACCGGAAAGGGTATAAAGGGAAAAATCAATGAAGTTCACTATATGATAGGAAAACCTGAATTTATCGAACAAGAGCTGTCACAGCCGCTTTCATTGGAGATGAAAAACAGAATTCAAGAAGAACAGCAGCAAGGCAGAACGGTCATGCTTGCAGCGGATGTAAACAGGGTGCTTGGACTGGTTTCTGTCGCGGACACGGTCAGGGAGTCCAGCAGGAAAGCGATCAGCAGCATTCATCAGCTTGGTGTAAAGGAAACCCTTATGCTGACAGGAGACAATCCTGAAACAGCAAGGGCCATCGGACATGAAACAGGGGTTTCCAGAGTGTTTGCAGAACTGATGCCGCAGGATAAGCTGCAAAAAATAAAAGAACTCAGAGACACTTACGGCACTGTCGCAATGGTGGGAGACGGCGTGAACGATGCACCTGCTCTGGCGGCCGCTTCTGTTGGGGTGGCCATGGGCGGAGCAGGAACTGACACTGCATTGGAGACAGCGGATATTGCTCTGATGGGGGATGATCCCGCCAAGCTGTCGTTCACCATTAAGCTCAGCCGAAAAGCGCTTAGCATTATTAAACAGAATATTACCTTCTCCCTCCTGATTAAAGTGCTGGCCCTTCTCCTTGTCATTCCAGGCTGGCTCACGCTCTGGATTGCCATTTTCGCAGATATGGGAGCAACTCTGCTTGTGACATTGAACGGACTGCGTTTGTTGAAGGTGAAGGAATAGCTTGAGTTTTTTATCAGAGGGATGGGACGATGTACCCGTCCCTCTGTCCCTTTCCAATATTTGTTTTTAATTCCTGAAGCAAGGGTAAAGTTAGAGTAAATCTAATCAGGGGTGAGAGACATGCTGAGTAATTTCGGAGAAACAAATGTAGCTTCTTATTTGAAGACGATGGCCAGGGAGCATTGCGAGCAGCTGAAGTCACAGGGAGATCTTGATGATATGAAGAGAGCAAGAATTGAAGGAAAGATTCTTGCATACAACGAGATGCTCACAAGGTTCGAAATGGGTGCAGAGCAGTGTGAAGAAGTGGCAGAGCGGGTTGTCAACAATCAGGAAGAAGTACTGCATGTAGATCGTGATTAAGGATGTTTACCTCAGGTAACATCCTTTTTTTGCACTTTCAGCTAGACGGAATGCAATCTTTTCCATCAGAAGAGCATTGAGAGCGTTTCATTTTTGTAAGAAGGTGGAATGAAATGGCTAAGGCGGTGGTAGTTTGAAAACGAAGGTCATGATTGCAGGCGGCGGGGTTGGCGGCCTTATGGCTGCCCTGAAGCTGGCTAAGTGCGGATATGATGTAACAGTGGCAGAGCAGACAAAAAACAGTGCCCATCTTTATAAAGGGGAACTGCTTCAGCCGAAAAGCATACAGCTGTTTGAGCAGGCCGGAGTTCAGGAGCAAGTGATCTCAACGGGGCACCCCATAAATGAAATAGAAATCATAGAAATGAAGCGAAAGAACGATCAGTATCATCAGCTTGGCAAAGCTGTTATGGACTATAACATCATCAACAGCAGATACAATTACGCATTGATGATTCCTCATGAAATCCTGAAAAATATTCTCCTTGAGGAAGCGGAAAAGTATCAGGGCTTCAATCTGATCCGGCCGGCTCGTTTTACAGGCTTCCGTAATGGAAAAGCACTTGTTAAAACCAGTGAACAAGAGCTGGAAATAGAGGCGGATGTGTATATCGGCGCAGAGGGAAGAAAATCAAAAGTGAGAGAAGCGATGAACGTTCCCGTGAAGGAACAAACTTATGACCATCATTTTCTTACTGTCTCTTTTCCAAGGCCGCCTTCCCTTACAGAAGGCAGGATGATCTCCACAGCTCATACTTTCTTAGGATTGTTTCCGCTCCCTGATAACAAAGTGAGAACAGTGTATCTTATATCATCCGGAGAATACAAAGAAATGAAAGAAAAAGGAATTCAATATTTTCATGAAAGATATCTGGAGCTTTGTCCGGATCTCGATGGATATGTAACTCAGATAAAAAGCTGGAAAGAAATTCAGCTGATGATACCTGTTCATTTTCATGCTGAACATTATGTGAAAGGCAACAAAGCCATCATAGGAGATGCAGCTCACAGTGTTCACCCGATGGCGGGGGAGGGAATGAATCTGGCTATCCAGGATGGAGACGCGCTTGGAGAACTGCTGTGCTGGATTTTTGAAAACGGCTACGAGCCTGAAAAATATTTGGATTGGTATGAAGAAGTCAGACGGCCAAGGGTGGAGCACATCCTGAATATCAGCCATCTTTCTTCCATACCGTATTCCAAGCCCTTTAAGTATTTTACGAGAATTCGAAACAAGGGTATCAAGCAAATGACAAAGGACCCTAAGCTGCACACAAAGCAAATGCTGAACATCTCGGGGCTAGGCATTTGGAAAGAAACGTTTTTGGACAGGATGATCCAGGTTGGCATGCTGCCGGCCAGAACCTATCAGAACATCCAGCTCATGCATGAGCGTTATATGTTTTCAAGCGAAAACGATTATCCTTGGAGAACAAAGGGAGGGAACAGCCATGCTTAAGGAATATGTAAGGGTTTTTAAAGCCAGGGGCTGGATGAAAAGAAACATGCCGTTTTTGTACACTTGGCATGCTTATATAGGGTACGAGCTTGATCTTTACGAAACCTTCAGAAAGCCGAAAACCATTCATGAGGTGGCTGTCCAAAAGTCACTGAAAGAAGACCTGCTGGAAAGATGGATAGATGTAGGCGTATCTATTAAATATATGAAAAGAGCCTCCAAAAACCGGTTTCGGACATCCCGGAGCTTTATGCTGCCTTCCAGCAAGCGAAATCCGAGATCCACAGGCGTCATTCTGAAAGAGATGATGGAACTTCATATTCCTACTCTATTAAACTATCCGCATCTGATGCAATCACAGGAGAAACAAACCTTTGATCATGAAGAACATGGAATGACAGTGGCTCAAACGTCCTCTTTGCTAGAACAGCTCGCCTTTCCAAAGATAGCGGCCATGATCAGAAAGCAGGGAGCAGAAAATGTTCTTGATGTAGGGTGCGGGCATGGAGGGTATATTCGCAGGCTGGCGGAAGCAAATCCCGGCCTAAAGCTAACAGGAATTGAACTCAATGAAGAGGTGGCCCAGGAAGCGGAGCGTCGATGCCAGAATTGCGGGCACATTGATATCCGCTGTGAAAACGCTCTAAGCTGGTCAACTGGGGAGAAATATGATTACATCATGGTAAACAATATGCTTCATTATCTCTCGCCTGAAGACAGGGGCAAGCTGTTTCAGCAGCTGGGCAGCTGGCTGACAGGGAAAGGAACCATCTCTGTCATTACACCTATTCAGCACTCCAGGCACGGCAAGCAGTTCTCTAGTGTGTTTAACAGCTTCTTCACTGCATTTGATAATTTATATCCGGTTCCTGAAGAAAAAGACATGCAAAACATTGCAGCAGAAGCAGGTCTTGCTATTAACAGCTTCAGGCCTGTGATTAAAGAAGGCGGCTGGTATATTCTTACCATGCAAAAAATCTGATGTATTTTCCGGATCTGAGCTCGCCGCGCGGCGGGCTTTTTCTGTTGCAGGCCTTGTTATTATTTCGACATATTGGAGCCTTCCATCCTGCGAGAACTGGGGATCTTGTCCATTATTCCTGGAAAGTAACTGTCGAAGGTCGTCACTACATACATAAAAAACCAGAAAATTAGGCCAATTTGTTTATTTACAAAATATTCAGATTTATTATGATATAAGAAAGGAGGCGAGATACATGGGCAAAGGAAGAATCAGAGTTGAGGAAGCAATTAAAGTACAAAGCAATGAGGAAATCTACAAGGCGGTTCTTATTGACAAAGATGTCAGGAAAAACGAAAAGTAAGTCTGCCGCGCCCAGCATCATAGCCTAAAGGAAACAGAAAACGAACTGTCATCAATCTGCTGATATCTCATCAGCAGTTTTTTTGTGTTTGGGCTTCTGCCAGGCACTCTGCCTGTACGATCGTAACCTTATAAATGAAACTAGTTTAGAAATACACCCGTCTAATGATAAAAGGAGTGAAGGTTGGGGATAAAAATGCCGTAGGAATAGTGGATGGTCTTTTTGAGGTGGGGAGGACCTTGTGATAGCCACTATACATAGATAAACGGAGGAATTCCGCCTATTCAGAAAAAACAGGGTAAATGGGCTCCAATAAACGGAGGATTTCCGTCTATAGAAAAGAAAAGCCTGAAAATGGGTGGATTTCAGCAGCTTAAGCGGAATTCATTCCCTTATTTTCTCTGAAAAACGGCCTATTTAAAAATTAACCGGAATTCTTCCGTTTATTTTTTTGAAGGATGGGGAGCCGACTTGTGAAATCTAAACGCACTAAACCCAAACTCTTCAGGACAATTTCAGAGGAATTATGCCAAAGCTCAGCAGAAAAAAGGCCTTCCGTACGAAAACTATAAGATGACTCTTCAGCTTGATTGAAGAATAAAATAAAAGTAGTATAATAATGTGTTATTGATAGTAAAAGGAGAGAAAAATTACATGTTTGAAAGGTATATATACTTGGATACCTTCTATTCTGTTGGCTTGGGTCTTGGTATCTTCCTATTATTTCTGGTGCTGCGAAAGCTGTTCACGAAGTATGTCTTCAGGCTGATTTTAAGAATTTCCAATAAAACGCCCACAATGTTTTTTACGAATACGCTGCTTGCGTATGAAAAGCCGCTGCGCTGGTTTTTTGTTATTACCGGGATGTATCTGGCCTACAGGACGTCATCTACTTTTGAAAATCAGAGTTTGTTTATTCAATCGCTTTACAAGTCTTCTATCGTGATTTTAATTGCATCAGGCTTGTATAACCTGACTTCGTCATCCTCCATACTCTTAAAAAGGGTAAATGATCGTTTTCAGCTTGAAATGGATGATATTCTTGTGCCGTTTCTGTCAAAGATGCTGCGCTTTGTCATCATTGCCATTACGTTCAGCATTATTGCACAGGAGTTTGAATATGATGTAAATGGATTTATTGCAGGACTTGGACTTGGTGGACTTGCATTTGCTCTCGCTGCAAAAGACACAATCGGTAACTTTTTCGGAGGGGTTATCATTATTACTGAAAAACCGTTTACGATTGGCGACTGGGTAAAAACGCCAAGTGTTGAAGGCATTGTGGAGGATATCACGTTTAGAAGCACGAAAATCAGAACGTTTCAGCAGGCAATTGTCACTGTCCCAAATTCAACTCTTTCAAATGAACCCATCATGAACTGGTCTAAAATGGGGAAAAGACAAATTACCTTCTCTGTCGGAGTCACTTATTCAACTTCCCGTGTTCAGCTCGAGAGAAGTGTAGACAGAATACGTGAGATGCTTCTGCGTCATGAAGATATTCATGATGAAGTGATTATGGTGAACTTTGATAAATTTGCAGACAGCAGCCTGGATATCTTTTTTAACTTTTTCACGAAAACGACAGTTTATGCTGAGTATTTGCGCGTAAAGCAGGACGTCAATTATCAGATTATGTCCATTTTGGAAGAAGAAGATGTTGCCTTTGCCTTTCCGAGTCAAACTCTTTATATCGAAGGTGCAGGAAAGCATGAGCTTATGCAGGAAAAACCAAAGGTTGAGGTTTAATAAAACAAATTGGAAGCATACCCCGGAAGTTAGAAGCATCTTCTATCTCTCCGGGGTATTTGTGTTGAATCACTTGTTCTTAATTGAGAAGGTAAGCTAATGGAACTGTTTTTCTTTAATCCCCTTGCCATAGAAAAAGCGGCATATTACAATCCTAAAAGTATTCTAGAAAAAAGGGGATTTAAGTACTTGAAATTGGAAAAAAATGAAAAAATGAGCATCTATAGTGGGATGGCTTCGACAATTTCTGTCACAGCTGTTTCTGCCTATATCCCATTATTTGCGATAGGAGTCCTAGGTGCTTCAAACCAGCAAGTAGGGCTGATTACTGCGCTGCCGTCGATTATTGGCATGATTGCTCTTATCCCGGGTGCTATCTGGCTGAACCGCTCTGCCAGCAAAAAAAACTTTACTGTTATTTCTACTTTAGCCGCGCGTTTTTTATTTATGCTGATCATGTTTGTTCCCTTCCTTGCCCCTGGCTATGCTGCTTGGGCGCTTCTGGCATTAATAGGATTATTAAATTTTCCGGGGACTTTGTCCTTGCTTTCCTGGCAGTCAATGATTGGAGATTTGGTGCCTGAGGAAAGGAGAGGACATTTCTTCAGCCTGCGTAACCGTCTTAACGCCGTAATGGCGCTTCTTATCACATTTGCCACTGGTTTCTTCCTTACTTACTATAATCAGAAATCTGCTTTTCCCTATCAGGTATTATTTATTGTGGGCTTTCTTTTTGCCTTAATAGAAGTTTACTATTTAATGAAACATAAAGAACCTCCCAAAACTATGGACGTGAAAGCAGCAAAAACAGCAGAGAGAGGTTTTTCCTTAGCGATCTTCCGATATAAGCCGTATGTGGCTTTTATTATTTGCGGCTTGTTATTTAACTTCGGAGCCCAAATGGCCTGGTCGCTTTTCAGCATTTTTCATATTCGGGAAGCGAACGCCACAGCTCTATGGTTGAGTCTTTTTACAGTAACGAATCAGCTGGCTCAAATTATCAGCATGAAATGGTGGGCAGGAGCTGCAGAAAAATGGGGCAACACAATGGTGCTGTTCGTGGCAGCTGCGGGAATGGCAACCGCTCCAATTCTGACAGTCATGTCTACCAATCTATTGTATCTGACAGGAATCAATTTATGGATCGGTCTGTTTGTTTCAGGAACCAATCTGCTTTTATTTAATCAGCTGTTAAAGGCTTCTCCAGAAAAAGACAGAACAACTTATATAGCAAATTATAATTTTCTGCTTGCCATTGTTGGCTTTATTGCTCCCCAGCTTGGTGTATTTCTGTTAAACCAGGTTGGAATGAATGCAGCAATGGGTATTATATCTATAGTCCGATTTATGGCAGGGCTGTCGTTTCTGGTTGTTGCACTGCGGATTGACCGCGGTTTAAGCATAAAACCGGCAGTCAGATCGTCATAGTCTATATGAATAGAAGAGGTGGCCAGCATGCTGAAAGAAAAAAGCATTGAAGAATTAATACTGAACGCCCGGAAAATTTCAGTTTTAACCGGTGCAGGGATCAGCACAGATTCAGGCATTGCTGATTTCAGGTCTACAGCGGGAATTTGGACTGAGGATCTATCAAGAATGGATGTAATCAGCCGTCCCTTTTTTGAATCTCAGCCGGAGACGTTCTGGCAGCATTATAAGGATATTTTTCAGACCAAACTTTCTTCTGATTATCAGCCCAACAGAGGACATGCCTTCCTGAAAGAGCTCGAGGATCAGGGGAAAGATATTCATATTTTCACGCAAAATGTTGATGGCCTTCATACGAAAGCCGGCAGTTCAAACGTGTATGAATTGCATGGAACTGTTCAGACGGCAACCTGTCCGGAATGTGAAAAGAAATATTCACTGGAATTTGTGAATCGTTTTGAGGTGCCAGCCTGTGAGGGGGAAAAGAGCGAAGGGGTGCCATGTGAGGCAGTATTAAAGCCTGATGTTGTTCTGTTTGGCGATGTGGTGCATCATTTTTCAGAGATGTACACGCATGTCAATGAATCAGATTTGTTTCTGGTCATGGGCACTTCGCTTGAAGTCTATCCTGTGAATCAGGTTGTAAAAGATTTTCAATTCAGGACAGATATGATCAAGGTGCTGGTGAACAAAGAGCCTACCAAGATGGACTATCTTTTTGATTATACATTTCACTCGCCAATTGGAGAATTGGTGGAAAAACTGAAAAGTTGATGAATGATTTGTTGTAAAAGAAGCCAGCTGCATTTGTGTAAAGGGTTCCGTTTGGTGCTTTATCAATAAATGACATAAGAAATGACGTGTGAAGTGGCACACGTCATTTTCTTTGTTTATTAAGGTTTTTAACCTATTGCACCGTTTTTGACAAAGTAAATGACATTATATTTTATAAAGTACAATATCTGTTGTACCATCAAAATATATAATGTCAAAATAGTTGGCAATTTTCAACGTCATTTGTCCCTGCGGGAATATTTGTTCCTATTCCACTAACGGGACAGGTTAGTTTAATTAGATATAAAGAGAAGGTTATTGGAGGTATATATATTATGAGTACTTTTGTTTATATGGTGAGACACGGTGAATCGCCAAAAGAAGGAAATGAAAAAGCCAAGGGGTTAACCAAAAAAGGTTATTTAGATGCTAAACGAGTGGCTGGCATTTTGAAAGATAAAGAAATTGATGTAGTTGTTTCAAGTCCATACATACGCTCAATTTTAACTGTAGAACAGATTGCTCAACAAAATGGGGAGGAAGTTTTGGTTTTTGAAGATTTAAAAGAGAGGATATTCTCTTCTGGAAACAATCGAGTATCAGATGAAGAACTGGTCCCACTTTTGAAAAAGTCATTTTCTGAACCAAGTTTCTCTTTAGAAGGAGGAGAATCAAATGCTGATTGTCAAAAAAGAGCTATAAAGGTCTTAAGAGAACTATTAGAAACTTATAGAGATAAAAAACTAGTGATAGGTACTCACGGGGCTGTTATGACATTAATGATGAGTTATTTCGATAGCATTTATGACTTGGATTTTTTATATGGCACATCAAAACCTGATATTTATAGAATGGAATTCAATGAACAGAAATTAGTGAATGTACAAAGGCTTTGGAGTGTAAATATTGTCGTTAATTAATAAAATCTATTTTTATTATTCAACTAACGGGGAGCGTTTCTTCAAAAGGAAAATCATTCATATGAGAAAAGATCTATAGTAATGATCTTTAAAGAAAGGGGTACAAATCATGCTTAAGATCAAACAAATTACACCTGCGGAACTCTTTTCAAATCGCAATCATCTTGATGATTATTTAAAGGAAGAATTCGGTGGTTTGGTATCCGAGAAAACCTGGATAACTGATTGGGAATAACTGGTTCAACGATTTCAATTAAATAAATTTAAAGAACTAAATGAAACCGAAATAATGAGCCTAATATGGGATACAGATGAAATAAAAGCGATAATAGAAGAAACATTTCTAACCGTTTCTGGTTATTTAACTTTTAACAAAATGCGTATTACAGTTGTACCTGCCTTGCCTAATCCATTCTTCAAAGAGTTTCCACAGTCGATGTGGACCAATGCCTTTACAAATGGTACTGGCAACATAATCAGTGCAATTCCACCTCAACCAGACATCGACTTTTTTCAATATTTACTCGCTCACGAATGCCATCACGCAAGCCCAGAAAATCCAATATATAACTTATCCTTAAATACATTTACACTTGAAGAATGGTATAAGATGGAGGGGACAGCAGAGTATTTTAGCCTATCACTATATAAAGATAAGAGATGGTGGAAGGACAACCTTTCATATGAGGAAGAATTAAGATATTGGAATGAATGCAAGAATCACTTTAAATCGGTAGACGATATAATAAAGAGTCCTTTATGCTTTGGGAATCGTAAGAAAGGAATTCCAGTTTTTGCTGGATATCTATTCGGTTTGAAACTTGTTTCGAATTATGTGTCATCTAAACAAACGAAGAATATAAGAGAGCTTTTTAAGGTTGAACCTGCTGAGTATATCGAATGTTATGAGAGAAACTTCTTAGTTAACTAACGGGAGCATTCCTTCAATAAGGAGTGCTTTTTTCTTTGTCCAACAAAAGGAAATTAATGTTAAACTAAAGGGGCAGGTTAGTGGTTTTAATAACCAATGAAGTACTGGGAGTGTAAATAATGTTTTTTAATATTGTGGATGAGGATATTACATTAAAATTATTAACCAATAAAAATGCTGGTCAACTATTCAATATTATAGATAAAAATCGTGAGTTTTTAAAAGAATGGCTGCCATGGATTGACAGTAAAAAAACTGTTGAAGATATTCAAAGTTCAATTGACAAATGGGGAAATAAATACATATCCAATACTGCAATTAATGCTGGAATCTTCTTTAAAGGAGAACTAGTAGGAATGGTGGCTTTTCCAGAAATAGATTGGCAGGGAAAGAAAACAAGTTTTGGGTATTGGTTATCACCTGGTTTTGAAGGGAAGGGCATAGTAATAAGATGTGTAGAAAATTTAACAGATTATGCCTTTAATACATTAAATTTAAATCGAATTGAAATAAGCTGTGCAGAAGATAATTTAAGAAGTAGGGCATTACCCGAAAAACTTGGTTTCATAAAGGAAGGAATTTTACGTGATAATTACTACTTGAATGGTTATTTACATAATTTGATTGTTTACAGTTTATTAAAAAGTGATTGGGAAAAAGCCAAGTATAGTTAGTGCGTGAACAATTACACTTGAACTAACGGGTAGCTTTAGTTAAAGAAGGACCGGCATTTATAACAAAGAAAACTCGCCAACTTTAGGGCGAGTTTTGCTTTTTTATATGCTACTTGAAGCGTCAAAAGGCTTGTCATTTTGGTGCTAATTTTTAGAAAAGCACCTCAAAATTGAACCCTTTAGCATTTGTGCAGCTGGCTTTCCTTATTAAAGATCATCAAAACCGTTATCAACATGATTCACTTTTGTGTACTGCCTTGATTTTTGCTCAAAAAAATCAGACTTCCCTGAATCAACATCTTCATATGCTTTGATCCATTTGAACGGATTGCTTCTGTTCTGTTCAAAAGGACGGTCAAACCCAAGCTGATTGCATCGGACGTTCGCATAAAATTTAATATAATCCTCGAGATCTTCCTGGTGAATGCCGTCAATTTTGTTCCCGATGATTTCCCTGCCCCACTGTATCTCCAGCTCGGCAGCCTTTTTAAAAGTTTCCTTTACAAAACCGGCCAGCTCCGGTGTATTATACTGGGGGTTTTCTGCGAGAATTTCTTTAAAAATTTTCACAAATAAATCAACGTGAAGCTGCTCATCTCTGTTAATATAATTGATCATTGTGCTCGTTGACACCATTTTTTGATTGCGGGCAAGATTGTAAAAGAAAGCAAATCCTGAGTAAAAGAACAATCCTTCTAAAATAACATCATACACAATGGACTTTAACAGATTGTCGGGGGATGGATTTTCCGCAAAATCTATATAACCGTTCGTGACAAATTTATTTCGTTCTAGAAGGGTGGGTTCTTGTCTCCAATATTCAAACACTTCGTCCTGCGTGTTCTTCGGCACGAGGCTTGAAAGTACATAAGAATAGGAGTGATTATGGATTACTTCCTGCTGGGCAAGGATGATCATCAGAGCATTGATGCTGGAATCTGTTATATAATCTGCGACTTTGCCTGCATAATCGGTCTGAACACTGTCCAGCAGGGCAAGCAGTCCAATAATTTTCAAAAAGGCGTCCTTTTCGTCCTGAGAAAGCTCCGAAAACTGTTTTACATCCTGTGACATGTTGATTTCAAATGGTGTCCAAAAATTGGCGAGCATTCTCTTGTATTTGGTGAAAGCCCAGGGATGAGCAATGTCATCCCAATTCAAGATGTTAGAGCTGCTTCCATTAATAATGCCGGTCGATCTGTTTGGTGCGTTTGGATCAATGAGAAGCCGGGCTGTTAACTGCTGTTCTGACATTCTTTTTCGCTCCTTTAGCTGGCGCAGGAATCGCATTCTTCAAGTGAAGAAGAAGTTGACCTTACGTAATAGGTAGTTTTTAAATCATTTTTCCAAGCCTCTATATGCAGTTGAAGGAGCTCCTTGGCTTTAATAGAGTTCATCACATAAAAGTTAAAGGAAATGGATTGGTCTATATAGCGCTGCCGTGCCGCGTTCTGGCGGATGCTCCACTGCTGATCGATGAAATAGGCAGATTTGTAGTACCATGTTGTATCACTGTTTAAGTCCGGGGCAGTGACCGGGATTTTATAATCTTTCTTTTCCTCGGAATACACCTTTTGAAAGATTGGATCAATGCTGGCCGTGCTGCCTGCAATAATGGAGGTTGAAGCATTCGGCGCGACAGCCATTAAATAGCCGTTCCGGATGCCGTGCTTCATCACATCCCTGCTGAGGCCTTCCCAGTCAACTCTGGAAGAATCATAGCTGCGTTTGCTGAAGTAGGTTCCTGCAGCCCAGTCTGAGCCTTCAAAGCCGGGGTAGGCACCTTTTTCTTTGCTGAGCTCCATGCTTGAAAAAATCGTATAGAAGGCAATCTTTTCATACAGCTCGTCTGCAAAGCTGACCGCTTCCTCGCTTTCCCATTTGATCTGCTTTAAAGCCAGCAAATGATGATAGCCAAAGGTGCCAAGTCCGACCGCACGATATTTGCGGTTTGTCATCTTTGCCTGGAGAACTGGTATATCATTTAAATCGATAACATTATCAAGCATTCTGACCTGTATGCTGATCAGTCTTTCCAGCACATCATCACTTACTGCCTTAGCAAGATTAATAGACGAGAGGTTGCACACCACAAAATCTCCGGGTGTTTTGACAGTAATGATTTTTCCATCCTCTGTGTACTGCTCATCCACTGTAGTGGGGCTTTGATTTTGTGTAATTTCCGTACAAAGATTGCTGCAGTATATCATTCCCAGGTGGCTGTTGGGATTTTTCCTGTTCACTTCATCTCTGTAAAACATATAAGGAGTACCTGCCTCAAGCTGGCTGATCATGATTCTTTTCATGATGTCAATTGCAGGAACACTCTCTCTGCTCAGCTCCTCGTTATGAACACACTCCATGTAACGCTTGCGGAAGGAGCCGTTCCCTTTTTCCTCGTCATAATAATCTTCAAGGCTGTAGCCCATCTTTGTCCGAACTTCATGAGGGTCAAATAAGTGCCAGTCCTCTCTGCGTTCAACGGCTTCCATAAAAATGTCGGGAATGGAGACACCTGTAAAAAGATCGTGCGTACGCAGGCGCTCGTCTCCATTGTTAAGCTTGGAATCCAGGAAGGAAAAGATATCTTTGTGCCACACATCAAGGTAGACAGCGACAGCACCTTTCCGCTGCCCCAGCTGATCAACGCTCACCGCTGTGTTGTTCAGCTGTTTCATCCAAGGAAGCACTCCGGAAGAAACGCCTTTGTAGCCTCTGATGTCGCTTCCCCTGCTGCGGATTTTTCCCAAATAAACGCCAATGCCTCCACCGCTTTTTGAGAGATTTGCAATGTCTGTGTTACTGTCAAAAATACCTTGAAGGCTGTCATCAATCGTGTCGATGAAGCAGCTTGACAGCTGTCCCACAGATTTGCCGGCATTGGAGAGAGTCGGCGTTGCAACCGTCATATAGAGGCTGGAAAGTGCCCAGTATGCCTCTTCAACGAGTTTGAGCCTGTGGTCCGGAAGCTCCTTTGCCATCAGGGTCATACTAATAATCATAAAACGCTCCTGCGGAAGCTCATACACTTGTTTATCGTAATTGCGGGCCAAATATCTGTCAGCTAGTGTTCTCAGCCCAACGTATGTAAATAATTTATCTCTTTGAGGCTGTATGATTGTTTCAAGATAAGAAATCTCTTCTCTTGTATAGGCTTCAAGCAGGTTTGTGCTGTAAATGCCGATTTCAGCCAAATTGCTGATCAATTCATAAAAAGATCCATATTTATGCTCTGCAGGATAGTTCCTGGCCGCTGCAGCATCCTTGTATAAATAGTGGAGATAGATGCGTGAGCAAAAGAACGTCCACTGCGGTTCATATTCTGAAATATTGGAAAGCCCCTCGAGAATCAGCAGGTTTGCCAGCTGCTTATCATTTTCATAATCTTTTTGCTGAAGAGCGTTTTGAATTCTTTCCGTATACTCTTCAATTTGCACTGCTTCCAGTCCCTCAGCGGCATCAGCTATAATAGAAAGCACTTCTGTTAATCGGTTATTGTCCAGCACTGAGCTGTTATTCATGTTCAACATCCCTTTCCGTAAATTAAAAAAATCCACTCCTTATTGAGCGGATCAAACGATAGTCGAAAAGGTCAAAAACACGCCTTTTATCCCCATCGTTTCATCTCCTCAACCCCCGAAGAATTCGAAACATCTTTTAAAACAAAGGCAGGTCTCCTGACTTGTGTCTTCCTACTATGAGTCCTTCCCGTACAGTTCGTACAGTGGTTTATCTCAGTTCGATACACTTACAGTTGCGGGGACAGTTCTGGTCTTTCACCAAATTCCCTATTAAGCTGAAAGCACCTTTGTTATGATGGTTATTACAATATATAGTATTTATTTTTATGTATAAAAACAAGATGTTGTGTTTTTCTATAAATCTATCATATAAGACAGCTACCCGTAATTCAACAAAAAATAACCAATTGTCGAATTTTATCGCATTATCAAAGAAAATGCTAAATGTTTTTCCGTTCTCTTTTTGCGTTTACCAGCAGCTGACAGCATTTCTCTCCTGCATGCAGCAAAAGTTATGCTAAGATGGGATATACATGTATATAGATACTAAAAGAGGGGAGAGCTGACGGCATTGATTATTTTACAAAATGGAGTATTTAAGGAACGTGAAGAAGCGTATTTGGATTTGGATGACAGAGGCTGTCAATTTGGTGACGGTGTTTATGAGGTTGTTGGAGTTTATGAAGGTGCTTTTTTTACCCTTGATGAACATTTGGAGCGTCTTGAACGAAGTTCACGTGAAATTCGATTAGTGCTTCCTTTATCCATTGAAGAGCTAAAACAGTCACTGTCAGAACTGGCGGAAAAAAACGGGCTGGAAAACGGTTCAGTATACATACAGGTTACAAGGGGAGCGTGTGCCCGCAATCATGCTTTTCCTGACAGCTCTGTTCGTGCTGAGTGGCTGGCTTATCCAATGAACCCGAGAAAGCCTTCGCTGGAACAGCTTCATGGTGTTGGTCTGAAGACATCTGAAGATATGAGATGGCTTCGCTGCGATATCAAAAGCTTGAACCTGCTTGGCAACGTGATGGCTAAACAGGAGGCACTCGAAAATGGCTGTTATGAAGCCCTTCTTCACAGAAACGGCATGATTACAGAGGGGGCATCCACCAACTTTTATGTCATTAAAGATGGAGCGGTATACACACACCCGGCAAATAACCTCATATTAAACGGCATTACAAGAATGAAAATAAAGGAAATTTGTAACAATGAAAACATTCCTTTCTATGAACAGCCCTTTCAGCTAGGAAATCTGAAAGAAGCCGATGAAGCGTTTATTACATCTACAACAATTGAAATAGTACCGGTTAAGCTGGTGGATCATCAAATTATCGGCAGCGGTGTTCCCGGAAGCTTGACAAGAAAGCTGCAGGAGCTTTTTAAACAGGAAATACAGAAAGAGAAAAGCGTGCACAAATAGATAAAAGCAGGCGAAGGATAACGGGTTGAGTTGAGAGATGCAACCGTCATAGTTCCTAACAATAATAGCAAGCATTAGAAAAAGCAATGGAATATTCCATCGCTTTTTTTTTATCTCTAGGTAAAATATCACATCTATCCCTCTTGTTTGTAAGTGATTTTCAATATAACTGACATTTCACCAGCATCGTTTCTAGAAAAAAATAGTGCTTGAGTATGATGATTCAACTGCTCCTATTCCTTGTTTTTTTTGAATAAAAATAAGTTTCAAGAACAACATATGATTAAAAGGTGGTGGTATTGTTGAATCGTAATAATAATCTGTTAGGTGTAGGAATTATTGCAATCCTTTTAACAACTATATATACTGCAATTTTAACTTCACTACTTATGAAAACTAAAGAGCGGGTTGATTTTATTTATTATAAGGAACGTACAAATAAAGACGCATAGACCTGGCGATGACACTATCGCCTTTTTCCATTTTGCAATAGTTAAGCCAGCATTTCTTTGTTATGCGTTTCAAGTATAAAGTGAGGTATACTGCTTTTTTGTAATCTCTGTAACCAATTTACCTTAAATTTTACATGTATTTTCAAAAATAAGTCCGCACTAAACGAACCACCTCAAGTAAATCATCGCCTACTATCAGATTGTTTAGTTCGTACCTTACCCCTCATGCTGATTATATTTAAACCTTGATGTTATTAATTAGTTGTATAACACCGTTCAAAGAAAATTCAGCCCGTTTTCCCGAAAAGTTCTCCCCAATTTCCCTATACAAAGAGGGGAGAAAATCTCTTTTGCTATTTTACTACTGCTGATTTCGCTGAAAGTCGCCGGCGGGCTGAGAAGCTGAACGACGTTTGTCTGGCAGAAAGCCAAACAAGATAGAAAATAGGGGTGCCGTGTATAGAAAGATTGCATAGGGCAGATAGTCTATTACGCTGACCCCGAGTGATTGTGAAAAAAAGGCCCCGCTGACTCCCCATGGAATCAGGGGATTCATGAGAGTTCCTGCATCTTCAAGGCTTCTGGACAGAAACTTTTTGTCTACGGAAAGTTTGTCATATACAGGCAGCAGCGATTGTCCCGGAATCAGGATGGATAGATATTGTTCACCTGTTACAAGGTTAACTCCAAAAGCGGAAGCTACGGTGGCAAGCACCAGCTTTCCTTTTGTTTGTATGCCTAGAATCAATCCATTCATCAGAGAGCGAATCACTCCGAGCTGTTCCATCAAGCCCCCCAGTCCAAAAGCGATTAAAATTAAAGAAATTGACCACATCATAGATTGCAGGCCGCCACGGTTGAGAATGGACGCTGCCTGCTCTGTTTGTACGTCAAATGCTGTCCCGTTTTGCAAAACTGTTAAAAATTCTGCAAGACTTGTGTCAGGCTGAAGCAGCCAGCCTGTAATCCCTGCAGTTACGATTCCTGCCAAAAGAGAAGGGATAACAGGTTTTCTTAAGACTGCCAGAACAATGACTGCAAGCGGTGAAAGCAATGTGAGCAGGCTGATATTGACTGTTTCCTGAATCGCATTTGAAATGATTGCAAGATTCTCTGTGCTGGCATTTGATAAGTCAAAGGAGCTTCCTGCATAGAAAAAAACTGCGAAAGACAAAAGATAGCTCGGAATGGTTGTTTTTGACATATGTTTAATATGGCTGAAAATATCAACACCGGCCACTCCTGATGCAAAATTAGTTGTATCTGACATTGGTGACATTTTGTCCCCAAAGCAAGCTCCGCAAATCACTGCTCCCGCTGCCCATTCAAGCGGTACCCCGGAAGCTGCAGCTACACCCATCAGTGCAATGCCGACAGTGCTGATTGTAGTGAAAGCACTTCCTATAAGAGAAGAAATCAACGTACAGCCGATCAGGGCAGTAATCAAAAGATAAGATGGATGAATTATTTCAAGAGAATACACAATGACAGTGGGAATAGTTCCGCTATATAGCCAGGCTGCGATCAGCATTCCAATGACAGCCAGGAGTATAAAAGGCTGTACGCCCTTTGAAATTCCTGAAACAATGCCCTGCTCAATATTCTTCCAGCTGTATTTTTTAAAGAGTCCGGCAATTCCAAGCCCTGCCAGACAGATCAGGAGAGGAAGGTGCGGCTCTGTTTTTAAGTAAAACAAGCTCCCGAAAATAATGATGATAAATCCAATCAGTATGATGACAGATTCTAAAAATGAAAAGCCTGTTTTAGATTGTTGTAGATTCATAGTCTCAGATGTCTCCTTTATCACTTAAACGCTTTTTTGCTTTTATGTGTAAAAGTATATAGCAGAAGAGAAGGGTTAGTCAAGGTACATAAAGCTATAAGGTTCAGTAGCGTAGAAAGAAACTGAATTGCGGAGAGTACCCTAGTTGTTAAATTCTGTTGATGATTGATAGGACTAAACAATGCGGCAAGGGGGCTTGAAGGATGGACAACAAAGAACCTCCAATCACCATGATTATTTAGCGTAGCTAAAAAAGAAGAGAGCAAGCGGCTCCCTTTGATATTAGCCGCTGCTCTCTTATATGGAATTTGACAATTCTTTTAACTGATCTGATGTATCGGCGATTTCACTCATGGCATTTGAAATGTTTCCCATTGATTCTGTAAATCGTGATAAGTCACCCTGAAGCGTGTGACTCTGCCCAGTGTTCACACTCATTAAGTCAGTAATGGAATGAAAAAATGAGTGAATTCCGCTCATTTGGTCGGCACTTACAGTTGTCAGTTTGTTTACTTCTGAGATGGAGACGGACATCTGCTGAGTTTGTTTATGAATATCATCAATTAATGCGGATACGCCCTGTACGGAATGCTTTGTTTCTTCAGCAAGTTTTCTGACTTCGCTTGCCACTACCGAGAAGCCCTTGCCGTATTCCCCGGCCCTTGCCGATTCAATGGCTGCATTTAATGCCAGCAGGTTTGTTTGTTCTGCAATAGATGTAACAATGGAAACCACGTCTGTTATTTTTCCGGAAGTTTGCTGAAGCTGCTTCATTTTTTGTGAAATCTCACCGGATCTATCTTTGATCAACAGCATAGCTTGTGATTGATCATCAATATCCCTTTTTCCATTGGCTGCCTGGTTCTCGGCTGATGCAGCTGTTTCCCGCTGAGAATAAGAATATTGAGCAATCTCTTTCGTCTGTGCATAAATTTCCTGAAGGGCAGCGTTGGTTTGTTCTGAAATGGCCGCCAGTGTATTCGCAGTTTCATTCACCCTGCTGATGACCATTTTCTTCTGCTCTTCTGCTTTCATTTCAATCGCTTTATATTCAGCATCATAAGCCTCCAGCACAATTTGCTGTTCAAGGTTCATCATTTTGCTGATTGCTCCTGTTGCTTCCAGCACAGTGCCTGTGTCTTCAATATGCTCTGAAAGGGCAGCATGCAAAGACGCCTGCAGCTGATGAAATGCGCACATATACCACTTTGCCTCAAGGCCGATTCTTACATGAATGACAGCAATTCTTCGGATGCGCTCGATATCCTGATCAGTTAACGTACCTTGAAACATTTTTAAAATATGATTGCTTAAAGTCTGTTTCAGTCTGTCAACTGAGCTGTGAGAATTGATTACAGACAGCAGATTCCTTTCAGAAACAATGACAGAATAAAATGCAGCCACTATTGCATCAAGGTTTTTCTCAATGATTGGCTGAATACTATTTAAAATAGCAAGGTCCTTTGTCGTGACAGACAGCATATTCAGCTGCACAAGCAGATTTTTGTCCGTTACACTCAATACAATATCGGCTGTCACTTCAGTACTTGAAATATTCGATCCTGCCATTTTCGTTTTTTGGTTTCTTTTGAAAATCCCCATTTTATAAGCTCCTTAGGAAATGATAACTATACCTCTTGTATCGGCGCCTGCAGGAACAATGTTTATAGAGGGATAGCTTTCACTAAAACTCAGTGGGGAATGCGGTTATCTGACTCCACAGAAAAGGCTGTTGAAATTATTCAACAGCCTTTTCACTATTTTGCTATTAATACAGGAATGTTTGAGCGGTGTGAAACTTTTTCACTGACACTTCCGAAGATCATTCGCTTTAAACCGCTGATATCACGGCTTCCCATAATGATCAAATCTGCGTTTACTTCATTAGCATAGGAAGGCAGAACATCGGAAGGATCACCCTCAATAATTTTGATATCTCCTGCACAATTGTTTTCTTCCAGAATCATTCTTGCCTCACTGACAACCTCACTGGAACTGTCATCATGAACAAGAGGCCTGCTTGGATTGTTGCCGTTGTTTTCTTGCGGGTATATGTTTGAACCTACATCCACACTGGAGCGGATGGGATAACTTTGCAGGTTGTCAGCGAGATAGCCGTTTGGCGGAAGCGGGCTGATAGGTTCCTCCATGGGATTGGCGGCAGAATCTTTATGAACATGCACCACCGATAAATGAGCTTCAAGCTGTTTGCTTAAGTCTATTCCAAGCTTTAGCGCCTGCTTGCTGTCAACATTTCCATCATAGGCAACCATAAGGTGTTTGACGGGATTCATGGTTATTCATCCTTTCCATTCTATTTGTATATATATTACCCGCTGGCTGAACTTTCAATCTATAAAACTTAAAGAAGAAGAAGGGTTAAAAAAGGCTGCTGGAGGGTAAATACAAAAGGTTAATCATAAATTTTATTTGTTTGGAGGTAGCCATGAACAGAAGCGAAAGGAAAGCAAGGAATAAGAAAAGATTTCCTTGGAAGCTGCTATCAACTTTATTTATATTCATTTTATTGGTGACAGGCTTGCTTTTCATGATGCAGGAGAGAATGATAGCTTCACAGGATATTACTGAATTGGAGCAGGACGTCTATCAGCCTACTGTCATTTATGGCAAGGAAGGCGAGGTTGCCAGCAAAATTGCTACCCGTGCTGCGGAATGGGTGGATATTAAAGATGTGCCACAGCACTTTATCGATGCCCTTGTGGCAACAGAAGATCAAAACTTTTATAAGCATGAAGGAATTGACTTTTCAGGGATTGCCCGGGCTGCTGTACGGAATGTCCAGGCTGGAAATGTTGTTGAAGGAGGCAGCACACTGACGCAGCAGCTTGCGAAAAATGCCCTCCTCACACAGGATCAAACGTTTCAAAGGAAAATTGATGAATATTTTATTGCCCAGAAAATAGAAAGAGAATATTCGAAAGAAGATATTCTTGAGCTGTATTTGAACAGAATTTACTATGGTGAAGGTGCCTGGGGCCTAAAAAGAGCTGCAGAGGTCTACTTTGGGAAAGAGCCGAAGGATTTAAGCCTTAGCGATTCGGCAGTTCTTACAGGACTGATTAAAGCACCTTCCTACTATTCTCCCGCAAAGGATCTTGAAAGGTCGCTGAGCAGAAGAAATACAGTGCTTGGCCTTATGGAGAGTCAAGGGTTTATTTCCAGCAGAGAGTCTGATGAGGCGAAAAATGAGGAAATAAAAGTGGAAGGCAAGCAGCTCGATCCTTATAAAGGAAGATTTCCTCATTATGTAGATCATATCTTTGATGAAGCCATGTCAAGGTACGGGCTGAGCCAGAATGAAATCTTGGCTGGCGGCTATCAAATATATACAGAGCTTGACCAGGACATTCAAAGTTCTCTGGAAGAAGTGTTCAAGCAGGATGAGCTTTTTCCTGAAGGAACGGAAGAACAGATTGTTCAAAGCGGAGCAGTGCTGCTTGATCCAGCAACAGGCGGTTTGAGAGCGCTGATTGGCGGAAGAGGAGAACACAGCTTCAGGCAGTTCAATCACGCAACACAGCTGAAAAGGCAGCCGGGATCCACAATGAAGCCAATAGCTGCTTATACTCCTGCACTGGAACAAGGTTTTGATATTTATTCAGAGCTGGAAGATGAGCCTCTTGATATCAACGGGTATCAGCCTAAAAATTTCGACAGGTCCTATCGCGGGAAAGTAACCATGTATGATGCGCTCATTCATTCCTACAATATTCCAGCAGTGTGGACATTAAATGAAATAGGCGTGGGAGCGGGAGTGAACGCTGTGGAACGATTCGGTATTCCGCTGACTGATAACGACAAAAATTTAAGCATAAGCCTTGGGGGACTGGACACTGGTGTTGCGCCCATTCATATGGCTGAGGCATTCTCTGTTTTTCCAAATGAAGGAAAAAGACAGAAAGCTCATGCCATCATTAGAATTGTTGACAGTGATGGGCAGCTTGTAGGTGAGTGGAATGAAGAAGAGACGCAAGTGACCAGTAAAGAAGTTGCTGAAAAAATCACCTTCATGCTGAAGGGAGTTACTGAAGAAGGAACAGGAAAAGCAGCAAGGCTGGGTGACCGTGATCTTGCTTTAAAAACAGGTTCAACCCAAATGCCTTCTGAAACCATTAATGGAACTAAAGATCAATGGGTCGTAGGGTACACGCCTAACCTGGTGGGCGCCCTTTGGCTTGGATATGACAAGACCGACGAAAACCATTATTTGAAAACAACAAGCGGTCAGGCCGCGGCTCCGGTATTCGGGGCAATCATGAAAAATGCCGTAGAGCATGTTGAAAAGGTAAATTTTGATCTTCCTGATTTTGAAAAAGAAAAGCGGAACAGCAAACCTAAAAAGCAGAAAAAGAAAGTGGACGAACAGCAGAAAAATGAAAAGAATGAGGAACAAAAGAGAAAAGAAGAAGAGAAGCGAAAGCAGGAAGAAGCGAAACAGCAAGAAGAGGCAAAAAAGAGGGAAGAAGAAGCGAAGCGTGATGAAGAAAAGCGCCTAGAGGAAGAAAAAAATCAGGAAGAAGAGCAAAAACGTCTGGAAGAGGAAGAAAGAAAGCAGCAGGAAGAAGAACAAAAACGTAAAGAAGAAGAAGAGAAGCGTAAACAGGAAGAAGAAGCAAAACGCAAAGAGGAAGAGCAGAAACGGATAGAGGAAGAAGCTAAGCGCAAGGAAGAAGAGGAGCGTAAGAAAAAAGAAGAAGAGGAACGAAAAAAGAAAGAAGAAGAAGAACGGAAAAAGAAGGAAGAAGAAAAACCGGCTGACCCGGAAGCAACACAGCAGTCCATTCCGGACGATACAGGGGATACGGAACAAAAACCCCAACAATAACAATTTGAAAAAGCGTGAGTTTCCTTCAGGAGCTCACGCTTTTTCAAATTGTTAATGCCAGAGAATAATGCATAATAATAGAAAAAGCAGTTTTGACCCAGCCTCATCTGTTTACGATACAAAAAGGGCAGAAAAAAAAGCTGCACTCTCTATCTGAGTCTGAGGCAGCGACAGCACCTGCGTATTTAGCGCACAACACAAAAAGCCGGCATAGCGCCAGCACAGGGGTTAGCAATTACAGCATGCTGATAATCCAGCCGATGACCACAATTGCGCCTACTACCATAAGTATTGTTCTTAGCATGGTTATGTCTCCTTTTTCTTCTTTTTTTTAGTGTTTGTTCATTCCCGGAATTTATACTTTTACCTTAACTGCCTGCTGCAGTGAGAATGCTTTGTACTGTTTTCTTTCTTTAAGTGAGCAAACTGCTTCCATTTTCTCTAGAACATCATCAGTCTGTTCGCCGTCTATAAGAGCTTTTAGTTCATAGTTATGACCTAAAGTAAGCAGGAAGGCAATCAAAGAAGGCAGCTTGGAAGCATCAACTACGTTCTTTTTTCCTGTAATAAAGTAAATTTTACCCTTGTAATTTTGTGCTAGTTCATTTAGTTGAATGATTTGTTCCATCCGTAAGCGCTTTTGAATTTGAAAAGTGCTTGTCAGCATTTTGTTGTTCATTACTAATTCCTCCGTATTTTTTATAAGTTCGTTTATGTTGTTAATAGACTTTACCTCCTATATTCCTCTTCAAAACAATAGTATTTAAAAACAGGCTTATAGTATTAAACGAAAGGAACTAAAAGGAAATGATTTCATATTAACTAGGTATGATGAACTAGGAGTTAGGGTTTTATATTTTCATAATTGATAATATTGTATATACTGAAAGAAGAGATACTATAGCGCAAAGGTGGACCTCATATGCTTGAAAAAGTAAAACTGCCGCTCTTTTTAGCAGCTGCTTCAGCCCAAGTGCTTGGAATTATTTTTTTGTTCATTTATATTCCACTGAGCATTGCTTTCTTTATTGCTTATGGTGTATTACTGTTCGCTCTGCTGGTTGTTTTTATTAAGCAGCGGATGCAGGAAAAAAAGGAGGATGATAATAATGATTATCGTGACTACTGATTTTGTACCAGGAAAAGAAATTAGGGAGCTTAAGGGGTTTGTAAAAGGAAGCACAGTACAGTCCAAAAATATTGGGAGAGATATTATGGCGGGGTTAAAAACAATCGTCGGCGGAGAGATCCGCGAGTACACGGATATGATGAATGAGGCAAGGCAAAAGGCCATCGGCAGAATGGTTGAAGATGCTGAAGCAAAAGGTGCAAACGCAATTGTGCAAGTCAGGCTTGAGACCTCTGCGGTTATGCAGAATGCCTCTGAAATCATTGCCTATGGAACGGCTGTGACTGTTGAGCAGGAGAATTCCTGAAAGTGGGAATTTTCACTATTTTCCAAATTTCCAATTGACAGCAGATTGGAAAAAATGTTAACCTTTACAGGAATCTAAACGAAGACAGAAGGAGGCGAGTGTGATGAAGAAGAGAAGAAACGTTGTAGCAAGAGCAAACTTCAAAACATACGTAACGCCTCCTTTTTCCAAATAAAATACTCTTCTGAATGCAGAAGGCTCTTTTATTAGGCATAGGTAGCTTACGTTATCTATGCCTATTGCTGTTAATTAGGCATATCGCTATAGCGGTGTGCCTTTTTATATTCCAGCAGGCTGATCAGCCTGACAAAAATGAAGGAGGAACAACATTATGTGGAATACAGAAGGCAAACAAGCAAACAGGCTCCAGGAGCTTGAAAGCGGCTAGTAACGAGAAATAAACACATAGAGGAGAAAATGCTTATGTTATCAGTATTAGGAAAGCTTCGCTGGTTTTTTGAGGAAAACTGGCTGCGTTACACAATTGCTGTGGTGCTGCTGCTGCTGGTCAATATTCTGGAAATTATTCCGCCCAAATTGCTTGGTATGACGATTGACCAAATTCAGACCGGCACATTTACACCAGAGGTTCTGCTGCAGTACATCGCTCTGTTTATCGGGCTTGGTATTCTTACTTATACTTTGACTTACTACTGGATGTACAATTTGTTTGGCGGAGCCCATTTGATTGAAAAAATTCTAAGAACCAAATTTATGGGTCATCTTTTGAAAATGACACCGACCTTTTATGAGAAAAACAGAACCGGGGATTTAATGGCAAGGGCAACAAACGACTTAAAGGCTATTTCCCTGACAGCCGGATTTGGCATTCTCACCTTGGTGGATTCCAGTATGTTTATGCTGACAATCCTCCTGACAATGGGTATTCTGATCAGCTGGAAGCTGACTTTTGCAGCTGTTTTACCGCTGCCTATTATGGCAATTGCCATGAGCATTTACGGAAAAAAGATACACAAGCGTTTTACCGAAGCACAGGATTCTTTCGGAGACTTAAATGATCAGGTTCTGGAATCTGTCGCAGGTGTGAGGGTAATCCGGGCTTATGTCCAGGAGCGGGCGGATATTGAAAGGTTCAGAAATACTGCAACAGATGTTTATAATAAAAACATCAGCGTTGCCAAGATTGATGCTTTATTTGAACCAACGATGAAGCTGCTTGTGGGACTCAGCTATTTAATCGGCCTGGGTTACGGGGCCTTTCTGGTCTTTCAAAATGAAATTACTCTTGGGGAACTTGTTTCCTTTAATGTGTATCTCGGAATGATGATCTGGCCGATGTTTGCAATCGGAGAGCTGATAAATATCATGCAAAGGGGTAATGCCTCTCTTGATCGCGTGAACGAGACACTTTCCCACACCCCGGATGTTCAGGATCATCCTAATCCGCATAGCAGTTTAGAGGCGGATACCATTGAGTTTCGCTCTGTCAGCTTCACCTATCCTTCTTCAAAAGTTGAAAATTTAAAGAACGTCAGCTTTGGGGTGAAGAGAGGAGAAACAGTCGGCTTGGTCGGCAAAACAGGAAGCGGAAAAACAACAATTGTTAAACAGCTGGCACGCCAATATCCTATTGGTACTGGAGAAATCACGATTTCAGGTACACCCATTGAACATATTCCTTTAGAGACGCTGCAAAGCTGGATCGGTTATGTGCCGCAGGATCATATTCTTTTTTCCAGAACAGTCAGGGAAAATATTCTCTTTGGCAAAAAAGACGGCAGCGATGATGAGCTGCAGAGAGCCATTGATCTCGCATTTTTCAGGAAAGATCTTGAAAATCTTCCCGATGGTCTTGAAACGCTGGTTGGTGAAAAAGGTGTTGCTCTTTCTGGGGGACAAAAGCAGCGGATTTCGATTGCGAGGGCATTGCTGATTGATCCTGAAATTCTTATTCTGGATGATTCATTATCTGCTGTGGATGCAAAAACAGAAACAGCTATTATTGAAAACATACGAAGAGAGCGTTCAAATAAAACGACCTTTATTACAACACACCGACTATCAGCAGTGGAACATGCTGACTGGATTCTGGTACTGGATGACGGAGCAGTCATTGAAGAGGGAACACATGAAACGTTAATTGCCTCTGATGGATGGTATAAAGAGCAGTATGACCGTCAGCAGATAGAGGCAAAACAAGAAGGCGGTGATTCCGCATGACAACGGGAAAACGACTTTTGCAATATGCGATGATTTACAAAAAAACATTAATCGCCGCCCTGTTGATGCTGACAATCGCAGTGGCTGCTGAACTTACCGGCCCATTTATTGCTAAAAAGATGATTGATGACCACATACTTGGCATTGAAAGAAGCTGGCATGAAACAACAGCGGGCAGTGACTCAGTTTCTTACAATGGAACGTTCTTCAAGAGAAGCGACAGATTTCAAGAGGGAGAGAAGATGGGAGCGGAATCACGTATCCTTCAAGTAGGCCGCGAGTATTACTTCATTTCCCAGCCAATTGAATTTGATGGAGAGCGGAGCATCAGCGGAAATGAGCTCCTTATCAGCAGAAATAATAATGAAGCAGCTTACCCGGCCCAGAAGCTGGATAGAAGTGAATTGTTTTCATTTTATGAACCTGAGATCAGCGGTTTGAGAAATCTGGTCTTCCTGTATTTTGGTCTATTAGTCTTTGCATCTTTTTTTCATTACGGCCAGCGATATTTTCTGCAGGTCACTTCGAATAAGATTATTCAGAAAATGAGGATGGATGTGTTTCAGCATATTCAAACACTGCCGATCTCCTATTTTGATAATCTGCCGGCAGGAAAGGTTGTTGCCAGAATCACAAATGACACCGAGGCGATCAGGGAACTTTATGTCGCCGTGCTCGCTACCTTCTTTACAAGCGCTATCTATATTACAGGTATTTACACAGCGCTGTTTTTACTGGAGCCGAAACTGGCCCTGATCTGCATGATTATTCTGCCGATACTGGCAGTCTGGATGATCGTTTACCGCAAATTTGCGTCCGGCTATAACCATAAAATTCGTTCACTCATCAGCGATATCAATGCGATGATCAATGAGTCGATTCAAGGCATGACAATCATTCAGGCATTTCGCAGGCAAAAGGAAACCACACGCGAATTTGAAGAATTGAATCACCAGCATTTTACTTATCAAAATAAACTGTTGAGCCTTAATTCGCTCATGTCCCACAATCTTGTCGGCTTTATCAGAAATGTGGCTTTCGTGGCCCTGATCTGGTACTTTGGCGGTGCATCCTTTACAGCCGGCACGGCTGTATCCATGGGTGTTCTCTATGCCTTTGTTGACTACCTGAACCGCCTGTTCCAGCCAATTTCCGGGATTGTCAACCAAATGGCCCAGCTTGAGCAGGCAAGGGTAGCTTCTGAAAGGGTATTTACGCTTTTGAACGAAAGAGGCACCGAGGTAGTCGAGGAAATTGTACCGCGGTATAAGGGGAATGTGGAGTTTAGGGATGTTTCTTTTGCTTATAAAGAACCTGATTATGTATTGAAAAATATCTCTTTTCAGGCTGCACAGGGTGAGACTCTCGCCTTGGTCGGGCATACGGGCTCCGGCAAAAGTTCCATCATGAATTTACTGTTCAGATTTTATGATATTCAAAGGGGAAGCATTACCATTGATGGAAGAGACATCTACAGCCTTTCAAGACAGGAGATCCGTCAGCACATGGGAATCGTACTGCAGGATCCGTATCTGTTTACGGGAACTGTAGCAACCAATGTCAGCCTGCAAAGTCCGTTCATCTCCAGGGAAGACATAGAAAAGGCATTAAAGGATGTAGGGGCTGAAAAGCTATTGCAGCATCTTCCTAAGGGATTTGATGAACCTGTCATTGAAAAAGGAAGCACCCTGTCCTCAGGACAAAGGCAGCTGATCTCTTTTGCGAGGGCGCTGGCATTCAACCCTGCCATTCTCATACTTGACGAAGCCACCGCAAACATTGATACAGAAACAGAATCCATTATCCAGGAAGCTCTCGAAGTACTAAAAAAGGGCAGAACCACATTTATCATTGCCCACCGCTTATCCACCATTAAAAATGCAGATCAAATCCTCGTCCTCGATAAAGGAGAAATTGCTGAAAGAGGCAACCATGAGCAACTCATGAAGCTGAAGGGCAGATACTATCAAATGTATCAGCTGCAGCAAGGAAAGCAGCAGCAAAAAGCGGCTTCAGGATTGTAAAAGTGAAAACCAGGCTGATAAGGCGGCCTGGTTTTTTTGATGGCCGGGATACGAAGGGGATTGCGAAAGCGTGTAACTTGTTGTGGTGTTTCGTTAAAGTATGTTGGGAAAAAGTTTGAAGATCGTATAACAAAGCACCCTGTTTTGTTCTACTATGTTGGAGATACTATAACAAAGAGCGTGCTTTTGTTATAGTATGTTGGAAAAAGTCGAAGATCGTATAACAAAGCACCCTGTTTTGTTCTACTAAGTTGAAGATACTATAACAAAGAGCTTACTTTTGTTATAGTATGTTGGAAAAAGTCGAGGATCGTATAACAAAGCACCCTGTTTTGTTCTACTATGTTGAGGATACTATAACAAAGCACCCTGTTTTGTTCTACTATCTTGAAGATACTATAACAAATCCCCCGGTTTTGTTCTATTATGGCGAAGATACCATAACAAACCGCTCTCCCTGCTTAAAGTATCTCGGTAAAAAGTAGATAATCCTATAACACCCCCCTTATTTCTGTCCTAACATCTCAAAATCACTAAATCACTACCACCACCTCCCAAATACCAACTCAGCAAACTTAAGCTTGTCAGCCATGGACAAGCTTTTCCGCCTGTTCAAAATGTTCCAGCAACATTCCAAGTGAAGGTATTAAGCCGCCACGCATACCTGATCTCCAGTATTCATCCATCGTTCTGTGCTTCTTCATTCAAGATGAGAATTCACCCTGCAAACTGATTCTTCTGTAATTCAGTTGAAGTTGACTGAAAAGACTTCGTCAGGGAAAAATTAAAGGGAGAGCAGCAGTTTCATTTTATTGACAATAAAGAGACAGTTGCTATATGATTCAATACGTAATTATGAATTCCGATAGGAATACAGGAGGTTTTAAGATGAAAAAGTACTTACTCATTGCTCTTACCGCTTTTTTCATGTTTGCTTTGGCAGCATGCGGCACGAATAACAATGGTGCTGAGCAGGAGAATCAGCAGGAGAATACTGCAGAAGAGAATGCTTCGGAAGAGAATACTGCAGGAAATAATGATGAGGCATTATACAATCAGGTGAAAAATGACGGGGTGCTGCGTGTCGGCACAGAAGGGACATACCCTCCATTTACATTTCATGATGAGAGCGGCAAGCTGACAGGGTTTGATGTGGAGATTGCAAAAGAGGTTGCAAAGCGTTTAGGCGTTGAGGCTGAGTTTTCTGAAACTCAGTGGGATGCTATGTTTGCAGGATTGGATTCCAAGCGTTTTGATATGATTGCCAATCAGGTTGGTATTCGTGAAGATCGTATTGAAAAATATGATTTTTCAGATGCTTACATCAGCTCTGCTGCTGTGCTGGTGACCAACAAAGACAACACTGAAATTCAAAATTTTGAAGATATTGACGGCAAGCAGTCTGCACAGTCACTAACAAGCAACTACGGAACTATGGCAGAGGAGCTTGGTGCAGAACTGGTTGGAGTTGAAGGGTTTAATCAGGCAATTGAATTGCTTGTTCAGGGCCGCGTTGATACGACAATCAATGATAAATTGTCTGTGCTGGATTACTTAAATCAAAAGCCGAATGCTCCGATCCAAATTGTTGCTGAAAGTGAAGATGCTTCTGAATCTGGACTTATGTTCCGTAAGGGAAGCGGAAAATTAGTGGAAGAGGTAAATAAGGCACTAGCGGAAATGAAAGAAGATGGAACGTACGCATCTATTTCTGAAAAGTGGTTTGGCGAAGATGTATCTGAATAATTTGATGATGGACCCGGAGCGTTTTGACCGGCTTGTCCAGATTGCACAAAGTTCCCTTCTCCCTATGGTGAAGGGAGCTTTGTATAATACCATCCCTCTGACACTGATTTCCTTTGTCTTGGGACTGGCGCTGGCTGTTCTGACAGCACTTGCCCGAATTTCAAAAATGTCTTTTCTTCAGTGGATCGCGAGAATTTATGTTTCCATCATTCGAGGTACTCCTTTGCTTGTTCAGCTGTTTATTATATTTTACGGGCTGCCCACCCTTAATATCAGTATTGATCCTTTTCCTGCCGCAGTGATAGGTTTTTCGTTGAATGTGGGCGCCTACGCATCGGAAGTGATACGGGCAGCCATCCTTTCTATTCCAAAGGGGCAGTGGGAAGCTGGTTATTCTGTGGGTATGAATTATGTTCAGGCGCTTCGGAGAATTATCCTTCCTCAGGCCGCCCGTGTTTCTGTACCGCCATTATCCAATACATTTATCAGCCTTGTGAAAGATACATCGCTGGCTTCGCTTATTCTGGTAACAGAAATGTTCAGGGTCGCCCAGCAAGTTGCTGCACGGACTTATGAGTTCCTGCTCCTATATACTGAAGCCGCACTGTTATACTGGGTCATCTGTTTTCTGCTTTCTCTGATTCAGCAGCGGCTGGAAGGAAAATTTGACAGGTATGTCTCAAGGTAAAAGGGAGTTTCATATATGATATCAATTCAGGGCTTGCATAAGAATTTTGGAGAACTGGAAGTTCTCAAAGGGATAGATCTGCAAATTGAGCAGGGAAAAGTGGTAGTTGTGATCGGGCCTTCCGGCTCTGGAAAAACAACTTTTCTCAGATGCTTGAACGCTTTAGAGCTGCCTTCAGAGGGAAGAATTTCCCTGGATTCAACTGCAATTGATCTTTCCGAAAAAGTATCCGGAAAGCAAATCAGTGAATTTCGCCGTCTCACCGGGATGGTGTTTCAAAGCTACAACTTGTTTCCGCATAAAACTGCATTAGACAATGTAACAGAAGGTCCGATTGTTGTGAAAGGCGTGGGGAAGGAAGAAGCACAGCGAAAGGCAAAAGTTCTTCTGCAAAAAGTGGGACTTGGGGAAAAAGTGAACGAATATCCTTTTCAGTTATCAGGCGGTCAGCAGCAGCGTGTTGGAATAGCAAGAGCTCTTGCCATGGAACCAAAGGTGATGCTGTTTGATGAGCCAACCTCAGCCCTTGATCCTGAATTGGTCGGCGAAGTGTTAAAAGTGATGAAGGATTTGGCTGCCGAAGGAATGACAATGGTGGTTGTGACCCATGAAATGCGCTTTGCACGGGAAGCTGCCGATGAGGTTATTTTTATGGACAATGGTGCTATTGTGGAAAAAGGGAAACCTGAGGATATTTTTAAAAATCCGAAAGAAGAAAGAACCAGGCGGTTTCTCCGTCTGATTGGGGAATAAGCCTGTTTTTAAGCCGCAGTGTAGAAACTGCGGCTTTTTGAATGAAATGAGAGCCTCACTAGTTGATTACCTTTTTGAAAAGAGACTGAAAAACGAGGGGGTCATATAGGTACTGATCCTTCAAGATGGACCCCCCTACAAACAAGATCAAGTGCAGCTCCGCAGTAGTAAGCATCTTCTCCCAGCTCCTTAGCACCTTCTTACGATTATATATGGGAACTTGTAAGGCTTTGCTACTAACAGAGCTGCATTCTTTATTTCAAGTTAAGGGTTCTTCCTTCAGCTCCAGGAGAATCTTCCGGCTCGCTCTGATTATTTTCAGGGTTATGATTGAGTGCCTCTCCAGTTTGCGAACCATATTTTCCGCTAACATACTTTGCCTTATGTTCTTCCTGTACTTTTTTAAATTTATCAAAATCTTGATTAACCATGATAAGCCCTCCATTCACAGTGTATTCGTCGGTAGTTTTCCCCTGGAATATCAAAAGTATGATGAAAATTGGGGGCTGAAATGAGTGGCCGGCGAATAAAACGGGTATATCATTTATGTACAGCAATTACTGAAAGGATGGGGTAAGCATGGAGAAAAAGCAGAATCAGCCTGATACAACAAAGCTTGCAGACCGATATTTTGAAACAGATGATTATCAAAGGGATGATGAGCTTTCTGCAGGTCTTGCCAAAACACATGAGCAGGTAACAGATGATTATTATGAAGGTACAATAGAAGGTAAGATGGAAAGAGATAACGGAGAAACAATCGATATCCCCCGTGAAGGATTTGAAGGGGTTACTAAAAAAGACACTGAGTAATTCAGTGTCTTTTTCCATGCAAAAATTCATGAAGCAGATAGTCTACGAATTGTTCATCCTTTGCAAGCCACGCTCTGTGTTCCCGTTTTAGACTTCTTTCTGCATCGGAGAAGGATTGAAACTCCTTGAAGTCATGGTGATTTTTCAAGACCTTCCATTGATTCTCCTGCACCTCGTATATAAAGTAGGAATGACCTGTCTCATCTACATAGAGCACTCCTTTAGAAGTTTCCTTCAAATTATATGAATTGTGCTGCGGATCTTCTTTGATTGCCTGCAAATGAAAGGTTTTTTCGACAAAGTACTGATAGGCCTCAGCTGTAAGGGAGCTTCCAGATGCTTTGGCATGTCCGCCGCCGCCAAATTGTCCTGCAACTTCAGACACATCTACGGAATCATGAATGGTCCTGAATCCCATTCTTCTGCCGCCGATATTTAGTATTGCTATGTAATCCAGGTGAGGGTGCACTTTCCCAAGTTCGTTTCCGAGCTCCGAATGGTAGGACTCTGCATAGACAACTCCGGCAACATGTCCGCCAATTTGGGTCTGTACAATTTCACGTTTTTTGCGGCGGAGATACCGCTCTATCTTTTTCTCTTCCATTTCTAATATTTTTTCCTCAAAGTCATCAAAGAAAAAGGATTCTTCTGAAGATAATCTGCTGACCATCTTTTCTTCAAATTCATCAATGGAGATTAAATAGAATAAGTCGTTCAGCCGTTTGGCTGCTCTATTTTCATTCTTCTCCCATTCCCAAGTGTCATACTGCCTGACCAGCTCAACAAATTCTTTTATGGCTGAAGAAGGCTGAAGAAGTTCTTCCTCTGTTAAATAATCATAAAAAAGGGAGGTAGCAGAAGTGAGTCTCTCGTCAGGGTATTTTACTGTGACATTTCCCCAGGAATGCTCGTTAAGATGGAGGGACGTTTTGTGGTGATCAATGAGATTGACACTGCCTCCTTCTTCAGTAAACAGATTAAGTCTGCTTTCATTCTCTTCATTTACAGATAAGTCTGTAATAAACAGCTGTTCTTCTTTGTCTCCATGCTCAAGAAACCACTCTACTTCCCGGTTTAAGCCTGATATAGAGTTATAACGGATGGTAACATCATCTTTAAAAGCGCATTTAGCTAAGATGCCGCAGCCGACACCGTCCAAATCATTGTGGGTAAGCAATCTGTACAACATGTTCACTCCTTTTTTGTTAGTTATGGAGTCTCAGGTCTTATTCTATCCTTTTTCCAATAAAAAAACAGCTGTCTCGGCAGCTGTTTTTTACTAAGATTGTATTTCGGCTTTTGAAAGAAGATCCTGCGGAACCAGTAAAAGCTCAAGAGAAGACTGATCAGCCGGCAGAAGTTCACATTCTCCATTTCGATATACATACACAATCCGATACATTTTTTTATTATAATAAACGAAATCTCCATTATTCATTGTTACTCATCCTTTTTGATTCTTTCATGGTTCTCTACCTATACCCGCTTTTTCATAGATGTAATCATTTTTGTGAAATTCACGGTACTTAGTTGGGAGTTTTTCTCCCTGCATAGGCTGATATCGGAAGAGGAGAGGCGGATCCTTAGCATGAATGAGATGTGTTTTCGTTAAAGCTTACACTATGACAGACATAAAAAGGAGATACTCTCGAGGAGTATCTCCCGGCAATATTATAAAATTGTTATCTTTGGTTATAGCCGCTCATAGATTGCTGAGCAAGAGATACCAGACGTTTCGTGATTTCTCCGCCAACAGATCCGTTAGCGCGTGCAGTAGTTTCAGCACCAAGGTTTACACCGAATTCAGAAGCGATTTCATACTTCATTTGTTCGATAGCTTGAGCTGCACCAGGTACTAATAATTGGTTTGAAGAATTGCTTCCAGTTGAGTTCTGAGCCATGTTTTGTCAACTCCTCATAATGAATTTTTTTTGGTTGGGCTAGCTGGAATTGAACCAGCAGCTAGGTCGGAATGACCTATTGCCAAGCCTGGCGTAACCCAGTGATGTAAGGTGCTGCTTGGTTGTTACTAGTATTATGCTTAAAAACAAAACATCTATTCCAGCTGAAAATTGGTAATTTTTTCTGGTTGGAAGAAGGGTGTGTACATATTCTAAGGGGATGTGAGAATGATAAAAGCGATGATACAGGAGGAGTGAGTGATAGTATGACAGTCTGCCCTCTTTGCAACGGTTTTTCTGAGGAAATCAGCCAATGTCCCAACTGCAGTTCCATGATGGAAGATAAGGGCCGTTTTACGGATTATTTTGATGATTACAGTGCTTATATGGATATTGATGTGATGAAGCTATTTGATGGAATGCCGAATTCCCTGGAAAAACATCAGTGCCTGCATCTTTTGTATTGTTCCCGCTGCGGTCATGAACATATACTTGCCGCCCATGATTAAATACCGAAAAAACGGCACTCCCAAATGCGCGGGAAGTGCCGTTTTTTTATTGTTTTATTTTTCGAGTGATGGGCGGACTCTTTCCTCAGTATCTTTATCAAAGAAGTGCACCTTGTTCATGTCGAGTGCCAAAGGAAGGATCTGGCCAGGGTTTACGTCAGTGCGGGAGTCAACACGAGCAATAAATTCTTGTCCGTCAACCTGGGAGTAAAGCATTGTTTCTGCACCCATCAGTTCGGCAACATCAATTTTTGCATCAAGCTTGGATCCTTGAGAAGACTCAATGAATACTGGCTCATCATGTACATCTTCCGGACGGATTCCCATGATGATGTCTTTATTTACATAGCCTTGCTCTCTAAGGAATTTCATTTTGCCTTCAGGTACTTGAACAGCAAATTTACCGATTTGGAATTTTCCGTCTGTCAATTTTCCAGTCAGGAAGTTCATTGCAGGAGAACCGATAAAGCCGCCTACAAATACGTTTTCAGGTCTTTCATATACTTCTTTAGGAGAACCAACCTGCTGGATAAGGCCATCTTTCATAACAACCAGGCGGGTTGCCATTGTCATGGCTTCTGTTTGGTCATGCGTTACATAGATGGTCGTTGTGCCAAGGCGGTGATGAAGTTTTGAAATTTCAGCACGCATTGATACACGCAGCTTTGCATCAAGGTTGGAGAGCGGCTCATCCATAAGGAATACTTTTGCATCACGTACAATAGCACGCCCCAAAGCAACACGCTGACGCTGACCTCCGGAAAGAGCTTTTGGTTTACGGTCTAAATATTGTTCAAGACCAAGTATACGTGCAGCTTCTTTCACGCGTTTTTCAATTTCCTCTTTAGAAAATTTACGAAGTTTAAGGCCGAATGCCATATTATCATACACGTTCATGTGCGGGTAAAGTGCGTAGTTCTGGAACACCATCGCGATGTCACGATCTTTTGGCGCCACATCGTTCATACGCTTTCCATCTATGGAGAATTCACCTTTTGAAATTTCTTCAAGACCGGCAATCATACGAAGAGTTGTAGATTTACCGCAGCCTGAAGGACCAACGAAAACGATGAATTCTTTATCTTGGATATGAAGGTTGAAATCGCTTACAGCTGTAACATTTTTATCGTAAATTTTAAAAATATGATCGAGTACTAATTCTGCCATGTTGAGTTCCCCCTAATATATGCTTGCTTTCTTGACTTAAGTGTAAAGGAACTGGGCAGATACTGTAAATGTACAAGATGCACAAAAAAATGTAAGGGCTTTCGTGCACCGTGTACACTTTGCACTGTTTCACCTTAATTCTCCGGATTATGGCCGGGAATATAATGAATGAACAGATAGGCAATGACTGATTGTGGATAGTGCTTTAAATCAATGCCGGTTTTTTCAATAAATTTTTCTATACGGTATTGCAGGCTGTTTCGATGCATATAAAGCTTTTTTGCAGCCATGGAAACATTCAGATTGCTTTCGAGATACACTTTAATGGATGTGATCAGCTCCTGATCGTTCAAGCTTTCGGAAACCAGCTCTGAAAAAAAGTGCTTCTTGTTAAGCTGAAGTGGTTCAATAAAGGCATAGACGGGAAGAGCCTCATAAAATGTCAGCAGCCTTTTTTGCTGAAGAACAGGCACGGTTTTTCTGAAAATCTCTGTCTCGCTTTTCACTTTAAAGTGCAGCGAGGGATCATACTTATGCAGCTGTCCCGCCTGGATAGCCGGTTCTATGTAAAAATCAGAGGTAATGGTTTCAATTAGCTGAATCAATGTGCTGTGGTCAAAAACCGGCTCTGGGTGCTCTTCAATGATGATGGCAGAGCAAGGATTTTTCCAGATGATCAGGGCATGCAGGAGGGTGGCTTTAATAGCTTCTTCCACCAGGTAGATATCCTCTGCCGGCTGCTTTGTCTGATAATAATAAAACCGCACAGTATCTGAATTGAAAGACGGAAGTTCTCCTCCTTCCAATAAATAGCTGTGCCACTCCTGTTCTCTTGTTCCCATCGTAATCAGCGGCTCGCTGCTCCATGTCTGTTCCTCGAACAGTGAGGTCAGCAAGTTCAGCTCTGCAGAAGAAAGTCTGGTTCTTCTAATTCCGAAAACCTCTCCTGCATCACTTGTAAAATAGATGAACGCATCATGGGGAGCAGCAATATTTGTTGTAAAATCATCTTTATAATTCTTTCTGAGTTTTTCAATCATGAGTGTGTACTCCTTTAGCATTCTTGAATAAGAGGAAATAAAAGTTTGAGACAAGCTGCCATATCCCCATTATACAGAAAGAAACTGCCCCTATGAAAGTCACAGGTAATAGGCTGAGCAGACACTGTCACTTAGAGTTTATTAGATGTGACTGAAAACAATCAAAAAAAGATGCCGGAAATAAATCTAACTCCAGGATTCGAGTTTGTCTGAGATCTATTTTGTTCAAAAATATAGATAGAATTTCCCGGCCGGGGTAGAGCCGCTTCTCTGGCTGCGCTCAGTCCAGGTCTCGACTATCCTGCTTTTCCTGCAGAAGTCGCCACCCTCCGTTGCAGTCAACTTCATACACTAAAACAATCTTATGTATCTAGTGGTAACCTGACCAACCATGATGACAATAAATCAGTTTGAACGCTAACAAATTGAAGTGGTAGCGGTTGATCAATAAGTACCACAAGATCATTCCTTTTTCGTGTCATAAATTTAAAGAAATTGGCAACTTGGACTCTGCAAGGTGCTTGATCTTAACTTTAAGTCAATTTGAGTCAAAGTACTAAGCATATAACTGCTGATTGGAGCGGAGCGTGTTTGACTCCTGGGGGATTAGGGGGAGGGGTCAGACCCAACAGGAGCATCAGCGGCGAGGTGCTCGCCGCCCGCACCTCAGTAAGCAAGCACCCGGAGCGGAAATCAGCTTTTTCCCCACCTTTCCTAAAAAAATAAAGGCAGCGAGAAGGATTCTCACTACCTTTTGTCTGAAGCCGGAAATAAATACAGGCTTCTATCAGTCATATACATGAAAAAGCATCAATTCGTGGATCTGGGATGCAATCACATCTTCCTGTTCTGACGGGGGCATAACGGTACCCCATTCAATCTGGCCGTTTTTGTGATAAATTCCCTCATAGCGGGAACCGTTGAAATGAAAGGAAATTCTCCATCCCGGCAGTGTTGACTGCTTAAACAGCGGCCTCCATTGGAAATGAGTGATCATATGCTCACGCCCTTTCTCAAAATCTCTTCCTGTTATGTAATTAATACACCATAAAAAGAAAAAGTCCTTTGAGAAATTTCTGGATTTATTATAGAGGTGAGGCGAAGTGTTTAAACAACTTGGCGAGAAGCCTGTTTCTTCTGTTCTGAATATGGGCTTCGTCAAACTTCATAGGCTTGGAGTTTACCTCCAGCAGATGCAGGGTTCCCTCAGGACTGCGGCAGACATCCATTGAAAATTCTGCAAGCTGTCCATAAGCATCACTGAGGGTGCTGCCAGCTTCATCAGCCAGCCAGTTTAAAATGGTGTCTTCCTGCTTGATATTGGCTTCAGAAAGCGGCGCGGCTTCTCCCCCTCTTGGCACATGTGTTGTGATGCCTTCAGCTGAAGCTTTGCGCACCCCTATTCCAGCTATTGTATAGATGTTTGTATGGGGATCAAATACGGCAGAAATCCGGAAATCAAATTTTACATTTCCAATGGTGTCCGATTGAATTTCCTCCTGCATGATATAGGGCTGCTCTTCTGTCACAATTTTCATTTTCCCCCATAGGGCTTCAGGAGAGGGAACAGTGGCATCTTCTTCAATCGTTGAAAGCCGGAATACGCCCTCAGGCTTTACGGAGACTTTCATAATTCCTTCCCCCTGGCTTCCGGCAGTTCTCTTAATATATAAGCTGCGTTTTTCATTTAAAAATGCTAAAAAGCTGCCAAAGTCATCAAGTGCCTTGGTTTCCGGAAGAAAAGGACTCAGCTCGTTATTTTGTGACAGCAGCTGATACACATCCCATTTATCAAAAAAGGAGGGATTCAATAAGAGTGTGGATTTTTCCTCCAATAGCTGCAAACTTCTCTTAATTTCCGGAGATTGTTCTTCCAGGACAGTGGGAACACGGTTGAATACGACAGAAGGGTAGGGCATTTTCTTTTTAATCCACTCTTTGGCAGAAAAAGAATAAATGTAACCGGCGATATACTGTTCTGACATATCCTTCGCTGTGAAAACAAAGGGAATCACTCCTTCGCGTGAAATGGCAGACATCAGCCCTTTTAAAAACGAAGAATCTGCTCTGAAAGAAGCAGATTTTCTAGCTGTGCCAACTAATATCCCGACTGTACAGAAATCCTCCTTTGTCTTCATAGAGGAAGGTCCTCAGGGTTTTTAATCGCTCTTTCAGCAAGGTAAAGCGCGTAATCGACTGTGTGTCTGCGCGCATTTATATCAGCAGTTTTCAGCTTCGGATGATCAAAAATTGATCTGCCGGGCTTGGAGTTTGCTTCAAACATCCATACCCTGCCATTGTTATCAATGCCGAGATCAAAGCCGATCTCACCGATCATTCCGTCTATAGATCCATCAATCGATCGGCTGAGACAGATGGCGGCAGATGTTAATTCATCCAGGGCAAGCAGCCTGTCTTTTGGTTCGCTGTAGAGCTCTTCTAAGGTTTTTACGATGCCTCCATTATTCAGGTGGGTCGTTGCACTGCCCCTTCCTGAGATTTTTGCGGCAATTGCTGTCACCTTCCACTCATTGGTTCTGTCTTTATTCGTATGCACTCTAAAATCAATCGGGCATTGCTGAAACTTTTCCAGTTTGATTCCCTGCTGTGCAAGATAATTTTCAAGATGCTTTCCCTGAAAGGAGTGCTTGAAAAAATGCTCCAGAGCAGGATATTTGCGAAGCTTGTTTTCCCCGCTGTCAGGATCTCTGTGCCGCGAATAATACATAGCATCTTCTCTGGAATACATAAGCTGAAAAATGCCGTTGCCCAATGATCCGTTTACAGGCTTCAGATACACACTTCTATAATCACTCAACAGCTGTTCCAGCTGCGAAAGGGAAGGGTGCAAAATTGTTTCCGGGAGGTATCTGCGTGCGGTGCTGTCTTTTATCAGCAGCTGATGTATTTCCCATTTATTAAAAAAGCCGGGATTGTACCAGGGGATGGCATATTCCTTTGTTAACCGTGCTTTGACCAGCTTGAGGGCCCGATGGTTTTCAAGTCTGCGGTTTGGCAGCCTGTCGTAAACAACGCTTGGCAGCGGCAGGTGTCTTTGTTCCCAGCCATCCTTGCCATAAATAAAGCCGTTGACAATGCCCTTTTCCCAGTTGATATGATGTGCCCCAAATAAAAAGGACGGCATGCCTGCAGCGGAATCAATTGACAGGAGCTTCGCAAAAAACAAGGAACGTTCACCTGCCGGCCTTAAAATGGAATCAGTAAAACCTGCAGTAAAGATGCCGAACAGGGGTCCAAGATGGATGGTCCCTTCGTGCAGCAGGATGTTTGTTTTCTGCACAGGAAAAAAGTGAAGCAGCTCTGCAAGCCCTTTTGACATTTTCATTGCATCCTGCGGCTGATCATGAAAGGCTACTGTGCAGGGAGCCTCAATTGTTCCAAAAGCCGCCTTGCCTGCTCCCTCCATTGAAGCTTCCAGCGGCAGTGATAAATGGGGGGAAGGATTATCTGTCAGAATCACTTTGTATAAGAAGTGTTTCATTATTATCTTCAGCTCCTTGCTTTGTCGAAAAGAGATACTTGCAATAGATAGCTGGTGCATGGTAAAGATCCTCTGCCATATCGGGAAGTGTTTCAAGGATTGCTTTTCTTCCCGGTTTGGAATTAATGTCCAGTATCCACATGGATTGATTGGCAGCAATGCCTATATCAATCCCTGCTTCAAACAATGGGGAATGTTTTTCATCCAGTGTCTTTGTTAAAGACTGAAGAATCGTCTTCAAATCATCTTCAATCAAATAACGCTGGTTGGCAGAGTAGGAGGAGATCCACTCTTGATAGGAGACAGGTTCTCCTCCCGCATAAAGATTGGAAAGATATGAATGCTGATAGCCTCTTCTTACGCTGATTCCGCGCTGTACCCACCCGCCTGTTCCGTCTTTTTGAAGAAGAATTCTTACGTCAAAAGGATATCCTCTCCTGTCACTGAGGTTCAGCAGGGGCTGGAGAAGATAGGGGGAGCTGGAGGAAGAAAGAATGGCGGACAGCCACTTTTCAAATTCCTCAAGGCTTCTGAATGATTTCACCTTTTTTTCTTTGCCGGCATGATACGAAACAGAAATACTTTTTCGGTCCAGCGATACAGCCATCACGCCTTGTCCCCGGGAACCATGCTGGGGTTTGAGGAGGCAGCTTCGTTCTTTTAATAAAAAAGGAGTCACGTCGCTGCTTCTTTTTACCTCTGCAGTGTAAGGAAGATAGGGAGCAAGATCTCTATCCTGCTTCAAACTGCTGTATACTTCAAATTTATTGGGCAGCCCCTTACCAAGAAAAGTGATACCCGGCTTATTTTTCAGCCATTCCACAATGGGCTTTGCTTTTTTCGAGCAGCTATCCCGCTTGTAGAAACACCGGTCATAAATATAAGGCGGAATGGGGAAAGAGGAAGAAGTCCAAACCGCCTCCTCTGCATTATATTCTTCTCCATTTACAAGGTGGCTGTCGGGCTGGATGCCCTCAGGACAGAATCGTACCAGTTTTACTCCATGACTGTTTGCTCTTTTTGCAATCTCAGCCGCATGAATTCTTTCATGGTCAGGATGAACCGTCATAAAACCCAGCACTATCTTCATTCTTTTCACTCCTCATAGTCAAAAAAACGGCTTAAATATAAACAAAAGTCAATAATGCCCGCTGCAGATGGCCTTGCTTTAAGCGGGTTGAGGCCGGGGTCGCTTTTGGAAGGTTTGGTATTCACTTCAATGATCCATGGATTTCCCAAACAGTCCAGAGCAAGATCAATTCCAAATTCGCCAAAAATTCCTCCCGCTTCAGCGCTGACCACTTCGGAAACTTCAATAGAGAGCTCGTTTAAAAGCTTTCTGAGATGATAAGCCTTGTTACGGTCATACAGTTGTGACAGTATTTCCCGGGGCTGAAACAGCTCTCCGCCCTGGGCGATATTGGAAACAAACTGATTGCTGCCTGATACCCTGGCAACTGCTGAGGAAACTTTCCAGGTATAGTCGCTCTTTTGATGGCAGAGTATACGAAAATCCATTGCCGAACCCCTGTATGATAAAAGGTCAATGCCTTTCTGAATAAGATAAGAAGACTGTTTCAAGTGTGGATATAAATGGGAATATAAATCCTTGAAGGTTGAATGTTCTCTGATAAATTCGCCAGAAAAAGTGGTATGATCGGCTAGATAGCCGCTTTCACTGCGGATGATTCTAAGAATCCTCCTTCCCTGGCTGCCGTGAACAGGTTTGATAAAAGTTGTATCTTCTGCGGTGATAAAGTCCTGCAGCCCTGCTTTGGTACTCAGCAGTTCAGTTCTCGGAAGGTAGGGCCTTAAATAGTCATTTGCATACAGAATTTGATGCGTTTCCCACTTGTCTAAAAATCTGTCGTTAAAGTAAGGAACCATATGCAGATTCAAGTCAGCGGAGAGTTCTGTAAAAGCAGCTGATTTCTCACTTCTTCTGGAATGAAGCCTGTTATGGACCACATCCGGATAGGGCATGTCTGCCTTCAGCCATTTTCCGTCAGAGTAATAATAGCCGGACATACTTCCATTCTTGTAATCATGAAGAGAGAAAACGTAGAAAAAACATCCCCTGATCGTACAAATGGATTGCAGTTCTTCGCAATACTCATGAATGCTGCCGAAATGAACATCTCCCCCGGCGCTTTTTGCTTCAGTTAATACTGCAGCAACCGGACCGAGAATCAATTCGCCATTTTGGTATTTCGCATGAAGCATGTGTTCAGCAGCAGGAATGCGGAGTTCACTGAAAGCTGATTGGGGCGCTCTGATAACAAAGCTTTCTTCATCTATAATTACGAAGGGGAGGCAGGTCCTATTCCTTCCCAGGGAAAGATTCGCGATGGTGCTTTGATCATGCAGCCCGAAAACGTCTGTAAGGGCCTTGCTGATGAATAAGCAATCTTCTTCGGCACCGGCCGGCGTCAGCATGATAAGTCTGTGAGTCATAATACAAACCCCTCATTTGCTCCCATTCAATACAAACACTATAATGTGTGTATTGGGCATTTATCATGACATATGTTATTCAGCATCATTGAAATCGGTGAGACAGATCAGAAAGGCAGATGGAGATGAACGGAATTATTTTGTTTTCATTCATGGTCATAATTGGTGCAGCCATTGGGGGTGTCACAAACTCCCTGGCAATTAAAATGCTGTTCCGACCTTATAAACCGCTGTATGTATTTGGGAAAAGAGTTCCTTTCACACCTGGGCTGATTCCGAAAAGACGGCCTGAGCTTGCTGAACAGCTTGGCAAAATGGTTGTGAACCACCTTTTGACAGCAGAAGGCATGAAAAAGAAAATTGCCGGAGAAGCTTTTCAGCGCCAGGCAGGAGCCTGGGTGTCAGATGAGGTCAGCAAGCTTTTCAGGGAAAGAAAGACGCTGAATGAGCTGGCTGAGAATTTTGGAATAGAGTCGCTGGATGAAAAAATAAAAGCAGGTCTTCATGGGCTGGCAGAAGACAAATTCACGGCATTTTTTCAGAAAAATGCCAGCAGTGATCTGGATGAGGTTATACCCCAAGCTCTACTTCAATCAGCAGATAAAAAAATTCCCGAACTGTCAGGGTATATCGTACAAGGCGGTATTCAGTACTTTGACAGCCTGGAAGGAAAGCAAAGATTGAGCAAAATGATCGACGATTTTCTTGCAACCAGAGGGATGCTCGGCAATATGGTCCAAATGTTTCTGGGTAATGCAAGCCTCTCAGATAAGGTTCAGCCGGAAGTGATAAAATTCCTGAGAAATCCGGAAACAGAGCTGCTCATCAGATCTCTGATTGAAAAAGAGTGGAACAAGCTGAAGGAGAAAAGTGTTGCGGAAATCGAGATCATGCTAGACAAAGAGAAACTCCTGCATTTAATAAAAGAGGGAATATCAAAGCATTCCGGCATTACCGAGATGTTGAATGAGCCTGTTTCTTCAAGTGTGATCCGGAAGCTGGAAGAGCCTGTGTTAACACAGGTTGTGCCTGCTGCAATACGAAAAACAAGCCAGTATCTACAAAAAAATCTGGATGTCCTGATGGCTAGGATGAATCTTGATGAAATTGTCAAGGAGCAGGTGGATTCTTTTGCAGTAGAACGGCTGGAAGATATGGTTCTGTCTATTTCCCGAAAAGAATTTAAGATGATTACGTACCTTGGCGCCCTGCTTGGAGGCCTGATAGGAGGAGTCCAGGCGCTTGTTGTATTTATGCTGTAGGGGCCAGGTCCATGCAAAAGGAAGAATTGTTTGTTATAGTTGGTAGGTAGGATTGCATAGTGTAATTTGAAAGGAGTGTTTCACATGGCAGTCAATATTTATGATGCTGCATACGATCTTGAAAAAGCCCTCCGGAACAGTGAGGAATATAAAGGTCTTAGAGCGCTGTATGATGAAGTAAATGCAGACGAGTCTGCAAAGAGAATGTTTGACAATTTCAGGGATATTCAGCTGAGACTTCAGCAAAAGCAAATGGCAGGCGAGGATATTTCCCAGGAGGAAATTGAACAGGCTCAAAAGACCGTTGCCCTTGTACAGCAGCACGATAAGATTTCAAAGCTGATGCAGGCTGAACAGCGAATGAGCATGGTTATTGCTGATTTGAATAAATTAATCATGAAGCCTTTGGAAGAGCTTTACGGCAGTGCAGCAGAATAATAAAACAGAAGCCCCTTATGCAGTGTAGGTGAAAAGGGGCTTTTTTTATTTTCAATATACAGGTAAAGGTTAAAATACCAAAGGAAGAAGAATGCTTTTGGAAGTAGAACTTGCCAAACTGTCTCTTCGCTGTAATAATAGTGTAAGTGCTTACAAAATTAAATTAATTAATGTTCTAAAAAATCATTTATAACTCTGTTGATTTATTGATAGATCATTAAAGGTTCTGGCAAATTCTATTAAAAAATGAGCAGAATTTATAAAATGCTAGTATGATGAACAGGGAAATCAAAGCATAAAGGACAGGCAGGTGAATGAAAAGTGGCAAATGGACATGTAATAGGGAGCTTTCAATTAATGAAGTCTCTAAACCGCTCATTAATTCTTAATTTGATTCGTTCTAAAGGTACCATTTCTAGAGCGGAAATAGCGAAACAAACAAAGCTTACTCCTCCAACAGTCACAAATATTGTCAATGAACTGCTGGTTGAGGGTTTGGTAGAGGAGGGACATGCAGGGCCTTCAAACGGCGGCAGAAAACCTATTATGCTAAGAATTAATACAGCAAACTTTTTTGTCATTGGAATTGATGTAGGAGAAAAAAAAATCCGCTTTGCTGTAACAGATTTAAATGCGAATATCATCGGCAGGCAGACAGTTCGGCTGGCAGAAGCAGTTACAAAAGATCAGTTAGTGCAAACAATAATGAAACAGATTTATATGTTAGTTGATGAAAGTGCAATTTCTTTTGCAAAGATTCTCGGTATTGGTATTGGTATGCATGGAATTGTTGATCATGAGAAAGGAATAGCAGTGTTTGCACCCAACCTAAATATGAAAAATATACCTCTGAAAGAACTGCTGGAGAAAGAGTTTCATATCCCGGTAAAAGTTGAGAATGATGTAAGGGCGATGGCGCTTGGAGAATCCTGGTTCGGGAATGGAGCCGATTACGAAGATATCGTCTGTATTAATGTGGGTTATGGAATCGGAGCGGGAATCATTATGAAAAACCGTCTATTTAGAGGTCAGCATGGGGTTGCCGGAGAAATTGGCCACACCGTAATTGATTTGAACGGTCCTGCATGCAGCTGCGGCAATTACGGATGCCTTCAAGCGATTGCAGCAAACGACGGAATGAAAGCGTATGTGATCAAGCAGATGGCATTGGGAAGAAATACGATTATTTCAAGTTTAGTAAACGGAAATTTAGAAAAAGTTAGCGGAAAGGTCATTCATCAGGCTGCATTAGCAGGTGACGCACTTGCCATGGAGGTACTGGAAAACAGCGGCAGATATTTGGGTGCCAGCATCGCAAATCTTATTAATGTATTAAACCCGGAAAGAATTATTATTGGCGGAGGCATATCCAGGGCAGGCGCTTATATATTAGATCCAATCATAAAAGTAGTGGAACAAAGAGCTTTGAACGCAGAAGCGAAAAAGACTAGTATTGTTCAATCTAAATTAAAGGATAAAGCCACCCTTATTGGTGCTGTTACACTTGTTCTTGCAGATTTATTTTCTATTAACTATGAAAGTCCAAAACAAGTAATTTAATAATCTCTAAAAGAAAACCCTTTCATTTTTTAAAATAATATGATAATTTACTAGTAGTTAGTTATTTTAATTAAGTAATGAAGGTTTCCGCTTTTATTTTTAGAAAAAATGTAAGCGGATACAAAAACAAGGGGGAAATATTATGAAGAAATTCCTTGCCATTTTTCTTACCTTAGTTCTTGCGATAGGTGTGCTTGCAGGTTGTTCTGGAAGCGGTGCATCTAGCGGAGCTGACGGGGAAGTAACTGGGGAGATAACAGTATGGGGCTGGAACGTAGCTGCAGAAGCCATGGAGCTTGCAGTTCCGGAATTCAAAAAGAAATATCCTGATGTTGAGGTAAAGCTTGTTGATATAGGAAGACTTGATCTTTATGACAAACTTACCGTAGGCCTGGCGGCAAACGGGGCAGGGCTTCCGGATGTTATCTTAGTAGAAAGTGACCGCTTGGACAACTATAAAAAAGAATTTCCAAATGGGTTTTTAAACTTGTCGGAGATGGGCTATGACGCATACGATGATAAGTTTGGCCCTTCAAAAATGTCGGCAGTAAAGAACGAGGATGGGGAATTTGTGGCTATGCCATGGGACATTGGACCAACAGGGGTTTTTTATAGAGTAGATCTTTTTGAACAAGCAGGGGTAGACCCAGCTTCCATTGAAACGTGGGATGATTTTATTGAGGCAGGGAAAAAAATTAAGGACACAACGGGTGCTCAAATGGTTCCGGTTGATGTTGCAAAGGATGACGCACTGTTCAGAATGATGCTGAACCAGCAAGGTGCATTTTACTATGACGAAGAAGGGAACATTGATTTTACATCTCAAGAGGCTGTAAACGCTATGACAAAAATCCAAGAGCTTCACCAAAATGGACTTGTAGCAAATGTTGATGGCTGGGATGGCACTGTAACTGCTACTGTTAACGGAACGGTTGCAACTGTACCTTTTGGAGTTTGGTATTCAGGAACTATTATGGATCAAGCAAAAGAACTGGAAGGAAAGTGGGATGTTATTGAGCTTCCTGCATTTGAAGAAGGTGGAAACCGTGCGGCTAACTTGGGTGGCTCAGATATAGCAATTCCTTCTGCTTCTAAGAATAAAGAGGCGGCTTATGCATTTGCTGAATTTTTTACAACTGATAAAAATATTCAGGTAGCTGCTTTAAAAGAAAAGGGAATCTTTCCTTCATTGCTTGAAACTTATGAAGATCCCTATTTTGATGAAGAAGTACCATTCTTTAACAACAAACCCGTTTACCGGAAATTTGCAGATCAAGTAAAAGATATCCCTCCTGCCAACTATACAAATGATTATCCGAGGGGATTAAAATATGCAGCAGACGCACAGGCATCTGCCCTGCTGGACAAGCAAGAGCCTGCAGCAGCATTGGAGACTGCAGCAAAGCAACTAGCAAATGAAACAAAACGTGAGATTAATAACTGAACAGTTTGTCTGAGCAGCTTGGCCATGGGCCAAGCTCTTTCTTGCAACACTTACTAAAGTAATTTAACAAACACGTAGCCATGAGAGGAGGAGAATACATGTCGCAGCATTATACAAGGAGAAACTGGATTACACCTAAGACAGTGCCATATATCTTTATTGCGCCTGCCGTCATCTTGTTCTCAATTTTCACTTTATATCCTGTTATTTCTTCATTTATCCTCAGCTTTCAAACGAGGGAAGCAGGAGAGTATGTATTTGCCGGGCTTGATAACTATATCCGTTTGTTTAATGATCCCCTATTTTTTACAGCGCTTAAGAATACCTTTATCATTCTAATTGTACAAGTTCCAATTCAGCTTTTTTTGGCCCTGGTACTCGCTTCTGCCCTAAATTCAAAGCTTGTCAAAATGAAAGCATTTTTTCGTATATCTTACTTTATGCCAGCCATTACAGCACTGGTGGCCTATTCCATAGTATTCATGATTATGCTTGATGAAAACTACGGGATTGTTAACTACTTTCTCTCTTTCCTCGGAGTTGATCATATAGGCTGGCTCACGAGCACCACTTGGTCTAAGATAGCCCTGATGATTGCAATTACTTGGAGATGGACTGGATACAATATGGTTATTTACCTGGCCGGACTGCAGAATGTGCCGGACTCACTATACGAGGCTGCAAGTATAGATGGGGCTGGTAAGATTCGTCAGTTTTTTTATATCACTATTCCTCAGTTGAGGCCAATTATTCTGTTTACATTTGTATTATCAACAATTGGGACACTACAGTTGTTTGATGAGCCGTACATCCTTACGGAAGGCGGACCAAACAATTCTACTCTCACTATATCGCTCTACTTATATATGAATGGCTTTAGGTATTTTGACTTTGGATATGCTTCAGCTATTGCATACGTTTTAGTTATCATGATTGCACTGCTGTCATGGGTGCAAATGAAAGTTGTAGGTGATCGTGACTGATGGATGCACAAAAGAAACTCATGAAAATAATACTCTATACCACTTTAATAGTCGGCGTTATGCTATCAATTGGTCCGTTTTACTGGATGGTAATTGGAGCTTCCAATACAAGCGGAGAAATATTCAGAGTTCCGCCAAACTTTCTGCCGGGTGATAACTTTGTTCAAAATTTTAAGAATTTGAACGAGTCAATTGGTATATTGAAGGTTCTTTCTAACTCCCTGATCATTACGTTGATTTATACGGGCCTTGCTTTAATAATTTGTACCTTTGCAGGCTATGCATTTGCTAAGTTCCGCTTTAAAGGCCGGGATACCATCTTTTTTATGCTGCTGCTTGCTATTATGATTCCATATCATGTTACTTTGATACCGCTATTTAATTTGATGGCAAGACTTGAATGGATTAACACGTATCAGGCGGTCATTCTCCCTCATTTAGCCTACCCTTTTGCTATTTTTCTAATGAGACAAAATATGAAGGCACTGCCAGATTCTCTTTTAGAAGCTGCAAGAGTAGACGGAGCAGGAGAATTTAAAATTTTCTTCCGTATTGTACTGCCGACAATGAAGCCATCGCTGGCAGCCGTGGCGATCTTCCTGTTTATGTTCCAATGGAATAACTTCCTTTGGCCATTGGTTATTTTGAATACACAAGACATGTATACCCTTCCTGTCGCTTTATCCAGTTTAGTCGGTTTATCCAGGGTGGATTATGGACAATTGATGATGGGAACAGTCATATCCACCTTCCCGATCATAATTTTTTTCCTAATTCTTCAGCGTCAGTTTATTTCAGGTATGCTTGGCAGTTCAGTAAAAGAATAGAAAAGATCTCCGGTGCAAGTCTGCCAGGGATCTTTATTGAAAAGGCAGGGATAGCACTTCTATAGTTCATATGTTGTGTGCAGATCAAAAGGTTAAAATAAATGGAAGTTGATGAATGTTTATTCTAAGGAAAGAATCAATGCTAGCTTATTTCATGAAAACCTTCAGCAGTAAAGATGTGACGTTATGTATGATGAATAATATGCAGGGTTCTAATCATTCCTTCAAGGACATAACGTACTATTAAGGAATGACATCTCAGAAAAAGGGGGAGCCCTGCATGAACTACAGGTTATTGGCATTAAATATAGATGGAACTTTGCTGCATTCCAATGGACGCCTGCACCAGTCAGCGAGGGATGCTATTTATTTTGTTCAGCAAAAGGGAGTTTATATTACGCTCATTACAAACCGCCACTTTCAATCTGCAAAAAAACTGGCAAAGTCATTAAAGCTGGAGTCTTTTTTAATCACTTCCGGAGGGGCGTTCATTGCAAATAAACAGGATGAGCCGATATTTGATCATAAGATTTCAGAAGACAAAACCTTCAACTTAATTCAGGTACTTGAGAACTTTGACTGCAGCATAAAAATTGTGAATGAAAAACTTACAATAGGCAATAAGAAGAAGGTTTCTTCCAATCTTCTTGGTAAAGCAGTCGTACAGCCTCAGGAACCATTGTTTTATCCAGTTCAATTTGTCGACTCGCTTGCAGATACATTGATGGATGATCCTGTGAGTGCTTCAAAAATAGATGTTGTCTTTTCAAATGAGCAGGCCTTAACAGAGGTGTATGAGATAATCAAGAATGCTTTTGAAGGAATTGATCTTCACTCGCATGAGAGAGGCACACTGAGAATCTCCTCTAAAGGTGTTAACAAAGCTGCGGGGTTAAGAATTCTTGCCGGTAAGCTGGGCATTCCGCTGAGCCAGACAGTCGCAATAGGTGATTCTCTTGATGATCTTGAAATGATATCTATTGCAGGTCTTGGGGTTGCCATGGGCCAGGCGCCGTTTGAAGTGAAGCATGCTGCAGACTGGCTGACCAGATCTAATGATGATAATGGCCTGGCATATATGATTAAAGAGCATTTCAGAATGCAGCAGCGGAGCGAATTTTTAAATAAACTGAAAATCAAACGCTGACACAGGGACGGGATTCCGTCCTTTTTCATTGGGAAAAACAGATAAACGTCATAAACTGTTCCTGTCTGAAGGCCGGCTGCTCAACCTGGCTGTTAAACCGGCTTATTGACCTTACAGCTTTGCTTTTGTAAACTTAGGATGGCTTTGAAACTATTTGAAATAAAGGTGAATATATGCATATTACAATAAAAGGAATTGAAGATGAACGATACTATCGGAATTTGGAAAACATCTCAAACCTCTTTTTTGAAGAAACACAGATTGTCTTTGAAGATCAAAAGCAGGAAACTGGAGCAGCCGTCACACTGCATATTACCGAAACAGAAGAGAGTGTACTTGTTACCGGCGATATAGATATGGAGGGGAAAAGAGCCCAGGCTTCGCGAACAGGGACGTTTTCTCAAGAAATGACACCAAAAGAGCGGCTGAAGCAAGTGAAAACTTCTCTTTCATACGTCTATCTGATGCTGCTGCAGGAAGTGACAGGCATTCAGCAAAAGTGGGGTATCTTGACAGGTGTGCGCCCTACCAAGCTGCTTCATAAGATGCTGAGAAGCGGTACAGCTAAGGAAGAAGCACATCGGCAGTTGAAGGAGCAGTATTGTATTACAGATGAGAAAATTAATCTTATGCAGGAGATTGTCGACCGTCAGCTTCAGGCGGTGCCGGATTTATATGACTTGTCAAAAGAGGTTAGCATATATATAGGCATTCCTTTTTGTCCAACAAAATGTGCTTACTGTACATTCCCCGCATATGCGATAAACGGACGGCAGGGCTCTGTTCATTCTTTTCTCGGAGGCCTTCATTATGAAATGAAGAAGATGGGAGAGTGGCTGAGAGAACAGGGCATCAAAATTACAACTGTCTATTATGGCGGCGGTACGCCAACGAGCATTACTGCAGAAGAAATGGACATGCTCTATGAAGAAATGTATCAATCTTTTCCTGATGCAGAAAACATCCGGGAAATTACGGTGGAAGCAGGCCGACCTGATACCATTCAACCTGACAAACTGAATGTCCTAAAAAAGTGGAACATCGACCGCATCAGCATTAACCCGCAGTCTTACATTGGAGCTACATTAAAAGCGATCGGCAGACATCATACCGTTGAAGAAACGATTGAAAAATTCCATATGGCCAGAAGCATGGGAATGAACAATATCAATATGGATTTAATCATCGGACTTCCAGGGGAAGCACTTCCTGAGTTTCAGTACACGCTTGCCGAAACAGAAAAGCTGATGCCTGAATCTTTGACTGTTCATACACTTTCCTTTAAAAGAGCATCAGAAATGACAAGAAACAAAAATAGATACAAAGTCTCTCCTCGTGAAGAAATCAGCAGAATGATGGATGCGGCGGTGAAGTGGACGAGAGAGCATCAATATACTCCTTACTATCTTTACCGGCAGAAAAACATCCTGGGCAACCTTGAAAATGTTGGCTATGCACGTGAAGGCCAGGACAGCATTTACAACATCATGATTATGGAAGAACAGCAAACCATTATAGGACTGGGGTGCGGTGCTGCAAGTAAATTTATTCACCCTGAAACAGGGGTAATTACTCACTTTGCAAACCCTAAAGACCCTAAGTCTTATAATGATGGTTTTCAGCACTACACGCATGAAAAAATCAGGATCTTGGGGGAACTGTTCTCCTGAGTTGAATTCCCCTTCTCCTCGTCTAAGGAGAGGGGTTTTTTCATGAATAGACCTCTTAAATTAATGAATAAGACAAGTGACTTACACGGCAGCCGGGACACTTATATCTTTCACATTGAAGTTATTGTTCCATCTGCCTATCTTTCTGTAGGAGTAAGTATTCAATTTCAGATTACTCTGACATTTCATTTGCTGTCTCAAAGCTCTTTCTCTATTCTAGTAGATGTAAGAATATAGAAAAGGAGAGGATGAAATGAAGCAGAGCTTTACCAGAGCAATTGCAGTACTATTTAGTTTGATTCTCATTCTTGGTACTTTCCCTCTAGTTGGGGAAGCAAAAAAACCGTCTGTTGATTATAGCAAGTACAAGCAGGTAGATGTGGGCAGAGACGGCATGGTTGCTACAGCACATCCGCTGGCTTCAGAAATTGGTGCAGAGGTCCTGCGCAATGGCGGAAACGCAGTTGATGCTGCTGTAGCCATTCAGTTTGCTTTAAACGTGACAGAGCCAATGATGTCAGGTATTGGCGGCGGCGGCTTTATGATGATGTATGATGGTAAAACGAAAGACACTACTATTATTAACAGCAGGGAAAGGGCGCCTCAGGGGGCAGCACCTGATATGTTTCTTGATGCAAACGGCACTCCCATCCCTTTTGATGAAAGGCATACAAACGGGGTTGCTGTTGGAGTTCCGGGAACCTTAAAAGGGCTTGAGGCTGCTTTGGATACGTGGGGCACGAAGTCTATGAAAGAACTGATCAATCCATCTATTAGTCTTGCGCAAAAAGGATTTCCGATAGATTCAGTGTTGGCGGATGCTATTAAAGACAATCAATGGAAGCTGGAGAAATCAGCAGCTAAGAATGTATTCCTGCCTAAAGGAAAGCCGTTAAAAGAAGGTGACATTCTTGTTCAAAAAGATTTGGCTAAAACGCTGAAGCTGATCAGGGCGCAAGGAACAGATGTGTTTTACAGCGGAAAAATCGGTGATGAAATTGCAAAAGTTGTTCAGCAGTATGGAGGCTCCATGACGAAGAATGACTTGAAAAAATATGATGTAACTGTGGACAAGCCAATCTGGGGAGAGTATCAGGGCTACGACATTGCGAGCATGCCGCCGCCAAGTTCCGGAGGAGTTTTTCTGCTGCAAATGCTCAAACTATTAGATGATTACAATCTATCTCAATATGATGTTCGTTCGTGGGAGAAATATCATCTCCTGGCTGAGGCCATGCACCTTGCCTATGCAGACAGGGCCGCTTATGCGGGAGACCCTGAATTTGTGGAAGTTCCGCTAAAGGGCCTTTTGCATCCGGATTATATAAAAGAACGCCAAAAGGAAATCAGCCTGGAGAGAGTAAACAACAATGTGAAAGCAGGAGATCCTTGGAAGTATGAAGTGGGTACTGCAGGATACGACTCAGTCAAACAGCCTCAGCAGAATCAGTATGGAGAAACCACACACTTTACTGTAGCAGACCGTTTCGGTAATGTTGTCTCTTACACGACGACAATTGAAATGCTGTTTGGCTCCGGTATTATGGTGCCTGGATATGGGATTGTCCTGAACAATGAACTGACAGACTTTGATGCAGTGCCTGGCGGAGCCAATGAAGTTCAGCCGAATAAACGCCCGTTAAGCAGCATGACGCCGACGATTGTTTTTAAAGACGGTAAGCCTGTGTTAACTGTAGGCTCGCCAGGGGGACCGACCATTATTACGTCAGTTCTTCAAACGATCATTCATACCATTGAATATGATATGGAGCTGAAGGCTGCGATTGAAGAACCGAGAATATATACAAACAATCTCACTTCTTACAGATGGGAACAAGGAATTTCTTCTTCAGTAATCCAAAAATTGAACAGTATGGGCCACAAATTTGGTGCTGCTCCTGTCACAATTGGAAATGTCCAGAGTATCCTGATTGACCATAAAAAGGGAGAATTCAAAGGAGTAGCAGATTCGAGCAGAAACGGGGCAGCTATAGGAGTTACTTTAGCTAAGAAACCGAAAAAAGGAAAAAATAAATAGTGAGGTAATCAAAATGCCTGCTGCTGCAGGCATTTTTTTACATGAAGAAAGGGCAGATGGTGATGGTAAATAAAAAAGCTTTCACAGTCTTCCTTCCGTCAAAGAAATACAGGAAGGGTTTTTAGAACTTTTGCGGAACATAGATAGATGTACAGAAAAAACAAAGGGGAGAAGTGGGTTAGGTGGGGAGACATGTAGTAATTGTACAAGGTGTAAGAACAGCAGTTGGAAAAAGGAACGGCGTTTTCCGGGAAGTGCATCCTGTCCATCTGGGAGCGGCAGTGTTGAACGAAGTGGTTCAGCGTGCGGGAATCACGAAAAATTCCGTTGAGGATATCGTGATGGGATGTGTGTCGCCCGTAGCTGAGCAAGGGCTGAATATTGGAAGACTGTCTGCTTTGCAAGCTGACTTTCCTCCTGAGGTGCCTGCGGTGCAGATTAACAGGATGTGCGGTTCAGGACAGCAGGCCATTCATTTTGCCTGTCAGGCAATACGTTCCGGGGATATTGACATCGCAATTGCTGCAGGAACAGAGAGTATGACAAAAGTTCCTATTCTGAGTGATGGCAATGAGAGAACGATACCGGAGTCTCTTCATCAAAAGTATGAATTTATTCACCAGGGGCATGCAGCAGAAAGAATTGCTGCAAAATACGGGCTGTCGAGAAGGCAGCTTGACGAGTATGCGCTTTCAAGCCATCAGCGGGCATTGAAAGCACAGGAGCAAGGCATTTTTAATGAGGAAATTCTGCCGCTGCAAGGGCTTGATAAAGATGGGAACAGCATTTTGGTTTCTCAGGATGAAGGACCTCGGGTCTCTAGTTCTATTGAATCCCTTAGTGCACTGAAGCCGGTCTTTCAGGAGGAAGGCATGATTACGGCCGGAAGCTCCAGCCAAATGAGCGACGGTGCTGCTGCCATGCTGTTGATGGAAGAGGGAGTTGCCATGGAGCTTGAAGTGAAGCCGAAAGCAAGGATACTTCATCAAGTGGCAGTGGGTTCTGATCCTGTTTTCATGCTTGACGGCGTGATTCCGGCTACAAAAAAAGTGCTGAAAAAAGCAGGATTATCCATCGATGAGATAGATGTATTTGAGATCAACGAGGCATTTGCACCTGTTGTTCTCGCGTGGCAGAAGGAAACAGGGGCTAGTCTTCAGAAAACAAATGTGAACGGAGGGGCCATTGCTTTGGGGCATCCGCTTGGTGCGACAGGGGTAAAGCTGATGACGTCTCTTGTGAACGAACTGCACCGCCGCCAGGGAAGGTACGGGCTGCTTACAATCTGTATCGGCCATGGCATGGCTACAGCAGCCATTATTGAGAGAGTATGATAAGGGGGAGAAAAAAATGGGAACGGTAAACTTAACAATACAAGAAAGAACAGCCCGCCTGGAATTAAACAGGCCTGAGGTACTGAATGCAATGGACGAAAATATGCTCAGGGAACTGAAAAAAGCACTGGATGAAATTAACGGAAGCTCTGCTGAAGTTGTTATCATTTCAGGAAGCGGAAGGGGATTTAGTGCAGGCGGAGATATTAAAACGATGCTTTCATCCGCAGATGAAGGTGCTTTCTTTGAAATCATGGATGTAATTTCAGATATAATTCTTACACTATATACAATGCCTAAGCTGGTCATTAGCGCTATTCATGGTCCGGCAGCCGGTCTTGGACTAAGCTTTGCGCTAGCTGCTGATTATATTGCAGCTCATGAACAGTCAGTGCTTGCGATGAATTTTATTGGAATCGGCCTGATCCCTGACGGAGGAGGACATTATTTCCTGGAAAAAAGAGCGGGAGAAGCCAGAGCAAAGCAGCTGATCTGGAGTGGTGAAAAGCTTGATGCGGCAGGTGCGAAGCATGCCGGGCTGATAGACGAGATAGTGCAGGGTGACATGGTTTCAGCCATTGAAGACCTTGCAGGGAGCTGGCTGAAGAAACCCGTAAAAGCAATGATAGAAACAAAGTCCATCTACACGGCTGCAAATAAAGAAAGACTGCTGGATATGTTGGCCAGAGAAAAGGAAGGTCAGTACAAGATGAGACAAACCCTTGATCATCAAGAAGGAATTTCATCTTTTATAGAAAAAAGGCAGCCGGTATTTACAGGAAAATGATATCCAAAAAATAGCGAACAATGTATAGAGGCACCCGCCTTTCCAGCGGGTGCCTCAGACTGTAGACAAACCGAAATTTAAAATGGAGCTTGTTTACAGTTTCTTTAGTTTTGCGTTTGGCTGTGAGCCTCTCCGTCTGATTCCGCAGAAGTCAGCGTGCATTCCACCCGAATTCAACAGTAGTCTATTATCTTTATATAGCTCGAAGTGAATAAATATATTCTTCACCAACTTCTTCTATCTTTCAAACAGAATTAATTTTCCTGAGGAAGAAACGCAGCGATGTGTTTTTTTAAGATAATCTTTTTCCTCCAGTTTTTGCTGGCCAATCTCTTTTGCTTCGTCCTCTGTTGCTGCAGTAAAGCTCTCATCAAGCAGCTTGTTCCCGTCTTTTTCAAATACAGTGAGAAAATATTGTGCCATCCGTATTGCTCCTTTCATGAATAAACTTGGTGTTCAATTATTATATTCGCAAAAAATATTCAGACTCCTGCCAAAAAAATGAAACAAAACACCCCCTTTATTCGTACCAATATATGAGAGAAAAGGAGGATGCTTTATGACCTTGAAATTGGACGGAGTAACAAAGAACTTTGGCAGGTTTACTGCTGTGGATTCGCTTTCTATTGAAATTCCGGAAGGAGAGATTTTTGGTTTTCTTGGAGCCAACGGTGCCGGGAAAACAACAACCTTCCGAATGATCCTTGGTCTTTTAAACCCTTCAAAGGGGGACATAACCTGGAACGGAAAGAAAGTAGATTACAGCACGAGTGATCAGATCGGCTACTTGCCGGAGGAACGGGGGCTGTATCCAAAGCTGAAGGTGAAGGATCAGCTGATTTATTTAGGAAGATTAAAAGGAATGAAGAAAGACGATATTTTGAAAGAAATAGAGTACTGGCTCAATCATTTTAAAGTGCCTGAATATGCCGGGAAAAAAGTAGAGGAGCTTTCAAAGGGGAATCAACAGAAAATTCAATTTATTGCAGCTGTGCTGCATAAACCAAGGCTGCTGATTCTAGATGAGCCATTCAGCGGACTGGACCCTGTTAATGTTGAACTTTTAAAGCAGTCTGTTCTATCATTGAGAAACCAGGGAACCTCCATCGTGTTCTCCAGTCATCGCATGGAGCATGTTGAAGAGCTGTGCCAGCATCTCTGCATTATGCACAAGGGCAGCCCTGTAGTTCATGGAGGGCTGAAAGAAATCAAACGCTCTTTCGGGAAAAAGAACGTACTCGTTCATGCAGATTTTCCACTCACCTTTTTGAAGGATGCAGAGGGAGTGACCAAATATCAGGAAACCTCAGAGGGGGCCGTGCTGCAAATATCGAGTGAAGAAGCATCTCAAACCATTTTCAATAGCTTGCAGGGAAGAGGCTTCGTGAGGAAATTTGTTCTGGAAGAGCCTTCACTGAATGATATTTTTATTGAAAAGGTGGGTGCAGCATATGAATAAATTTTGGATTATTCTGTTTCATACATATCTCAGCAAATTGAAGACAAAATCCTTTCTCATTACAACAGCAATTACTCTCCTTGTTTTGGTTGGAATGACAAATCTTCAGAACATCATCGAATTTTTCAACAGGGAAGATCAGGTGAAAGAGGTTGCTGTGATAGATCGTTCTGAAGAAATCTATTCCCTTTTCGCAGAGAATGCCAGAGCTGTTAATGGGGATATTCAGCTTAAACTTTCAAGAGACAATGAGGATACACTTCACGAAATGGTGTCCAACGGTGAGCTGGAAGGATATCTGATTCTGGATACGAACGGGAACGGCATCCCGAAAGGCACCTATAAATCTTCTTCTATGGCAAATGTATCAGTGCCGCAGGCTTTGGAACAGGCGCTTCAGCAGACAAAAATACAAACAGGAACCCAGAGACTTGGCCTGCAGCAGGAGCAGCTGGCAGAATTGCTTTCACCGGTCAGCCTTGAAAGGGTAGCATTGCTGGAAAATGCAAAAACAGAGGAAGAGCTCAACCAGGCAAGAGGGCTTGTTTATATCCTGCTGTTTGTCATCTATTTTTCTGTCATTATGTATTCGAGCATGATTGCAATGGAAGTTGCCACCGAAAAGTCATCAAGGGTAATGGAAATTTTGATTTCCAGCGTATCACCCGTAAAGCAGATGTTTGCTAAGATCCTTGGAATCGGACTGCTGAGTCTGACTCAGCTGGCTGTCATTCTAGTGACGGGCTATCTTTCAATGCGGTCGAATTTGGCTGAAGGAGCTGCGGCTGCAGGAGGTATGTTCAATTTTACAAGCATTCCAACAGCTACTTTCTTGTATGCAGGCCTGTTTTTTCTGCTGGGCTACTTCCTTTTTGCAACGCTTGCGGCATTTCTCGGCTCCCTTGTGGCAAGAATTGAAGATGTACAGCAGATGATTGGGCCGATGACATTCATCATTGTTGCGGCTTTTATTATAGCGATGTTTGGCCTTGGCAATCCGGAAGCGCCTTTCATCACAGCCACTTCCTATATCCCTTTCTTTGCACCAATGATTATGTTCCTGAGGGTGGGAATGCTGAGCGTTCCATTCTGGGAAATAGCCCTATCGGTTGGATTGCTGCTGCTTACTATTTCCGTCCTGGCAGTTTTCGGTGCCAGAGTATATAAAGGCGGCGTGTTAATGTATGGTAAGTCTTCCTCATTAAAGGACCTAAGAAAGGCACTGCAGATAAGCAAAAAAGATGGATAAAGCAAGACAGGGAGCTGGGGATAGTAATGGGCTCGGTTTTGAAGTGCAAAATATGAATGCTCGGAGCCATTATGCTCTGAGCTTTTTTAGTAGCACGTTCTTGAAAATTAAAGTGCATTTGTTCACAATCTTTCCGTATTGTGCAATAACAGTTTAAAAAGTCGAAGTTTTATCATTTTACAAAAGGAGGGTGCAATGAAACCTAGAGTATTTGCTATTACTTTAATACTTGTTGGCATATTAATCGGTGCTATTGGATACTTTTTATTTATGAAGTTTTACATCCCGAATTTGCTTGGTTAGCCTCAGACTTTCTGAGGTTTTTTTTCACAATTTAAGTCTAATAGTCAATAAAGTTTTTTTCTTCTTTTACTTAACTCCCTCAAAAAATGAAGCGAATACTCGCGATTACTTCATTTTCCTAAGATTCATAGTGCTGCTTCGTTTATAGATTTAAAAAAACCGTCAAGCCTTGTTAGCGGATATTAAACAAACAACTAATATTACAATAAAACATCACCCGGAGATGCAAGAAATTGAAGTGTTCAAGCCTGCGGTAAAGATGGAGTGGTTTGAGTCTCGTAGAGTGTCTGTATTAATAAAAACAGTAAAAATTCCCATATATATTATTGTAATTAATGTAAAACTACTATAATATGGAAGGGGAACAAATCTATGAAAATGAAAAAGCTTCTGCCGAGTTTCGTTCTTGTTTGTGGATTCTTTGGGACAATGTCCTACTCAGTTTCTGCACAAGATTTAGGGGGATGGAGTGAAGATACAGGCTATTTTACATACCCTACTTCTTCTGTGAGTGCATTAGCTGCTTCTAGTCCTTCACATAGGGCCTGGAAAAATTATAGAGCAGGTGGATCTCAACCATATGAACGGGTAAATGGAGAAACTACTTGGTCCGGTACATATCATTATTCAAGAGCAAGATATGAGTGGTTGGTGACTGGTAGTGTGGAGAGTGACAGTGGCCGAGTATGGGGAACAGGTTATACTCTAGCTACTAGCTGGAGATTTTGTTACAGCCAGCACATATTATGGTAATTAAGGAGATAACAAGAGATAATCACTGATTATCTCTTGTTTTGAAATTATGAGATATATCCGTCCTAAACATGATTTTAGCTTCTATGTATTTTTCTTTTTTCTTAATTTAGTATGTGTTTGTATTTTTGTGGCCATGTCTTATATTGATACTATAAATATGATTAACAATGGATTTGTGAATAAAAATGCAATTGAGTTTAAAATAGAAAAATTAGAAAAACCATTAACTAAGGGGAAAGATCAGTTTATCTTGTTTCAATTTGACCCTAACTTTCCCCAAGTTAAATATGTGTGGCTTAATGGGGAAGTCAAACTACCACCAATTAAGATGAACAGTAAGGTCAATAACTTTAATTCCAAGGAAAATATAGCAATAATAGGTACAAATGTTGATGTAAAAAGTGTTCCTCCTGAATTTAAGTTAATAGGATATTTCAATACGCCGAATTCATATAAATTAAATTCGGAATTATGGCTTATACCTAGTAAATTTAATATCGATCTAAAAAGCGGTACTAATTTTATTATAAATACACCGAACAATAAGGAAAGCTCTGTATTAGAAAAAATTATAGAACAAAATCCAATTAAGAACATAGACGCAGAAAGTTATGGATCATATGCTTTAAATTCAAATAAACTATTAAATATGGGAATAAAAATCAGCCTGATATTTGTTGTAATTATATTCATGATAACAGGAACAGTTTGGATATCTAAGGAAAAGTCCTTGATTAGAATATTATTTTTATCTGGTCTTTCAATATATAGGATATTTATAAACATAGTTAGATATAAGATCCTGCCATACATACTGTTCTCCATATTAGTAATTTCTATTTCAATAGCTATTCAAGACTTTACTTGTTCATTATGGTCAAATAGATGGATTCTGTATTCGTTTTATATGTATGTTGTATTTTGCGTATATCTATTATTATTTTGTTACACCGTAATCTTATATACGGTTGGAAAAGGTGGCAAGCAATTTTGAAAGTTATATGGACTCTTTTTAAACAAAATAAATTCTTTAACTTATTAAACATAACTGGTTCAGCTGTTCTCTTTTTCCTATTACTAGTTTTAGTAGTAAATATAGAACATTCAAGTATTGAAACAGACGCAGTACAAAATTTTAAAGATAAAAATTTATATCAAATTTCGGATCGCTTGTATGCTGAAAAGGAAAATGATTTTTTTTTCAAAAAAAGTAATTATGACATATTAAATCAATTCGCAAACAATTTGGCTGAGTCTCGTGAATTTGAGTATTATAATGCAATATGGCAACCTATTGGGGTTTTAGATTTTAAAGGAGATACTTTCTTTGATGCATATTACGAAATCGGTAATAATCAACCTCCGTATACATTGAATAATAAATCCTATAGAACAATAAAATCTATGCAGTTGAATAGTGCCGTATTTGAATTAAATAACCTTCAATTAGAATCAGGAAGAACCTTTGATGGTGATGAATATATATTTGAACAGAAGGAGAATACTATGCCCATTATTCTTGGGTCCGATTTTTCTAGCGTATATCAACTAGGGGATACTATTGAAATTGATTATTATCAAAAACAATTTAAGGGAACCGTAATAGGTTTTTTCAGTCCCCTTCAAAAAATCGTAACGGCTACTCAGCCTGAGATAATATTGGATAGGTATTTAATTATTCCTGCTATGTACTTTAGTGAACCTCCTTCTCGTATGGTTAATAATAGTCTGGACAATGAACTTTTCTTTAAGGCTTCATTACTAAGCAGATCCAATGGATTAATAATTACGGAATTTTCTCCTTTAGAAATAAGGAAAACCATTAATAATATTGGATTAAAAGTTGGATTTTTAGACTTTGAAATTATAGGTGCAAATAATTTAGCAACAAATTCATTGGTAAAAATGACCGAAACGAACCGGAATATTCTTTACATTGCTACATTATTGATATTTATTATTAACCTCACAATATTTCTATTTACATTAACTATAAAAATCAAAAAAAATATGGATACATTTTTAGTTTTATTGATCAGTGGAGCTAACTTAAATCATATTTATAAATTTGTTAGGTACGAATTTATAATAATCAACTTATTCGCATGCAGTATTCCAACAGTTATAATGTTAGTGTTATTCCACAGTTTTTACTTAATTGCAAATTACCTATTTATAGTAGCTATATTTATTTTCATTATGACGCTGATAAGTAAAACTCTTATTAAGAGGACTTTTAATAATATCGACTTGGCTCAAAAATTAAAAGGGTGATATAAATGTCTACCGTTATTTTAAAAAATATTAAAAAGGAATTTAAAGGCTCTACGGTCTTTGATAGCGTTAACTTAACAGCGAGAAGTGGTAAAGTAATAGCTATAAAAGGAAAAAGTGGTGTTGGAAAAAGTACTTTATTAAACATAATCGCTGGATTAGAATACTCATCTGCGGGACATTATTATTTCAATAACATAAACATGAGTGAAAAGAACTTTAATGATTTAACCAGCATTCGTGGCGAGAGTATAGGTTATATTTCGCAACACAGTCCAATGATTCCAAAATTAAGTGCATTTGAAAATATCTGTGTACCCCTATGGTTCAAAAAAGAAGAAAAGAAAATAATGAATACAAAGCTCAAACGAATTGATAAGTTGAGTGAGTTATTTGAAGTCCAATCTCAGCTTTCTAAAAAGATAGAAATGTTATCAGGTGGAGAGATACAAAGAGTAGGCGTTATTCGGTCTCTTATTAATAATCCACAACTCGTCGTTGCAGATGAGCCAACAGGTGCACTAGACGACGAAACTGCTTTGAAAGTTCTAAGTTGTTTCCATACATTGAAAGCGGAGGGTGTTACAATTATATTAGCGACTCACAGTGGTATCGTTGCAGAGCAATGTGATGAAGTATATCACTTAACAAAAGATGGGTTATTTTTAGAGACTGTCTAATAATTAATTTTTGTCACAAGCAAGACTAGGTGGATTTGAAGCTTTTTAAGCCTCAACCCACTTCCATTTTATTGATTCGGGCAGCTGAAATCACTAAGTGGTTATCATTAACGGGCTTCCGTTCATTCTCTGCGACATTCCTACAAGACAAAAAACAACCAAAACGGCGTTTTACAAGGAACAGGGAATCATTTGAATGCCTGTGAATTATGTCGGTTCAAAACACTCAACATCATGCTGGGTGTTTATTTTTTTGTGATACATTCATTTTCACCAGTATTGCTAAGAGTGTGGTATGAAAGTGACGTTTTTAACCACGGCGGAAAGACAATTTCAATTTGATGAATTTCGCAAGGAAATCACCGATTATTCGGTAAGAATACTCACCGAAGTTTGGAATTTTCACTTGATAAGAACGTGCATTCGCTTTCTACAGATGCTAAAATAGAAGAAAAAACGCTGGCAAGAAAGGGAATACATTATGCAAACAATTCAATTCATACATGCAGCGGATCTTCACCTGGATAGTCCGTTTAAGGGTTTGCAGAGCTTGCCTCCGCATTTGTTTCAAACTGTAAAGGAAAGTACATTCTCTGCTTTCACGAACCTGGTAGATCTGGCGATTGAAAAGCAGGTGGACTTTATGCTGTTGGCCGGAGATTTATATGATGGAGAAATGAGAAGTCTGAAGGCGCAGATCCGGCTGAGAAATGAGTTTATGAGACTCGGAGAAGCATCTATTCCGGTGTATGTTCTTCACGGAAACCATGACCATACAGGCGGGAGCTGGATTGACCTCAGCTGGCCTGCACATGTTCACTTTTTTTCTGATTCAGAAGTAGAATGCAAAACCTTTATAAAAAACGGAGAAGTTGCTGCTCATATATACGGATTCAGTTACCCTTCGAGGGCGGTTACAGCAAATATGGCTGAAATGTACCAAAAACAGGGAGACTCCTCCGTCTATCATATTGGCATGCTGCACGGTTCTCTAGAGGGAAATGCAGAACATGATCCATACTGCCCCTTCACCCTCACTCAGCTGTTTGAGAAGGATTTTAATTACTGGGCGCTCGGCCACATACATAAACGGCAGCATTGGGAAAAGGATGGAACTGTCATTGCCTATTCCGGAAATATTCAGGGTCGCCACAGAAAAGAAAAAGGAGAAAAAGGGTGTTATCTGGTGGAGCTTTCAGAAGCAGGAGCAGATCACGTCTTTTGTCCAGTCAGCGAACTGCTGTGGGAAGAGGCGGAAGTCAGAGTGGAAAATGCAAAAACCTTTGACGATCTGATGCGTACTTGTGAACAAACAGCCCAAGCATATCTGGGAAAAAGTCCCAGAACTTTTCTGTCTCTCATCCTGAAGGGTGAAGGCGAAGTAACAGGCATACTGAACGATTCCCTGCTGCTGGATCTTCAGGAGCTGCTGAACGAGAATGCAGCGGATGAGGAAAGCTTTGTCTACATTACAACTGTTGAAAACCAGGCCTTTCAACCTTTTTCAGAACGTGATTTTATTGAAAAGTCTCCCTTCTTGAGGGATATACTGTATGCTGCTGAAGAGCCTGATTTTGCAGGCAGCTCATTGAAAGATCTTCAACAGCATCCCTTATTTAGAAAGTTTGTCGGCATATTTACCCAAGAGGAGCAAAAACAGCTCCTGGCTGAGGCAAAAACATATCTGGTTTCCGAGCTTGCTAAGGAAGACAGGGGGTAGAGCATTGAAAATACTTGAAATAGACATATACGGCTACGGAAAATTTGAAAATAAGACTTTCACTCTGGATCCCGGCAGTATCAATATCTTTTTAGGACATAATGAAGCTGGAAAATCCACGATTCAATCTTTTATCGGGAGTATGCTTTTTGGCTTTCCGGCAAAAAACTCTGCAGAAAAAAGATATGAACCAAAGCAGGGAGGAAAATACGGCGGCGCACTTGTCATTCAGCATGAAAAAATAGGCAGAGTCCGTATTGAAAGAATTGCAGGAAAAGCCTCGGGAGATGTTACAGTCTATTATGAAGACGGAAGCAAGGGCAGTGAAGAGGATGTAAGAAAACTTCTGGCCGGTGTGGACAAACAGCGCTTTAAGGCAATTTATTCATTTGATGTGCATGGACTGCAGGGTGTACACCATGTGAACAGCGAAAGCATTGGAAGGTTTCTCTTTTTATCAAGCATGTTTGGGTCTGATGCTGTTTTTAAGCTGCAAAGCATGCTTGAAAGAGAGCGGGAGCAAATTTTTAAGCCTTCAGGTAAGAAGCCGCCGTTAAATGCAGCGCTGCAAAAGCTAAAAGAGACAAATGGGGCCCTTTCAGAGGCTAAGAAAGTAAGCTCGCAATACGGAAATCTTCTCAACACCAGGAAAATACTGGAGGATCAGCATACTGCTATTTCGACCAGGGAATCCAAGCTGGGTGAAAACCGAAGGACCCTTGAACGCCTTCTCTCCATCCAGCCGCTGGCAAGAGAGGAACAATATTGCTTGTCGGCAATAGATCAAACAGAGTCTCCTGTCTCCTTTCCTCAGGACGGGCTCATCAGGATGGAAAGAATCCTTAATGAGCTGAAGCCGCTTAAATCTCAGTTATCTGCTGTTCAAAAACAGGAAGCAGTCTTGCAGGAAGAGCTGGAAGAGCTGCAGTACAGACCAGAGGTATTGGAAAAAGAAGAAGTAGTAAAAGCGCTCACCCAAAGCTTCTCATTATACGTTGCAAATTTAGATGAGCATAGCAGGCAAGCTGCTGAAGCTAAGGGCATACAGGACGCGGTATTGCAGCAGCTATCTGAACATTTTCCTGCTTTGAGCCCCAAAAAGCTTCTGGAAATGGATACATCTTATCCTGCAAGGGAAAAAGCCAAAAATACAGCTGATGAATTTCAGCAGATGCTGCAAGAAAAACGGTATTTGGATGAGCAGTTTGAGCGTTCCCGGGAAGCACTTGAGGAAAGAGAGGGAAAGGTAAAAGATTATGAGGATCAGCTTCTTTCCCCAGAGAAAAGGCAGGAGATGAAGACTCAATTAAAAAAATTGGAATCAATCAATACACATGCCCTTCAAGCGGAATATGAAGAAAATGAACATATGCTTTCTGCCTTGAAAGCTGACCGGGAGAAGAGTGTGAAAAAAGCAAGAACCGTCAATGGACTGATGATCCTGGGAGGGATGATAGGTTCAATTCTGTTTTTGCTTTGGGATCAGTATATTCCGGCAGCGGCACTGCTGATTTCTCTGTTACTAGCTTCCTTTGTTATCAACCAGCTGATAAAGAAAGAAAATCCTTACTACGATATGCTGAAAAAGAAGCAGGAAGCGCTGAAGAATACATTCATGCTGCATCCCGGGGAGCAGAGTGGAACTGAAAAACTGCAAGAGCTGGAAAGCCTGCTCTGGAAGGACGAGCAGATGAACCAGCTGCTGGGCATCGAAAAGTCTGCCTGCAATCAGGCTGAAAAAACATATGAACGCATTCTAAAAAAATATGAAGAGTGGGAGCAGGCCCAATTTCAGGAGGAAGAAAAAGCGGAAAAGGTGAAAGCTGAGCTGTACCTTCCAGCTGATTTTCCTGCTGGATCAATAGGAGACGCATTTGACCTGATTGCGAAGCTGAAGGAACAGGTTCTTTTCTTGAAAAGTAAAAAGGAGACAATTCTGAGCTTACAGCAGCAGATCGATAAGTATGAGAAAGAAGTATCGGTCCTTGCCGGAGAGCTTGGTTTAAAAACGATCAATACAGAAGCAGCACTTCAGGAAGTGCAAGGATTAGTTGAATACCAGAAGAAACAGAAGCAGCAAAGAGGGCATATACAGGAACGGCTGAATGAGTGCAAAGAGGATATTCAGAAACTTTCGGAAAGAATATGCAGTCTTGAGGAAGACATGGATACATTGTATACAGCAGCTGACGCAGAAGGTGAAGAACAATTTCGTGCAAGGGCTGAGCAGCATGCCAAAAGAAAAGAGCTGCAGCAGCGGCTGGAATGGATTCAGCAGCAGCTTTCACAAAAGGGCGTACAGCAGGAAGAAAAGCAGCTTTCGTCTTCCATGGTTCATATTGAAGAAACTCTGAAGGATACAGAAGAAGAGCTTCTCTCCACACGCAGGGAAGCACAGTCATTGACCAGGGAGCTGGCTGCAGCCTCCCACACTATTAAAGAACTTGAAAAATCAGGAACCTATTCAGAGTGGATGCATCAGGCAGAGCTGGAACGTGAAGAAGCAAAGGAGCTGGCAAGGAAATGGGCTGTAAAAACGTTGGCTGGTGACTTGCTGCACTCCGCCATCTCATACAACCGTAATGTCAGGCTGCCCTCTCTCATCGCCAGAGCAGAGAATTACTTTCTTGAATTAACCGGCGGTGAATATACTGCTCTTTATCTTCCGGAAGAAGAGGATACATTTCTTGTGGAACGGAGGGACAATCTTAGGTTTTTTCCAAACGAACTCAGTCAGGCTACTTCTGAGCAGCTGTATGTATCCTTAAGGCTTGCTCTTGCAGCAGCATTGCAGGATTCCTCTAATATACCACTGCTCATTGATGACAGTTTTGTTCATTTTGACAGGGGAAGAAGCGGAAAAATGGCCGTGATACTCGAGGAAATCAGCAAAGAACATCAAGTCATTTTTTTCACCTGCCATGAAAGCCAGGCAGACAGATTTAAAAGCGGCAGGCGCATTTTCATGGAAAACACGGCAGTCAGCAGTACGTAAAACCCCGTGGTCCAGGTCTGACGGGGAGAAGTCAGGTTATGCAGGATACATACAAGCCTGCAAAGGGATGTCAGGCAGAACATAGGCCGCACAGCCAGCGGAGTCTGCTCCAAATATCATGATATGTTATAATTTACGTAACCATAATGAGGGGGAAATGCAATGGCAAAAGGTATTATTCAACATGATCCCGGAGAACAGGTGGATCTGTTTTTATTGATCAAATCGTCCGTTCGGGGGCTGGCCAGCAATGGAAAGCCGTTTTTAACCTTAATTTTGCAGGATCAATCAGGAGAAATTGAGGCAAAGCTTTGGGATGTCAAGCAGGATGACGAGGCTGTTTACAGTCCGCAAAGCATTGTAAGAATTGCCGGGGAGGTTCACCTCTACAGGGGCCGAAATCAGTTGAAGATCAGAAATATTCGATCTGCACAGCCGCATGAAAATGTATCTGTAGGAGACTTCCTTGAAACAGCTCCATTAGAAAAAGATGTGATGATGGATAAGCTGACACAGTATATATTTGAAATGAAAAACTCCAATATTCAAAGAATCACCAGATTTCTGGTGAAGAAACATGCCGATGCATTTATGGAATATCCGGCAGCGACAAAAAATCATCATGAATTCGTTTCAGGACTTGCCTATCATGTGGTGTCCATGCTTGATTTGGCTAAGAGTATATCTGCTCAATATCCAAGCCTTGATAGTGATCTTCTCTATTCAGGAGTCATTCTCCATGATCTGGGCAAGGTCATAGAATTGTCAGGGCCTGTAGCTACTACTTATACAGTGGAAGGAAATTTGCTGGGGCACATTACGATTATGGTGAACGAAATCGCCAAGGCAGCAGAAGAACTGGATATACATGGAGAAGAAGTAGTCATCCTGCAGCATATGGTGCTCAGTCATCATGGAAAGGCAGAATGGGGGAGCCCGAAGCCGCCAATGATTAAAGAAGCGGAAATCCTCCATTACATTGATAACCTGGACGCAAAAATGAATATGCTGGATCGTGCAATGGAAAGGGTCAAGCCCGGAGAATTTTCCGAAAGAATTTTTGCACTTGAAAATCGATCCTTCTATAAACCTTCTTTTTAGCATAACTTGTCCTCTTCCCTCATACATATCAGTAAAACGTATGGTGAAGGAGGAAACGGCATGCTAATGTTTCCATGGTGGATTTATCTTTGTATTCTCGGTATTTTGTTCAGCGGATATATGGTACTAAAGTCAGCGAAAGAAGAAAAGCTGATTGATGAAGAATACATTGAAAAAGAAGGCCGTGTGTTTATGGAAAAAATAGAGCAGGATAGAGAAAGGCGAAATGCCTTGAGGGAAGAAGCAGCTGAATGAATAGAAAAAGAGCGTGCCATTGAAATACAATGGCACGCTCTTTTTCTTTATCAGATGCAAAGCACCCGAATTTTCTTTACGGTTACTGACCTTCTTCAGTCTGTTCAGCAGGTTGCTCAGCAGGCTGTTCAGGAGCAGTAAATGTATCTTCAAGTTCTTTGTCTCTTACTTTTACATCTGCATTTTTAATTGCATCATCAAGTGCAGACTGCATGGTTTGAGGATCTTGTGTTTTTTGTCTCTTCACATCTTCCTCAAGCTCTTCTTTCATTTCTTCATATGGTTTAACAGTTTCTGTAACCTGAATAATATGGAAACCAAATTCAGATTTTACAGGAGCACTGATTTCTCCTTCTTTCAAGCTGAATGCAGCATCCTCAAATTCTTTTACCATACGATCTTTGCCAAACCAGCCAAGGTCTCCGCCGTTTTGTGCAGAACCGTCTTTAGAATATTCTTGTGCAAGCTCAGCGAAGTCTCCGCCATCATCAAGCTTCTGCTTCACTTCATTTGCTGTTTCTTCGTCGTCCACTAAAATGTGGCTCGCGCGGATTTGTCCTTTTAGAGACTCATATTGTTCTTTCAGGTCATCTTCAGTTACTTCTACTTGTTCCTCTGCTGCTTTACGGCGAAGCAAATCTACTTTCACCATTTCCTTCACTACGTTTTCACCTTGCTGCGCAATAACCATTTCAAATTGAGGGCCGTATTGATCTTTGAGGTTTTGAATCTCTGCATCAACCTCGCTATCTGAAATTTCATAGTTCTCGCTCAGCACTTTTTCATGTACAAGTTCCGTAAGTACATCTTTACCAAAGCGGTTTTTCATTGCTTCGTAAAGCTCATCTTTTGTTATATTTCCTGCTTTTGTCTCTGCTACAACTTCTGAGTTATCAGCAGCATTATTATCGCAGGCTCCTAATGCAAATAAGCTCGTAGCAGTGATAGCTGCGATCGCTAATTTTTTCATGTAGAATACAACTCCTATTTTGATAGTTATTTTCAATCATACCAATTACTATAACATATTGTGTCCGTAAGTAAAATCTTTTTGGGACCTAATAATGGATAACATATCCATTGGTTCACAATAAATTCACGAAGGGAGAAAAGGCTTTCTAATGAAAAGAAATCATATAGGGCAGGCAATAACTCATTCTATCTCTTCATATGATACCTTACAGAAGATCATCTGAGGTGTCAATAAGCCAGGCGGCGGAACTTCAGGCGGGACGCGGGGGACTTCCCGGCGGGACGCGGGGACGGTTCCGTTGTCCCAGGAGGTGTTGCAGGGGACGCGGGGACGGTTCTGTTGTCCCAGGAGGTGTTGCATACGGGAACGGCCACTTATTTACTGGCCAAAGCGGCTCTATCTGGCACTCCAACTGGTGAGGGGGTCCACTGAATATACCCAAACTCATTACCTTGTATAGGGAACACACCCAGAGAAAAATAAGCGGACATATTCCGGTTAACACAATCACATCACTTATTTTCGGCTATATAAGGGAAGGAATTCCGGCTACCCCTTTAAAAGTCCTCCATTTTGAGCTTTTTCAGAACGATAAACGGAATTCCTCCGTCTATGAAGAGCAATTTTAATCAATTCTTCAGAATAAGGGAAATTCTTCCGCTTATTTACTGGCCAAAGCGGGACTCCCTATCTGATTTCTTTGGTGGAGAGAAACCACCGAATATCTTACTTTGTATAGGGAACACACCCAGAGAAAAATAAGCGGACATATTCCGGTTAACACAATCAAATCATTTATTTTCGGCTATATAAGGGAAGGAATTCCGGTTATCTACCTAAAAGCCCTCCATTTTGAGCTTTTTAAGAACGATAAACGGAATTCCTCCGTCTATGAAGAGCACTTTTAATCAGTTTTTCATAATAAGGGAAATTCTTCCGTTTATTTACTGGCTAAAGCCGCTCAACTTGTTACCTATCAGGTTTTTATGGTTGAAGGCAACTATATAGGATCTAACTGGTGTCCTTGTTTGAAAGGATCCTCTGCCTTTGTATTAGATTTCTCAGTAGGTGAGTGGTGCACTCAACAGGAAAGAGTACTGTCCAGCTTTATTCAAATATCATAGATAAAAAAGACAGACCAATAAACTGCTGATTGGTCTGTCTTTTAACTGTTTATCTTCTTGCTGATGTGTTATGTAAGCAGGATTTCCACATAAGAAGAAATCAATAGTATGGTGATCAGTATATTAATGGTTCTGAAAACGCCTGGCTGCCTTTCTTCAGGAATTTCTCTTACGAGGCAGAGGGCGTTTGTCAGTTTATTAATATAGAATATAATAAATACTGCCAACAATATAAAGTAGTAGACGATCATCAGAGATCTCCCTTCCCTCACTGATACTCTTATAACATTACCAAATAATGAATCAAAAAGATAGAAACAAGGTTTAGCATATACTGGATATGAAAATATTACCATTTTATTGAGATAAACAAAGCATCCTAAAAGGATGCTTCTGTTCAATTTTATGGATTTGTATCTATTAATATTTCAAAATCATCATTGTATTCCTCAATAATACATGATTTGGGTGCGATGACTAGCTGACGGATATACAGGAAGTCTGGTACACACCAGCCGATATGAAAGGCAGCAATCATACTAAAATAGTGCAGGTATTGAGGAAGCTGCATGGATGCTGAAATCATCATGCTTGTCACAAGCAGAAAAGGTGTCAAAAGCGATATCAGCATAAGTTTTTTATGAACACCACTGTACGGCGTAAAATGAAGAAAGCTGTAAAAGGCCCGTTTTTTAAGCTTTATAGAAATTCTTCTACCACATAAAAGCAGCGGCAAAACATGCAGACATTTATGAATGGGAACAGTCAGGCATATTAGTGCGAGAAAAAACAAAAATTTGTCACTTTTCAGGACTGTTTCGCCGTGTATCATGTTCAAAGGAAGATAGAGCATAATAAACGAAAAAATAGATAGTAAGACAGAGATAAATACAATCCGGTGAAGTCCGTAATCTTTTGATAGATTAACCGTCTTCCAGCAATACAAAGAAATCACCTTCCAAAAAAATTTGACCTTATTTTTACCACTCACATACTTTACGACGCTGATTAAAAAAAATCAATAGGTTCTTTAAAACTGTAAGCGGTTTTATACAATTTTTACAAAAATAATGGATTTGGCTTTCCTTCAAAACTTTGTTTGGATAAAATGATGAACAGATACTATTAAAATTGAGATAGGAAGATGGGATATGAGATCTCTGGAAAAAAGGCTGGAAAAACTTGAATTTTACTTCAAGCTTGCAATAGAAATGGGAAACAGGGATGCCTACCCTTTCTACGGCCTCATTATGGACAGGGAGCTTGGAGAAGGAGATGTGCAGAGAGTAACAGCCCTGTGCGATGAACTTAGTGAACTGCTGCAAAAGCAAAAAGCGCAAGGCCTTGTTCTCCATGAGAACCTCCTTACGCAGTTTGCGGGACAGCTGACCACTAAGCTGCCTGTTAATGACACAATACATGCACTATACAAGCAAGGGCTTTATACAGAATTGATGAAGGAATTTATCGTCATCCTTCAGCATGGAAAATAAGAACGTCTTATGCTTCTGCCTTATTTTCTATTTGTTCATTCTTCTTTAGTTTTCCGTTGTCTTCTATAAATTCTTCTTCAATATTCTGAAAAGAGCGTTCAAAGATTTCCATAAAATCATCGCCGTATATATTGCGGATAATTGACATCATTTCGATGATTTCAGGGAATTTGCCGTAGAGCTGCTGCAGCGGAAGAGCTCCTTTAAATACAGCGTTTCTGGACGGATCATAATCCTCCAGAAGGGCAAGCAGCGTTTCCTCTCCCTTTTCTGTCAATTGAATATAAGTATTTCGTTTGTCGTTTTCCTTTTTTGAAAAAACGAGGTAACCTCTTTCTTCCAGCTTTTTTGAAAAATTAAATGCTGTGCTAACATGCATAACGCCAAATTTAGCAATCTCTGAGATAGAAGCACCCTTCAAGTGATAAGCAATCCATAAAATATGATGTTCGTTTATATTCAGGTCATAGGGTTTAATCCATTGCTGCCAGTCTTTTTCAATAGACTTCCATAATGCTTTGCTGAGCTGTGCGATCCGCTGGCTGAATAGAAGAGCCTCTTTGATGGTGTAATCCTTTTCATTTCTCTTCATCACAATCACCTACTTTTTTTCTCTAAACTCATACTTCTATTATGCCAATAAAATAAAGATTAATAAAGATGAAAATTTGTGAATTTTTAAAAAATCTTTATAATAACTGCTATTACAGGGATTTTAGATGATAAAAGCTGCCCATGTAAAGCAGGCAGCTTACTCAATTACTTTCATATGAAACTATTCTACTGCTTGACAGTTGTTTCCAATTCCTTAATCTTGTCTTCAATTTCACTTAATTCTTTTTGCAGATCCTCTTTGTTTGGTTCAATGTCAACCTGCCATTCCTGAACAGATTGTTTCAGTTCCGCAGACACTTCCTTCAGCACATCTGCGCTATCTTTAGAAGCGTTGGTAATTGTTTGCTTAAGAACCCGAATTTCACTTTTCATCTGGTTCACGGAATCTGTCATTTTTTCTTTGTTGTTTCTTATTTGCTGGCGCACCTGTTTTCCTGAGGAAGGTGAAGTCAGCAGGGTAGCTGCACCTCCAACGACTGTACCAACGAGGAGACCAAGTAAAATAGACTTGCTTCTAGCCATTGAAATCACTCCAATAATACATTTTATTTTGGATGTCACCGTGTAAAAAGTCCCTTTACCCAACACTACCCTTTGAGACATGCTTTTACACATAAAAGCTTTGTCCCTGGCATAGATATATATGTAAAAGGGGGGAGGAAGAATTGGCAGGGATAATTTTCTTGTTTTTTGTAATTGGTTTTCTGCTGTATGTAGGGGCATTTCATTATTTTAAGCTTTTCCAGTCATCGGCGTCCTATCCGCCCAAAAGGACGTTGAAGGATAAAGTATTTGTATTGGTAAGCGGAGGCAGTATTTCACTGTTAATCAGTTTTATGCTGTACTGGCTTCAGTAGTATGAAAGCTGAATAAAAAAATAAACCCGATCCTTCAACAGGATCGGGTTGCTGATTATTCATTCACACTGACTAAGTTTGAACGTTTCATAATTGACTGTACAATAGGGTAAATCAGCGCCATGGCAATTGTATTCAATCCAGTTGCCGGAAGAACGACTGCAATAAACAATGCAGCAAATCCTGCACCGCCCGGCAATCCAACTATCGTGAGCGCTGCGCCCAGGAAAACAGCTCCTGAAACCAGTGTCCCCACCGCTGTAAGAATACCTGCGGTGATTGTAGACCCAGCAAACTTTTTGACTGCAACAAGCATAAAGAAGAATACAAATGCTGTAATAGGCTTATCAATGACATTCGGAATCAGTCCGCCTGGAAAACTTGTCGTGAGCCCTGACAGAATTCCTGTCACAAGCCCGAGCAGCAGTGTATTTTTAGCGCTTGGGAACAGCAGTATGCCAAGAAACATCATGGTCAGCATCATATCAGGCTTCATTCCATTAAAAACAGGTGGAACTATTCCGTGAAGTGCTGCACCGATTCCTACCAAAAGTGACATTGTTACTAGTTGACGTGTATTCATTTCTCAACTCTCCTCTGCTAAACTTTTCTTTGGCTCCCCGCTGGTGAACTGTTTTCCCAGCGCAGAAGTCCTTATGGGGTATTATAGCAGAAGTTGAGACATTTGTGGTAGGATTAATTCTTTTTTCTGAATTTTTCCATATATTCAGCAAGCGCCTCGCAATGAGTGATTGGAACAGCATTATAGATGGAGGCTCTGCAGCCGCCAACAGACCTGTGTCCAGGCAGTCCGACCATTCCTTCAGCTGCAGCTCCCTTCAGAAATTCCGCTGTCAAATCTTCGGACGGCAGGCGGAATGTTACATTCATTTGTGATCTGCTGCCTTTTTCTGCATGTCCTTCATAAAAACCTTCACTTGAGTCAATCTCATGATAAAGCAGCTGCGCCTTTTCATTGTTTGCTTTTTCAATTGCATGGATGCCGCCTCTTTCCAGTGTCCATTCCAAGACAAGCGCCAGCATATAAATTGAGAATGTTGGCGGTGTATTATAGAGCGAATTTGAATCTGAGAAAGTTTTGTATTGAAGAATTTTAGGCTGTTCTCTCTGTGCTGTTCCTAAAAAATCCTTGTCAGCAATCACAACAGTTACTCCGGAAGGCCCGAGATTTTTTTGTGCCCCGGCGTAAATAAGTGAAAACTTTGAAACGTCTATTTTCCTGCTCATAATATCACTGGACATATCGGCAATCAGCCTGTCCTCTACTTCGGGGAATGACTGCCATTGTGTACCGTAAATCGTGTTGTTGGAAGTAATATGTGTGTAAGCGGAGTGTAACGGCTTTTTTGATAACTCTGCAGGAACTGAGCGGTAGCCGGTTTCTTTTGTACTGGCCAGCACGTCAACTGACCCAAGAGAAGCAGCCTCCTGTAAAGCTTTTTCAGCCCATGTCCCTGTCAGGATATAGTGGGCCGTTTGTCCGGGATGCAGGAAGTTCATTGGCACCATTGCAAATTGATGGCTGGCTCCCCCTTGCATAAAAAGGACTTCATGTGTATCGGGAATGTCCATAATTTCTCTCAGCATTGACTGTGCATGAACGTGAACAGCATGGAATTCTTTGCTCCTATGGCTCATCTCCATAATGGACATTCCTGTTCCATGATAGTCAAACAGCTCTTCCTGTGCTTTTAAAATGACTTCCTGTGGCAATGCCGCAGGGCCGGCATTAAAGTTAATTGAACGGAACATCATGATCCCACCTTTTACGCTTTACTAGGTTAAATAATGCCTTTATGCTATCATGAAAAACTTTGAGGTGAAAGAGGGAATAATGAAAATTTTGCGAAAATTTATTTACCGAAAGCAAAAAGCCCGCTTCTTCGAAAGAGGCGGGCACAACTACAGACTGTGATTCCTTACAGATTGCTTTCGATGGAATGCGCAATTTCTCTTAAATCTTCCGGCGAATATTCTTCTGCATGGGTTTTCCAAACAGCACCGAAACCATCTCCCTTACCGTAGCGGGGGATCAGGTGTACATGATAATGAAAAACAGATTGGCCGGCCTGTTCGCCATTATTATTTAAAAGATTCATACCGACCGGGTTAAACTGCCTGTTAATGGCGGAGGCAATCTTAGGAACAACTTCAAACAAATTTCTGGAAATCTCCGGAGTCAGCTCATAAATGTTTTCTTTATGAATCTTTGGAATAACCAGTGTATGCCCTTTTGTTACCTGACTAATATCAAGGAAAGCCAGCACATGTTCATTTTCAAAAACCTTGGCACCTGGAATGTCTCCGTTCACAATACGGCAGAAAATACAATCGCTCATCCTGTCACCCTTTCTTTGCAGATTATATCTAGTATGTACAACATCTTACCATATTTCCCCTGGCTTCATAAAGAAACAGGGCAATCAGCTGATTGCCCTGTTTTGAAGGAAGAAGGGAGTATAACACTGGGTCTTAAGAAGTTACTGTCTTTGACAAACACCCCATTCACAATGATATGAAAAGTGTATGGCTTTCAACCTGGCTTCGTCTTTGACAAACACCCCATCTGCAAAATGATCCAGCTAACGAGCGTCTGATACACGTATCTTCCGGCCCGCAAACACCTCATTTCGAAATGATTTTATGCCTGCAACAATGCTTATGATGCATTGTTAAAGACGATCATCCCCTTTATAGAAAAGTGGAACATAGCAGGAAAAGAAAACTGTCTTTGACAAACACCCTCTTTTTCCAATGGAATATGTTATCCCTTCTTCTCTTTTAGCATGTCCAGAAACACAATGAATATGTATGTGTAACAAATCGCGCCGAGAAGAATGAGACAAGCCGGCAGACATTTTGTTAAGATAAAGAAAAGACTCTCTAATCAAGGAAGGAAATGAACATGACGCTATTAAAAGTGGAACAGCTGACAGGAGGATATACAAGAAACCCCGTCCTCAGGAATGTTTCTTTTGAAGTTGATAAAGGCAGCATTGTTGGTTTAATAGGCTTGAACGGAGCAGGAAAAAGTACCAGCATTAAACATATCATCGGAACAATGGAGCCTCGGGAAGGAAACATTAAAATAAATGGAAAAACATTCGGTGAGGATCCTTCCGGTTACCGTCAGGAATTTACTTTTATACCGGAAACACCAATTTTATATGAAGAATTGACACTGTTTGAACATCTAGAGTTGACTGCGATGGCATACGGTCTCAGCAAGGAACAATTTCAGGAACGGCTGCACCCGCTGTTAAAAGAATTCCGAATGGAGAAGCGTTTAAAGTGGTTTCCCGCTCACTTCTCTAAAGGAATGAAACAAAAGGTAATGATCATGTGCGCTTTTCTAATAGAACCTTCGCTTTACATCATTGATGAACCGTTTGTAGGCCTTGATCCGCTGGCAATCAATTCTTTGCTTGAGATGATGGATGGAGCCAAAAAAAGAGGTGCCGGAATCCTGATGTCCACACATATCCTGGCTACTGCTGAACGTTATTGCGATTCATTTATCATTCTCCATAATGGAAAAGTAAAAGCAAAAGGAACGCTCGCTCAGCTGAGAGAAGCCTTTGGTATGCCTCATGCAGCGCTTGACGACCTTTATATTCAGCTTACAAAGGAAGACGAAGATGAAGAACATTCATGATATTTGGACGACACGACTCCATGCACATGTAACTGAAGTCAGAGCATATTTAAGATATATGATGAATGACCACCTGCTGTTTGTTCTGATTTTTCTTGGAGCAGGGGGAGCTCTTTGGTATCAGGACTGGCTCAGCACTTTAGATGAATCCTTTCCGGCGGTTTGGATCATGACCTTTGTTTTTGCGGCCGTCACTGTAAAAGCTGCGGTCAGAACATTGCTGAAAGAACCCGACTTGGTTTTTTTGCTCCCGCTTGAGATGAAAATGGATGAATATTTTAAAAAGGCGAAGGTGTACAGCTTTTTCAGCGGTCTGTATCCGCTTCTGCTCCTTGGAGCAGGGCTTGCTCCTTTATATTTTGCTGTGACTGATGCTACAGGAATTCAATATTTGCTGATATTTCTTCAGCTGCTGGCTATTAGAAGCTGGAATATGATGCTGAGCTGGAAAATAAGTTTTCTACAGGAGCCTTTTACAGGCCTTTTCAGCACCGCTGTCCGATTTGCTCTGAATGCTGCAGTGATTTATTTTATTCTGCAGAACGCATATTTGTTTGCTCTGGCAGTGTACCTGATCATGCTTCTTTTGTATCTGTATATTTCCCTGCAGGCTAAAGGGAAAGGAATCAAATGGGATTATTTAATACGCCAGGAGTATTTGCGTAAGCAGGCATTTTATAGACTTGCCAACTTGTTTACAGATGTACCGAAGCTTAGAAAACAAGCAAAAAGAAGGGCGTATCTTGATCCTGTGCTCAGATTGATTTCCTACAACAGAGAAAATGTTTATCAATATCTTTACGCCCGGGCCTTTCTCAGGTCCAGTGACTATTTTGGGGTGTTTGCGAGACTGACAGTGATATTTGCAGTATTAATTGTGTCTTTGTCGCCTGGAGAGATAGCTGCTCCTATTTTCTCCCTTGCAGTCATTTATATAACCGGAATCCAGCTGATCGGGTTATATCAGCATTTTGATATGCTGACACTGCCGGATTTGTATCCAGCGGCACTGGCTCATCGAAAGCCGAAGTTTCTTCAGGTTCTTCTGTTCGTATTGAGTGTTCAGGCTGTACTTCTGTCAATTGCTGTTCTGGTTGCTGCAGGTGTTACTGCCTTTTTATTCAGCTTGCTCGGAGGAATGCTTTTTGCTTTTGTTTTTGTAAGAATCTATGTGGCCAAACGGCTTAAACGCTTTGGCGTACAGTAATGTCTGAAGCAGCCTGCAGTTCCGGGTTTTTCTGACCTGGCTGTCCATCACCTGTGGGAGACGGCATAAGCAGGAGCCTTAAGAATGGAGGGATTCCCGGAATGTACGAGACAGCTGTGAAAAATGAAATAAACTTATGGAAGCTTCGCATGCTGCGAAAGGGTTCTCGATTTCAGCGGATGTCAAAGGCGTTTCAAAATAAAGTAAATGACAAGCTGCCGGAAAAGCTTCATCAGGCGGTAACGGCCAGTATCAGAAAAATGGTTGAGGCTACAGTTATTGGTTCCCATGCAACAACCTATCAGAAAGATACAAGCTCTCTTACGCTTCAGCAAAGGGACGGGCTGGCAGCTGATGTCATTTCGAAATATCAAAAAGCAGCTGCTCTTGAAGGGGCAGGTACCGGAGCGGGGGGAATTCTCCTTGGGATGGCAGATTTTCCTCTTTTATTAAGTATAAAAATGAAATGCCTGTTCGAGCTGTCTGGTGTTTATGGGTTTCATACAGGGAAGAAGGAGGAAAGATACTTTCTTCTTTATATTTTTCAGCTTGCCTTTTCGAGAGAAGATAAACGCGCAGAACTGTTTGACATCATTGAAAACTGGGATCAAGGGGATCGGGACAAGTACTTGTTAAACTGGCAGGATCTGCAGCAGGAATACCGTGACCACATTGATTTAGTGAAAATGCTTCAAGTGCTGCCGGGAGTTGGTGCAGTCGTTGGGGGAACAGCAAATTATCAGCTGATTGCCCATTTGGGAGAATGCGCAGTAAATTGCTTCCGCATCAGGCTGTTAAAAGGCAGTGAGGGCTTTTCCGCTGAGAATTGAATATAAGAAAAAACTGCAGACATTGTATAGGCTGCAGTCAGAAATCCGCAGAGTATCTGCGGATTTTGTTTTAATCTTCACTTTGGTAATCAGCAGCTGCCCGGTACAATGTTTTAGCAGCAAGCAGCATGGCCCGCTCGTCAAAATCAAAGCGCGGATGATGGTGAGGGGGTGCAGGTTCAGTTCCGTTCGGGTTCGCTCCGGTAAAGAAAAAGGTTCCTTTCACATGCTGAAGGTAATAGGAAAAATCCTCTCCTCCCATCTGCAGCTCACTTTCCTCAACAGATGAAACGCCGTCAACTTTTTCTGCAGCTTTTTTAAAATAACTTGTGATTTCAGGATCATTGACTACCGCGGGATAGCCTCTGTCAAAATTGTATTCATACTCGGCATCCCACATGGAACAAACGCCCGCAACCACTTTTCTAATTTCTTCTTCAATCTGGCTTCTAACATCCTCTTGAAAGGTCCGGACCGTTCCAACCAGCTCTGCTGTATCACCAATCACATTAAAAGCATTTTCAGCTTTGAAGGAGCCGACAGTCACAACAGCCGGATGGACAGGGTCCACTCTTCTGCTGACAACCTGCTGCAAATTAACAACAATTTGCGAAGCAATTACCACGGAATCTTTTGTTTTATGAGGCTGTGCTCCGTGCCCGCCTTTGCCTTGAATGGAGATTGTAAAGCGATCAGCAGCAGCCATCATAGGGCCTTCCTTGTATTGAATTTTCCCGAGGGGTTCACTTGCCCATAAATGTGTACCGAAAATGACATCTACACCTTTCAGACAGCCCCCTTCAATCATGGATTTTGCTCCGCCCGGTGCATATTCTTCCGCATGCTGATGAATACATACAATTTTCCCCTTCAATTGAGCCCTGTTGGTATGGAGGGTTTTCGCCAGAACAAGCAGTGCAGCCGTATGGCCGTCATGGCCGCATGCATGCATCACGCCTGGTACAGTTGATCGGTAGGGTACATCCTTTTCGTCTTGGATCGGAAGGGCATCAAAGTCAGCCCTTAATGCAACAGTTTTTCCGGGGAGCCCTCCATGAATGGTGGCGACAACCCCGTTTCCTCCCACATTTTCCTCTACTTCAATTCCAAGGTCTCGGTAATAGCCGGCAATATAAGCGGCTGTTTTTACCTCCTGAAAAGAAAGCTCAGGGTGCATGTGCAAATGCCTGCGAATCTCAACCATTTCCGGGTAGGAATGGCCAAGTTCTTCTTCAATTCTATGCTGCAAGATAATCCTCCTCAAAAGTCTGAATAGTTAACAGTATGAAATAGATAGTAAATTAGAAATAATTTTATAAGAATTCAGAAATGTTTACAAACAAAACAGCTTCGCTAGAGCAATAAACTTCGACAGTGGTGAATACCGCAGAAATAAAATGTATGGTAGAATGCAAAAGATTAAGAAGGGTGCAGAGGAAACAAAAAAACCCTTGCAATGAGCAAGAGTTAATTTTCTTCTTCTGGAGCGTAGTAGGTTGTTACATAGGAAGGTCTTGAAAAAATCTGCTGCTGGCTGATTCCTTCAGAGCTTCCGCGCTTTTCATGTGCTTTTTCATAAGCTTTGGACTCCTGCCAGTTCTTAAAGGATTTCTCAGAATCCCAGAGCGTCAGGATTACATACACATCACTGTTTAGAGGGCGGAGCACCCTGATTGCCTGAAAACCAGGTTCATTTTCGATCAGCCTGGCTCTTGCCTTGAATCTGTTTTCAAAAAGGGGACGGCCTTCTTCTGTTACAGGGATGTTATTTAATACTGCGAATTTGGCGTTAACTATGTCACCTGCAGAGTCTACAATCTCATATTTTTTTGGTTCGCTAAACAGCGACTTTCCTGAAGTTTCATGCAGGAGAACAGCTTGTTCACTGTTGTGCAAAAACTGAATTTGTGCATCTTCATGCTTTTTTTGTAACGAAGATAGATAGGAAAACGTCCCATATGTTATATAGAAATTCAATACCATACACCCCGCTTTATAAAATGCATTTTTCTAATGCCATTATATCAACTGAACTTTAGAAATGCTATTTTGAGAATTTTGCACATATACCCGCCAATAAATAACAATAATACATGTAACAGACTAGTGAGGTGAGCAATGAATGAGAAAAAGTTTATTTCGACTGGTTACCCTCATGCTGGTAACCTTTGTCATAGCTCTGGCTGGTTACCTAATGATTCTTTTAATGGGGAATTATGTAATAGATGAAAAAAAGCTCGTGTTTGAATCTGCCTCTGTACTGGCTGACAGCAACGGAGAGGAATTAACAAAGCTGTTTACGAAAAACAGGAAGCTCATAGGAATTGAAGAGATACCGCAGCATGTACAGGAAGCATTTGTTGCAGTGGAAGATAAGCGTTTTTATGAACATCATGGTATTGACTTCAGGGCGATAGGAAGAGCACTTTATAAGGATATTCTCGCTGGCAGCAAGGTGGAAGGCGGGAGTACAATTACACAGCAGCTCGCCAAAAATATATTTTTGTCTCATGAAAAATCCATGCTCAGAAAAACCAAAGAAGCTGTGATTGCCATCAATTTGGAGCGTGAATACAGCAAGCAAAAGCTTCTGGAAATGTACCTGAATCAGGTTTACTTTGGACATGGCGCATATGGAATCGAGGCTGCTGCAAAATTCTATTTTAATAAACAGGCTTCACAACTGACGCTGGAGGAAGGTGCACTGCTCGCCGGGCTTCCAAAGGCACCAAACAGCTATTCACCGGTCAATCACCTTGAAAAAAGCAAAGGGAGGCGTGACCTGGTGCTTTCGCTTATGCAGCAGGAAGGCTATATTACATCAGAGGAAGCAGTGCGCACCCAAGGTAAAACGGTGCAGCTGTCCCTTTCTGAAAAAACGGAAAAACCTTGGCTAGATTCTTATATCGACCTTGTGATGGACGAAGCTGAACGGAAATATGGCATATCTAATGAGGAGCTTCTGAGGGGCGGATATAAAATCTACGTACCAATGAATCAGGACATTCAGCAGCAAGCTTTTGAAAAATTTGCAGATGCTTCTTATTTTCCCGGAACGGACAACGGGGCACAAGGTTCGTTTGTGCTGCTTGATAATAAAACGGGCGGAGTCCTTTCGGCTATAGGAGGAAGAAATTATACGCCGAAAGGCTTTAACAGAGTCAAAAGCAAGCGCCAGCCCGGATCTGCCTTTAAGCCTCTGGCTGTGTACGGCCCTGCAATAGACAGCGGAGAATTTCACCCCTATTCTCTTCTGGACGATAATGAACAAACCTTTGGTGACTACGCGCCTAAAAATCATACAGGGGAGTATGGAGGAGAAGTCACCATGTATGATGCATTAATTGCATCGAAAAACATTCCGGCTGTATGGACATTGAATGAAATAGGTGTAAAAGAAGGGAAAACCTATCTTGCTCAGATGGGTATGCCGATTAAGGACAACGGTCTTGCCATTGCCCTTGGAGGTCTGAATGAAGGGGTAAGCCCGCTTCAGCTTGCAGGGGCATACCGGACATTTCCCCGGAACGGTGTATACAGCGAACCGTTTTTTATAGAAAAGCTTGAAGATCAGCATGGGAAAGAGATTGAGGCACCTGAAGAGGAAGAAAAGCGGATCTTCTCTCAGCAGACGGCATGGTATATGACTAAAATGCTCGAAAAAGTGGTTGACGAAGGAACTGCAAGAACCGGCAGCTATCAGGGCACGCTGGCAGGTAAAACCGGGACAACCTCTTATCCAGGTAAAAAAGGTGCGGTGATGGATGCATGGTTTGCCGGATATACCCCTGAAGTAACGGGTGTCATCTGGATGGGGTATGATCAGACAGATGAGCAGCACTATCTTACCCAGGGAAGCGCAGCTCCAACTAAATTATTTAAAGAAATAGCCGCTCAATCTCCTATTAAAAAGGATCTTGCTTTTATCAAGCCGGGCAAAGCAAATGAGCTTGAAGATCCAATCCGCCTGGCGGAGCTGGAAGACATTGAAATAGGCTACACCTTTAAAACATTCGGACTCGTAACTGTCAGAATTAACTGGACGCCGCAAAATGATGAAAGAGTAGAGTACAGGGTATATGAAAAACCGAAAAACGGCGAAGAACGAATGGTTGGCTCTGTCACAGGTGAAGGCTCTTTTGATGTGCCTTATGCCAACATTTTCTCAGATACATCCTATAAAGTGGTTCCCTACAATACACAAACAAAGAAAGAAGGAGCAGGTTCGGCATTTGTTGAGCCAACTCTTTTTACCTCAAGAAAATAAAATAAGATATCAGCCCGCTTGAAGAAGCGGGCTTTTCTCTTTGGAAGTATACAAAAAAGCCCGCAGTGAAAATCATCTGCAAGCTTTTTGAATCTATCTAAACTCAGCTCTTTCTGCAAAAGCCATTTCTGTTTTCATCTTAATTCGCACTGAACCCTGCAGGTTACCTGGATGTTTTGGGCGGCTGACATACATCACACTTCTGCTGCTGATTATTCTTAAATTTTGTGAACGTCTTTTCAAACCTGTTTCCACATGCACATTGAAATTCTAACTTCTGAGAAAAACCGTGATATTCTGTGGAAAGAAGTTTGCTATCAGAGTTTTTCTCAACAAACTCTCTAATTTTATGAATGGTCCATCGTTTATTCATCTACTTATACCTCCAAATGATATTGAACTGTGTAGGCTCCTGCGAGCTTCCGTTCAATATTCTAAGCAATTTATTATAACACGAGCTGTGCAGTAGTTGAACAGGGTGGGAAAAGAATTACTAGCACAGTATAGGAAAAGCTATTCGCATTTATTATTCCGGTTGGGATTTCTAGAAAAGCACTTGGGCTACTAGGAACTATTCCGCTTGGTTCTCTCATACTAGGAAATGAGTTGCGGTTGGAGCACTTCGTTCGGCCAGCAAATAAGCGTAGAAATTCCGCTTAACCGTAAAATTCCATGGAAACAGCCTTTCATAGACGGAGGAATTCCGTCTATGCACCTGAAAAAGCTCAAATTGGATATCTTTTAAGGGAATAACCGGAAATCCTTCCCTTATATAGCCGGAAATAAGTGAATTTTTGGCGTTAACTGGAATTTGTCCGCTTATTTTTTCCTTGGTGGCTGCCTTCATTCAAGGATACAAGTTAAGTCCCTTTCGATCGCAGCCCTCAAATAAGGATAAAAGCAAGCACATGGTCAAAGAACAACCTTCATTCCAGCTTGTCTTATGCTTGTCGGGCCTGGCAAGCTGCCTGCGCTTTTCTACATTGTCCAGCTCCAGGCGCCAGCGGCTCGAGGTCATAAGCCAATCATCTCAAAAAGGCAAAGAGCGCCTTTTAGTTATGCTTGTCTTTATGCTTGTCGGGCCTGGCAAGCTGCCTGCGCTTTTCTACATTGTCCAGCTCCACCGGCCAGCCGCTCGAGGTCATAAGCTGTCTCGGCCATAAGGGCAAAAAGCGCCCTTACGTCCAAGCCATCTTATGCTTGTCGAAGGCCGACACGACGTCGGACAGTCATGCGTTGCCACAGGACGTGGCGCTCTTAGCATGACTTCCTTTATCTAAGGTTCCGCTTTTCTACATTGTCCAGCTCCAGGCGCCAGCGGCTCGAGGTCATAAGCCAATCATCTCAAAAAGGCAAAGAGCGCCTTTTAGATATGCTTGTCTTATGCTTGTCGCCGCTGAACAGGCGCCTTCCGCTTTTCTACATTGTCCAGCTCCGGCAGCTAGGCCCTCGAGGTCATAAGCCATCTTGGCCAAAAGGTCAAAGAGCGACCTTCCATCCAAGCTGTCTTATGCTTGTCGGGCCTGGCAAGCTGCCTGCGCTTTTCTTCATTGTCCAGCTCCACCGGCCAGCCGCTCGAGGTCATAAGCTGTCTCGGCCATAAGGGCAAAAAGCGCCCTTACGTCCAAGCCATCTTATGCTTGTCGCGGCTGAGCAGGCCGGTTCCGCTTTTCTTGTTTCCCCAGTCCACTTTAGGGTACATTAAGGGAGGTCAGGGTGAATTGGTTTGGGTTTGCGGGGTTGTTGTTTTAGACAATTTATCGACATTTGCTGCCCCTGCCTGTACATCAACTTTGGAAACGGTTATATTGTAAAGAGCAAATATAGGATAAAAGAGGGTTTTTTATACATAGAGAGGTGGATTTTCCATGACAACAAAAGCATTTAACGATACTTTCCTGAGAGCTGCCAGAGGCGAAGAGACCGGGCACGTGCCGGTTTGGTATATGCGGCAGGCTGGACGTTCACAGCCCGAGTATCGAGCTTTGAAAGAAAAATACAGCTTGTTTGAGATTACGCACCAGCCAGAGCTGTGTGCTTATGTGACGCGGCTTCCTGTTGAGCAGTATGACGTGGATGCAGCAATTTTATATAAAGATATTATGACTCCGCTGCCTGCAATTGGCGTGGACGTCGAGATTAAAACGGGCATTGGGCCAGTGATCAGCAACCCGATTCGTTCGGTGGAAGATATAGAAAAGCTTGGAGAGATACACCCTGAAGAAGATGTACCTTACGTTCTTGATACAATCAAGCTGCTGACAACAGAGCAGCTGAACGTGCCGCTTATCGGATTTGCCGGGGCGCCTTTTACCCTTGCCAGCTATATGATAGAAGGCGGTCCCAGCAAGAATTATAATAAAACAAAGGCATTTATGTATGCTGAGCCGAAAGCTTGGTTTGCTTTAATGGACAAGCTTGCAGATACAACAATTGTGTATGTGAAATCCCAGATCAAAGCAGGCGCAAAGGCAATCCAGATTTTTGATTCCTGGGTTGGAGCCCTGAATGTGGCTGATTACCGCTACTTTATAAAACCGGTTATGGAACGGATTTTCTCTGAGCTGCGAGAAGAAGGTGTTCCGCTGATTATGTTTGGTGTTGGAGCGAGCCATTTAGCAAAGGAATGGCATGATCTTCCTATTGATGTTGTTGGTCTTGACTGGAGGATGCAGGTTTCAGAGGCACGGGAGCTGGGGCTGACGAAAACGCTTCAGGGAAATCTTGATCCTGCCATCCTGCTTGCACCTTGGGAAGTGATTGAAGAAAAAACAAAGCACATTCTGGATCAGGGCATGCAGAGCAGCGGCTACTTGTTTAACCTAGGCCATGGAGTCTTTCCGGAGGTAAAGCCGGAAACGCTCAAAAAGCTGACAAGTTTCATTCATGAGTACTCCTCCTCAGTAAAACAGTCCCGCTGAGCATCCTTTTTGGCTTTTTGGGATTCGTAATGTAAAAATAGAGAAATAGCTTAACATTACTTATTTTGATAAAAGAGGTGTTGAAAGTGGCAAGAAAGAAAATGGGCCTTCTTGTTATGGCTTACGGGACTCCATATAAAGAAGAAGATATTGAAAGATACTATACGCATATCAGGCACGGGCGGAAGCCGAGTGAGGAAAGCCTTCAGGATTTAAAAGACCGCTATGAAGCAATCGGCGGAATCTCTCCGCTTGCCAAAATCACTCTGGAACAAGCGGAAAAGCTTGAGGCACATCTTAACAGCATTCAGGAAGATATTGAATTTCACATGTATCTTGGCTTAAAACACATTGAGCCATTTGTGGAAGATGCTGTTCAGAACATGAAAAGAGATGGAATTGAAGAAGCGGTAAGCATTGTTCTTGCGCCTCATTTTTCTACCTTCAGTGTAAAATCATATAACGGCCGTGCAAAAGAGGAAGCGGAACGGATTGGCGGACTCAGCATCACTTCGGTTGAAAGCTGGTATGAAGAGCCTAAGTTTATTGATTACTGGGTGAAACAAGTGTCGGACACTTATGCTTCCATGACGCAACAAGAACGGGAAAAGGCGGTCCTGATTGTATCAGCGCACAGCCTTCCTGAAAAAATCATTTCAGCTGGAGATCCATATCCGCAGCAATTAGAAGAAACGGCTAAATTGATTGCAGAGGGAGCAGGAATTCAAAACTACGAAGTTGGCTGGCAAAGTGCAGGAAATACTCCTGAACCATGGCTGGGGCCGGATGTGCAGGATTTAACAAGGGATCTGCATAACGAAAAAGGATACACCGCTTTTGTTTATATCCCTGTAGGATTTGTGGCTGACCACCTTGAAGTGCTTTATGACAATGATTATGAGTGCAAGGTAGTAACCGATGAAATTGGTGCTTCTTACTACCGGCCGGAAATGCCGAATGCAAAGCCCGAGTTTATTGACACATTGGCTGCTGTTGTAATGAAGCAGCTGAATAAATAATCTGTTTGTTAAATGGCTGCTGCATCTTTGTTGCATGGCAGGAAAGATGTATAGAGTGACTTCTGACCTAAATAAAGCGGCTGATCACAACAGAACCAGAAAAAGAAGGCGATCACCTTGAGTAAAAAGATAGTGATAATTGGCGGAGGACTGACTGGCCTTGCAGCAGCATACTATTTGCAGAAAGAAAAAGCAGAGCAGAATCTTTCTTTGGATATTACGCTGCTGGAGGCTGGTCCAAAGCTTGGCGGCAAAATACAGACTGTTTACCGGGATGGGTTTATTATTGAACGCGGACCGGATTCTTTTCTGGAGCGGAAAGCAAGTGCTCCCAACCTGGCCAAAGAGCTGGGCCTTGGCAGTGAACTGGTTAATAACGCTACCGGAAGATCCTTTGTTCTCGTGAAAGGCGGATTGCATCCGATTCCGGAAGGAGCAGTGATGGGGATACCGACGAAGGTAAAGCCTTTTGTTGCAAACTCCATGTTCAGCCTTACAGGAAAAGCAAGAGCAGCAGCTGATTTTGTTATGCCGGCAAAAAAGGTGGCGGGAGATCAGTCACTTGGCCATTTCTTTAGAAGAAGACTTGGAAATGAGGTAGTAGAAAATCTCATAGAGCCTCTGCTTTCAGGTATATATGCCGGAGATATAGATCAGCTCAGCCTGATGTCAACTTTTCCTCAATTTTATGAAGTTGAGCAAAAGCACGGAAGCCTGATACTGGGAATGAAAAAAAGCACCCCTTCATCCAATCAAAAGCATTCTGTGAAAAAGGGGATATTCCAAACGTTTAAGAGCGGGCTTCAAACGCTTGTAAAAACAATGGAGGAGCATCTGACAGATACGGAGATTCGGAAAGGAATCAGAGTGGTGTCCATTCAAAAGGAAGAGCACGCGTACAGTCTTCAGTTAAATAATGGAGAAAGCATCGCTGCTGATTCAGTCATTGTGACTTCACCGCATCTGTCCGTTCCAGCCATGTTCGGAGAGGATCCTGCTTTTGACTATTTAAAGAGCATGAAAGCTACATCTGTAGCAACAGTAGCTATGGCGTTTCCAAAGGAAGCTGTCAGCATGGACAAGGAAGGTACCGGCTTTGTGGTTTCCAGGAACAGTGATTACACTATCACTGCCTGTACATGGACTGACAAAAAGTGGCCTCATACTGCGCCGGAAGGCAAGGTCCTCCTGCGCGCTTATGTTGGAAAGGCAGGAGAAGAGGCGATTGTAGATCAGCCGGATGATGTCATTGTAAAAGCTGTTCTGGAGGATTTGCAAAGAATTATCCATATAGAAGGAGAGCCTGACTTTTACTATGTATCAAGATGGAAGCAGGCAATGCCTCAATACGGCCTTGGCCATAAAGAAAGAATCACGGAAATAAAGGAAGCAATGACACAGCAATATCCTGGTGTTTTCCTTGCCGGTTCTTCCTATGAGGGAATTGGCCTTCCGGACTGTATAGATCAAGGCATAGCGGCAGTAAAGCAGACGGTTTTCTTTTTGAGCAAGAAATAAATACATTCAGCAAGAAAACCTTTCTCAAGCGGGAAAGGTTTTTCTTGCTTACATTCAGTGAAGTGTGTTAAATTTATTTTTGACCAGAATTCACATTCGGTCATTTCGTCAGGGGGTTGAAAGATTGAGTGTAGACCGCAAGCAGCTGATCTTGGAGGCGGCCGCAAATTCATTTGCGCAGTATGGCTATAAAGCCACAACAATGGAACAGGTTGCCAGATTGGCAAATGTAGGGAAAGGAACAATATATACCTTTTTTAAAAACAAAGAAGAATTGTTCGATGAGATTGTGTCATCACTCCTGAAAGAAATGCGGGATGAAGCAGATAAAGCAATAGACCAGAACAGCTCTTTTTTTGAAAATGTTCACCGTGCTTTGTACAGAATTTTGGAATACCGAAGAAAGCACCAGCTCACCATTAAAATATTTCAGGAAAGCGCGGAGCTGGGGACACCTGCGGTACAGGAGGTTGTACAGCGTCTTGAAAAGATGATCATTGATCATATTAAGTCAAGAATTTCTGTTGCAATTCAAAAAGGAGAACTGCAGGACTGTGATCCTGAATTGACTGCCTTTGTGATGCTGAAATTGTATATATCGCTGATTTTTGATTGGGAAAAGCAGCACGCTCCTCTTGAGAAGGAACAAATAGCGAAATATTTTGAGCTTTACCTGCTGAAAGGATTATCAAAATAGATGATCCTTGATTTTTGAAGAAAAATGACCAAATGAACAATATGGTCAATTAGTAATTGGAGGAGAAAAGATGTCAATGTTGCTGAAAGAATGGAAAGCACTTTTAACAAATAGGAAAGTGCTGATTCCCGTTATTGCTGTCTTGTTTATACCTGTTTTGTACAGCGGAATGTTTCTCTGGGCTTTCTGGGATCCCTACAGCCAGCTGAGTGAACTTCCGGTAGCGGTTGTGAATGAGGACAGTGGTGCTCAACTTCAGGGGAAGAATGTACAAGTAGGAAGCGATTTGGTTGAAAAGCTGAAGGAGAACGACCAGTTTCAGTGGAAGTTTGTAGACCGCCAAAAGGGAGAACAGGGTCTGAAAAATCAGGAATATTATATGTTGATTGAAATCCCTGAAGATGCATCCAGCAATGCTGTGACGCTTCTGAATGAGCACCCTGAAAAAATTGAGCTGGTATATACGCCGAACGAAGGGTTTAATTTTCTTTCCGCCCAGATTGGCGAAACAGCAGTTGACCGCATAAAAGGTGAAGTTTCGGCAGAGTTAACTAAAACGTATGCTGAGGGCATATTTGCCAATATTGAGAAGCTGGGAGACGGCTTATGGCAGGCAAGTGAAGGGGCTGAAAGACTTTCGGAAGGTTCTTCTGAGGTTGAAAACGGCACAAGAGCAATCAAAGAAAACCTTCAATTGCTTGCTGAAAGCTCAATTACCTTTAAAGACGGCCTTGCTGCTGCTTCCGGCGGAGCAGAAGATGTCACAGAGGGCGTAACGTCTTTGGAACAAGGGCTTGGGCAGCTTCAGGAAGGGCAGAGAAAGCTTTCTCTGGGAACGGAACAGGCAGCAGAAGGATCTGCACAGCTTAGCGGAGGGCTTGCAAGCTCTCTCAGCGGGCTGAAAGAAATGCAGGAAAAAAGCCCTGCACTAACAGAGGGATCAAGCCGGCTTTACAGCGGGCTGAATGCCTCTTTGGCCGGAATGAAAGAAATGGAGGCTAAGGTACCTGCACTGACTGAAGGAACAGGCTCCCTTGCCGACGGTTTGTCTCAGTCGCTTTCAGGCTTGAGAGAAATGGAGAAGAACGCCCCTCTTCTGACAGAAGGTACGAAAAACATCAGCGGGGGTGCAGACAGGCTTTCTTCTGAACTGCAAAAGGCATCAGAAGGAAATAAGCAGGCTCAGCAGGGGGCAAAAGAAATAGCGGAAGGGCTGGAGCAGTTATCTTCCAGCTTGCAGGCGCTGATGCCTGCCCTTGATTCTCTTCCAGAAACTCAGAGGCAGGAGCTGTCTGCTTCTCTCAAAGCGTTAACAGAAGGCAGCAGGTCTTTGGAAGGAAACCTTGGGAAACTTGCCCAAGGAACTGAGCAGCTGAGCGGGGGAGCAGGTGAGCTGTCTGCTAAAATGCTGGAGCTGCAGCAAGGACAGTCAGCCCTTGCAGAAGGACTTAGCAGGGCTGCAGCCGGACAGGAATCACTTTATAAGGGAGCGAAGGAGCTTCAGAACGGGCAGGCTGCTCTTCAGGAAGGAATTGCAAAAGCGGCTGAGGGTCAGGAAAGGCTTGCTGCGGGAGCTGCACAGCTGAGTAAAGGCAGCGAAGCTCTTAGTAACGGAATTGACAGGGTAACAGCCGGACAAGAGCAGCTGTATGCAGGGGCTTCGGGACTACAGTCCGGCCTTGGGGAACTTTCAGATGGCCATATGACACTTTCTGAAAAGCTTGCAGAAGCAAAAGCAGGCTCTGGCATGCTTGCAGGAGGAAGCAGAGAGCTTTCATCCGGAATCAGCAGGCTTGCAGAAGGATCCAATGAGCTTCAAAAAGGATCCTCACAGCTGGCAGATGGCGCCGGTGCTTTGAATGATGGTGCCGCTCAACTGGCAGAAGGGACTGGTGAATTGTCAGGAAAACTGGCAGATGCTGCAAAAGCAACCAGCGAAGTGAATGGTTCCGAAGATTTGTACAGCATGGTATCTAAACCTGTTGAGATAAAAAATGAAAGGATCAATGCTGTTCCTAACTACGGTACCGGCTTTGCCCCTTATTTCATTTCTCTCGGCCTGTTTGTCGGAGCTCTTCTACTTTCTATTGTATTTCCTTTAAGGGAACCGGCAGGAACTCCCTCATCAGGTTTTGGATGGTTCCTAAGCAAGTTCGGTATTCTGGCAGTGGTTGGTGTGATACAGGCTTTAATTGCGGACGCCATCTTATTGTTCGGCCTGGGTATTGAGGTGCAGCATACGGGATTATTTATCCTGTTCAGTATAATCACAAGCATCACATTTATAGCTCTAATCCAATTTCTTGTCACTTCTTTGGGAGATCCCGGCCGCTTTGCTGCAATCCTGATTTTAATACTTCAGCTGACAACGAGTGCCGGAACTTTTCCTTTGGAATTGATACCTTTACCACTGCAGTCATTTCATGAATGGCTGCCAATGACCTACTCAGTTGCAGGGTTTAAAGCGGTTATTTCAACCGGTGATCATGGTTTTATGTGGTCACAGGCATGGATATTGCTAAGCTTCGCATCAGCATGTATGCTTGGAACATTTTTGTATTTTACTGCGGTATTGCGTAAAAGAAAGAATGCACAACAAGAGGTCGTAAAGCTGGATCCTGTTGCTGAATAAGCAATAGAAGAGATAGATGAAGAGCAGGGGTTTCCTGCGGGTAACGGGTTCGTTACTTATCGCAAACATTAAAAAATGCTTATCAATTTGTTACTAGAATTGATAAGCATTTTTTTTGTTATATAAGGTACTACTGATTTATTGATTTATTTATACCTCATTTCTTCATAATATTGTCGACGATCAGCAGGTATTGATGGTCTGCAAATTGAACTGCATGTAATTTGCGGAAGCAAAATAAGCGGAGCCTTTCCGGTTAAATGTGAAAGGGTGCTTGCTTTAGTGAAAATAAGGGTAGCTTTTCCGGTTATGCTCCTAAAAACCCTTATTTTATGCTGCTTTGAGATCCATAGACGGAATACCTCCGGTTATACAGGGCTTTTTTTATGCTATTTATCCAATAAGCGGAAATGTTACGGCTATTTAGCAGACCAGGGTCATCATGGATATAAGTAATGATGACAAAAGTTTAAAATCAATAGAAATCTATTAAACAATGGATTAAGTCTGTATAATTGTGTAAAAAGGAAGAGTCCTATTATTCACTCTTGCGCAACATTGTTTTCAGCTACTGAATAATCGTTCTAAAGAAATCGGTTATGAATTCTAAATCCACAAGACGCCATATCCCAACAAAGAAAAAATAAGCGTAAGAATTCCGGTTACATTTCAAAATAGGGCATTTCAAAGGGGAAATAAGGGAATGAATTCCGCTTAAGCTGCTGAAAATCATCCATTTAGCAGTTTTCTAGGTGTATAGGCTGAATTTTTCCACTATCATTGCATATGTATCCACAGGCCAAAAGATCAATTTAATTACCCTCTATTAATTGAAATTATAGGGGGATTTTTTATGGACGAATGCAAAAAAATCTCCTAAACTAGAAGCTAAACCCACGTTATCCGTGACTTCTAATAAAGGA
>NZ_WKKI01000004.1 GCF_009674805.1 Metabacillus lacus | reverse complement strand
GAGTCAAGCACCCTCCGCTCCAATCAGCAGATATATTCTTAGTCCTTTGACTTAACATCTATTGGGAGTCACAGCAAGCACTTTGCCAATTTCTTTACATTCATGGCAGGAAGCATTGTTTGCATACAAATTTCAATCCTTCGCATTAGCAAATACATGTTCAAATCGTCACTTCATTGAAAAATTGAAAAATCAATAGTGATTCTAGCTTGCGAACTAAATAATCTTTGTAGTGATAATGACAATGGTTTACTCCATCCATACCAATTTTTGTTCAGGAGTGGTGGGGGAAAAGCCGATTTCCGCTCCGGGTGCTTGCTTTCCGGGGGGCGGGCGGCGAGCCTCCTCGTCGCTGACGCTCCTGCGGGGTCTCGCCCATCCCGCTAATCCCCCAGGAGTCAAGCACCCTCCGCTCCAATCAGCAGATATATTCTTAGTCCTTTGACTTAACATCTATTGGGAGTCACAGCAAGCACTTTGCCAATTTCTTTACATTCATGGCAGGAAGCATTGTTTGCATACAAATTTCAATCCTTCGCATTAGCAAATACATGTTCAAATCGTCACTTCATTGAAAAATTGAAAAATCAATAGTGATTCTAGCTTGCGAACTAAATAATCTTTGTAGTGATAATGACAATGGTTTACTCCATCCATACCAATTTTTTTCAGGAGTGGTGGGGGAAAAGCCGATTTCCGCTCCGGGTGCTTGCTTTCCGGGGGGCGGGCGGCGAGCCTCCTCGTCGCTGACGCTTCTGCGGGGTCTCGCCCATCCCGCTAATCCCCCACGAGTCAAGCACCCTCCGCTCCAATCAGCAGATATATTCTTAGTACTTTGACTCAACATCTATTGGGAGTCAAAGCAAACACATTACCCAATTTTTTGATCCCTCGCAGAGTATCAAACGCATGCCATACTTTTCCTTTACATCAGTAAACACACGTTTAATCATCTTTTGCGACTTGCATATTGTTTCATTGTGTAAGTTTACTGTAGATGTTCTGCCTCTTCTAGGTAAGCCTCCATACATGATGCTGAATGAGTTTTTAATGGTTGGCTCCTGCGGGAAAAGCAGCTCGGCCCCGCCCGCGGAAAGCATCCACCCGGAGTGGAGATCTACCTACATTGATATTCTATCTATATTTTATAATAAAATTCACTTATTCAATGATGGGATCTTCCAGCAAGATTTGATATCTGTCTACCCTTGGGAGAGCATCTAGCTGATTTAATAACACTGACAAATCATGAGTCACAGAAAAACGAGACTGCTGCCCTTGCTGAGCATTACGCGGCACAATATTGCTTCCAAGTCTGTTAGATCTCGCAACTTTATTCTGCCGGATACTGTTTATGGTCAACATGTCTCTTGCAAAAATGCCTCCGTCAATCTGAAACAAGGAGCCAACTCCATATAATTCAGCTTTTCCTTCTGTATAGAAGAAAGCTTTTAAAGGAGTAATGGTGTCAGCGCCTATGTCTTTAAACTCGTTAATTCTAGTAATCATTAAATCTTTTCTCGACATCAGTACAAGCTGAGAAGAATCTATTCCTTTGATATTGGTGTTGGATATTTCGCTTTGGCCAAGCACATAAACAGTGGAATCAAATTGAACTTCATCATCTTCCGTTTTTTCAGGCTGGCTGCGGTCATCCACAGTATCTCCTTTGATCCTTAAATTTCCGGTCACGAGAATGTTTCCATCGATCTCGATGGGCCGTCCGCTTTGAGGCTGAATTTCCAAATCTCCATGAACAATCAGCCATGCCTGGGGATGCAGCTTTAAGTTGCCCTTAATATACAGAGGCGGATAATCCCCGGCCTGATGATTTTTGACACTTAATGTTCCTGCAGGTGAAACTTCCAAATTCGCATACAAAACGGACTTTGCGCTTTGATTTGAAATATTTTCAATGTCACGGTAATTTAAACCAGGTTCTATCATTGTAAAACGGGTGCAGCTGTTAAGAGGCGAAGATTTGTTCAGCATATGCTGAGATAATGCTGCTTTGCATGGTTCTATCAGTTTTTCAATGACAAAGGGCAGATTGTGATCCTGAAAATCGCTTTCTTTCAGGATCACTGAGCCTCCAGAGATTTTGGTAAGCAGCTGAAGCAGCGTTTTTCCAAAATTCACTTCCATATAATCATTTACATCCCTGCTGATGATCACCTTGGAATCCTCATCAAAAAAATTCAGCAGGGAAGCATCTTGGAAGTTTTTTAAGCCATTCAGATTGTCTTTGAGCAAAACTTCGCCAAATATTCTTGGATAGAGTGTATCAGATGAGCTTATTTGATTGAGCTGTGTGGAAGCACCATCCTTATACATTGCTGTGTTATTTGACAGCAGTGTATGGGAAAAAACATTGCCGTTAATCTCGGAAGCACCTTGAAGAAGGAGCGTTCCCTGTGGACCGGATCCCACAGCATAGCGAAGAAAACTTGGAGTTGGCGAGAGGAACACGGTTCTTTTCATCGTTTTGGACCGCTCTCCTCCTTCTCCTTGTTTTCTTTTTGCGGTATAGGAAAATTCATACACCCTTGTGAAGGTTTGAGAAGGCTGAATGTGATAGTGTGAGGATGAAATGTCCTTTATATTCATTCCCCTGCCTCGCAGCTCCTGCAGCAAAGGAGACAGATAGCTGTCTATGTTTATCAGCTTTTCATCTGTTAAGTAGAACAGTTGATTCACCGCAAGTTCCTGGGAGAGATGGGCGATTGATTCGTTCATCACGGCTGCTGCTTGTGCTGCTAGCTCAACCTCATCCTTTCTTGCTTCAGTCCTTTGCGCTCCGCCAATGGCTGCTGACAAAATTGCCAGGCCAAGCACTGTAAAAATGATCGTGATCAGAAGCACGGTCAGCAAGCTGCTGCCTCTTTCATTCTTCAACCTACTTCCACCTTTCCTAAAACCCAAATTTGCTTTCAAATTCTATGTGTTCCGCTCTGCCTTTCTGAAATAAGAGGCGAAGAGTGATCACGCCGCTGGAACATTGTTTTTTGCTGCTCCCGGAACCAGAGAGCCTGCTGTCTGTACAGGAAAGACTGCTGTTTAAGGATGAAATCTGAACATTGCTGCTGCTAATAATTCTTTCTGTCGTTTCTTTCTCTGATTGCTCCTGCCGTTTAATAGAAGATTGACTGACCAGATAGGTAATGGTGCTAGGTTTTTCTTTGCCCTTTTTTTCAACAAGAGAAGAATTTAATGAACTGATGCTCAGCTCGTGGTCATTTACAATTTTAAAACAAAACTCACTTTCAGTTTTAGTACAGTTCTCCACAGTATCAATTTTCGCTGCATACAAATCACTGAGAATCAAGGAGAGAATATAATCTCCCTCATCACGCAATTCCTGCTCGGCGGCCGTTTTGCTGTATGCTTGTACCCCCATTTGAAAAACACCGTAAATAGAAGCGAGGGCAATCGTGGAGATCGTAATGGCAGCCAGCAGCTCAATTACAGTCAAGCCCTGCTGATTAAAAATGTTACCGGATTTTTTCATGAACGATGTATCCCTCCAACGTGACAGACTGCCCGTTCCATTCACTCGTTACCATAACTGGGAGTAGATGCTGCTTCTGTACTGGCTGCAGAATTTTTGCAGTAATGCTGTAAGATCTATTGTTGAGCAGCGGCTGAAACATTGTGCTGCACTGCTCGGAAAATATCCGCTCGCCTGTTTTAGCTTTCGCTTCACAGTGCAGGCCGGCATGCAGAGTCAGTGAGAAATCAGCATCTTTTTCGGCAGCATACAACTCACTGATGAGTGTAAAGTCCTGCCTTTCTAGGTAATTCAGCATATTTTTCGCTGTGTAAATGCCAAGAGTCGACTCTTCACTTTTCTTAGTATAGCTGTACGATTGGGAGAAAAATGAGAGCATTGCTAACGAAATAATGCCCAGTATGGTCACTGATATCAGTACTTCCAGCAAGGTGAAACCCTGCTCCCTTTTTGAAAAGATAACCTTTTCCATAAAAATCACTTCTTTCCAATTCTTCAAATCTATTATACAATAAAATAGGAAAATACATCCGTTTTTCAGTCAATTTTTACTATTTTTAAAGATATATAGCACCAATTTTGCGTCATATCCTATTGTGAGAGGGTCTTATGTATGATAAATGTCGTATTAATTCTGCTTGGAGCAGGCATGCTGATTCCAATTATCTATTTGATTCCTATGGGAATAAGCCGGAAAGGAAAGGCACTCATTCTTTTCCTCTCAGGGGTCTTGGCGCTTATTTTTACGTTTGCCAATAAAACAATGGAAAGCTGGCAGGCTTTATTGTCACTGACAGGTTTAACAGGAGCAATGAGTATGCTGCTTTTCAAAAACGCTGGAAAATTCGTGAAGAAGATGCAGGAAGTGTCCCTGGATGACATTGATAGAGAAGCTGCACAGCATTCCTTCAGAACAGCAGCCCTGGAGACTGCTGCAGCCTCCGCTTTTCCCGCCAGCCAAGTAGAAGAATATGAAGAGCTGTTTGAAGAAGTACTGTACAGTAATGAAGATTTGAACCCTGCTGAACGTATTGTTGAAAAAGCTCTAGATGCTCTCACCGAGGAGCCGGCAGATTCCGGGGAAGAGAAAGCAGAAAGGGTTGAGGAAGCCGGCGGGCTGCTTGAGGAAATGGGTGATCATGGCTTGATGGACTTTCTGGATATTAGAAATGATGTGGAGGAGCCCGCTGTTGACGCTGCTGTGCCAGATGGGGAAGATCTCTCCGGAGAACAGAGTGACCATGCTGCAAGCCGGATGGAAGCAGCAGGGGCAGTCAGCAGCAGAGAGGATGAACTGACGGAAGATGAGCTGTTGAATTTCCTTGAAATTAGAAAATCTGAAGAGCAGCCTGATGATGAAAAACAGAACAGCTTTCCGCTGCGGGATGATACTCTCACGGAGAAATCAGCTGATCTTTATGATAAGGAAGAAACTTCCCATCAAATCTCAGCCGAAGAAGAGCCTGACTCCGGACTGCTGGATTTTCTGGACATCAGACATGAGACTGAAGAGGTTACTGTGAAAGAGAAACTGGAACTCTCCCCATATTCTTTCGGGATAAGTGAGGAAGAAAAGGAAGTCCTGCTTGGTCAGGTTCCTGCCGGGGAAAACTTAAAACCAATCCAAAAAGACCCCCCGGATACGATAGAACCAGTGGTGGAAAACGGGCTGAAAAGTCTTTCTGAAGAAACTGCACTCCCGGAAAAAGTTTCTTCTTTCTTAGTGGAAAAAGAACGTGATGACGACGATATAAAAAGCAAGAAGAACATCAGTAACATAGAAGAGAGAAAGAGGCAGAGTTTATCACCTGCACTGTATGATCTTCTTTCTGAACAGCTTCTCCTCTGGAAGAAAACACTACATGCCTCAGAGTATGAAGAAGTGTTGAAAACCGCGCTGAGCGCAGCTTCTTCTCATAAAGAAATGTTTCTTTTCGGAAGCAGGCTTCTTGAGCACTATACTGCAACAAAACAGGAAGTGCCGGCTGCTGAAATGTTCACAAGATTATCCAGTGAACTTGCTGCATTTCCGGTGCTTGTCAGCCAGCTGGACATGACTATGAGTAAGCAATAATTCTGCAGCATATTTACAAGATACTAAAAAATAAAAACGAACAAGGTGAGAGAGATGAAAAAAAGTACTGAGATTATAGGTTTGCCGATCATTAATATTTCTGAAGGATCTGAGGCGGGCAGTGTGAAAAGCCTTGTCATTAATCCTGACAAAGGGACAGTGGATTTTCTGACAGTTGAACACGAGGAGTGGCAGGTCAGCATCAAAGCTGTACCGTTCAGAAAGGTTGTCGGCATCGGGGAGTTTGCCGTTACGATAGATTCCGATCATGCAATTATAGATTTAAATGAAATTCCTATTGCAAATCAGCTGGTTAACAAACGAATTCGGATTACAGATACAAAAGTGATTACAAAAAAAGGACAGCTGCTTGGAGCTGCAACGGAATATTTTATAGATGATGAAAGCGGTCAAATAATCGGCATTCAGCTTAAGCTTGCAGAAAGAGATGTCTATTTAAAGGCCGCTCATATCCTGACATTTGGCAAGGATATTTTAATTGTGCAGGAAGATGCTGAAGCGAAGATTGCTGAAAACCTGGAAGACTTGGTAAAAGAGGGTTCGGGTGAAGATGAATCTGTCTCTGTTGAGCAAAAGCAGGTTGATCTGCTGTTTGGAAACAAGCTGTTAAGAGATATTCATTCCAAAGACGGCAGCCTGCTCATACAGCAGGGAGCAGTCCTTTCTTATGATGATATTCAAAAGGCCTTGAATGACGGGCCAGGCACGTTTGTTGAGCTTTCCATGAATACGGAAGTGTAAGGGAGAAGTGGACAATGAAAAGCTCTGGAGCAGCAGCCAAACTTTTAGTTGTACTCATCCTTTCAACAGGCTATCTGATTGCTTTTTCACAGGTGGGAGCTTACGCATACAGCCAGATGTTTAAACCGCTTCAATTTTCTGCAGAAACGCTGGTCGGCTCTGCAGATATATCTGGTTTAACAAGAAGTGAAGCTCATCGGGAAGTCGCTTCTGCAGTTGAAAAATGGGAATCTGAAAGAAATATTATTCTCACGGACGGAGAAACGGAAGCAGAGCTGGAGCAGGGAACTGTTGTTTTCCGCATCCCTGAAAGCATTGAAGCAGCAGAGGATGGCGGCAGCAGCAAAGTAGCTGCAGTCCTGAACAACGGAAAACTGGACTCCCTGCTGAAATCTCTACTGGGTTCAGGTGAGGAACTGATTGACAGAGATATGCTGAAAAGCAAGATTACTCAACATGCTGAAATGCTGTCTCCCAGGATAGTGTTCTCCCTGGAGGACTTTGTGAGTAACGGACTCGAAACAGCTGTTGCAGAAACGGTAACAGCAAAAGTGCCTGACGAAGAGGAAATGATCCAGCTTCTTGCCCATTTGAACGGACTGGTACTGGAGCCTCAGCAGGAAGTCTCTCTTCTTGACTTAACGAACGGAGGAGCAGGCTATTCAAAGGAAACGTTAAACCATTTTTCTTCCGCACTCTACAGAAGCGTTTTGTACACACCGTTTGAGATTCTGGAACGCCATATCAGCGTTGAGATTCCTGAATACATAGAACCTGGATTTGAGGCGGCAATTATACCGGGAAAAATGGATTTAAAAATTTACAATTCAACTCTGTCACCGTACACGGCGAGTTTTGAACTGAAGGGAAGCGAGCTGTACGCAACGATAACAGGAAAGCCGTTCCTTTCTGAGGCGAAAGTGGTCATGGTGGGACAAAAAACATTTCAGCCGCGAACGATCATCCGCTATGATGCTTCACTTTCTGAAGGAGCAGAAAGGCTGAGAGAAGGTCAGGCAGGAACTATGATGTCTTTGAAACGACTGCTGATTTACCGGAATGGAGCAGAAAAACTCCTGGGAAATCTAGAAGACTTTTATCCTCCAAAGCATCACATTCTCTATCAAGCACTGATTTCTCCGCCAGAGCCAGAACCGGAAGTGCTGATAGAACCAGAGATAGAGGAAGAAACAGAGCTTTCCGAAGATGAGATTGAAGTGGAAGTTGATGACATTCAACCTATAGAGGCTCTCCCTGAAAGCGAAGTAACAGAAGAACCCCTCTCAGAAGAGCAGGAAGGGGAGATAGAGGAAAGAGAAGCACTGGAGGAGCAGTCATGAAGCAGGTGAGAAAACGGCTCGGAGATTTACTGGTAGAGGCAGGACTGATACGTGAGGAGCAGCTGCAGGAAGCGCTAACCACAAAAGCACCGGGTCAAAAGCTTGGCGACGTGCTCCTTGATCTCGGTTTTATAACAGAACAGCAGCTAATTGAAGTACTTGAGTTTCAGCTTGGTATTCCGCATGTTAGTTTGTTTCGATATCCTTTTGACAAAAATCTGGTCAATATGATTTCCATTGAATTTGCGAAGCGCAATATGATTATTCCTCTTAAAAAAGAAGGAGATACGCTTTATGTTGCGATGGCAGATCCAATGGATTTTTACACAATAGACGATCTGCGCCTGTCAACAGGGTTTGTGATTGAAACAGCTATTGCATCAAAGGACGATATTGTTAAAGCCATTTCAAAATATTATGAAATGGATGACAGCATGTCGGATTTGATGGAACAGCTTCCTGACTTTGGGGATGCTGAAGAGGAAAAAATCACAGGTGAAGACTCTCCTGTTGTCAGGCTTGTGAATCAGCTGCTGACAAATGCTGTTCAGCAGCGGGCGAGCGATATTCACATTGATCCTCAGGAAACAAAGGTGAGTGTCCGTTACCGTGTGGACGGAGTGCTGAAAACGGAAAGAGCATTGCCAAAGCATATGCAGAATGTGTTAACAGCCAGAATTAAAATCATGGCGAATCTGGACATCACGGAACATCGCATCCCTCAGGACGGCAGAATGAAAATTTCTTTGAACTTTCATCATACAGATTTGCGGGTATCAACGCTTCCCACTGTGTACGGTGAAAAAATCGTCATGCGTGTGCTGGATCTGGGCAGTGCGCTCAATGATATCGAAAAGCTTGGATTTAACCAGCTGAATCTGGAGAGATTTACACATCTGATCAGCCAGCCAACAGGCATTGTATTAATCACCGGCCCAACAGGGTCTGGTAAATCTTCCACTTTGTATGCGGCTTTAAATCAGCTGAACAATGAAGAAGTGAACATTATCACAATTGAAGATCCAGTAGAATATCAGCTCGAAGGAATTAATCAGATTGCAGTCAATCCAAACGTTGGCATGACCTTTGCGAAAGGGCTGAGGTCGATTCTCCGCCAGGATCCCAATATCATTATGGTCGGGGAAATTCGGGACAGGGAAACGGCTGAAGTGGCAGTCAGGGCCTCGTTGACCGGACATCTTGTTATGAGCACTCTTCATACCAATGATTCGCTCGGTACCATTACCAGATTGATTGATATGGGAGTTGAGCCGTTTCTTGTTGCAAGCTCTCTTTCCGGCGTTGTTTCTCAGCGTCTTGTGCGAAAGGTGTGCAGAGACTGTTTAAGAGAAGAAGCACCTACAGAAAGAGAAAAAGAAATCTTTTCTAAGCGGGGAATGTCTGTCAGCAGTATCTCCAGGGGAGAAGGCTGCGGCACCTGCAATATGACAGGTTACAAAGGCAGAATTGCTATTCATGAGCTGCTGGTCATGAATGAAGAAATGAAAAAGGTCATTATGAACAAGCAGTCATATACAGAGTTAAAAGATCTGGCGGTTGCAAATAAAACGATTTTCCTGATTGATGACGGACTGATTAAAGTAAAACAGGGGCTTACCACAACAGAAGAAGTATTACGGGTTGCGGTACTGGAATAGGTGATCTGCTATGAAAGAAAGAATCGATGAAATACTAACAGCTGCTTTTCAAAAAGGCGCTTCTGACATTCATTTGTCAGTAGGCGTCCAGCCCATTATGAGAATTAACGGTGACCTTGTGAAATACGGTGAAGCCGTTCTTTTGCCAAGGGATACGGAAGGCATGTCAAGAGCTGTCATTTCCCAGACAAAATGGGCTCTTTTTGAGGAAAAGGGCGAGCTGGACTTTTCCTACGGCATCCCGGGCGTATCAAGATTCAGGGTAAATGCTTTTCGGCAAAGATCATGCATTTCGCTAGCTGTGCGTGTTGTTCCAAGAAACATTCCGACACTTGAAGAGCTTCAGCTTCCAGAGATACTTTCCTCCATCATGGAGAAGCCTCACGGACTTATTCTCGTAACAGGGCCGACAGGAAGCGGGAAGTCCACAACGCTGGCAGCAATGATACACCATTTAAATGCAACCGTAAAAAAGCACGTGATTACGCTTGAAGATCCAATTGAGTATCTTCACCGCCATCAGCTCAGTATTATTGATCAGCGTGAAGTGGGCTTTGACACGACCAGTTTTGCCACAGGTTTAAAGGCTGCGCTCAGGCAGGACCCTGATGTCATACTAGTGGGGGAGCTGAGAGATCTTGAAACCATACATACAGCTATCACCGCAGCTGAAACCGGGCATCTTGTTCTGGGAACGCTGCACACCTCTTCTGCACCAGCAACAATTGACAGAATGATCGATGTGTTTCCTGCAGGCCAGCAGCCCCAGATTCGCCATCAAATTGCTTCCGTATTGGCAGCAGTCATTTCTCAGCGCCTGTTTCCGCGCGCAGACGGCAAAGGGAGAAAAGGCGCTTTTGAAATTTTAATTAACAATGCCGCTTCAGCTAATCTGATCCGAAACGAAAAAACGCATCAGCTTCAAAGCGTGATTCAAACGAACCGCGCACAAGGCATGCAAACCTTTCAAAGTGCTCTTGGGGAACTGGTGGAATCAGGCCATATCTCAAGATCTGCAGCAATGCCATATATGTCACAGGGGATGATGGACTAATGCCGCGATTTCAGTATGAAGGAAGAAATCAATTAGGGCAGCAAAAAGGGAAAATACAGGCTTCTTCCAAGCGGGAAGCGATTCTGAAACTAAATGGTGAAGGAATACGGATCATTGGCATTGCAGAGGTGCCTGACACCCTTCTCACTAAGGACATCACGTTTGGAAATCCTGTGAAACTTCAGGATCTTGTCATTTTTCTCCGCCAGTTCTCCACACTGCTTGAAGCGGGCGTAACTGTTGTAGACTGCACATCTATTCTTGCAAAGCAGACGGAAAGCAAAGCGCTGCAAAAGGCACTGGAGCAGATGGAGGAGGATCTCAGATCGGGCAGCCCCTTATCAGCTGCTGCAGCAAAACACCCGAAGATGTTCACAAGCATGTTTATCAATATGGTCAGAGCAGGTGAAGCGGGCGGAAATATGGATGAAACACTGAACAGACTGGCAGAACATTATGAAAAACAGCATCGTACGAAACAGAAGATTCAGTCTGCTCTTGCCTATCCCGCAGCAGTCGGCATCATTGCAGCAGCAGTGGTCGCATTTTTATTAATCGCTATTGTTCCTACCTTTGTAACCATGTTTGAAGATTTTGGCGGTGAACTGCCCGCCATAACGGTGTTTGTACTGAACGCCAGCAACTTTATGCAGAATTTCTGGTGGCTGATTGCTCTGATGATTTTAATGTTTTACATACTGCTTCACACACTGTATAAAAACCCGGCAACAAAGTATTATCTCGATTATGCCCTGCTGCGCATGCCGATTTTTGGCAGCATGATCCAAAAAGCGATGATTGCCAGGCTGACAAGAACGCTCAGTTCATTATTCTCAAGCTCTGTACCAATCCTGCAGGCACTGGCCATTGTGGAAAAAGTAGTGGAAAACGAAGTCATCAGCAGGGTTCTTCTGGAATCCAGACGATCTCTTGAAAATGGTCTTTCACTAACAGAACCTATGAAAAAACATTGGGCATTTCCTCCCCTTGTCACATCAATGATTGCTATTGGAGAAGAAACGGGTGCACTGGACAGTATGCTGTCAAAAATAGCTGATTTTTATGAAGCGGAAGTAGAAAGCAGCACAGACCGGCTGAAATCATTAATAGAGCCGCTCATGATTGTCCTGCTCGCAGCAATTGTCGGAACAATCGTGACTTCCATCATGGTTCCAATGTTTGATATATTCAACCAAATTCAAACATAAATTTACAAAAAAATGATTTTAAATAAGTAATTTGTCATGTATAATAGAAATAGGATAATTTTACTAATATTTAGGAGGAAGAAAGTATGATGAAACGATTATTTAAAAATGAAAAAGGATTAACACTGATTGAACTTCTCGCAGTAGTTGTCATTCTCGGAATCATTGCTGCAATCGCTATCCCAAGCATCGGCGGCCTGATCGACAACTCGAAAAAAGATGCCCATGTGGCGAATGCACAGCAAATGGTGAGTGCTGCTAAGATGGCTATCAGCTCTGATACAAGTTTGCAGTCTTCTACAGTGCAATATCTGTCGCTTGCTTACTTAGAAGAAAAACAGTATTTGGATAAGGTGAAAGACCCTGATAAAGGAAATTATAAGCGAGGTAAAGCAGAGAGCGTTACTGAAGCTGATGAGAGCTATGTAAAAATCCAGGGTAGTAAAGTTGCAGGAGTTAGATTAGTTAATGATAATCGGGGTATTCAAATAACTAACTTCTTAGCTGATAACGCCAAGCTTGAGAGAAGTGAAGTAAAAGCAATAGCTGATTTAAAATAATCAATCGAAATTAGCAAAAATAAAACCAGGGATAGATAACCTTTCTGTATAGTTATCTATCCTTGCTTTATAAAATCGAGGTACTATCATGCTCCTAATCTATTCATACATCTTCATCCTGGGCCTTGTTCTGGGCTCTTTTTATAATGTGGTCGCCCTGCGCGTACCGCAGTCCATTTCCATCGTCGCACCCCGTTCGGCATGTCCTTCGTGTGGACATACCCTCACTGCTACTGAGCTGATTCCCGTTTTTTCGTTTTTGTTTCAAAGGGGAAAATGCAGGAGCTGCCGTGCAGGCATATCGCCATTGTATCCTGCAATGGAGCTTGCAACAGCGGTGCTGTTTGTCACCGCTCCATTGCTGGCAGGGTGGTCAGAGGATTTGATCGTCTCCTGGTCACTGATTTCTCTTTGCAGCATTGTGTTTTTATCTGATTTGAAATATATGATTATTCCCGATAAGGTGCTGGCCTTTTTTCTTGCACTGTTTATTGCGGAAGTCATTTTGCTTCCTCTGAATCCTTGGTGGGACTCACTGCTGGGCTTCTCAGTCGGTTTTTTCATTCCATTTCTCATCATCCTGATCAGCAGGGGCGGCATGGGGGCTGGCGACATGAAGTTTCTTGCCGTGCTTGGCGTTGTGCTGGGGTGGAAGCTCGTTCTGCTTTGCTTTATGCTGGCAACCTTTCTTGGAACAATTATCGGCCTTGCTGGCATGTTCATGGGGAAAATTCAGCGGGGCAAGCCGTTTCCTTTCGGGCCATTTTTGGTCGCAGGTGCCCTCCTGTCTCACTTTTTCGGGGAGAACATGATCTCCTGGTATCTTAACAGCATTGCAGCTTACTTTTATCTTTAAGGGGAATATGCCATGAAACTGTCTTTTCTATCTGGAAAAAAAAACACTGTTAATCTGCTGATCAATGATTATTCTATTCAATTTTTAGAGCTCAAATCATCTTCTCCGCTTGTGGCCAGCAGGTTTGGGGAGTACCTGCTGCCGCCTGGTATTGTAGAGACTGGGAGAATAGCAGACACTGAGAAGTTCGAAATCATTCTAGAGGAACGGATTCAGGAGTGGGGGCTGAAGCGGAAATCTGTCCGGTTTCTTGTGCCAGATTCGGTTGTGGTGATTAAAAGAATTTCAATTCCGGCAGATATCAAAGAAGATGAAATCAAAGGATATCTGTATCTCGAATTCGGGACGAATATTCACCTGCCATTTGAAAATCCCGTATTTGACTACACAGTGTTGAATTCCACAGGCGGACAAAGGGAGCTCCTTTTGTATGCCGCGCCTGAGGATCTTGTCTCTTCTTACGCTGCACTGTTCGAAAAACTTAAGCTGCCTGCCGTGTCTGCTGACATCTCACCACTGTCACAAAGACGTTTGCATGATCATTTTCACAAACTGGAAGAGCAGAAGAGCACCCTGATGGTTCAATTTCAGCTCAACGCTTTTACAATGACGATTTTTGAAGGAATATATCCCATCCTGACAAGGCATATTCCAATTGATTTTCTCTTTGAAGACTGGGAAACAACACAATCCCTTATCAGCGAAGGATACTACCGTTTCAAACCCTCCCATGAAAATGAATTGGAGAATTCGTACGTATTTCAGGATGCAGTAAAAGAAATGGAAAAGGTAATGAATTTTTTCAGATTTTCTCTGCATCAGGGAAACCGCGAAATTGATGCTGTTTTCATTTGCGGCGATCATCCTTTTCTGGGGGGAATTGAAGACATCATGAATAGCAGATTGGACATTCCGGTTTTACATATTGGACACAGCGAGATTCTGACAGCTCAGGGTGAAAAGCTTCCTGAAAAGTTTTATTCTGTTCTCGGACTTGCTCTTAAAGAGGTGTAATCATGGCGTTAGAGATTAATCTGCTTCCTGAAAAAAAGAAAAAAAGCTATAGAACTGCCTTGCTGATAGCTGTGTTTGTACCTATTTTATCAGTGCTGTTGATCTGGCTCACTTTTTCCTATCAGGGGAAAAAGGATGAGCTTCTAAGAATACAGCAGGAAACTGAACAGACGGCAAAACAGTCAGAGCTTCTTCAAGGTATAAAAGCCGAACAAATCAACTCCAATGCAGCTGCTGTTCTTCAAAATACAGTAAACTGGTCAATCAGCTATCCGGCCAGAGTTGTTCCTGTTTTGGAAGAAATTAGTTCTTTGCTGCCTGAAACCGGTTATTTTCAAAGCCTTTCTTACAGCGGAGCTCAAAGAGCTGATATCTCTGTACAATTTGATAACAGCAGAGAAGCCGCTTTTTATCTGAACCGGCTGAAGTCTTCTCATATCATCCTGGAAGCGAAGCTCCTGTCCATTACAACTCAGCAGCTTCAAACGGAGGAGAGCGGGACTGAAGAAGAAGAAACAGAGAGAAAGGAAGGAATTCCCCGCTATATAGCCGCTTATCAGGTTGTATTTAATTCAGAAGAACTAAAGGCTGCCGGAATGGAGGGAAGTGAATGAACAATATGTGGACAAAGCTTTATTGGATGCTTCTTTCTTTTTTTGGTATTTTGCTATCAGTCATTCTTGCAGGCTATTATTTTTTCTTTCTCACAGGAATCGAACGAGAAATAGAAAGTGCTTCTTCCTTGCTGGCAGCAGAAAAACAGCTGCTGGAATCAGTCGCTCAGAATTCAGAAGGTCAGATGATAAACAAGCAAACAGCAGCTGAACTGCAAAAAAGAATTCCGGTAGATCCTTTTGAGGAGCAGTTTTTGCTGGAACTGGAAAAAGCTGAAATTATTTCGAATACATTTATTACGAATCTGGCATTCTCGGAAAGTGTTTTTGAGATTCAGCCTCCAGAAGCGGAAGCAGCAGTCTCAACTGAATCCGAGCAGGAGAATGCAGCTTCTTCTGAAAACGGGGAGGTTACTGAGGAAGCTGAAGCTTCAGGAGGAGAAGCAGCATTTTTGCCCGCAGGTTTGGAGATGCTCAGCGTTCAGGCGAACGTTACTGCAGCCAATTATTATGACATGCAGCAATTTTTAATTTCCCTGGAAAAGATGCAGCGCATTGTGCAGATTGAAGATTTGACGATTACCGGCCAGCCGGAAATTACCAGCCTGGAGCAGGATATAGGAGATTATGAGTTTTCCGTTTCACTGAACTCATTTTATATGCCGGGACTGACAGAGCTGAAAAATTCTCTTCCCGGTATAAGCGCGCCTGTTTCCAGCAATAAACATAATCCATTTCAAAACTATCTCAATGATTCTGCAGTGATAACGGAAGAATATGAAGAGTAACAGCAGTTTTCCAACCCAAAGAGGAATGACTCTTCTTGAGGTGCTAGCAGTGATTGTCATTCTTGGAATTTTAGCTGCCATTGCAGTGCCGACCTTTGGTTCGCTGATTTCGACATCAAAGGACAGAGCTTTTGAGGGGCATGCCTATCAGCTGAAAGAGTCAGCCGTTTTTTATCAGCAGTCACTGAATAGATCGCCTCCTGCGTCCGTCACTTACGGAGATTTGCTGAAGGGCAGCATGCTGGAGCCTATTAGAGATCCTTATAGCAGGGAACTGTTTCAGGAGGGCAATGAATCATATGTACAGTTTTCAGTGGATGGATCCATTTCTGTGTGCCTTCTCGGCTATACAAAAAGAATCTGCACGGCTGAGGTGGGAGCAGACAGCAGCTCTCCGGATCAGCCGGTTCCTTTTCAAAAAATCAGCACGTCCTATATTTCTCCACTTGTAAAAAAATAGAAGGAAAATGACGAAAACCTTTGAGAACGAGACGACAAATGTCTTGTTTCTTTTTTTTGCCTCTATGCTAGGATGGGAACAAACATGACAGATCGTTCTGGAAGGCGGGGGCAAAGTGGACAAGCAGAGAGCAGAAACGATAAAAGTGAAAATTAACGGAGAAGAACGAGTTGTACCGTTTCCGGGCAGTAATGGGGATACAGCAGGGCAGCCATTTCTATCAAGCTGGGAGCAAAAAGTGCAGGCTGAAAAAGAGACGGCTGGGGCAGAACAGGAAGAAGAAGAATTTCCATGGATGCTGGCTGACAGCAGCGAGCTGTTTCAGGAAGAAGATCCTAAAGTCGTAACTCCATTCAAACGAAAAGGAAATGAAAAGGGGAATAACAAAACGTATTCTTATGCTGGCAGCAAAGGAAGCATTAACCCTGCTTTTCCTATTAAAAAATTTGCTGTTACAGCATTGCTGGCCATTGTGGTTGGGGCATGTTTCGGTACGCTCGCCCTGAAAATGATTTCAAGCGGCGCACTGCCTGCTGAGGGCAGTCCTGCTGTTATTTCTGTGGATGGAACACCGGCACTGTCAGAAGATGCTGCTTCAGGCGAGAAAGAAGCGCCAGCTGCAGGTGCAGGAGAAGGAAGCTATCAGTCTCATGTTGTGCAGCTTGGGAAATACTCCAGCAAAGAGGGAGCAGATGCTGTTGCCGCAAAAATGAAAGACAGCGGTTTTGCAGCTGCAGTGTTTTCTGCTGAGGATGCTTACTTTGTTTATGGGGGAGTCGCAAAAGAAAAAGCCATTACAGATTCACTTAGTACCGTTTATTCGGCAGCTTCCATAGAGGCCTGGGGCGGGAAAAATGTATCTTTATCCTACGATGCTTCCCAAAGTGAATTGATTCAGCAATTTGAGGTGTTATCCTCGGCCTCCGCCGAGCTGATCAGCGGGGGAAAAGCACCTGATTTGAAAGCTTCCGTCGCTGTACTCAAGGATGCTGCGGCAAAGAGTGAAACAGCAGCCAGCCTTTTGGCTGCAGCAGAGATAATGCAGTCAGATGCATCCCAAAAAGGCGGCTGGAAAGCGCAGCAGCTTCTTCTAGAAACGATGCAAGTGCTCCAAAAGTAAATATCTCTACTGAAAACTGCATTTTACGTGCAGTTTTTTATTTGCAGCAAGGCTGCCTGAGAGTTTTTCTGCAGAATAAGAGGTTGAAAATTGATTTTTTCGAGATTGTTTCCTCATATTGTATTTGTTACCATACTCTTATATCTCCCTGCCATAACAGTTTTGAAAGGATGAAAAGACGATGGAACAGCAGCATCTTGTTTTGGCTTCAGGATCTCCGCGAAGAAAAGAGATTCTGGAGAATGTCGGATTATCATTTACCATCGCTGTCAGCGATATAGAAGAAATCATTGAAGAAGGCGCAAGCCCTTCAGAGGCGGTTTCTTCGCTCGCAGCGCAAAAGGCGCAGAGCATTGCAGACCGCTTTCAGCATTCTTTTGTCATTGGTGCTGATACGGTAGTGGTTCTTGATGGCGTGATACTGGGAAAGCCTAGAGACAAAGAAGAGGCTTTTTCTATGCTGTCAGGTCTTTCAGGAAGCACCCACAGCGTTTTAACAGGCGTCTGTCTCATGCAGGGCAGCAGAACTGTCAGTTTTTACGAAAGTACATCTGTTACTTTTTATGAACTTTCTGAGACTGAAATCAGAAGTTATATTGAATCAGGTGAGCCGATGGATAAAGCAGGTGCTTACGGCATTCAGGGACTTGGTTCTCTGCTTGTGAAAGAGCTTCATGGAGATTATTTCTCTGTTGTGGGCCTGCCGGTTGCACGAACCATCCGCGAACTGAAGAAATTCGGCTTTCATGCTGAAAAAAATGCGCTCTAGAAAATATGTAAAAAAGCAGAAAGGAAAAAGAAGGAGAGAAGAAGATGAGTATATCTGCTTTAAAAATCCGCGAATTCCAAAAGGATGACCGGCCCCGTGAACGCATGCTGAATGATGGGCCGGCAAGCCTTTCAAATCAAGAACTCCTCGCAATCCTGCTTCGGACAGGGACGAAAAAAGAGTCCGTATTAGAGCTCGCCAACACTGTGTTAAAGCATTTTGAAGGACTAAGGCTGCTAAAGGAAGCGTCCGTACAGGAGATTACCTCCATTTCAGGCATCGGAGAAGCAAAGGCTGTTCACATTCTCGCAGCTCTTGAGCTTGGCAGAAGAATCAACCGCCTCTCCTATGACGAAAGATATGTTATTCGCTCTCCTCAGGATGGAGCAGATTTTGTCATGGAAGAAATGAGATTTTTAACACAGGAGCACTTTGTTTGTATATACTTAAATACGAAAAACCAGGTTCTTCATAAGCAGACCGTATTTATCGGCAGCCTTAACGCCTCTATTGTACACCCCCGCGAAGTTTTCAAGGAAGCCTTCCGCAGATCTGCCGCTTCTTTTATATGCGTGCATAATCACCCTTCCGGAGACCCATCACCAAGCAGGGAAGACATTGATGTGACAAAGAGACTCGCCGAAGCCGGCAAGATGATTGGAATAGAACTTCTCGATCACTTGATCATTGGTGAACAAAAATTTGTGAGCTTAAAGGAGAAAGGCTACTTGTAATACTTTTTTTTTTGAAGGTTTGAGTTATAATAGTGTTTATGAGTCTTTTTGAGAAAAGATAGACTGCGAATTCATCCATAAATGGAATTTGTTTTGGAAAGGGAGATACAAATCATGTTTGGAATTGGTACAAGAGACCTTGGGATAGATTTAGGCACTGCCAACACGCTCGTTTATGTTAAGGGAAGAGGCATTGTGGTTCGTGAACCGTCAGTTGTGGCGATTAAAACGGACAATAAGCATATTGTAGCTGTCGGAAATGAAGCAAGAAATATGATCGGCCGTACCCCCGGCAACATTGTGGCGCTCCGCCCGATGAAAGACGGAGTTATCGCTGATTACGAAACAACCGCTACTATGATGAAATATTATATAAAGCAAGCTACTAAAAATCGAGGCGTTTTTTCGAGAAAGCCTTATGTTATGGTGTGTGTTCCTTCAGGTATTACTGCTGTAGAAAAACGCGCTGTTATTGATGCAACGAGGCAGGCGGGTGCAAGGGATGCGTATCCGATTGAAGAGCCGTTTGCAGCCGCAATCGGTGCGAATCTGCCGGTTTGGGAGCCGACAGGCAGCATGGTCGTGGATATTGGCGGCGGTACGACGGAAGTGGCGATTATTTCCCTTGGCGGAATTGTAACAAGCCAGTCCATCCGTGTCGCAGGTGATGAAATGGATGAAGCCATCATCAACTATATCCGCAAAACATACAACTTGATGATTGGTGACCGTACATCAGAAGCTATTAAAATGGAGATCGGTTCAGCAGGCTCTCCGGAAGGTGTTGAAAACATGGAGATCCGCGGCCGCGACCTGTTGACAGGACTGCCGAAGACGATTGAAATCACAGCTGCTGAAATTGCTGATGCTCTTCGCGATACGGTCTACACGCTTGTTGATGCCGTGAAAAACACTTTGGAGAAAACCCCGCCTGAACTGGCTGCTGACATCATGGACAGAGGAATTGTGCTGACAGGAGGAGGAGCCCTTCTCCGCAATCTTGATAAAGTGATCAGCGAAGAAACAAACATGCCGGTACTGATTGCAGAAAATCCTCTGGATTGTGTAGCAATCGGTACAGGAAAAGCATTGGAACATATTCATTTATTCAAAAGTGAAGCAAAAGATAGCCGCTGATTAGAATTGAATTAAGAGGTGTAAGTCATGCCGCAATTTTTTCTCAATAAACGTTTAATCATCCTACTCGTCAGCATCATTGTATTAGTGGCATTGATTGGTTTTTCGTTAAAAGAGGACAGAAAACTTACATGGCCGGAGCAGTTCATCAATGATACAACCGGCTTGTTTCAAACTATGTTTCACAGGCCCGCACAATATGTGGCGGGCTTCTTTGAAAATGTTGAAGATCTGAAAAATACGTATGATGAAAATAAATATTTAAAGTCCCGCCTTGATGAATATGCAAAACTAGATTCAGAGCTTCAGATACTGGCTAAGGAAAATGAGCAGCTCCGTGAAGAGGTGGACAGAAAAGAAAGCCTCAGGGATTATAATCCGATATACAGTACGGTGATCGGACGAAGCCCTGATCAGCGCTGGTATGAGCTTGTTAAAATAGACAAGGGTTCTCAGCATGGAGTAGAGGCTGATATGGCTGTTATTACGTCTAGAGGCATGGTCGGCAGAGTAAAATCTGTTTCCAGCTTTGTATCAACTGTTCAGCTTCTCAGCGCTCAGGACAGGAAAAACAGAATCGCCGCAATCGTGGAAGGCGACGAGAGCATTTACGGTCTGATTGAAGGGTATGACAGTGAACGCCGCATGCTGATGTTCAGGCGCCTGAACTCCGATATGGATATACAGGAAGGGCAGAAGGTTATCACATCAGGAAAAGGCGGTGTGTTTCCGGAAGGGCTCCTGATTGGAGAAGTAAAGGAAGTGCAGCCGGATTCTTATGGTCTGACTAAAATGGCATTCATTGAGCCTTCAGCAGATTTTTACGATCTTGAAAATGTGATTGTCGTTGAGAGAACAAAAGACAAGGTGGATGTTGAGGCAATGTTTGAGGAGGAGGAAGTAGAGTGAACAAATATCTCCTTCCTCTTTTTATGCTGATATTATTTATAGCCGAGAGTGTGTTTACAGATCTGATTGCGGTCCCTTTTTCATCGGACAACCATATTTTTGTTCCCAGGTTCGTCCTGCTCGCACTGACATTTATTACTGCGTTTGTGAACAGAAGGTACGGAATTCTCTACGGTTTCGCATTTGGCTTGCTTCATGACATTGTGTATACAGAGGTAATCGGGATTTACCTGTTTGCTTATCCTCTGTTTGCTTACCTGCTTGCCAAAGTATTTAAGATTCTTCATAACAATGTGCTTGTTGTCCTATTTATGGGTCTGTTGGCGATTTCCGTTTTGGAGTTTTATGTGTATGGCATTCACACACTAATCCGTCCCACACCTTATCCATTTCAGGAATTTACTACACAGAGTCTTCTTCCGAGTCTGGGAGTAAACCTGTTTGCGGCAATCTTACTGATCCTTCCGGCGAGATTGTTTTTGGAAACATTAGATGTTGAACATAATGAAGAATAAACGGCCGCTGTTAAGAGGAATTTTTAAGAAGCTGTCGAATAACAATTAGGAAGTCAAGCCCAGGGAAAGCAATCCTTCCCCGGTATGTTTGGCATCCGGCACAGCCGGTCTAAGTCATTGAGGTGAACATCGTGAAAGCACAAAAACAGCAATACGTTACTATAAAAGGAACAAAGGATGGACTGACTTTGCATCTGGATGATAACTGCTCTTTTGAACAGATTCTTCTGGATTTAGAAGATATGCTGTCTCTGAAGCAATACATTCAGGAAGATGTCCCCCTTATCAGTGTAAGAGTAAAGGCGGGAAACAGGCTGCTTACTTCTCTGCATGAGGATAGTATCCGTGAAAAGATAGGTCAAAAACGAAATTTGATAGTGGATAGCATTGAAAGCAACGTGATGACAAAAGAGTCGGCGGAACAGCTCAGGCGTGAAACAGAAATTGTTTCTGTTGCGAGAATGATCCGGTCGGGACAGGTTTTTCAGGTTGAAGGCGATTTGCTTCTCATCGGAGATGTAAATCCCGGAGGAACAGTGATTGCCGGCGGCAACATTTTTATAATGGGTGCATTAAAGGGAATTGCGCACGCGGGTTACAGCGGCAACCAGGACGCTGTGATTGCTGCCTCTTTGCTGATGCCTTCCCAGCTCCGTATTTCCGGCATATTTAACAGGTCGCCGGATCATATTCCTGAAGAAGGAAGCGGGATGGAATGCGCCTATCTTGAAGGTGGAGAAATGATAATAGATCGTCTCCAGAATCTTGCTTATTTAAGGCCTGCGTTAACAAGGTTTGAGGGGGGAATGTAACCATGGGTGAGGCAATAGTAATTACATCAGGCAAAGGCGGAGTAGGTAAAACGACTACTTCCGCAAATCTGGGAACTTCCTTAGCAATACTAGGGAAGAAAGTATGTCTTGTTGATACTGATATTGGATTAAGAAATCTTGATGTGGTCATGGGACTTGAAAACAGAATTATTTATGATCTGGTGGATGTCATTGAGGGGCGCTGCAAAACACATCAGGCTCTTGTGAAAGACAAAAGGTTTGAGGACAGGCTTTATCTTCTTCCTGCTGCACAAACCAGTGATAAAACAGCGGTGGCGCCGCACCAAATGAAAAAATTGATAGATGAACTGAAACAGGACTATGATTACATATTAATAGATTGTCCGGCAGGCATAGAGCAAGGCTATAAGAATGCTGTGGCAGGGGCTGACAGGGCCATTGTAGTCACCACTCCTGAGATATCTGCAGTCAGAGATGCTGACCGCATCATCGGCCTGCTTGAAAAGGAAGAGATAGAACCTCCGAAGCTCGTCATTAACCGAATTCGTACGCATATGGTCAAGAACGGAGATATGCTGGATGTGGATGAGATTGTCAGCCATTTGTCCATTGACCTTCTTGGAATTGTTGGAGATGATGATCAGGTTATTAAAGCTTCCAACAGCGGGGAGCCAATTGCCATGAATCCTGATAACAAATCCTCGATTGCTTACCGCAACATAGCAAGGAGGATACTTGGGGAATCTATTCCTCTGCAGATTCTGGAAGAACAGAGCTCCGGCGTATTCGCCAAAATTAAACAGTTTTTTGGAGTGAAAGTTTAATAGCTATAAGTATATATAGCAAAAACACCGCTTTCCTTCTATCACCTGATGATAGAAGGGGGGCGGTGTTTTTTGATTAACGGCATTCTCTGCAGCATTTTTAAACAAGATTACAGTAAAAAGGAAAGTCCATGCTGTCCAATCCAGTAACCTGATAGTGTGAAGAAAAAACCTGCTGCGAAGGTTAAAGACACGTATGTAAGAAACAGGATCAGACGTTTTTTCTGCAGCAATGAATACAGCTCTAACATGAATGTTGAATAAGTCGTATAGCTTCCAAGAAAACCTGAGATAAACAGCAGGTTAGTTCTGTCTGAAAGCCCTGCATAACCTGCCAGAATTCCAACGGCAAAGGCGCCCGTCAAATTTACAAACGCTGTTCCAAATGGAAATGCCGTATATTTCCCTAAATATTTAGATAGTGTGTATCTTAGTATTGCTCCAGAAAAGCCTCCAATACCAACAAATAATAAATCAGCCAGCAGCATATCGTCCTCACACCTTTTTAAACTTTCCGGCTTGATAGCCTGCATACACAAACAGCAGGCCCAGCCAAAAACTACTCAACAAATAGATTAATGCTCTTAACAATTCATCTATTAAAGCATACTGAACAAGTTCAAGGCTTAAGGTGGAAAATGTAGTAAAAGATCCGATGAGTCCTGTGCCAAAGCCCAGTACAAGCCAGCGCGGCAGCTTGTGGACAGAGGCAAGTCCCTGCAGATAACCCAGTAAAAAACTCCCGATTACATTCACCAGCAGCGTTTTTAGGGGTGCGATCACTTCATGTGTATCCAACAGGTAGGCAATGGAATATCTGAGAACAGCTCCTGCAATTCCACCCGCCCCCACAGCAAGCAAAGTCATATACAGCCCTTCTCTCTATAATGATTTAGAAGAGGAAATAACAATATTATATCATCCTATTCCGTTTTAACAGGCTAAGTATTCAGTTGAAAGTGCATTTTTCTATTGAATGGATCTCTGGGACATAAAAGAAAGGGACAAGACATACATATGTACAAATAATTGAAACAGAGGATGGATGATGATGAGCCATCGTGCCGACGAGATCAGAAAACGAATTAGCAAGAGAAAAAAAGAGCGCCAGCCAGGGGTGGTCAGAAACTTTGAAAAAAAAGGGTTCACTGATATTCCATATGTGAGTGATGAGGAGAAATACGGTCAGGTGTCATTGCCGGCTTATGAGGCGGGGCCGGAAAATGAGAAAATTCTTCATCCGCTGTTTCGTTCAGATCTTTTTATCCTGAAGATCCTGCTCTCTGCCTGTCTTGTTCTTTTCTCAGCCATTGTATTTAAAAACAATACATTTCAGCCTCTGCAATTCTATGTTCATGAAGCGCTGAATGAGGAATTTCAGTTTGCCGCCGCAAGCAAATGGTATGAAGAAAAGTTTGGCAGTCCCCTAACAGTCTTTCAGCAGGGATCCGATCAAAGCGGAAAAGAGGTTGAGCAAGCACAATTTTCTCTGCCTGCTTCTGGAAAGGTTCTTGAATCCTTTGAGGATAATGGGCATGGAATCATGGTGGAAACCAATAAAACAGTGGTAGAAGCAGTGAATGAAGGGATTGTTATTGAAGCCGGCAAAAAAGAAGAAACAGGGTTAACAGTTGTTCTTCAGCATGCGGACGGCACTGAATCTTGGTATGGCAATCTGGAGAAAGTGAACGTGGCGCTGTACGATTTTGTGCAAAGCAAGAAGGAGATTGGGAGCATTAAGCAAAATGAAACTGAGAAGGGAACATATTACTTCGCCATTAAAAAAGGGGATACATTTGTGGATCCGGTTCAGGTGACCTCTATTGAATAACTTCTTATCCTTATTCATGAAGATTCATATTCACCCTGTTTTATGGTGCGTGATCGCAATCAGCATTGCAACAGCGCAATTTAAAAATCTTTTGTTTTTGTTCTTGATCGTATTTATTCATGAAATGGGCCACGCCGTTTGTGCTCATTTTTTTTCTTGGAGAATCAAGAGAATCATGCTTTTTCCTTTCGGAGGAGTTGCAGAAGTGGATGAGCACGGAAACCGGCCTGAAAAAGAAGAGCTTTTTGTCATTCTGGCAGGGCCTGCAATGCATCTTCCGCTTCAGCTAGCCGGATATCTCCTGTTCCTTGCGGGAATTTTGCCGTCTGCAGATTATGAGCTGTTCACATTTAATAATGTCACAATCTTTCTGTTTAATCTGCTTCCTATTATCCCTCTGGACGGCGGAAAGCTGCTGTTCTTAGGATTATCGAGATATAAACCCTATTTAACAGCTCAGCATGGAGCTTTTATTCTTTCAAGCTGCTTTCTGCTGGTTTACATGCTGATTGCACTTATGTTTTCTCCGCTTCAGCTCAATATCTGGCTGATCAGCGGCTTTCTCGCTTATAGCATTTACCGGGAATACAAACAAAGGCATTACAGCTATATGAGGTTTCTGCTGGAGAGATACTACGGCAAACAGCCTGCGGTCCCGCCTTTAAGGCCGCTTATTGCGAGTTCAGAAGAAACGCTGCTGCAGGTTCTTCTCAGGTTTCAAAAAGGCTGTAAGCATCCAATTGTGGTGGAGGAAAACGGAAAAAAGATTACCCAGCTGGATGAAAATGAACTGCTTCATGCTTATTTCAGCGAAAAAAGAGTGAACGCAAAGGTGAACGAGCTTCTTTATGCATATTAACTTTTCCGTGATACAATAATAGAGACGAAAAAGCAGCGGAGTGAGGTAACATTAGTGAAGAAGCTGATAATCAATGCAAAAACATCTGAAAAGAGGTCGGCCGCTGAGGAAGATGGCCGGCTTATTGATCTTTACATAGATAAACCTAACCAGCAAGAAGCGCCAGGCAGCATTTTTCTTGGCAGAGTGGTGAATGTGCTTCCCGGCATGCAGGCAGCATTTATAGATATTGGGCTTGAAAAAAACGGATTTTTAAGGGCTTCAGATCATCCCTCCTTTGTGAACGAGAACACTACGCCCATTCAAAGGCTGCTGCATCAGGGGCAGAAACTGATCGTTCAGCTTGCAAAAGAGGGGCAGGGGACAAAAGGTCCGCTGCTTTCAGGCAACGTGGAGCTGACAGGAGCTTCGCTTGTTCTGCTGCACGGCAAGAAACATATCGCTGTTTCCAAAAAAATCACAGATCTTTCAAAAAGAAAACAGCTTGAAGATCTGGGGAGGACACTTGCAGCTGAAGGAGAGGGAATCCTTTTCCGCACTAGCAGCGCTGCGATGCCCGAAGCTGAGCTTGCAGCCGAATACAGCATCCTTCAGGAGGAATTAGCACAGCTTTTCAAAGCTGAAGGAGATAAAGCACCTGCACTGTTAAAAGAAGCGCAGAGCTTTGGAATGAAAATGATGGGTGAATTACAGAAAACTGCATATGATGAAGTGATTTGCGATGAGCCTGAGCTTGCGGGCCGTCTAAAGGGCATTGCAGGAGAAAAGGTTATATATTATAGAAAAAAGGAAGATATTTTTTCTCATTATGAACTGCAGCCGCAAATTGAGAAATTGTTTAAAAAGGCAGTCTGGCTGAAAAGCGGCGGCTATCTGCTCATTGAACAAACAGAAGCTTTAACATCAATTGACGTTAACTCAGGGAAATTTGCAGGCAGGGACTCTAAGAGAGACACTGTGCTTCAAACGAATCTTGAGGCTGCCCAAGAAGCTGCCCGGCAGATCAAGCTTCGCAATTTAAGCGGCATCATCCTGATTGATTTTATTGATATGACTCTGGCGGAAGACCGGAAAAAAGTGCAGGCAGCATTTGAAAAAACGGCAGGGGAAGATTCTGTTCAGACGAAAATACTAGGTTTTACAAAGCTGAATATTCTCGAACTAACGAGAAAAAAGACAAGGGACAGTCTTCAAGCTTCTGAAACAGTTCCCTGTCCTTCCTGCGGGGGATCAGGAAAGGTACTATCTGCAGAACACCTGGCATTCAAGCTGGAACGACAATTGTGGGAGCATCAATACATGGATCAGGAAGCAATGCTGATTGAAACAACAGAGGAAATCGCCGCACTGCTTAAAGGCCGTGATTCTCTTCATTTGAAACAGCTGGAAGCAGCTCTCCAATTTAAGATTTATTTCAGAATTCGGCCGCAGATCGTCCCGTTTTATCAGGTTGTCTTTCTTGGTTCGGAAGGTGAAGCAGCAGTAAAGTTGCTGAAAAATATTCAGCAATAGCATTGACTGCTTTATGGATTTTTGATAATATGTTTAATGTTATGGTTTGTAGCACCATAGCTACAACCGCTCAGATTCAGGTTATAAGCAGGAAGTGTTTCCTCACCTGCATCAGGCGAGTCTTAGTTAAACAGGAGGTGCAAAGAATGTACGCTATTATTGAAACTGGTGGAAAACAAATTAAAGTTGAAGCAGGTCAAGCAATCTATGTTGAAAAACTAGGTGCTTTGGAAGGTGACACAGTTACTTTCGACAAGGTTCTTTTCGTAGGCGGCGACAACGCTCAAGTTGGAAGCCCGACTGTAGAAGGAGCTACTGTTACTGCTAAAGTTGAAAAGCATGGCCGCGCGAAGAAAATCGTTGTCTTCAAATATAAGGCAAAGAAAAACTACCGCAGAAAGCAAGGTCATCGTCAGCCTTATACAAAAGTTGTCATTGACGCTATCAACGCGTAAGGCAGCCGATGATACGAGCAGGCTTTAACCGTTCAAAAGACGGATACATCAGGTCCTTTACATTAACCGGACATGCTGAGTTTGCTGAGCATGGCAAAGATCTTGTATGTGCCGGAGCATCAGCTGTTGTCTTCGGATCTGTTAATGCTGTTGCAGCCCTGACAGGGGTGGAGCCCGACATTGAGCTTGCTGATGAAAAAGGCGGATATTTTTCCTGCCGAATTCCCGGCAATCTTGAAAAAGAGGCTTCTGCACAGATTCAGCTCCTGCTGGAAGGCCTGGTTGTCTCTTTACAAACAATAGAAGCTGATTACGGTGAGTATATACAAGTAATCTCTCATGATGAATAAGTAAACAGGAGGTGAACTTCATGCTAAGATTAGATCTTCAGTTTTTCGCATCCAAAAAAGGTGTAGGTTCTACAAAGAACGGACGTGACTCTATCTCTAAGCGCCTTGGCGCTAAGCGTGCGGATGGACAATTCGTATCAGGCGGTTCAATTCTTTACCGTCAGCGCGGTACAAAAATCTATCCGGGTGAGAACGTAGGCCGTGGTGGAGATGATACACTATTTGCAAAGGTTGACGGAGTTGTACGCTTTGAGCGTTACGGCCGTGACCGCAAAAAAGTGAGCGTATATCCTGCTGCTCAAGAAGCTTAAGATGGAAAACTCCAGCCTTTCAGGCTGGAGTTTTTTCATGTTTGGAAGATTGTATTTCTTTATTGGAATTGCGATGAAAAATCACCGCTGAGAGCGGGAGTACCAGGGTTCTCCTTCGCTGTTTCTGTTTGAAAAGACAGGGGGTTAAAGGCTTTTTTATGATTTCGCCTTCTTTTCAGGTTGCTGCTTTGTTATAATTTTCATTAGATGAGAATAATGTCAATTACAGCTCCTCGTATAGATAACAGACAGTTGGGAGTGCCAATATGAAAAGTAATGAAAAAATTTGGGATGTTGTTGAAATTTTAACCCACTCCCGTCATGACTGGATGAACAGACTGCAAATTATAAAAGGAAATATGTCACTGAATAGATATGACAGGGTGGAAGCGATTATCGAGGAGATTGTGGCTGAAGCTCAAAATGAATCCAGGCTTTGCAATATGAAAATGAATAACTTTGCAGGTTTATTAATGACCTTTAACTGGGAAAACCACCATTTTACACTGGAGTATGAAATTCTGGATGATTCCGGAGATGCTTCCAGGCACGATGATGTGCTGACAAAATGGACAAGCGGTTTACTGAACCTGCTGGATGAAGCTGTTGACCGATGTGCTGAGAATCATTTATGTATAACCGTTGAAATGTCTGGCGGGCTTCCTCGTTTCTTTTTTGATTTTAACGGAATAATAAACGGGGAAGAGAAGTTAAAAGGCTTTTTTTCAGCAGAGCTGAAAACAAGGCTTGCTGTTGAACAGTATAATGTAGCTTCACATGAAATGACTGCCATGGTGACAATTTCATCATAATTATTGAATCGGAGGCTATGCCATGTTTGTAGATCAGGTTAAAATTTATGTAAAGGGCGGTGACGGAGGAAACGGTATGGTTGCCTACCGCCGCGAAAAGTACGTACCTAAGGGAGGCCCTGCCGGCGGCGACGGAGGAAGGGGCGGAGACGTTGTATTTGAAGTGGAAGAAGGCTTGCGCACACTGATGGATTTCCGCTATAAAAAGCACTTCAAAGCGGACCGCGGAGAGCATGGAATGTCCAAAAATCAGCATGGGCGCAACTCGGCTGAAAACATTATCAAAGTTCCCCCAGGAACCGTGGTCATTGATGATGATACAAAGCAAATCATTGCGGATCTTGTAGAGCACGGCCAAAGAGCCGTGGTTGCAAAGGGAGGACGCGGAGGACGCGGAAACTCCAGGTTTGCATCTCCTTCCAATCCTGCGCCGGAAATTGCAGAAAACGGTGAACCAGGCCAGGAGCGATACTTAGTTCTTGAACTTAAGGTGCTTGCAGATGTGGGGCTTGTTGGATTTCCGAGTGTAGGAAAATCAACGCTTCTGAGTGTTGTTTCTTCTGCAAAACCGAAAATTGGAGAATACCATTTCACCACGCTTGTTCCAAACCTGGGTGTTGTGGAAACCGAGGACAACAGAAGCTTTGTTATGGCTGATCTTCCTGGACTGATTGAAGGCGCTCATGAAGGAGTGGGGCTGGGGCACCAGTTTTTGCGCCATATTGAGCGGACGAGGGTAATAGTACATGTAATAGATATGGCTTCCACAGAAGGCCGTGATCCTTATGAAGATTATTTAACAATCAATCAAGAGCTGAAAGAATACAACCTTAGGCTGACAGAGCGTCCGCAAATCATTGTTGCTAACAAAATGGACATACCTGAAGCTGAGGAAAATCTTGCAGCCTTTAAGGAAAAGCTGGAAGAAGACTCTCCTGTTATCCCAATTTCAGCAGTGACACGAGAAGGACTGAGAGACCTGCTTTATCTAATCGCTGACAAGCTGGAAGATGCACCTGAATTCCCGCTTATTGACGAGGAAAAAGAGGAAGAACTCAGCACGCACCGTGTTGTATATAAATTTGAAAGAGAAGAAAACGATTTTGTCATTACCCGTGACCCGGACGGTGCCTTTGTCCTCTCAGGTGACAAAATTGAAAAAATCTTTAAAATGACAGACTTCAACAGAGACGAATCTGCGAAGCGATTCGCAAGGCAAATGAGAGGTCTGGGAGTAGACGAAGCCCTCCGCCAAAAAGGTGCCGAAAACGGAGACACCATCAGACTGCTCGAACATGAATTTGAATTTGTGGATTAACCCGAAAAGCGGAATCGGCTTGCTCAGGCCTGACAAGCATAAGACAGCTTGGGCAGGAGGTCGCTCTTTGACCTCTTGACCAAGATGGCTTATGACCTCGAGGGCCTAGCCGATGGAGCTGGACAAGACCGAAAAGCGGAAGGCGCCCGTAAAGGAAGTCATGCTAAGGGCGCCACGTCCTGTGGCAACGCATGACTATCCGACGTCGTGTCGGACTTCGACAAGCATAAGACGAGCATCTTTAAAAGGCGCTCTTTGCCTTTTTAAGATGATTGGCTTATGACCTCGAGAGCCTAGCTGCCGGAGCTGGACAACCCGAAAAGCGGAAGGCGCCCGCACAGCCCCGACAAGCATAAGACGAGCCGGAATGTAGGTTGTTCTTTAACCTTCAGGCCGGATTGGCTTATGACCTCGAGGGGCTGGCGCCTGGAGCTGGACAATAACGAAAAGTGGAATCGGCTTGCTCAGGCCTGACAAGCATAAGGCAGTTTGGGCAGGAGGTCGCACTTTGACCTCTTGATCAAGATGACTTATGACCTCGAAGGCCTAGCCGATGGAGCTGGACAATAACGAAAAGCGGAATCGGCTTGCTCAGGCCTGACAAGCATAAGGCAGTTTGGGCAGGAGGTCGCACTTTGACCTCTTGATCAAGATGACTTATGACCTCGAAGGCCTAGCCGATGGAGCTGGAAAATAACGAAAAGCGGAACCGGCTTGAAAGGAAGTCATGCCAAGGGCGCCACGTCCTATGGCAACGCATGACTGTCCGACGTCGTGTCAGACTCCGTTGTAAGCTAGCTAATGTATCGTCTTTTGCAAGGAGAGCAGCTGCTCTCCCCTTTTTACATAAGAGACCGGACCGGCTTCGGCCGGCAGGAAACGAAATTGATGACTAAAAGCGGGGAAGCATACTATGAAGGAAGAAACTTTTTACCTGGTGAGGGAAGACGTACTGCCGGAAGCGATGAAAAAAACGCTTGAAGTGAAAAAGATGATTGAACGCGGCAAAGCCGATTCCGTTGCAGACGCAGTAAACAGGGTTGATTTAAGCCGCAGTGCTTTTTATAAGTATCGTGATGCTGTTTTTCCATTTCATACAATGGTAAAAGAGAAAATCATTACGTTGTTTTTTCATCTGGAAGACCGGTCCGGAACTCTCTCGCATTTGTTAAGCGTTGTTGCCGGTGCAGGCTGCAATGTGCTCACGATCCACCAGACGATTCCTCTTCAGGGCAGGGCAAATGTTACGCTCTCCTTAAGCACGAACGGAATGGTAGAAGAGATTAATCTGCTGCTGAGCAAGCTGAAGCGCCTTGAATTTGTAGAAAAAGTAGAAATACTGGGCTCAGGTGCATAGGGGGAATATGATGAGAGTCGGCTATTTGGGACCAAGGGCAACATTTACACATTTGGCAGTTGACACATTTTTCGGGGAAAGCGCTGATGCTTTAGCATATGCAACAATTCCGCATTGCATGGATGCAGCTGCCTCAGGAGAGATAGAAGCGGCAGTCGTGCCGCTCGAAAATGCACTGGAAGGTTCAGTGAATTTAACAGTTGACTATTTGGTGCACGAGCGCCCTCTCACCATTGTAGGAGAAATAGTTTTTCCTATCCGCCAGCATTTGATGGTCCACCCGGAGCATGTAGATAGCTGGAGTAAAGTGGACTGTATACTCTCTCACTCTCATGCGATTGCTCAGTGTCATAAATTTTTACATTCACATTTTAAAAATGCGCGGTTTGAATATGCTGCTTCTACCGGAGCAGCTGCTCAGTATATCAGCCAGCATCCCCAGGAAAAAAGTGCAGTGATTGCAAATGATTTGGCTGCAGCTGAATACGGTCTTTCTATTGTGAAGCAGGATATTCATGACTATCATTATAATCATACAAGGTTCGCTGTTTTGGCTCCGGGAGAAATTGAGCTGCCGCGGCAACCGCTGCAAGGAACCCCGAAGACCACGTTAATGGTCATGCTGCCATCCGACCAGTCAGGAGCCCTTCATCAGGTACTCTCAGCCTTTTCATGGAGAAAGCTGAATTTGTCTAAAATTGAATCGCGTCCAATGAAAACAGGCCTTGGAAACTATTTTTTTATGATAGATGTGGAAATGGAGCTTGATGAAGTTCTCATACCAGGCGCAATTTCTGAAATACAGGCTTTGGGGTGTGAAGTGAAGGTATTGGGTTCTTATCATGCGTATATCCTAAAATAAAAGAGAATTACACGTTGTTTAAGAGTTGAAAAATATGAAGCAAGCTGCTTGTGATAAGCAGTTGAAGTAAGAACGAGCTCCCTTTCAGATAGTTAAACTGAAGGGGAGTTTTTGGTATGTTTAAAGTGGAAGGTTCAACAAGAGGCTTTCAAAACGGTGCTGTTTGTTCTACTACTTCAAGAAAATGCCCAGATAGTAGAACAAAGCGATGCTGTATAACAAACGGGGCGTCTTTGTTCTGCTATTTCAAGAAATTCCCCAGATAGTAGAACACATCTGCAGGTTAGGGGGAGAGAAATAGCTATCTTATCTAAGATAGCAGGAGAAATTCCGTTATTCAGCTGATAGAAACCATTGCCAGACCCTTCAACCTCATGTGCAGCATTTCTTCCCTGCAAAAAACGCTCAGAATTTCATTTCTGAGCGTTTTTTCATTCTCCGTTCGGCCCTGTCAGCAAGACCTACAGCTTCAATTCTTCAATCTTCCTGCGCGAGGTAGCCAGCCGCCTGAAGTGCTTTCTTCACCTGCTGCAGCTTTTCAGGTGTATCAGCTGCAAGTGTATGAAGGTGAAGGCCGTCGGTCAGCTGGGAAAGATACGATGCCTTGGATGCTCGAATTTTTTCCATAAATTCATCTACTTCTCTTCTGTTGCTGACCATGATCGAGGCTGTTAAGTCACCGTAAACAGGGTGTTCTATGATCACATCTTTCACCAGCACCCCAAAATCAACAATTAAATAAAGCTCGTCAACGGTTTGCTGAGGGGAGTGCCTGCATGCAACGAGCTTTTCATGCTGCTGAATGGGAGGAGTCTCCTTAGAGTGGTAAATATAACCCTGGCTGGTGGCAATAATAGGTTCATTCAGTGCTTTCAGCAAGGAAATGTCCTGGACGATGACCTGCCTGCTAACATTGGTGCGCCTGGCAAGTTCACTTCCTTTCATTGGATTTTCAGCTGTTTTCAGCCAGTTAAGAAGCAGGTTTCTCCTCTGGGCTCCTGGCAGTTTTTCTTCAGTCATGCTGCAGCTCCTTTTCATCTATATTTTTAAGCGCAGTAAGAAGATGTTGTAAGTCTTCTTTTGATGTTTGTTTTCCAATCGATACCCGAAAGTATTGAAGCGCCCTGTCGGCTGAAATACCAATTGCGGTAATTGCTTTCGAAGGATCAAGCATGCCGGCCTGACATGCAGTTCCGGTCGAAATGGCAAGATGGCGTGAATTGCAGTGCAGCAGAACGTACTGCCCTTCGTATCCTTCCAGCATAAGGGCAAATATATATGGCAGCTGAAAAGAAGGATCTTCGGCATTCAGCAAAATCAGCGGCAGTTTTTCCTCCTGCACCTCTTGGATAAGGTATTCCCTTAGTTTCTGCGCCTTTTTTAGCTGCTCTTCCATTTCGCTGCAGGTATCCACTGACGCCTGAGTAAACGCTGCAATGGCAGGAAGGTCAACTGTTCCTGCCCTGAATCCAGATTCATGGGTTGTATCAGGAAGAAGTGGTTTCCAGTAAACACCAGGTGAAATATAAACGGCGCCTGTTCCTTTTGGTCCGTACACTTTATGGCTGGAAAAAGAAATTGCATCTACGTTCCAGTTTCTCATATCAATCGGGATTTTGCAGTAAGTCTGCACACAATCACTATGAAAAAGAACTCCGTTTTCCTTCAGAACCCTGCCGATTTCTTTGATATCCTGAATCACACCAAGTTCAGAGTTGGCATGTTGAATTGTAGCCAGGACAGTTTCTTCTGTTAAAGCTTCTCTTATTGTGCTGATAGCTATTCTGCCATCTGCTTCCGGATTCAAATAGGTGACCATATATCCTTCATATTCTAGTTTTTTTAAATAACTAAGAATAGATGCATGCTCCAGGCGGGAGGAGATAATATGTTTTTTTCTTGAGTCGGAAGCATTCAGCAAAGACCCAATGGCTAGAACATTCGCCTCACTTCCTCCGCCGGTAAAATAAATTCCCTCAGCCCTTCCTTTAATCAGGCCGGCAAGTATGCTTCGGCACGAAGACAACAGACGGCTTGACTGCTCTCCAAGATCATGAAGGCTTGCGCTGTTAGCGAACATATTTTGTGCAGTACTGCTGTATACATCTATGGCTTTTTGACTCATGGGAGTGGTTGCTGCGTAATCTAAATAGATCAATATCATCTCTGCCTTTCTCGGTATCAGGAAAATAAAAAACTCTTGTTTTTATTTTAAATTTGTGTAAATATAGGTGTCAAGACAGCTGTAAAACAAATGGAGGGTTATGATGCCTCAATCTGATATTTTGATCATAGGCAGCGGCCTTGCAGCTTTAGCCATTGCTTATCATACACATATGCATAAGAATGTGACAATCATCACAAAGAAGAGCCTAAAAGACAGCAATTCAGTTATGGCACAGGGCGGCATTGCTGTACCAATATCTTCTGAAGACAGCTGGAAGGCGCATTATAAAGACACGATGGAAGCAGGATGTTTTCATAACAGCAGCAAAGCGGTTGAACATTTAATTAAAGAAGGCCTCTGTGAAGTGAAAGCATTAATAGAGGCGGGAATGAATTTCGATAGAGATGAGAGAGGGAGGGTCCTGCTTGGAAAAGAGGGCGCTCACGGATGTAACCGAATTCTCCATGCCGGAGGAGACGCAACCGGGAAAAAACTGATAGAATTTTTTCTGAAGAAATTAAAAGAAAAGGTTTCATTTATTGAGGACGAGACTGCGGTAGAACTGATCGTTGACAGAGGGTATTGCTCCGGAGCGACAGTCAGGGACAGAGACGGTAATATGAAATACCGTTATGCAGAGGCAACAATTATTGCAACTGGCGGTTTTGGCAGCCTCTATTCGCAAACGTCCAATTGTCCTTCGTTAACGGGTGACGGACTTGCTATGGCTTACAAAGCAGGTGCAGAACTGGCAGATTTGGAATTTGTTCAGTTTCATCCAACAATGCTGTATATCAATGGTGAAACCAAAGGATTGATTTCAGAGGCAGTTAGAGGAGAAGGGGCATTTTTAGTAGATGAAAACGGAAGAAGAATCATGGAAGGAGTTCACCCATTTCAAGATCTTGCTCCCAGAGATGTTGTTAGCAGAGCAATTTTTCAGCAAATGGAGAGCGGTAAATCTATTTTTCTTAATATCAGTACTGTGAAAAATTTCCGTGAACGTTTTCCTACTATTACAAATTTATGTGAACAGCATTCAATTTCCTTGGAAAAAGGACTTCTTCCAGTTGCTCCCGGTATGCATTTTGCTATGGGAGGAATTTCAACAGATTTGAACGGCAGAACTAGTGTAGCAGCATTATATGCAGCGGGTGAAGCGGCATGTACTGGTGTTCATGGGGCAAACAGGCTAGCCAGCAATTCTCTGCTGGAAGGACTCGCGTTTGCCAGAAGCATTGCAAATCATATTGTTAAGACTCCTGGACAGGGCTATTGCAGAGCAGTAAAAAAAGAGCAGAAGCTTCCCATTGATACTCCTCAGCTTCCTTCACAAAAGGAAATTCAAGAAATGATGGCCAGGTATGTTGGAATACAGAGAAACGAAGCTGGACTGCTGAAAGCAGTTGGTTGGTTTCAAGGCTATACAAATCAAAAGAATTTTTGGCGATTTAATGTGAAGGAATTCACAAGTGAACAGACTGCTGTTTATCACATGTTAATTTCAGGCTATCTTGTATCACGATCAGCACTGCAAAGGACAGAAAGCAGGGGAGCTCACTTTAGAACCGACTTTCCGTTTGCTGACGAAGAAGCATGGCGGGGAAAACAAATCATTCAAAGCATCAACAGTTTAGATCAGCAGGGATTGGGAAGGGCAGGGGTACTGTAATGAATTCACTGAAATTAAAAAGAAAGCTGGAAGAATTTTTTCTAGAGGATATTGGAGAGGGAGATTTGACCAGCAATTACATCTTTGACAGCAGTCATACCGGAAAGGCAGTATTTCTTGCAAAGGAAGATGGAGTGTTTGCCGGGGCAGATGTAATCCGAAGCGGCTATAATCTGCTGAATTCAGCAATCAACGTTACGGTGTTTAAGAAAGATGGTGAAGAAATCACAGCAGGAGACAAAATTGCAGAGGTTGAGGGGCCGACGCAGACAATTCTGACGGGCGAGAGAGTGATATTGAATTTGCTGCAGAGAATGAGCGGAATTGCAACTGTCACTTCTAAGGCAGTCAAGCTTCTTCAATCTTCACATACTAAAATTTGCGACACGAGAAAAACATCGCCTGGACTCCGGATGTTTGAAAAATATGCAGTTGCCTGCGGCGGGGGCTGCAACCACAGGATGGGGCTGTATGACGGTATCATGATAAAGGACAATCATATTGCATACTGCGGATCTATAGAGAAGGCAGTGGAAAGAGCGCGTTCCCGTGCCGGGCACATGGTGAAAATTGAAGTTGAAGTTGAAACGTTGTCACAGCTTCAGGAGGCAATTGAAGCAAAAGCGGATATCATCATGTTCGATAACCGGACTCCTGAAGAGGCAAAGCAGTTTGCAGAAATGACTCCGAGCTGGATCATTACGGAAGCGTCCGGAGGAATCAAGCTGGATAACCTTGAGAGCTACTCAAACACAGGAGTGGACTATATCTCATTGGGATTTTTAACCCATTCAGTTCAAGCGCTGGATATCAGCTTAATTGTAGAGTAAGGAGGAGCAGCGATGGAATTGCTGGACATGATTGAGCATCAAAAGAGGGAAATGATGCCGGAAAGCTATAAAAATAGGTCTTATGAAGAAATGGTTCAAAGAGTGTGGGAAATCAAAGAGAAGCTGGGAGATACGCTGTATATTCCCGGACATCATTACCAGAAAGATGAAGTTATTCAATTTTCGGATATAACCGGAGACTCGCTGCAGCTGGCTCAGGCTGCTGCTCATAATAAAAAAGCCCAATATATCGTGTTTTGCGGTGTACACTTTATGGCTGAAACAGCTGATATGCTGACAACAGAGAATCAAAAGGTTTACCTGCCTGACATGAGGGCGGGCTGTTCTATGGCTGATATGGCAGACATCGATCAAACGGAGCGCGCGTGGACAAAGCTCTCCAGTCTGTTTGGCGATAGTATTCTTCCGCTGACATATGTGAATTCTACTGCCAGCATCAAATCCTTTGTCGGCAAACATGGAGGAGCTACTGTCACTTCTTCTAATGCAGAAAAGATGCTGAAGTGGGCTTTTACCCAGAAGGAAAGAATTCTGTTTTTGCCCGATCAGCATCTTGGCCGAAATACAGCGTACAATCTTGGAATACCGCTTGAAAAAATGGCGGTCTGGGATCCGCACAGCAACGAACTTCTCTATGAAGGAGATCTGGAAGAAATTCTAGTGATACTTTGGAAGGGACATTGTTCCGTTCATGAGAAATTCACGGTTAGCAATATTGAGCACCTGCGCAGCACAAAGCCGGATATGAAAATTCTCGTTCACCCCGAGTGTACAAGAGAAGTAGTAGAGTTATCAGATTATGCAGGTTCTACGAAATATATAATTGATAAAATTGAAGAAGCAGAGCCGGGTTCCAAATGGGCTGTCGGGACAGAAATGAATCTTGTAAACCGGATTATTCAGCAGCATCCTGATAAGGAGATTATCTCGCTTAACCCTTTTATGTGCCCATGCCTTACCATGAACAGAATTGATCTTCCACATCTGCTTTGGTCTCTTGAAAGTATTGAAAAAGGTGAAGAAATCAATCGAATTTCTGTGGACAAAGAGGTTGCAGAAAATGCAGTGCTTGCCCTGAACAGAATGTTGCAACATGTCTAAAACAGCGGTTGTTGAATATGAATCCTAAAGGCTGGTATGAAATCGGCTTTTAGGGATCGTATTCCAACCGCTGTTTTTGTGATGCTATGGATTTTCTCTCAAAAGCTTTTTAAAGTAAGCCCTTTTCATCATAAATGTACAACAGCCTGCATAAATTGTGGTGAGGAATAATGGCATCTGCCTAAAAAGAAATGGCATAAAGTTCTGTGTTTAGGAGGGAAAGCCTTGAAGATTCATATTGTTCAAAAAGGAGATACACTCTGGAAAATTTCCAAAAAGTACGGAGTTGATTTTGAAGACTTGAAAAAAATGAATTCTCAGTTGAGCAATCCTGATTTAATTATGCCGGGAATGAAAATCAAAGTCCCAGCTGCAGGAGTTCAAGTGAAGAAGGAAGGCATTGCAGGGATTTCCAGTCCAAAGGAAATGCCGATAAGCGATCATCCGTTTGCCAAAGAAAAGCCGATCATTCCGGCCGAGGTACCAGATGTCAAACCAAAGGAAACACCGCAGCAGGCAGTTCCATACGTTCCGCCGGCACCGGCTTTGAAGCAGCCGCTATATCCGGAAATAGACATTAACAATTATTACACAGTCAACATGGCGATGCTGCCGTCTCAGCCAAAGCTGCCGCCTAAACCGGCAAATGTTTTTCCTTCAAAAGAGCCTGAGAAAACGGCTCCTTTACAGCTTAAGAAAGACGCAACTAAGACAGAGGAGGCAAAAAAAGATATGGCGAATTATGGTTCAAATCCAAATCCTAATATTTCTCCCAATGTGTTTCCTAATGTCTCGCCGGATATCTCGCCAAATGTTTCACCAGCTAATGTAGGGGCAAACATAATGCCAAACATATCACCAACAATTATTACACCAAATGTCGCACCGCTGGCAGATGAAAATATCCCGCCTCAGGTAGCTGGTGCGGAAAAAGGTGCTCCTGCTTTTGCAGCTCCTGAGCAATGGGTACCTGTATCGCCTGTGCTGCCGGGATCCGGGCTGTGCCCTCCTTATGGACATCCGGGGGTAGCTGGAGCTCAATTCGGCCCAGGTCCGGCTTATTATCCTCAGCATCATGGCTATGGATTTCATCCGTATCATCCTGGGTGCTGGGTGCCTGTATCGCCTGTGCTGCCTGGTTCCGGTCTTCATCATGGAGGGGTAATGGGTGCTTATCAGCCTTTTCCTGGAGCAGTAGCGGGAGCATATGATAATATGCATCCTGGAGGAGTAGCGGGAGCATATGATAACATGCATCATGGAGCAGTAGCGGGAGCATATGATAATATGCATCCTGGAGCGGTAGCTGGTGCTTTTGATGATGACTGCGGCTGCGGCGACGGCCAGCCAGGATTCGGAGGCTACGGAGCGCCGGGCGGCTTCGGAGGCGGAGTGCCGGGAGCAGGCTTTGGCGGATACGGAGCACCGGGTGTTGGAGGCCAGCCAGGTTTTGGAGGGTTTGGGGCACCGGGTATTGGAGGTCAGCCAGGTTTTGGCGGATACGGAGCACAGGGCTTTGCAGGCCAGCCGGGATTCGGAGGCTATGGAGCGCCGGGCGGCTTTGGAGGCGGAGTACCGGGAGCGGGCTTTGGCGGTTATGGAGCACCGGGCTTTGCAGGACAGCCGGGCATCGGAGGTTTTGGCCAGGCGCCGGGAACACAATTATTCGGCAGACCAGAATATGAAGATGGTGAAGATGATTAATGAACTAGTGAGACGATAGTATGTGTCGTCTCTTTTTTTATGTTGTAATAGCCATAACCTCAAAAACCAAAAATAAATAATGGACAAGGCGATAAAGATTAACTGAAATAGCTAATGGATGGTTAATATTAAATAGGAAGGGGTAATGAAAATTGAGTATATAAAGTGCTTGTGCTATGATAAAAAAAATCTATGTGATAAAGGAGTACATATCATGGAAGATAATATAACAAAGCTTGTTGAGTGGATAAGAGAACAGGTAAATGGGGCAGGTTTGAAAGGAGCAATTGTGGGTGTAAGCGGAGGTATTGATTCAGCAGTAATTGCCCATCTGATTAAAAGAGCTTTTCCTGAAAGTTCTTTAGGTGTCATTATGCCGTGTAAAAGCAATCCTAAAGATCGTGAGGATGCACTGAGAGTTGTGGAAAGCTGTAATATTGATTACCATACAATTGATCTAACAGAAACGCATCAGATTCTGTTCTCAGCAATGGAGTCTGAGCTGGCACGCAAAAAAGAATGGAATGAAGAAACTGCCCGTCTTGGTGATGCCAATACACGTGCAAGGCTGCGCATGACGACTTTATATGCAGTGGCTAATAATTATGGATATATGGTTGTAGGAACAGATAATGCTGCGGAATGGCATACAGGGTATTTTACAAAATACGGTGATGGCGGAGTTGATATCGTTCCGCTTGTTCATTTTACTAAAGGTGAGGTTCGTGAAATGGCCAAAATCCTTGGAGTTCCGGACAGTATCGTCAGCAAGGCGCCAAGTGCAGGGCTGTGGGAGAATCAAACAGACGAAATCGAAATGGGCACTACTTATGACATGATTGACAAATACCTTAAGGGTGAGGAAATTCCCAAAAAGGATCAGGAAATCATCGAAAGAATGCATAATCGCACAGAACATAAAAGAAATATTGCCGCTTCTCCGCCGAAATTCTAAATCAGTCACAATCGCTAACTTTAGTCCTTCATGAACTCCATGAAGGACTTTTCACTTTTTTAATGAATTTTGTGCTTCATCAGCCTTATGTAGGGCATTTTTACAGCTTTTCCAATGAGTTTTGTCCTTTATCTGTTTGATGAGTTAATCGGCGTAAAAAAGTGCGGGCAACTGCAAATAACTAACAGCTATTTCCCTCTGCAAAACGAGCATCCTATGGAAGAACAGCATAATTGCTGTTTAATCTCGTCTGAGCAGGGGGTTTTTGTGTTGAGGAAAACATTATTAGGATTAACAGCAGCTGCGGTCATTACAGGAGGGCTTGCAGGGTGCAACAATAACCAGGGTGCAGGCCAAAATACTGATAATGGCGGAATGAGAAATGTCGGTTATTTTAATAATGAAGGCCATGGCATGGATAACGAAGGTCCGCTTACAGAAATGCTCAACGGAAACAATGCTGCACGAGAAAACAACAGAGGGAATTCGAATGGAAACAGGATGGGCAACAACCCGACAGCTATAAACAATCAAAACGGACGCGGAGATCAAAATTATCACGGGCATTTAAATGGCACAGGAAATAATAATCAGGGCAGAGATAGAGAACTGAAAGAAGATATTTCAGAAAGAGTATCAAGAATTAGAAACGTACGGAATGTTGATACTGTAATATCCGGAGACACTGTTCTGATTGGAATTGATGTTAACAGACGTGATGATGATAATACGAGAGAGCAGGTTCGCCGTGCTGTAGCTCCCATGACAAGAGGGAAAGATGTTAGGGTTGTAACGGATGAGAGACAGCTGGGAAGAATGAGAAATATCAACAATGATATTCAAAACGGCCAATCCGAAAATCATATCAATACGGATGTACAAGATCTGCTGAGAGAGATGGGAAATACAATCAGACGTCCGGTTGAGAATGTCGTTCGATAATAAAAACACATTAGTTTTGAAAAAGCCCGCCTTGCAGGGCTTTTTTCTGTTTACATGGCATGATTTACTGCAAGATGAAAAGCTGGAGATGAGAGGGCTGGAGGATACATATTTTCTTCTTGGAAATAATGGTTAAAAATTCTATAAATGGTCAAACTACTTTCTAAGAAAAGTTTTATAACAAGGAGGGCCTTTGAGTGAAGCTATTTCATCAGCATATACTGCTGTCTTTGTTTTTCGGTATGATTCTGTCTTTTTCTATTTTGAACAGCGGGCTTTCAATGGAGAATTCACAAATACAACAAGAAGCACATGAAGTATCCGGCCCGCTCAATGTGACGGTTGTCCTGGAGAGAATTTATCTTGATGGAGAAGTAAGCGAAGAGATCAGGAAAGAAAAGATATGGGCGATGGAAGATTTTTGGGCTGAGTTTGCTGACTGGCAGCTGGTGCATCAGGATGAAGAACAGATTGTTTTTCAGCAGAAAGTTGATGACATCTCGCCGCTGCTTAAATCTAACGGCTACTTTGGCATAACGGAGAATGGAATACTTTCTATTTTTAACGGAAAACCTCATCACACGCAGAAAGTCATTCAATCATTCTTTCAAATAGATGTAAAAAAGCTTGAAACCAGAAAGCATAAACAGCTTCAAAAAGGTATTCCTGTGAAAACCAAGAACCAATATAAAAAGGTAATTGAAACCTTCAGGGCATATTCTGCAGAAGCTGCACAAAAATAAAGACTGCCGGCCGGCCAGGCCGGTTTTTTGATGATTTTAGTCGAACATATGTTAACTTTTTTGCAGTATCAGCGATGATTTATGATACAATGAGGTACAGCAAAGAGGTGAAGTAACTTGTTTGAATACATTAAAGGAACAATCAATTTTGTTACTCCTGAATACACAGTAATAGAGAATAATGGCATCGGTTACGCAGTGCATGCTCCCAATCCATTTATCTACCGTGTTGGCCAGGAGCAAACCATATATACATATCATCATGTAAGAGAAGATATTTTTGCTCTGTACGGATTTCAGACACGCGAAGAAAAGCAGCTGTTTACCAAACTTCTGAATGTTACCGGCATCGGGCCGAAGGGAGCACTTGCCATCCTGGCTTCGGGAAGCCCCAATCAGGTGGTGCAGGCCATTGAAAGTGAAGACGAGAAGTTTCTTGTGAAGTTTCCCGGTGTCGGAAAAAAGACAGCCAGACAGATTATTCTTGATCTGAAAGGAAAGCTTGGAGACATCGTCCCTGATGGAGATTTGAACCTGTTTACGCATGAGTCGTTTGAGAAAAAAGATCATGCTTCCGCTTCATTGAATGAGGCCCTGGAGGCGCTCAAGGTTCTTGGGTATGCCGAAAGAGAAATTAAAAAAATACTTCCTGAACTTGAGAAGGAGAATTTGTCAACAGATCAGTATGTGAAGCGCGCGTTACAAAAGCTATTAAAGTAAGGTGATATCATGAGTGACCGTATCGTATCAGGACAGTCAGAACCTGAAGAAAGCTATTTGGAATTAAGTTTAAGGCCTCAATTCCTGCAGCAGTATATTGGACAGGATAAAGTAAAGGAAAATCTTGAGATCTTTATTAAAGCTGCAAAGCTTCGCGGGGAAACACTTGATCATGTTCTTCTCTATGGGCCGCCGGGACTGGGAAAAACAACACTTGCATCAATTGTTGCAAATGAAATGGGCGTGAACATCCGAACCACGTCCGGACCTGCAATTGAACGGCCGGGCGACCTTGCTGCTGTCCTGACTGCTCTTGAGCCCGGAGATGTTTTATTTATTGATGAAATTCACCGTTTGCAAAGGTCGATTGAGGAAGTTCTGTATCCTGCAATGGAGGATTTCTGCCTCGATATTATCATTGGAAAAGGCTCACAGGCCAGGTCTGTCAGGCTGGATCTGCCGCCGTTCACTTTAGTTGGAGCTACAACAAGGATGGGTCTGCTCAGCTCGCCGCTTCGTGACCGTTTTGGTGTTTTAAGCAGGCTGGAGTATTATAATGAAGAGCAGCTGAGCCAGATTGTGTATAGAACCGCTGATATCCTTCAGGTTGGTATAGATGAAGGAGCAGGCAGAGAAATAGCGAGAAGGTCAAGGGGGACTCCCAGAATTGCAAACAGGCTGCTCAGGAGGGTCCGTGATTTTGCACAAGTATTCAATAAGGAAAGTATCTCAGAAGAGCTTGCGGTTGAAGCGCTGGAGAGGCTGCAGGTGGACCGGCTCGGCCTTGATCACATTGATCATAAACTGCTGGTCGGAATCATTGAGAAATTCAAGGGCGGTCCTGTGGGACTTGATACGATCGCTGCGACCATTGGAGAAGAATCACATACCATTGAAGACGTATATGAACCATATTTGCTTCAAATTGGGTTTTTGCAAAGGACTCCCAGGGGTAGAATGGTAACAGAGCAGGTTTATAAACACTTTCAAATGGAGGTTCCAAAGCCGTGACAGAATTGCCTAAACTGCTGATGGTGCTTGGGGGTCTGCTGCTGGCGGCCGGTTTTATCATGCACTTTGTCGGCCGGCTGCCCGGAGATATTCTTTTTAAAAAAGGAAATACTACATTTTACTTTCCGATTGTTACATCCATCATCATCAGCATTGTGCTGTCTGTTTTGTTCAGCATTTTCGGCCGTTTCAGATAAGTGCTGAATCGTCTTGACAGCAAGTGCATCAAGAGCGGTCCAAGATTCAAGTTCAAGAGAGACAAACTGTCCTCAGCTTTCTTTTCCTCGAAAAGAAAGTCTGCGGCTTGACGGGACCCGCTTAGAAAAAAACATACACAAAGTTTTCGAAAACAGCCAAGAAAAAAGGTGAGATATTACATTGAAACTAGAAAATTTTAATTTTCACTTGCCGGAGGAATTAATTGCACAAACTCCTCTGGAGGAAAGAGATGCATCCCGGCTGATGGTGCTGAATAAAAAGACCGGCAGCTTTCAGCATGATATTTTCAAGTCGTTTGCGGACTACATTCAACCGGGAGACTGCCTTGTATTAAATGATACAAGAGTGCTTCCTGCACGTTTGTTCGGTTCCAAAGCGGGCACAGGGGCCAAGATTGAAGTTCTTTTGTTAAAGCAGGTAGAAGGCGACAATTGGGAAACGCTCATAAAACCTGCCAGGAGGATTAAAGAAGGTACTGTCATAGAATTCGGCGACGGACTTTTAAAAGCAGTATGTGTTCAGGAATTGGAACATGGAGGAAGAATCCTTCAATTTCAGTACAACGGGATTTTTTATGAAATTCTAGAACAGCTTGGTGAAATGCCGCTGCCTCCCTATATAAAAGAACAGCTGGACAAACAGGAACGCTATCAAACAGTTTTTTCAAGAGAAAGAGGCTCCGCGGCTGCTCCTACTGCCGGATTGCATTTTACTGAGGAAATTTTGCAGAGTATAAGAGATAAAGGTGCACATGTTGCTTTTATCACCCTTCATGTAGGTTTGGGAACTTTCAGGCCGGTGAGTGCCGAGAACATTGAAGAGCATGAAATGCATGCAGAGTTTTACCAAATGACCGAAGGCACTGCAAGGCTCCTCAATGATGTAAAGGAAGCTGGCGGAAGGCTGATTGCGGTGGGGACTACATCGACAAGAACACTCGAAACCATAGCTGGCAATCATCAGGGCAGATTTGAGGAAGAAAGCGGCTGGACAGATATTTTTATTTATCCAGGATACGAATTTAAAGCAATAGATGGAATGCTTACAAATTTTCACCTTCCGATGTCGTCCTTAATTATGCTGATTAGCGCGCTTGCAGGAAGGGAAAATATTTTAAAAGCTTATGGGGCTGCTGTTCAGGAAGAATACCGCTTTTTCAGCTTTGGAGATGCCATGCTGATTATTTAGCTGCAGCAGCAATTTAAAGGAGGAAATACATTGTCAACACCAGCAATACGCTATGAGTTAATTAAAACCTGTAAACAGACAGGTGCCCGCCTGGGCAGAGTACATACACCGCACGGATCCTTTGAAACGCCGGTATTTATGCCGGTAGGTACACTTGCAACAGTTAAAACGATGGCACCGGAAGAATTGGTGGAAATGGGTGCAGGGATTATTTTGAGCAATACGTACCATCTGTGGCTGAGACCTGGCCATGAGATCATCAGGGAAGCTGGCGGACTGCATAAATTTATGAACTGGAATTCTGCCATTTTGACAGATTCCGGCGGATTTCAGGTATTTAGTTTAAGTGAATTCCGCAGAATAGAAGAGGAAGGGGTTCACTTCCGAAATCACTTAAATGGCGATAAGCTTTTCCTGTCCCCTGAAAAAGCGATGGATATCCAGAATGCTCTTGGCTCTGATATTATGATGGCTTTTGATGAATGCCCTCCTTATCCTGCAGAGTATGAGTATATGAAAAGATCTGTGGAAAGGACAAGCCGCTGGGCTGAGAGATGCCTTCAAGCTCATAAACGTCCTGAAGATCAAGGCTTATTTGGAATTATTCAGGGCGGGGAATATGAAGAGCTCCGTAAACAGAGTGCACGCGACCTGACATCCCTTGACTTCCCCGGGTATGCAGTAGGCGGCCTTTCAGTTGGAGAGCCGAAAGATGTCATGAATAGGGTGTTAGAGTTTACTACACCATTAATGCCCAGCGGAAAGCCTCGTTATTTGATGGGAGTGGGATCACCAGACTCATTGATTGATGGTGCAATCAGGGGAATCGACATGTTTGACTGTGTACTTCCTACCAGAATTGCAAGAAACGGGACATTAATGACAAGCAATGGCCGGTTAGTTGTAAAAAATGCCAAGTTTGCAAATGATTTCCGTCCGCTTGATGAAAACTGCGACTGCTACACATGCAAAAATTACTCAAGAGCATACATTCGTCATCTGATTCGCTGTGATGAAACATTCGGCATACGATTAACTACTTATCATAACCTGCATTTTCTGTTAAAATTAATGGAACAGGTTAGACAAGCTATTAGGGAAGACCGCTTGGGAGACTTCCGGGATGAATTCTTCGAAAAATACGGATTTAACAAACCTAATGCAAAAAACTTTTAACCTAATATAAAAAGAGGAGTGACTTCAATGGAGTTTATTGGTACACTATTACCTTTAATTCTGATGTTTGCTATTTTTTACTTCTTGCTGATTCGTCCTCAGCAGAAGCAGCAAAAAAATGTTCGCAGTATGCAGGAAAGCCTGCAAAAAGGCGATAAGATTATTACGATTGGCGGATTGCATGCAATCGTGGACGCAATTGATGAGGATCGTGTTGTGTTAAAAGCAGGAGATGGTTCCAGACTTACTTTTGACCGCCGTTCAATTCGTGAGGTTGTATCTGAATAGTACATATAACTCATGTGCAGCAAGCAACCCAACAAACTGCGCTTGAAAGTGTTCAACAAAAAAGAGCCCAATGAAATGATCCTGATTATCAGTGAGAGCTGATAACTTGTGAAGTGTTTCATGCAAGGCTCTTTTTTATTTTTATATAACTGCTTAGTGGTGCTATCAGCGGATTGCAGCTGATTCTTACAAGACCTGCTGTACCACGCTCTATTTTTTATCCCCAGCTAAATTGACCCCGAACATGCCGCCCAGTGCACAAACGACCAAAAATGCACCGTGATACAGTGTTTGTTCCAGAGTGAACAGCTTTCCGTAGCCGAGAAATTGAAAAAGCAGCACAATACCGGTATAAATGAGTGCTGTAGCAGCACCTGCCAGCCAGCCTTTTTGTTTTCCTTTCCCTCCTGAAACAAACCCTCCTGCAAAAACTGCTAAAAATGATATGGCAAGGATCATCCAGGAAACGGATTCTTCTGACAGGCCTGTAAACCTCAGCAATAATGAAAAAATCAGGCTTGTTAGCACTGCGATCAGAAAAATAGTGACGAGGCCGTATAGTATTCCTTTTCCAATTCTTTGAGTTTCGATGGTCAATCTCTCCTTTCAGCGTCATGCAGCTTGTTTTTGCTTGTACATAAAAAATACGGGAAGATGAATAGACGCCAGCAACAAGTTCAGCTGCGTCTCTGTCTTCCATTCATTGTATTCGGAAATAGAGCCGTTTAGAATCAGCCTCAATGAACATCTTTCTGTTTTCGTATGAAGTTCCTCATTTTGCTAACAATAATAGATAGCGTCTTCAGAAGGGAGTCGGGCAATGGAATTTTATCTATCTGTTATCATCAGAACTGTTATGTTTTACATATTGATTATTTTCATTTTCAGGCTGATGGGTAAGCGGGAAATTGGAGAGCTCAGCATTCTTGATCTGGTAGTCTTCATGATGATTGCAGAGCTTGCAGTCGTGGCGATTGAAAATCCTAAAGACCCTGTTTTGCACAGTATTGTGCCGATGGTAGTCTTAATGGGTATCCAGATTGGCCTGGCCCTGCTGTCACTCAGAAGTGAAAAAATCAGGAGGATGATTGGCGGAAAAGCAGCTATCATCATTAATCATGGAAAAATAGATGAGCATGAAATGAGAAAACAGCGCTATAATTTTGATGACTTACTGGTTCAGCTGCGAGACAAGGATATCAATAAAATATCAGAAGTGGAATTTGCTATTCTCGAGCCTTCAGGGAAAATGTCTATTATAAAAAAAGACAGCGCAAAAAAAGTCCAAGATGATCTGGACCTTCCGCTGATTATTGACGGGAGAGTTCATAAAGATAATCTCCGGACACTCGGTAAATCTGAAAGGTGGCTTTTGGACAAGCTGGCTTCGCTTGGCCATCACAGCTTAGAAAGGCTGTCATTTGTCAGTTTCAGCAGCGGGGAGTTTTATATCGACATCAAAGATGAAAAATAAGCCTGCCAGCTTTTGCAGGCTTATTTTATTTTTCCTGCCGGAATCATTTTTGAAAGTACTTCACCAATAAATGGGATTCTTTGCGCTTCCTTCCTGTCAATCAGCTGAAACAGAAGCAAAAGAAGAAGATAAAGTGCCGACGTGAAAGCGACTGCTGCAAGCAGGCCGGAAGCCTGCCCCAGTTTCCCAAAGTAAAGAGTATACAGATAGCTCCCTGCAGTTCCGGAAATGATCATTGTCAACAGGCTTTTTATATAATCCATTAATTTAATGCTGACAGACACGGCTTTCATAACGGTTGCAAGGTGCAAAAGGGTGACAAGCATCATGCCGATGACGATTGCCAGTGCAGCTCCCATAATGCCGAGCGAGGGCCTTGTGCACAAAACAAATATGAGAGCTGTTTTCACAGCTGCCCCGATAAAGCTGTTTATCATTGCGGCATTGGCAAGGTTCATGGCCTGTAAAGCAGCTTGCAGGGGACCCTGAAAGTAATAGAATAGAAAAAACGGAGCCATTGCTTTAACATAAACAGCGGCATGATTTGTACCATACATGGCAGCCATAATCGGGTCTGCAAAAATATACAGTACCACTACTGCAAGCCCTCCTGACACAAGCGACAGCCTGAGCGCCTGCTGAATTCGGTGATCAGCAAGCTTCGTCTGTTTATTGGCGATTGCCTCGCTGATTGCAGGAACAAGAGAGGTTGATAAAGAATAAGTAATAAACGAAGGCAGCATGAGAAGCGGAAGGGCATAGCCAACCAGCTCTCCGTACTGCTTTGTAGCTGCAACAGCCGCTACGCCTGCAACGGCAAGGCTTTGGGCAACAACGATAGGTTCAAAAAACCAAGAGATAGAGCCGATCATTCTGCTTCCGGTGGTAGGCAGGGCAATTTTCATTAAATCATGAAAGGTGTTTTTACCGTTTTTAATAGACTGAAAAAACTGCTTTCTGATTTTTACTGTTTTTCTTAATTTGAACATGGTGAACAAATACAGGAGTGAAATCAGCTCTCCCACAACAGCTGATGCCATTGCTCCCGCAGCAGCATATTCAATGCCGTAGGGTAGAAACCAGTTTGTGAAAAAGGCGATCAGCGAAATGCGGACAAGCTGTTCAAGTACCTGGGATACTGCTGCCGGCCGCATGTTCTGTTTTCCCTGAAAGTAGCCTCTGAGAACGGATGATATAGCGATAATCGGAATGACAGGTGTGATGGCCAGCAGCGGATAGATTGTGCGCGGATCAGTAAACAGCGTGTTGGAAAGCAAGGGTGACATCAGCGCAATGGCGGGGGTGAAAATCAGGCTGAGAAACCCTGTTACAGACAGGGAAACAACCAGGATTTTTTTCACTTTTCTGCTGTCTCCCCTGGCATCGGCTTCTGCCACAAGCTTGGATATTGCAACAGGCAGCCCCAGCTGTGTAATATTGATAACGAGTACGAGCGTAGGTACTGCCATCATATACAGCCCGACGCCTTCCTCACCTATTAATCTAGCAATTACAATGCGGTTGATGAAACCAAGAACTCTTGTGATAAGCCCTGCTATAATCAGAATCAGTGTGCCTTGTAAAAAAGTTTGCTTTGACATTGCCTTCCCTGCCTTCTCAAAGTGCCTGTTATCATATACAATTACTATATGCACAAAGAATGGCCAAGCATGACAAGTTTGTTGTAAAATGGCAGCAGCAGACATCTTGAGAAGCAACTGGAAAAGAGGGATATTATTCGAGGAGCGTGTAAAGATGGATAAACAGCCGGTGGAGGTTTACCGCCAGCATGTAAAACCTTATATAACCAGTAAATTGGAAGAGTTTAAGCTCCTTGGGTATGATGACATATCAGAGGAAGAGCTATGGGCCTTTCTGATAAATAAGAAGTGGAAAAAAGTTCAGGAACTAATGCTGTACGAGCTTGTTGCCGATATTGCGGGAACAAAAGTCAGCGACGTATTAAACTATTCAAGAATACAGGCCTATCAAAATACTGGATGGCTTGAGAGCGAAGAAGGAAAAAAACTAATAGAGGATTTATTGTAACTAGGAGGATTCATCATGGTAAGACGTTGGCGAATTGTTGCATTTTTTCTAATTGTGGTGCTGATTGGCAGTGTCATTGGCATCAATACAAAGCAAGTGACGGACAACATCGTTCTAGGCCTGGATTTGCAGGGCGGCTTTGAGATACTCTATGAGGTTCAGCCGGCAAATGATGGGGATGTGATTGATCAGCAGGCAATGATCAGTACAGTAAGAGCACTGACAAAGCGTGCAGATGTACTTGGAGTGAATGAACCCAATATCCAAATAGAAGGTGAAAATCGAATAAGGGTTCAGCTGGCAGGTGTCCAAGACCAGAACCAGGCCCGTGAAATTCTGTCAACGCAAGCAGAATTAACCTTCAGGGATGTGGAAAATAAAGAAATGATGAACGGTTCCGACCTTGTCGAGGGAGGAGCTCAGCAATCGTTTGATTCTCAAGACAACAGTCCGATTGTTACGGTAAAACTGAGAGATGCTGAGAAGTTCAGAAGCATAACAGAAGAGATTTCTCAAAGGGGCCCTTTGGAAAACAGTCTGGTAATCTGGCTTGATTTTGAAGAAGGCGATACATATGCCGAGGAAGCCGGAAAAGAAAACCCTAAATTTATATCTGCACCTGCTGTACAGCAGGTTTTGAACACGACAGATGTAATGATCAGCGGTAATTTTACCGTTCAGGAAGCACAGGACCTGGCAAACCTTCTCAATGCAGGTGCACTTCCTGTCAGTCTGAAGGAAATTTATTCTCAATCGGTGGGAGCCAAATTTGGTGAACAGGCGATGGATCAGACTGTTACTGCAGGAATGATCGGCATAGCCATCATATTTTTGTTTATGCTCCTTTTCTACAGGCTGCCTGGAATTGTTGCTTTTGTAACGCTCAGTGCCTATATTTTTATTATTCTTCAGATATTTGACTGGATGAATGGAGTGTTAACGCTGCCCGGCATTGCTGCCTTGATCCTCGGGGTCGGTATGGCAGTGGATGCAAACATCATCACATATGAAAGAATCAAAGAGGAAATCAAGCTGGGGAGAACGGTCAGATCTGCGTTCAGAGCAGGTAACCGCCGTTCGTTCTCGACCATTCTTGATGCGAATATTACAACGTTGCTGGCAGGAGCGGTATTGTTCTTCTTTGGAACAAGCTCGATAAAAGGGTTTGCCACAATGCTGATGGTCAGTATTCTTGTCAGCTTTTTAACAGCTGTATTCCTGACCAGACTCCTTCTTGGCATGCTTGTTGAAAGCCGCCTGCTAGATAAAAGAGCAACTTGGTTTGGAGTAAACAAAAAAGATATTCTCGATATTGCTACAACTGATGAAAACACTGAAGTACCAACCAGGTACGACAATGTCGACTTTGTCGGCAAAAGGAAAATATTCTTTACCCTATCTGCCGGAATGATACTGGCAGGCTTACTCTCACTGTTTCTGTTTCAGCTGAATCTGGGAATCGATTTTGCAAGCGGCACCCGGATTGATATTCTTTCAGAGGAAAGAATTTCTGTTGAAACTGTTCGGGAGGAACTGGCTGCGCTCGATATTGAAGTAAAGGACATTGTGGTGGCGGGCAATCAGCAGGAAATTGCAGTAGCAAGGCTGGTTGGCGTGCTGGATCAAAATAAAATCGCAGAAGTCCGGGATTATTTTGAAGGCCAGTATGGCGCAGATCCAACTATCAGCACCGTATCACCTACAGTAGGAGAAGAGCTTGCCCGCAATGCTCTCATGGCTCTGGGTATTGCAGCAATAGGCATCATCATTTATGTGTCTATCCGCTTTGAATTCTTTATGGCACTGGCCGCAATTGCTGCCCTGCTGCATGATTCATTCTTTATCCTAGCCTTTTTCAGCTTAACAAGGCTGGAAGTTGATATTACATTCATTGCTGCTGTTTTAACGATTGTAGGTTATTCCATCAATGACACCATCGTGACATTTGATCGAATACGGGAAAATATGAAGAAAAAACGGATGAAAACTTTTGAAGATCTTGCTGAGATTGTCAACAAAAGTCTTCAGCAAACCTTCACCCGATCTATCAATACAGTACTCACAGTGTTTATTGCGGTGGTATCCCTGGCTGTGTTCGGGGCATCTTCCATTACAAACTTTTCGATTGCATTGATTGTCGGCCTGATTGCAGGAACGTATTCTTCCTTGTTTATCGCTTCCCAATTGTGGCTGATTTGGAAGTACAAGCAGATCAGCAGGCCTAAAGCGAAAAAACAGCCTGAAACAAATGAGAATCCGCTAGTATAGAAAAATGCTCCTTCCTGGAGCATTTTTCTATTTGTCGATGAATACCTGTGTAATTTTACGTCTTTTAAGAAAAACTACTAAATAGGAAACTGAAACGGAAAAGAATGCGTGAAGTAACATATATTTGGAGTTGTTTATTGGGTATTTATGGTACTGTATTGTAGAAAGGGTGAGATTCTTGGAGAATAAAGATCGCTTTAAACAGGCAGAGTTTGCTGCAATGATTGGGATTGTCGGCAATATTATTTTGGCCATAATCAAAGGAGTTGTAGGGGTAATGGCTAACTCCAGAGCTCTTGTGGCTGATGCCGTTCATTCCGCCTCTGATATTGCAGGATCTTTTGCCGTATATGTTGGAGTCAGGGCCGCAAAGCAGCCGCCTGATGAAGATCATCCGTATGGACACGGAAAGGCTGAATCCATTGCTGCAATTATTGTTGCCGTTCTTTTGTTTATAGTCGGAATTGAGATCGGAAAGTCCTCATTTGAATCGTTTTTTCAGGAAATAGAGTCTCCAAAGTTCTTCGCAATATATGCGGTGATTTTTTCAATTATCGTAAAAGAGGCCATGTTTCGCTATAAATATAACTTGGGTAAAAGAATAAAAAGCGATGCAGTCATTGTAAATGCATACGAACACAGATCTGATGTGTATTCATCAATTTGCGCACTTCTCGGTATCGGGGGAGCTATAATCGGTGGGCGAGTTGGGATAGACTGGCTTGTGTATCTTGATCCGATTGCAGGGCTGCTGGTATCACTGCTTGTCATCAGAATGGCCTGGAAGCTGGGCTCAGAATCTATTCATACCACACTTGATCATGTTTTGCATGACGAAGATACAAAAGAGATGAGAGAAGCCGTTTTAAAGGTGCCTGGAGTCAAAAAACTCGATGAATTTCATGCACGGGAACACGGTCATTATGTGATTGTAGATCTTAAGATCTCAGTTGATCCATATATAACCGTTGAAGAAGGGCATCGGATTGGCAAGGAGGTCAAGCATCAGCTTATTGAACATGAACATGTTCATAATGTGCTTGTCCACATCAATCCTTATTCTGAAAATGGGCAGGGGAACTTATGAAAAGACAATGGAGTTTGCTGTTGGCAATTGCTTTTACATTATTAGTGGCTATTTTTGCAGTCATAAATGTTGATCCTGTGGAAGTTGACTTTCTATTTGGCAGAGCAGAACTTCCGCTTATTCTCGTTATTTTGGGATCTGTCCTGATGGGCGGGCTGATGGTTGGGTCTGCCGGAGTATTCAAGATGTACAATCAGCAAAGAAACATGAAATCTCTTCAGCAGGAAAACAGCCAGCTGAAAGATGAAAAAATGTATCTGACAGAAACAGAAGAGGAAAAGCCGGAGCAATCACGTTTTGAAGAACGCCGGACCAGATACAAAGGATAATCTCCCATAAAATGAATTTGAAACCCCTCAGCCGCTTTTGTATAATAGTGTGGTTGAGGGGTGAATTTATGTTAAAACCTAAAAAGAGGTGGTCTTTAGCTGAAGCAGATTCGGAAAAGGCGAATGAGCTTTGTGACAAGCTGAAGCTGTCATCTTTGGTATCTGCCTTGCTGGTCAATCGGGGAATACATTCAGCAGAAGCTGCTGAACAGTTTTTACATACTGAAAAACAGCCCTTTCTTGATCCATTCCTCATGAAAGGAATGGAAGAGGCAGTATCCCGCATTAAAAAAGCTGTCAGCAATTCTGAACAGATTGTGATTTATGGAGATTATGACGCCGACGGAGTGAGCAGCACGACAATTATGCTGGAGACTTTACGGAAACTCGGTGCAATCGCCGAATTTTATATACCCAACCGTTTTACAGAAGGATACGGACCCAATGAAGGGGCTTTTCGAAAGCTGAAAGAAAAGGGCTGTTCTCTAATCATAACAGTTGATACGGGAATTGCTGCCGTAAATGAAGCTTCATTGGCAAGAGAGCTTGGTATGGACTTAATTATAACGGATCATCATGAGCCGGGTCCGGTGCTTCCGGAAGCACTGGCCATCATACATCCTAAACAAGAAGGCTGTTTTTATCCATTTAAAGAACTGGCTGGAGCAGGTGTGGCTTTGAAGCTTGCTTCTGCACTGCTTGGTGAAATTCCTGAAGAACTCTTGGAAGTGGCTGCAATTGGTACAATTGCAGACTTGGTGCCTCTTCATGGCGAGAACCGTTTAATTGCTTCAAGAGGGATAGGTGAGCTCAGACGGACGGTTCGACCGGGCTTGAAAGCTTTGCTGAAGCTTTCAGGGACCTCTCTTGACTCAGTAAATGAAGAAACCATCGGGTTTGCTATAGGTCCGCGCATCAATGCAGTCGGAAGGCTGGGGGCAGCAGATCCTGCTGTAGACCTGCTCATGACAAAGGATCCAGAGGCTGCTGCTGCACTTGCGGAACAAGTGGATACTATGAATAAAGAAAGACAAAAGCTTGTCAGCAGTATGACTGAAGAAGCAATACAGCATGTTGAACAAAATTATCCCGTGGATGAGAATCCGGTACTGGTTATTGCCCAGGAAAACTGGAATGCAGGTGTTGTAGGAATTGTGGCTTCGAGGCTGGTCGACAAGTTTTACAGGCCCGCAATTGTGTTGAGCATTGACCCTGAAACAGGCAATGCAAAAGGGTCGGCTAGAAGTATTGAGGGCTTTGACCTGTTCGCCAACTTGTCACAGTGCAGGGATATTCTTCCTCACTTTGGAGGACATCCAATGGCTGCGGGAATGACTTTAAAACAGGAGGACGTTGGGGAACTAAGAAGCAGGCTTTCTGTGGCAGCAAAAAGCAAGCTTACTCCTGAGGATTTGGTGCCAATCTCAAAGGTGGATATTTCCTGTTCGCTGGAAGAAGTTACAATCAGCACCATTGAAGAGTTGAACCTGCTTGCTCCATTCGGGATGGGCAACCCTAAACCTGTAGTTCACTTATCAGATGTCCTAGTTGAGAATGCAAAAAGAATAGGATCGGATTCATCTCACATCAAACTTGTTCTGAAGGAAGAACAAGCTCTGTTAGATTGCATCGGATTCGGTTTTGGATCTCTGTATGAAGAAATGGCGCCGCTGTCTAAAGTATCTGTGATTGGTGAATTGTCGGTAAATGAATGGAACAATAGGAGAAAGCCGCAGCTGATGCTCCATGATTTAGCTATTGATCAATGGCAGTTATTTGACTGGAGAGGGGCAAGAGATCCGGAAAAACTTGCGGGCAGCATATCTCCGGAAAAGCGGGCTCTTATTACATTTCAAAAGGAGAATTATAACAGGCTGCTGCAGCTGGGATATCATCCCCTGCTGGCAGATACAAAAGAAGCAGCCATTCACGCTGATATCTCAGGCAAATATGCTGTATTATTTGATACCCCTGATGAGCTGGACCTTGTGAAATATTTATTTCATAGTGGTTTACCTCAAAGAGTTTATGCTATATTTAATCAGCATGAAGATGCTTTCTTTTCAACGCAGCCGAATCGCGAACATTTTAAATGGTTTTATTCTTTCCTTGTGAAAAAATCGCCTTTCAATTTAAAACAAAACGGAGAACTTCTTGCCAAGCATAAAGGCTGGTCAAAAGACACCGTTGATTTTATGTCGAGAGTGTTTTTTGAACTGGATTTTGTTACAATAGAGAATGGTGTTATATCCATTGCGGATGAAGTAAAGAAAAGAGACTTGATGAAGTCAAAGACATATTCTCAGAGACAGCATAAGGTTGAATTAGAGAAAATGCTGCTTTATACATCATATCTTGAATTAAAACAGTGGTTTGAGGAAAATATGAAACAATCTTCAATGCTCTTGAATGTATGAGGAGGACAATAGTCAGATGGACTTAAAGAAATTTATTACCGTGGTCCCGAACTATCCAAAGGAAGGTATCCAATTTAAAGATATCACAACCCTTATGGATAACGGCCAAGCATACAAGTATGCTACTGACCAGATCGTAGAATATGCTAACAAACAGCAGATCGACCTTGTTGTCGGCCCTGAAGCCCGCGGCTTTATCATTGGCTGCCCGGTTGCCTATGCGCTTGAAGTGGGCTTTGCCCCTGTAAGAAAAGAAGGCAAGCTTCCGCGTGATGTCATTCGTGTAGACTATGGTTTGGAGTACGGGAAGGACGTACTGACAATTCATAAGGATGCCATCAAGCCGGGGCAAAGAGTCTTGATTACAGATGACCTGCTGGCTACTGGCGGAACCATTGAAGCAACAATCAAGCTTGTTGAATCGCTCGGCGGAGTTGTAGCCGGCATTGCTTTCCTGATTGAGCTAACCTATCTTGAGGGCAGGTCCAAGCTTGAAGGCTACGATGTATTAACACTTATGAAGTATTAATTTTCTAAACAGAAAGCACTCCAAAAGGGTGCTTTTTTTCTATAAATAACTGCCGAAGGGGCAGAGGACCATATATTGGTCCGCAAATTATCCAGTCTGGCTCTTTACAAGTGAAGCTTTTTTCATGATAATAATGACAATAATAAAATTAAAACAATTTATAAAGCAGCAAGGTACAATCTCGTTGCTTACAATATTTTACTGATTGTTTATTTTCGGAAATAAGGTACGTTCATACCGTATGATATCGGTATCAGAACCACTGGAATCAGGTGATGGAATGGCAAATGACAAAGTATTGACTGCAGAACAGGTAATCGACAATGCCCGGCATTATCTTTCTGATGAACATATAAACTTTATACAGCGGGCCTGCTCCTTTGCTGAGGATGCTCACAAAGAACAGTTCCGCAAATCGGGTGAGCCTTATATCATTCATCCAATACAGGTGGCGGGCATCTTGGTTGACCTGGAAATGGATCCTGCAACCATTGCCGGAGGTTTTCTGCATGATGTTGTAGAGGATACCGATGTAACGCTGGATGATATCAGAAAGGCTTTTAATGATGAAACGGCGATGCTGGTGGACGGTGTAACGAAGCTTGGGAAGATTAAATATAAATCTCAGGAAGAACAGCAGGCTGAAAATCATCGAAAAATGTTTGTTGCGATGGCCCAGGATATCCGGGTGATCCTGATTAAGCTGGCGGACAGGCTGCATAATATGCGTACACTGAAGCATCTTCCGCAGGAAAAACAGCGCAGAATCTCCAATGAAACGCTTGAAATATTTGCTCCTCTGGCACATCGCCTGGGGATCTCCAAAATAAAGTGGGAGCTTGAGGATACTGCTTTAAGATATTTAAATCCTCAGCAATATTACCGCATTGTTAACTTAATGAAAAAGAAACGAGCAGAGCGGGAGCAGTATCTGGACGGTGTAGTGGATGAAGTGCGCAGCAGGGTCAGTGAAGTAAATATTAAAGCTGATTTTTCGGGTCGTCCTAAGCATATTTACAGCATATACCGAAAAATGGTGCTGCAAAATAAGCAGTTCAATGAAATTTATGATCTTCTCGCAGTCCGGATTATCGTGAACAGCATTAAAGACTGCTATGCCGTTCTAGGCATCATTCATACGTGCTGGAAACCGATGCCGGGCAGATTTAAGGATTATATCGCGATGCCGAAGCCGAATATGTATCAATCCCTTCATACGACTGTAATTGGTCCGAAGGGAGATCCTCTTGAAGTTCAAATCCGCACGGAAGAAATGCACGAGATTGCAGAGTATGGAATTGCTGCACACTGGGCTTATAAAGAAGGAAAAGAAACAGAAACCAAAGCTACGTTAGAACAAAAATTGACATGGTTCCGGGAAATTCTTGAATTCCAAAATGACGCTACAAATGCTGAGGAATTTATGGAATCTTTAAAGATTGATCTGTTTTCAGATATGGTGTTCATTTTCACGCCCAAAGGGGATGTAATTGAACTTCCTTCAGGGTCTGTCCCAATTGATTTCGCCTATAGAATTCATTCAGAAATCGGCAACAAAACAATTGGTGCCAAAGTGAACGGCAAAATGGTAACGCTCGATTATAAACTGAAAACCGGGGATATCATTGAAATCCTGACTTCCAAGCATTCTTACGGTCCCAGCCAGGACTGGCTGAAGCTGGCTCAAACGTCACAGGCTAAAAATAAAATCAGGCAGTTCTTTAAAAAGCAGCGCCGTGATGAAAATGTCGATAAGGGCAAAGAGCTTGTCGAAAAAGAAATTAAAAACATGGATTTTGAATTGAAGGAAGTACTAACCTCCGATAATTTGAAAAGAGTGTTTGAGAAATTCAACTTTACTCATGAAGAAGATATGTATGCAGCAGTTGGATACAACGGAATTACAGCACTGCAGGTAGCCAACAGGCTCACTGAAAAGTGGCGCAAGCAAAGAGACCAGGAGCAGGAAAAACAGCTTGATGAAATGGTGTCTGAAGTTAAGCAGTACAGCACAGCAAGAAAAAGAGATTCCGGCGTCAGGGTGAAAGGAATCGACAATCTTCTAATCAGGCTGTCGAAATGCTGCAACCCTGTTCCGGGTGACGAAATTGTCGGATTTATTACAAAAGGCAGAGGCGTTTCCGTACACAGGGAGGACTGCCCCAATGTGATAGCCGAAGCAGCCCACGAGCGGCTGATTCCGGTTGAGTGGGAGCATCATCAGTCTGCCGGGCGAAAGGAATATAATGTTGAGATAGAAATCCTCGGCTTTGACAGAAGAGGCTTGCTGAATGAAGTGCTGCAGGCGGTGAATGAAACGAAAACGAATATCTCATCTGTTTCCGGCCGCTCTGACCGTAATAAAGTGGCAACCATTCATATGGCTATTTCTATTCAAAATATTAGTCATCTTCATAAGGTAGTGGAACGGATTAAACAATTATCAGACATTTATTCTGTTCGCAGAATATTGAATTAGAGAGGGCGTTTTTCTTGAGGATTGTTTTACAAAGATCCAAAGAGGCAAAAGTGATGGTTGACGGAGAAATAGTTGGAGAAATTTCTGCGGGGCTTTTGCTTCTTGTCGGAATTACCCATGATGATACACAGCAGGATGCAGATTACCTTGCAGAAAAGATTGTGAATCTCCGCATATTTGAAGATGAATCAGGCAAAATGAATCTCTCCCTGCTGAATGTAGGACTGGATATCCTTTCAGTCTCTCAATTCACATTGTACGGAGATTGCAGGAAGGGGAGGCGGCCTAATTTTATGGCTGCAGCAAAACCTCAATATGCCAAGGAACTTTACGATTATTTCAACGAAAAGCTAAAGGAAAAGGGTACAGAAGTGCAAACGGGAATCTTCGGCGCAATGATGGACGTACAGTTTACAAACGATGGACCTGTTACACTGCTGCTGAACAGTGAAGACAGAAATTCATAAGAAGATACTTTTAAAGCCAGGCATGCTGCCTGGCCTTTATTATTGCTTATGAAAGTTGTATTCGGAAGACTTCAGCTTTTCTACATTTTTCAGCTCCAACAGCTAGGCCCTCGAGGTCATAAGCCAATCCGGCCTGAAGGTTAAAGAACAACCTTCATTCCAGCTTGTCTTATGCTTGTCGGGCCTGAGCAAGCTGCCTCCGCTTTTCTACATTGTCCAGCTCCACCGGCCAGCCGCTCGAGGTCATAAGCTGTCTAGGCCATAAGGGCAAAAAGCGCCCTTACGTCCAAGCCATCTTATGCTTGTCGCAGCCTGACAGGACGTCGGACAGTCATGCGTTGCCACAGGACGTGGCGATCTTAGCATGACTTCCTTAGTAAGGCGCCTTCCGCTTTTCTACATTGTCCAGCTCCAGGCGCCAACGGCTCGAGGTCATAAGCCATTTTGGTCAAGAGGTCAAAAAACGACCTCATGCCCAAACCGTCTTATGCTTGTCGCCGCTGAACGGGCGCTTTCCGCTTTTCTAGTTCAAATATCCAGTCAATCCATAATAGATTGCTTGTGATACCTGTTCTTGGTAGGACGCGGAGTGAATGGAGAGTTCTTCATTCGGATTGCTGAGAAAGCCTAGCTCCAACAGCACGGAGGGACGGTTGTTTTCTCTGATTACATGAAAGTCTCCATGCCTGATGCCCAAACTTTTGGATGACGTTCTTTTGACCAGCTGATTATGAATGCTGCTTGCCAGGGGCTTGTCCGCAGCAGAATAATAATAAGTTGTGAGCCCGTGAACACGGGAGTCAGTGCTGCTGTCATAGTGAATGCTGATAAACGCATCTGCATTTCGGTAATGTGATGCTGCAGCTCGCGCAGGTAAACTGATATATGTATCCTGACTTCTTGTCAGATGCACATCTGCTCCGGATGCCTTTAATTTATCATAAACAAGCTTTGCGGTCTTCAGAGTAAGATCTTTTTCAAGCGTTCCTCTTGTGCCAACTGCCCCGCCATCTCTTCCGCCATGACCTGGATCGATTACGATTGTTTTGCTGGAGAGGCCCGGGCTGCTGTTTTTTGCTGCCGCAGTTTCCTTTGGCTGGCTGTTTCCGATTACCCAGCTCGCTACAAAGCCTGCTCCTCCCTGAGGAAGCTCAACCTTCAGCCAGTCCCCATCTTTTCCCAGTACTGAAAAAGTTTCGCCAGCCGCGGCAATATGAGCTATGCTGCTTGAAGTATCAGGGCCCTTACGGATATTTGTGCCGCTTCCTGTAATGGTTACCGTGTTTATTTCCGGCTGTACTTTGCTGGAAGAAGAAGTGCTGACATACCAGCCTGCTGTCCAGCCTTTGTTTCCATCATGCTCAATATAAAGCCAGTCCCCTGAACTGTCGAGAACAGTCACTTTTGCTCCTTTTGGAAGGGTAAACTTTACCTTCCCTGACAGTGAGGAAGATTCTCTTACTTTCAATCCTCCTGCAGTAACTTTTCCAGACTGCCCAGTTGAATTTTCAGGAAGCTTTTCGCCGGCTTTTCCAGATGATAGATATTTTGTCAAAACCCAGCCGGATATGCTGTTTCCTTTTTTGATCTGTGACCACTCACCGTTTTGAGCTAGTACCTGCACAGTTTCATTTCTTGCAGCAGAGCCCTCAATGCTGCTGGCTGTATCAGGAGCCTGACGGATATTCAGGGATGAAGCATTGACGGTTGCTGTGCTTTGGACTGAAATTGGTTCAGCTGCTGTTTTTCCTAAGTTTACATACTCTGCAGCTACCCACCCTTCTGTCCCGCCTTGCGCCACCTTCACCCAGTCACCCTGACGGTTAAGCACTTTTGCTTTCCGGCCTTTGGCAAGAGTTCCAATGACATCGTACTTGGAGCCTGCTCCGCTTCGTATTCGCAAGTCATCAGCAGCCGTTTGCACGTATTGCTCCTGACCTCTGGGCGAGGAAGTCAGCCAATTGGCTACCCAGCCTGATTTTCCACTGCTGAGCCTGATTTTTGTCCAGTTTTGTTTTCGTTCTACAACTGCATACTCCCGGCCTTTTTCCACTTTTGCAATAAGAGAATAAGAGGTGCCGGGACCGCTTCTAACATGCACATTTTCGGCTGCAATCGTGAGACTGCCCTCTTCGGCTTTTATGGTCAGCGGCTGTGTGTGGAAAAGGCCGGCAGCCAGCATGAAGCATAGAAACCATATACTTTTTTTTCTCAAAATCTCCCCTCCTTTTCAAAGATGTATTATATCAAAACAATTCTATTTATTGTGGCAACTTTCCTTGATTGAAATGAAATATTTTTTTAAGTTCTGGGAAGGATAGGAATGAGAAGAACGAGAAAGGAAGTCCGATGAAATGAGATACAGTGCTAAAGGCGAGCAGTCCCAGACAAGCTCAATGGATGTATTTGGAATGGATCTTCATGACTTTATAGCGAAAGAACAGCGCTCAGACTCCTATGAGCTTGCTTCAGAGTTTGGGTTATCGCTCAGGGATGTTAAGAATTTAAAAAAACATATGAATCGCTCTTGACATAAACCTGCTGTCTTCGTATGATAAGAGAAATTCTAATGATACATAATAGTGAACCAAAGATGGAGAAGAGTAATGGTGATTACACATGATCAGAGAAGAAATGCCCGGGCTGAAAGCATTTCTGCATGATGACATCGTGAAACAACACTCCTTAGGTTTCTTTCTGAAAGGCAGGCGCCTATTAGGAAAAGGACGTTGCAGGCGTTAACTGTTTGAGTGGAAGCGGCGTATCTGCCTGCTTCAACTAGGGTGGCACCACGGGTATAAACTCTCGTCCCTACTTTTTAGTAGGGGTGGGAGTTTTTTTATTTGGCTGATTCCTGTATCAGCCAGCACCTCGCTTGATGCAGAGAGGTGAATGACAGGAATCAATAGCAAGCAGCGGGTGAATGGTATGTGAATATCCTGCCCTATCTTTTCAGCAAACCCGTTACATATAAAGCAGCAAAATATGCGGAAACGCCCTATATTACACAGGAAAAAATGGAGGAGACTTAGAATGGCATTTCAAATTCCAAGAGGTACACAGGATATTCTGCCTGGCGAAGTTGAACGATGGCAGTATATCGAGGAAAAAGCAAGAGAGCTTTGCAAAAGCTTTCAATATAAGGAGATTCGGACTCCTGTTTTTGAACACACTGAACTTTTTCTCAGAGGAGTAGGAGAAACAACAGACATTGTCCAAAAAGAAATGTACACCTTTGAAGATAGAAAAGGCAGAAGCATTACTCTTCGTCCAGAAGGAACTGCTTCTACTGTTCGCTCTTTTGTAGAAAAGAAAATGTACGCAGCTCCTCAGCAGCCCGTTAAGCTCTATTATATCGGGCCGATGTTCCGCTATGAACGTCCTCAGGCAGGCAGGTTCAGGCAGTTTGTGCAGTTTGGTGTAGAAGCACTGGGAAGCAATGATCCTGCAATTGATGCGGAAGTTATTTCCCTTGCCATGAATCTGTATAAAGTGACTGGGCTGAAAAAACTGAAGCTTGTCATTAACAGCCTTGGAGACAGTGAGAGCAGAAAGTCGCACAAAGAAGCGCTGGTTTCCCACTTTCAGCCAAGAATCGAAGAATTTTGTTCAGACTGCCAAAACAGGCTTCAGCAAAATCCCCTCAGGATTCTTGACTGCAAAAAGGATCGTGATCACGAGCTGATGGGAAATGCCCCGGCTATTTTAGACTACTTAAATGAGCACTCCAGAGCTTATTTCGATAAAGTCCTGTACTATCTCGACTCCCTCGGTATTGCTTATACCGTTGACCCGAATCTGGTCAGGGGCCTAGACTATTACAATCATACAGCTTTTGAAATTATGAGTGATGCCGACGGGTTTGGAGCGATTACAACCCTTGCAGGGGGAGGCCGCTATAACGGGCTGGTAGAGGATATTGGCGGCCCTGAAACCCCGGGAATCGGTTTTGCTCTCAGTATTGAAAGGTTCCTGTCAGCACTGGATGCAGAAGGTGTAAAGCTGCCAATTGATGAAGGCATTGATTTTTATGTAGCTGCGCTGGGTGAAGAAGCAAAAGACCGCTCAGTTTCATTGGTCGCTGAACTTAGAAATGCCGGAATCTCAGCAGAAAAGGATTATGAAAATAAAAAAATGAAGGCCCAGCTGAAAGCGGCTGACCGCCTGAGTGCCAGGTTTGTCGGGATACTCGGAGAAGAAGAACTGGCAAAAGGCGCTATCATGGTAAAAAATATGGACACAGGTGAACAGGAAGAGATAGGGTTGGATTCTATATCAGCATACATGCTGGAGAAACGCTAAGGAGGAGAACATAGTGGCTGACAGAACAAATTACTGCGGAGAAGTAACAGAAAGCGCCATCGGCGAAAGGATTGTACTAAAAGGCTGGGTTCAAAAACGCAGAGACCTGGGGGGCCTTATTTTTACAGATCTCAGGGATAGAACAGGCTTGATACAGGTAGTCTTCAATCCGGATGTTTCACAGGAAGCACTGAATACAGCCGACAAAGTCAGAAACGAATTTGTTCTCGAAGTTGAGGGAACAGTTGTCGCCCGTGAGGAAGGAACAATTAACCCCAATTTGCCGACAGGCAAGGTGGAAGTTCACGCAGAAAAACTCACCATTCTGAATGCGGCTAAAAATCCTCCGTTTCAGATAGATAATAAATCTGAAGGTGTTTCTGAAGATGTCAGGCTGAAATACCGCTACCTGGATTTAAGAAGGCCGGTTTTATTTGATACATTCAAAATGAGGCATAATGTCACAAAATCCATTCGTACCTTTTTGGACGATAAAGGCTTTCTTGATGTAGAAACGCCGATCCTGACAAAAAGCACGCCTGAAGGTGCACGTGATTATCTTGTGCCGAGCCGGGTGCATGAAGGCGAGTTTTATGCGCTGCCTCAATCTCCGCAAATCTTTAAACAGCTCTTGATGGTCTCAGGCTTTGACCGCTATTATCAAATTGCAAGATGTTTCAGAGATGAAGATCTTCGTGCGGACAGACAGCCTGAGTTTACTCAAATCGATATTGAAATGTCATTCATGGAGCAAAAGGATATTATGAGCCTGACAGAAGAAATGATGGCTGCTGTGATGAAAGAAACAAAAGGGGAAGAGCTAGAGCTTCCACTTCCAAGGATGACATACGACGAAGCAATGGGCTCATACGGATCAGACAAGCCTGATACAAGGTTTGATATGCTGTTGACCGATGTGTCAGAGATGGTTGCCGAAAGCGGGTTTAAGGTGTTTTCAAGCACTGTCTCCGGCGGCGGCCAGGTGAAACTCATTAATGCAAAGGGAGGGGCCGCCTCTTATTCCAGAAAGGATATCGATGCACTGACAGAATTTGTTTCTGCATACGGAGCAAAAGGTCTGGCCTGGATGAAAGCAGAGGAAGACGGCTTAAAAGGGCCTATTTCCAAGTTCTTTGCTGGAGCGGAGCAGGAAGCGCTGATTTCTGCAGCTGGTGCAGAAGCAGGAGATCTTCTTCTGTTTGTGGCTGATAAACCTGCAGTTGTTGCTGATGCTCTTGGTGCACTGCGTCTGAAGCTTGGAAGAGAGCTAGGTCTGATAGATGAATCAAAAAACAATTTCCTATGGGTGATTGACTGGCCGCTCTTGGAATTTGACGAAAAAGACAACAGATATTACGCAGCTCACCATCCTTTCACCATGCCGGCGAAAGAAGATCTGAATCTTTTTGAAAGTGCACCTCAAAAAATGAAAGCACAAGCATATGATCTCGTGCTGAACGGCTACGAGCTTGGCGGAGGATCCATTCGTATATACGAGAAGGATATTCAGGAAAAAATGTTCCAGCTGCTGGGCTTTTCAGAAGAGGAAGCAAAGGAACAGTTCGGATTCCTGCTGGAAGCTTTCGAATACGGCACTCCTCCTCACGGTGGAATTGCACTTGGATTGGATAGGCTTGTTATGCTCCTTGCAGGGCGTACAAATCTTCGCGATACGATTGCCTTTCCAAAGACGGCCAGCGCGAGCTGCCTATTAACCAATGCGCCTGGAGAAGTAAGTGAATCTCAGTTGGACGAACTTTCTTTAAGTCTGAAAAAATAGGTTCAAAGAACGCTTAATAAACAGTAAAAAAGGCCGACGGAACTGCAAGGGTTAATTCTTGCAATACAAAATTCAGTATGTTATTCTTTTTTCAAGACGAAAGGAAGTCCTGATGTGTTCGTTGTACACCTAGTTTTGACCTAACATTTTTTATACGGGAGCCCAAGTTTTCCGGTGGAGTACATGCCTTATTCTGTAAGGACTTACGAGTATCGGGAACAGGGCACCCACCTGCGGTGAGCGGGATCAAAACAAGGAAACGGCGACGGCACGATTGGGACTTCTTTTCCATTTATAACTGCTAACCTACTGATAAAACCTGCAATGTTTATATTGCAGGTTTTTTATATTCAATGCTTGCGCTCAGAAACTCTTATTTTGTGAAAAGTGCTAAAAGGATCTCTTTTCATATTGCTGCATTGGAGGAAGAGAAAACATGGTTTTTCTCTACATACAAAAAAGCCCCCATATGAATATCTTGAAAATAAGAGATGACAACTATTATACTTAGTTTATTAGATGAACAAAGAGGGTAAATGATAAAGTCTTGTTCACAGCAGTTTGATGATGGAGGCTGAAAATGAAAAAGGCAGTAATAACAGGCGGAAGCGGCTTACTTGGTTCAGCTGTAATAGAAGAATTTTTAGCGCATGGCTATGAGGTAGTGAATGCTGATGTGAAACATCCTAAGGAAGCGCTTTGCAGGACAGTCATTACAGATTTAACAAACCTTGGAGAAGTATATGGGGTTTTGGCAGGTGCCGATGCAGTTGTTCATCTTGCTGCAATTCCAGTAGCTTATTCACACCCAAACGAAGTAACTTTTCAAAATAACGTCATGTCTACGTATAACGTTTTAGAGGCTGCAGGAACTTTAGGGATAAAAAAAGCGGTTATCTCTTCTAGTGAGTCTTCCTATGGAATCTGTTTTTCCAAGCAGAATTTGAACCCTCAATATGTGCCAATCGATGAGGATCATCCGCAGTTACCTGAAGAAAGCTATGGCTTGTCGAAAATTGTAAATGAGCAAACCGCTGATATGATTCACCGCAGAACGGGCATGCAGGTTGTATCTTTCCGTTTGGGAAATGTCATTTCACCAGAAATGTACAGTAAGTTTCCAGATTTTATTCATCATCCCCATGAGAGAAAGCCTATTTTGTGGAGTTATATTGATACACGGGATGCAGCATCAGCATACCGGCTGGCTGTTGAGGCGGAAGGACTAGGTTCCGTTGTGCTGAATATTGGTGCGGATGAAACAAGTATGGATATTGAAAGCGAACAGCTTATGAAAGAATGCTTTCCAAATGTAAAAGATTTTAGGAGAAATTTAAGCGGCTTTCAGCCTCTTTTAAATAATGAAAAGGCTAAAAAGCTCCTAGATTGGACTCCTGTTCATAAATGGCGAAATTATGTAAATGTATTATCACCCGATCACAATTGAGATAAAAGGAGAGATGATAGATGAGCGTACAAGAGACAACTACCCTGCATAACGGCGTAAAGATGCCTTGGCTGGGCTTTGGTGTTTTCAAGGTGAAGGACGGGGAGGAAGTTGTGAATTCCGTCAAGGCCGCTTTGGAAACCGGCTACAGAAGCATTGATACGGCAGCTATATATGGAAATGAAGTTGGAGTCGGACAGGCAATTGCTGAATCCAATGTTCCGAGAGAAGAATTGTTTATCACCACAAAAGTCTGGAACTCACATCATGGCTATGAAGAAACGCTTGCTGCTTTTGATGAAAGCTTGCAGAAGCTTGGGTTAGACTATTTGGATCTCTATTTGATTCACTGGCCGCTGCCTTCTGAGGGCAAATATGTTGATACCTGGAGAGCTCTTGAGAAGCTCTATAGGGATGGAAGGGTTCGTGCCATTGGGGTTAGTAATTTTAAAGTGCATCATCTTGAAGAGGTCATCGAAAAAGGTGAAATTACCCCGATGGTCAATCAGGTTGAATATCATCCGCAGTTCAATCAGCGAAAATTGCATGATTTCTGTAAAAAGCACAATATCCAGCTTGAAGCCTGGTCTCCATTGATGCAGGGAGGACTTCTGCAGCACCCGGTTTTGGTGGAAATTGCAGAAAAACACAATAAATCCACTGCACAGGTGATCATCCGCTGGGATATTCAAAATGGCGTTGTCACAATTCCAAAGTCAATAAACCCAAAACGGATTGCTGAAAATGCAGATGTATTTGATTTTGAGCTTTCTCAAGAAGACAGAAACGCAATCAATGCCTTAAATCAGGATCAGCGTATGTTTGCCGATCCGGATGAATTTGATCGGATATAGAAACAATTAGTTTGCGGAGTTCCAAAATATTGGAGCTCCGTTTGTCTGTTAACTATATCAAGGAAGATTTTTCTTTTAACGGCTGAGGATAGAGTAAAGCTCTTCAGTGCTTAAAAGTATTCTTCAATAAACCAGCGCCCCGCGAAAGTTAATAAACGGAGCTTTTCCGTTTAAACGAAGAAAATAGCTTTTTTCAGGCAAAATAAGAGGAACTATTCCGATTATGCTCATGAAAAACCTTCTATTTGTACTGTTTAAGGTTCATAGACGGAATCACTCCGGCTATTAGAGGCTATTTTAAAAGAATTTAGGCAATAAGCGGAAATGTTACGCCTATTTACCTGACAGAGGTCCTCAGTATGTTCCATGGTGCACCCGGCAACTGTTACCAGTGAAACCGGAAACCCTGCGTAATATTTCTCCAACGCACGATGGAAAGCTCACTCTTTCGACGTTCTCAATGAGAACCTTGCTGCACCTCCTCTTAATTTTTCCCAGCATCTTCATACAAGGTTGCTTTCAAAACCTCCTTGCTTTTACAATGAATTATGATATAGTCGTCTTCAGGTAAAAAAACAAAAACAAGTTGAAATACTATAACAATAGAAACATGAAATTGGAGTGAGTTATTTGCTGCATCAGTTTTCACGCAATGAGCTTGCCATAGGCAAGGAAGGAATTGAAACGTTAAAAAACAGTACAGTCGCTGTTCTCGGCATTGGAGGAGTTGGCTCCTTCTCAGTTGAGGCACTTGCACGTTCCGGAGTAGGAAGATTAATTTTGGTTGATAAGGACGACGTGGACATAACGAATGTCAACCGGCAAATACATGCGCTGCTGTCAACAGTGGGGCAGCCTAAAGTTGATTTGATGAGAGACCGAGTAAAAGATATTAACGCTGACTGCGAAGTGATTTCGCTTAAAATGTTTTATACGGAAGAAACGTACGAAGAGTTTTTCAGCTATCAGCCTGACTACGTGATTGATGCGTCCGATACGATTTCATATAAAATTCACTTGATAAAAGAGTGCTTAAAAAGGGAAATTCCCATCATTTCAAGCATGGGTGCGGCCAATAAGACAGATCCGACCAGATTTCAGATTGCGGATATTTCAAAGAGCCATACAGATCCAATTGCAAAGGTTGTAAGAACCAGATTAAGAAAAGAGGGAATCCGCAAAGGCGTTCAGGTAATTTTCTCGGATGAGAGCCCTATTGTCATTCGCGAGGATGTGCGCAAAACCGTAGGTAACGATGCGGCAAAAATCCGCAAAGCCAAAATGCCTCCTTCTTCAAATGCTTTTGTTCCCTCTGTAGCAGGACTGATTATGGGCGGACATGTTATTATGGAATTGTTAAAAGATATTAAACTGACAAGAGTTTCAGATTAAACTAGGGGCGGCTGATGAGCTGCCTTTTTATGTAGAGGCTGATGGTAAGTGTCAGCAAAAAAAATGCTCAGCAGTATAGGAGACGAGGGAGGCGTAACTATGTACGGCGAACCGCTTGCATATCGGATGCGACCGCAGACATTAGAGGAAATTGCAGGGCAGAAGGACATTATCGGAAGCCATACAAGCTTATATAAGATGATAAAAAACGGCTTTGTTCCGTCCATGCTTCTATACGGAGAGCCCGGGACAGGGAAGACCTCCCTTGCACACGCGATAGCCGGAACAACCAAGCTGCCCTTTATCAGCCTGAATGCGACTACCTCTGGGAAAAAAGATGTTGAGGCTGCTGTCGAGGAAACCCGCCTTACCGGAAAGGTGCTGCTGTTCCTAGATGAAATTCACCGCTTTAATAAAGCTCAGCAGGATTATTTGCTTCCCCATGTGGAGAGCGGCTCCATCATTCTGATTGGGGCGACAACTGAAAATCCGTTTCATGATGTGAATCCTGCAATCAGAAGCCGGTGCGGGCAGATTAAGCAGCTGACAAGGCTTGAGGAAGATGATATCGCCCAGTTGCTGAACAGAGCTTTAAAGGACGAGAAAAAAGGTCTTGGCAAAACTTCTGTTTCCATTACTGAAAACCAGATCCAGAAAATTGCCGGGGGATCTAACGGAGATGCCAGAAAGGCTCTGACTATGCTGGAGTCTATCGTGTATGCTTCCCCGAAAACTGAAGGCAGCTTTTTCATAGAGGACTCCGTTATTGAAGATATGATCGGCAAAGCGGGCGTATACGGAGACAAAAAGGGATCTCATTTTTATAATCTGCTGTCAAGCTTTCAAAAAAGCATCAGGGGAAGCGATGTCGATGCTGCGCTTTATTATCTTGCACATCTGCTTGAAAATGGAGATCTGACTGCTGTCAACAGGAGGCTGCTTGTCATTGCTTATGAAGATATCGGCCTTGCGAATCCGGCAGCAGGTACACATGTACTGTCGGCTGTAGAAGCAAGTGAACGGCTCGGTCTTCCTGAAGCCAGAATTCCGCTTGCAGCGGCAGTGGTGGAATTGTGTCTTTCTTCAAAATCAAATTCAGCATATAAGGCGCTTGATCAGGCCATATCCGACATAAGAAGCGGTAAAACAGGTGAAATACCTAAGCACCTACGTGACGGCCATTACAGCGGTGCTGCAGCACTTGGGCACACAGGGTACTTATATCCCCATGATTATCCCATTGGCACGTTCGGGGGTTGGGTTCATCAGGAATACCTGCCGTCCAAGCTCGAAGGGACCCGCTATTACCACCCGATAGAAGCGGGGGAGGAAAAAAGACTGTCTGCTATTTATAAAAAGCTGGAACAATTTAAAACAAACAGCACAAACTGAGTAGAAGTCTTTTTCCTGTGCTGGCTCAGAGATTGTGCTATAATATCTAAAGTTTACAGAAAGAAGCTGAAGTAGAATCTTCTGCTTGTAAGGGGATGGAAACATGGAGATCAAGCCCGGCAAAAGGCTTCTGAATGTAATGCTTCTGAGATGGTCTATTTATTTTTGCGGTCTGCTTCTTATGGCGCTTGGGATTGTTTTTACGATCAGAGCAGGACTTGGGACTTCTTCCTGGGATGTTCTCCATATCGGCCTTTTTTACACTTTAGGCCTGACAATCGGCACTTGGTCGATTTTAGTAGGTGCCCTCATCCTCACTCTGTCAAGCATTCTTACAAGAGAATTTCCAAAGCTTGGAGCATATGTGAACATGCTGACAGTTGGCATTTTTATAGATCTTTATATGCAGGTTCCTTTTCTGCAAACACCAGTTTTGTTTACAGGCCGGATTACGATGCTGCTCAGCGGATTGGTTATTATGGCGTACGGGATGGCTTTCTACATTTCAGCCCGCTGCGGTACAGGACCAAGGGACAGTTTGATGATCGCTCTTGTTGAAAAAACGGGTTATAGCATTTCCAGGGTTCGCAGGACAATCGAAATTGCTGTATTGCTCATCGGCTGGCTGCTCGGCGGACCCGTGTTTATCGGGACAGTGATTTGCACATTGTTCATCGGAACGCTGGCCGGAATTGCGATTCCGCAATGCCAGCAATTCACTGACGCATTGCTCCGCCGGTTGTTTTATCAAGAAGAGTATGTATCAAACAGTGTTATAAAAGAGAAGATGTAGGAGTGTTGAAATGAAAATCTCTACTAAAGGCCGTTACGGGCTTACGATTATGATTGAACTGGCAAGAAAGTACGGAGAAGGGCCGACATCCCTTAAAAGCATAGCCAAAACGCATGACCTTTCCGAGCATTACCTGGAGCAGCTGATTTCCCCGCTGAGAAATGCCGGGCTTGTGAAAAGTATAAGAGGAGCTTATGGAGGGTATATTCTGGGCAATGAACCTCAAAGTATTACAGCGGGAGATATCATCAAAGTGCTTGAAGGCCCGATCAGTCTCGTTGAAGGTCTGGAAGATGAAGAGCCTGCTAAAAGAGAGCTATGGATCCGCATACGGGATGCGGTAAAAGATGTACTGGATAATACGACTCTTGAAGATCTTGCGAGTCATTCAGATGATGATAATCAAGATTCATATATGTTTTATATTTAACGCTGTTAAGTAAAGTTTAAGTTATGAAAAGGAGGACTTGACGTGCATATTTATCTGGACCATGCAGCTACATCACCGGTTCATCCGGATGTTATTTCCAAGATGTCGTCATATATGGCTGAAACCTTCGGCAACCCATCAAGCATACACTCTTTTGGACGGCAAAGCCGGAAATTTCTGGATGACGCTCGGTACGCTGCGGCCAGAAGCATTTCATGCAAACCCTCGGAAATCATTTTTACGAGCGGCGGGACCGAAGCCGACAATATGGCAATCATTGGGGCGGCAATGGCGAACAGGCATAGAGGCAGACATATCATCACAACTGCCATCGAGCATCATGCCGTTCTCCACTCCTGCCAATATCTCGAAAAAAACGGTTTTGAAGTAACATATCTGCCTGTAAATGAGGAAGGAAGCATTTCTTTAGAGGATCTTCAAAACAGCCTGACGGATTCAACGATACTGGTATCAATCATGTATGCTAACAATGAAGTGGGCACAATACAGCCGATAAAAGAAGTGGGTGCGCTTCTGCAAGAACATGAAGCTCTTTTTCACACAGATGCTGTACAAGCCTATGGAGTGGAAGACATAAAAGTAAAAGAAATTGGTGCAGATCTTTTGTCTGTGTCTGCTCATAAAATAAACGGCCCTAAAGGTGTCGGCTTTCTTTATGCAAAAGAAGGCATCAAGCTGCAGCCTTCCCAATATGGCGGAGAGCAGGAGCTGAAAAGAAGAGCCGGAACCGAGAATGCGGCAGGAATAGCGGGATTTCATGAAGCGATCAGCATAGTTGAGCGTGAGCGCGGGGAAAAACGTGAAAGCCTGAAAGCTTTGAAAGAGGAAATGATTTCCGTTTTTAATTCTGAAGAAGTTCGCTATGAGATAAACGGACATGAGGAAAGAAGTCTCCCTCATATTTTGAATGTGTATTTCCCTGGAACCCACATTGAATCATTGCTTGTGAATCTGGATCTTTCCGGTATTGCGGCCTCAAGCGGTTCTGCATGCACGGCGGGTTCCGTTGATCCTTCGCATGTGCTTGTCAGCATGTTCGGCAAGGAATCAGAACGCTCTGCTTCTTCAGTCAGGTTCAGTTTTGGACTTGGCAATACAAAAAATTCAGTTTCAGAAGCAGCGCTGAAAGTCTGCGGTATTGTAAAAAGACTTACCGCAGCTAAGTAATCAGGAGGTGAGGAACGTGCAAAAGTCTCCTAAAGACACACGTGTAGTAGTGGGCATGTCAGGCGGAGTTGATTCTTCCGTGGCAGCCCTTTTGCTGAAGCAACAAGGATATGATGTGATCGGCATCTTCATGAAAAACTGGGATGATACCGATGAAAACGGTGTTTGTACAGCAACTGAAGATTATAATGATGTCATACAGGTTTGCAATCAAATTGGCATCCCTTATTATGCCGTGAACTTTGAGAAACAATATTGGGAAAAAGTTTTTACTTATTTCCTTGATGAATATAAAGCGGGGAGAACACCTAACCCTGACGTGATGTGTAATAAAGAAATTAAATTTAAAGCTTTCCTGGAACATGCTCTTTCCCTCGGGGCGGATTATCTTGCAACCGGGCATTATGCACAGGTTGCATTCCGTGACGGAGAATATAAAATGCTGAGAGGCCTGGACGACAACAAAGACCAAACATATTTCCTGAATCAGCTTGGCCAGGAACAGCTGTCAAAAGTAATGTTTCCAATCGGCGGCTTAGAAAAGCCGAAGGTGCGTGAACTTGCAAAGGAAGCAGAACTTGCAACTGCTGCTAAAAAAGACAGCACAGGCATCTGCTTTATAGGAGAGCGGAACTTTAAAGAGTTTCTAAGCGGATATCTGCCCGCTCAGCCTGGAATGATGACCACATTAGATGGTGAAGTAAAAGGAAAGCATGACGGTTTAATGTATTACACTATCGGCCAAAGACATGGGCTAGGCATAGGCGGAAGCGGAGAACCTTGGTTTGCAGTAGGAAAGGATCTTGAAAAGAACATTCTTTACGTTGACCAGGGGTTTGATAATGATGTTCTCTATTCCGACGCTATCAACGCTGTAAACATGAGCTGGGTATCTGACAGCAAGCCGGAAGGTGAACTCACCTGTACTGCAAAATTCCGTTACCGCCAGGCGGATAACGAGGTTACAGTCAAGATGACCGGGAACGATACAGCAAAAGTTTCATTCAAAAACCCTATCCGGGCAATCACACCGGGACAGGCAGTTGTTTTTTATAACGGAGATGAGTGCCTTGGCGGCGGAACCATTGATGATGTGTTTAAAAACGGGGAGAGGCTTTGGTATCTGGGCTGATAAAAGAGACCTCAACAAATTTGTTGAGGTTTCTTTTACTTTCTAACAAAGGAGAATCAGTATGAATAAAAATGAACTTGGAATTCAGGCGATGCAAGCAGGAAAAATTGAAGAGGCGGCTAAATACTTTACAGAGGCAATAGCAGAATCCCCGAACGATCCTGTATTGTATGTCAATTTCGGCAATCTTCTTTCAGCAGTGAATGAACAGGAAAAGGCACTTCAGTTTTTCAAGCGCGCCATTGAAATAGACGAAAATACTGCAACCTCCTATTATGGAGCAGGAAGCGTTTATTACGAACAAGAAAAATACCAGGAAGCAAGAGAAATGTTCAATCTGGCAATCCGCAAAGGAATGGAGCATCCTGATCTTTACTTTATGCTGGCTATGTCACTTTTGCAGGATGATCAGCCTCGTCTGGCCCTTCCTTATTTTCAGCGCGCTGTAGAATTGAACGGAGATGATGCAGATGCCCGGTTTCAGTATGGCTTATGTTTGGCAGGAGAAGACAGCATAGATGAAGCAATGACGCAGTTTGAGCTTGTATTGAAGCAGGATCAAAAACATGCGGATGCCATGTACAACCTTGGAGTGGCATACGTGTTTAAAGACAGGCCCGAAGAAGCACTATCCATGTTCAGCAAAGCGCTGGAAGTTCAGCCGGATCATATGCTGGCAGGACACGCCAAAAAGCTGATGACAGACGGGCAGTAAAGGAAGGAAGTGAGAGGGATGGCCAAAGATGGATCTCTTGAATCTGAAAAGTACATAAAGGGCGAAGTAAAAGCAGTCTTTTTTTACAATGAACAAAATCATTATAGTGTACTGAGGGTGCAGGTTCTTGAAACTACGGAAGCACAGATTGAAAAAGATGTAACCGTAACGGGTTATTTCCCTCTCTTCGAGGAAGAAGAAACATATACATTTTTCGGAAAAATGACAAACCACCCAAAGTTTGGAGAACAATTTCAAGCAACACACTTCAGGAAAGAACTTCCTACAACTAAAGAAGGAATTATCCACTATTTGTCTGGTGATCTTTTTAAAGGGATTGGGAAAAAAACAGCACAATCTGTTGTTGAGCACCTTGGTGAGAATGCAATTTCAAAAATACTTCAAAATCCGTCTGTCCTTGATTCTGTTCCCAAGCTGAATTCCGAAAAAGCAAAAGCGCTGAGCGCAGCTTTAAAGCAGCACCAGGGGCTTGAGCAGGTGATGATTTCCCTGAATTCCTATGGATTCGGCCCGCAGCTGTCAATGAAAATCTATCAGGCTTATCAGGACCAAACCATAGAAAAAATCAAAGATAATCCCTATCAGCTTGTTCAGGATATTCAGGGAATCGGCTTTGCAAAGGCAGATGAACTAGGTGAGCAGATTGGCATTTACGGAAACAATCCAGAAAGGCTCAAAGCTGCCATTTTGTATATTCTTGAGCAGGCCAGCCTGCAGGAAGGCCATGTTTATTTAACAGTCGGGCAGCTGCAGGAAAAAGCGAAACAGCTTTTGGATCAGGCAAATCAGGGAATCGTGCTTAACGAGGATATTTTACAATCTGTTTCCCGGTTGTCGGACAGCAAGGATGTCATTCTTGACGAAGAAAAAGTCTATATGCCTGCACTGTACTATGCAGAACAGGGAGTGGCCAGGCATTTGAAAAGAATCTCGTCTCAAACAGAATATGAAGATGCATTTCCTGAATCGGAATTTCTGCTGTCTCTTGGCAGCCTTGAGGAACGGATGAACGTGCAGTATGCTCCATCTCAAAGAGATGCGATCAGAAAAGCGCTGATGTCACCAATCATGCTTCTTACTGGAGGTCCCGGAACAGGGAAAACGACTGTTATCAAGGGGATTGTTGAACTGTATGCTGATTTGCACGGTATTTCGCTTGATCAAAAGGAATATAAAAAAGACAACCCTTTTCCGGTCCTGCTGGCAGCTCCAACCGGACGTGCGGCGAAACGGATGAGCGAAGCCACCGGCCTGCCGGCAGTCACCATTCACCGCCTGCTGGGCTGGAATGGTGCGGAAGGCTTTGATCATAATGAAGATCAGCCGATCTCAGGCAAGCTGCTCATTGTTGATGAAGTTTCCATGGTTGATATATGGCTTGCAAATTCCCTCTTAAAAGCTCTGCCGGAACACATTCAGCTGATTATGGTTGGCGATGAGGATCAGCTGCCTTCGGTTGGACCAGGACAGGTGCTTCGTGACATGCTTTCTTCAGACAGCCTGCCGGCTGCAAGGCTGACTGATATTTACAGACAGGCAGAAGGCTCAAGTATTATTGAAATGGCGCATGACATCAAAAACGGCAAGGTGACGGAAAATCTCCTGTCGCCAACACCTGACCGCTCCTTTATACGCTGTGGAACTCAGCAAATTTCAGATGTGGTGAAAAAAGTCATCGTAAATGCGAGAAACAAGGGATATACTGCAAGGGATATACAGGTGCTTGCCCCCATGTACAAAGGCGGGGCAGGCATAGATATGCTGAATAAGCTGCTGCAGGAAATTTTCAATCCTCCCCATCACAAAAAGCGGGAACTAGCTTTTGGCGATGTGGTCTATCGAAATGGAGATAAGGTGCTTCAGCTTGTAAATCAGCCTGAAAGCAATGTTTTTAACGGGGATATGGGGGAGATTGTCTCTATTTTCTATGCAAAGGAAAATACAGAAAAAGAAGATATGATTGTCATTTCTTTTGAAGGAAATGAAGTAACATATACAAAGCAGGATTTTAACCAGTTCACTCATGCATATTGCTGTTCCATACATAAATCTCAGGGAAGTGAGTTTCCGATTGTCGTCCTCCCGGTAGTGAAGAGCTATTACCGGATGCTTAGAAGGAACTTAATTTATACAGCCATTACAAGGAGCAAGCAGTTTCTGATTCTCTGCGGTGAACCAGATGCATTTCAAAGAGGCATTCAAAGCAGGGAAGGTATAGAAAGGCAGACCACCCTGGCAGCAAAATTATCCGGAGAGTCTTTGAACACTGAACTTCAGACTCTGCAGGATGAGCTGCCGTTCAGCATTCAAGATGCGAACATAGGGATGGAAGGTGTCACACCATTTGATTTTATGTAGGAGACCACAGCGGCGGGCAGATGCCCCGCCGCTTGTTTTTTGTACAATGGTAAGACTTTCACCGTATGCGCTATAGTCTAAATGCAGACTCTATAAATGTTCGGGAGGGTGTGAGTCACTTTGCGAACATTTAAGCACATTAAAGGGATGGCAGTCTACGAACAACATACAGCTGCCATGCTGGGCCGGGTAATTGATTTTTGCATCAGCAGTGATGGAAGCGTTCTTGGGCTCCTGATGAACAGCAAAGGCCTTTTTAAGCCTCACCGGCTGATACCAGCCGGAGCAATCACCGGTTCAGGGGAAGATTGCATCGTAATTGTATCGGAAGACGAGCTCCTGCCCGCACCTCACTCTCAGGGCATTTATTATTTTGAATCCCATCATTCTCTCCAGAATAAGTATGTTCTTTCAACAGAGGGGGAACATCTCGGGATGCTGGAAAATGTATACTTCAGCGATCATTTGGCGAGAATTGAAGCATATGAGCTGACAAACGGGTTCTTCGCAGACTTGTCCGAAGGCAAGATTCTGCTGAATGCCCAAGAGCAGACTTTGTCTGTCAGCAGAGATGCGATTATGATAGCAAATGATTTTGAACCATAGTGAGGTGCCGGGAAGTTGTTTAAGTGTCCAAATTGCCAAAGTAAAGATATTGGAAAAATTGGCGTGAATCAGTATTATTGCTGGAACTGCTTTATTGAATTATCGATTTCAAAGGGCATGATTCATACTCATCAAGTAGAAGAGGATGGATCACTAAGCTCGCTTGATGATCTTTTTCATGAGGATGACCGCTCAATCAGCATGTAATCTAAAACGAGGAGTGATTGTATTGAATCGTACAATGACATCGTTAGTTACACTGGGTCTAGGTGCCGCAGCCGTATATTACGGTTCTCAGCAAATGGGTCATAACGGAAAAAGAACAATGAGACGCTTGAGAAAACAAATGATGAAAATGATGTAATCCGAAGGCCTCTGCTTAAGCGGAGGCTTTCTTTATGCTCCCGTGCAGGTGCAAAGCACAGAGAATTTCTGCTCATCAGCAGCCGCACCGGATAAAATTCCTTCTTTTTCTAAACACTAAGAAAAGGAGGCGGAAGCATTGAATGATAAATATATAAAGCTGCTTTTAAAATTCTTCATCGTTTTACTTGGGCTGCTGTGCATTTATATGTTTTTAAATTTGAAGATAATTTGGAATCCATTTTGGATTATGGTGAAAGCCGTTTTCCTGCCGTTTATTATTTCAGCACTCATTACTTATCTCCTTCATCCAATCGTCGAAAAATTACATGAAACAGGGATGCCCAGATCTCTGTCCATTTTCATCATTTATGTATTATTCTTTGGAAGCGCAGGTTATGGATTTTACCGGGGCATTCCAGTTTTGATTGACCAGCTGATTGAACTGTCTGAAAACATCCCTGCTCTTGCCAGCAGCTATAATAAGTGGCTGTTATTTGTACATCATCAAACAGACAGATGGCCGGATGGCCTGCATGATCGAATAGATATGGCATTTATAAGGGCAGAGAATTGGGTGGCCGGAGGGGCGGAGAGGCTGATTGCGAGTTTAAGAAGTGTGCTGGACTATATTCTGGTTTTGGCCATCATCCCGTTTTTAGTCTTTTATATGCTGAAGGACTTTTCTCAAATGAAAAAAGCTGCCTGGTATCTGACGCCGAAAAGCTGGCGTAGAAAGCTGATTCCCTTTGTGAAGGATGCTGATAAATCTTTGGGAGATTATTTCAGGGGCCAGCTGTTTGTATGTGTCATTATCGGTACACTTGCTTCTTTGTCTTTCTGGTTCACCGGTGTCCGCTATCCGCTTATTCTTGGTTTGCTGATTGGCATTACTAATATTATCCCTTATTTTGGCCCTGTAATCGGAGCTGTTCCTGCTGTTATTATCGCAGCAACCGCCTCAGGGAAAACGGTGATTGTCGTTCTTTTGATTATCGCTGCCCTTCAGTTTATTGAAGGAAATATTCTTGGACCTTTAATCGTCGGAAAAAGCCTTCATCTGCATCCGGTCGTCATCATGCTGGGATTGCTGGCTGGAGGAGAAATTGCGGGGATACCCGGGCTGATTGCAGCTGTCCCGGTGATAGCCGTCCTGAGAGTGGTGGCAGTACATTTGCCGCTTCTAAGGCAGCATTGACAACAGCTGCTTCCTTATTTATAATTCACCATATATCCTAAATAAGCAATCATGCTGAAGAACAAGAGTATGCGTGCAGACCATTCTTAGAGAGGGAATTCCTTGGCTGAAAGAATTCCTGTGTGAAGGGCCGCAGAAGCTAGTTCCGAATTCCGGCAAAACCGGACGCAAAGCCGCGTTACAGGCTGAAATGAAGGTGATGGGCATAACTTGCTCATAATCAGGGTGGTACCGCGAGCAAGCTCTCGTCCCTGTGTAAACAGAAAGCTGTTTACACAGGGACGGGAGTTTTTTGTTTGCCGGATTTCCCATAACAGATAAAGGAGAGTGTAACATGGCGTTATCATCTGCACAGGTAAGACAAATGTTTTTGGACTTTTTTAAAGAAAAAGGGCACTCAGTTGAACCGAGCGCATCACTGGTTCCTCATGAAGATTTTACTTTATTGTGGATTAACAGCGGAGTGGCTACGCTGAAAAAATATTTTGATGGCAGAGTCGTTCCTGAAAATCCCCGAATCTGCAATGCGCAAAAATCGATACGTACCAATGACATTGAAAATGTCGGAAAAACCGCAAGACATCATACCTTCTTTGAAATGCTTGGAAACTTCTCAATAGGGGACTATTTTAAAGAAGAATCTATAGAGTGGGCCTGGGAGTTTTTAACCAGCGAAAAATGGATAGGTTTTGACGCTGAAAAACTGTCGGTTACCATTCATCCGGAAGATGAAGAAGCATTTTCTCTGTGGAAGAATAATATCGGTGTACCTGAAGAAAGAATCATCCGTCTAGAAGGAAACTTTTGGGATATCGGAGAAGGTCCAAGCGGTCCAAATACGGAAATATTCTACGACCGCGGTGAAGAGTACGGCAATGACTCCAGCGATCCTGAGCTGTATCCCGGCGGAGAAAATGAACGATACCTGGAAGTATGGAACCTCGTGTTCTCTCAATTCAACCATAATCCTGACGGCACATATACACCCCTGCCGAAAAAGAATATTGATACAGGGATGGGACTGGAAAGAATGTGCTCCATTATCCAAAATGTGCCGACAAACTTTGATACCGATCTTTTCATACCGATTATTGAAGCGACAGAAGCAATTTCCGGGGAAAAATACCGTGAAAGTGCTGAAAAAGACGAAGCATTTAAAGTTGTCGCAGACCATATCCGAACAGTATCCTTTGCTGTCGGAGATGGCGCACTTCCCTCCAATGAAGGAAGGGGCTATGTGCTTCGCCGCTTATTAAGGCGCGCTGTCCGTTATGCTAAGAAAATCAATATTCATAAACCTTTTATGTATGAGCTTGTACCGGTTGTTGCAGACATCATGGTGGATTTCTATCCAGAAGTAAAAGATAAAACAGACTTTATCAGCAGAGTAATCAAAAATGAAGAAGAAAGATTTCACGAAACACTTCACGAAGGACTCAGCATTTTAAACGATGTGGTGCAGTCTCAAAAGCAGAAGGGAAGCAGTACGATTCCCGGAGCAGATGTATTCCGTCTGTATGACACATACGGGTTTCCTGTAGAGCTGACGGAAGAATATGCAGAAGAAGAGCAAATGGTCATTGATCGCGAAGGCTTTGAAGAAGAAATGAAACAGCAGAGGGAACGAGCAAGAGCAGCGCGCCAGGATGTTGATTCCATGCAGATTCAAGGCGGGGTGCTGGGCGAAGTGAAAGTGGACAGCGAATTTGTCGGCTATAGCTCGCTCACGTCCCTCTCCACCGCTGTTGTTCTTTTGAAAAACGGAGAATATACAGAAGAGGCACATGAAGGGGAAGAGGCTTCACTTATTCTTGATGCAACACCTTTCTATGCAGAAAGCGGAGGCCAAATTGCTGATGAAGGAATTCTCTCAAATGATGAAGTGACCGTCAGAGTGAAGGACGTTCAAAAAGCGCCGAATGGGCAAAACCTTCACAATGTGTATATAGAGAGCGGCACATTGAAAAAAGGAGCTGTGCTCACAGCACAAGTTGACAAAGAAAACAGGGGAGCTGTAATTAAAAACCATACAGCTACTCATCTGCTTCATCAGGCTCTTAAGGATGTTCTGGGCAGTCATGTTAACCAGGCAGGCTCGTTAGTAACAGCTGACCGCCTGCGCTTTGACTTTTCACATTTCGGTTCTGTTACGCAGGAAGAGCTGAAGGAAATCGAAAGAATCGTAAACGAAAAGATCTGGAACAGCCTTGATGTCAATATTGAAATGAAGGGGATTGAAGAGGCTAAAGCTATGGGAGCAATGGCGCTCTTTGGCGAAAAGTACGGCAGCACTGTACGTGTTGTGCAGGTTGGCGGATACAGCCTTGAGCTTTGCGGCGGGTGCCATGTCGAAAATACCGCTTCAATCGGCTTGTTCAAAATACTTTCAGAGTCAGGCATCGGAGCCGGTACAAGAAGAATTGAGGCTGCAACAGGACAGGGAGCCTATCAGCTGCTGAATGATCAAATTCAAATTCTGCAGAATGCTTCTTCCAAACTAAAAACAAGTCCTAAAGATATTGTGGGCAGAGTGGAAAGCATACTTTCAGAATTGCGTGAAGCTCAGCGTGAAAACGAATCTTTAACTGCGAAACTCGGCAATCTGGAAGCATCTAATATTTCAAGCTCAGCTCTACAGGTAAATGGCATCACTCTTCTGTCCAGCAAAGTAAATGCCAAGGATATGAACAGCTTAAGAGCAATGGTAGATGATCTGAAGAACAAGCTGGGATCAGCCGTCATCATCCTTGGAGCTGCACATGAAGGGAAAGTCTTTTTGACTGCGGGAGTGACAAAAGATCTTGTGGAAAAAGGCTATCATGCAGGCAAACTCATTAAGGAAGTGGCATCACGCTGCGGAGGCAGCGGCGGAGGACGCCCTGATATGGCTCAGGCAGGAGGGAAGGATCCTGAGAAGCTTCAAGATGCGTTACACTATGCTGAAGAATGGGTAAAAACGATATAAGATATTCCTGTTTGCAAAATACACTGCTGTAATATTTGGAGGTTCACGCACTGTAGTGTAGAATGAAGATAGACTTGGACAAGTTTGGTTCATTTGCCATGTGAAATGAATCATGGAAAAGAGGTGCAGATTTTGAGTTCGTTTGATAAAACAATGAAATTCAATTTTACGGACGAGTCACTTGAAACAAATGTCAACGATGTGCTGTTTACGGTGTATGAGGCGCTGCAGGAAAAAGGATACAATCCGATCAACCAGATTGTTGGCTATTTGCTGTCAGGTGACCCTGCCTATATTCCACGCCATAAAGATGCCCGCAACATGATTCGTAAACTCGAACGTGATGAGCTGATTGAAGAACTGGTTAAGTCATATTTAAAACACCATCGTGAGGCTAAATAAAGAATGAGACTTCTAGGACTGGATTATGGAACCAAAACGATAGGAGTAGCAGTAAGCGACCATCTGGGCTGGACCGCTCAAGGGCTTGAGACGGTTAAAATTGATGAAGAAAGCGGAGACTATGGTTTGTCAAGGCTTTCTGAAATTGTGAAAACAGAGGGAATCGAAAAGATTGTCCTAGGTTTCCCGAAGAACATGAATGGATCAATTGGTCCACGCGGCGAGGCCACCCAGCGCTTTGGAGAGCTGCTTGAGAAAGAATTTGATTTGCAAGTCGTCCTCTGGGATGAACGGCTGACTACTATGGCAGCCGAAAGAATGCTGATTTCAGCTGATGTCAGCCGCAAAAAAAGAAAAAAAGTCATTGATAAAATGGCTGCAGTGATGATTCTGCAAGGTTATTTGGACAGTTTAAACTAACTGTCAAAACTATTGAATGAGGTGAAACAAAATGGAACATGGTGAAAAACAAATTACAGTAATTGACGAAGAAGGAAATGAGCAGCTATATGAGATTCTCTTCACATTCGAATCTGATACATTCAACAAATCTTATATCCTTTACTATCCTGTAGGTGCTGACACGGATGACGAAGGAGATATCGAAATTCAGGCATCGAGCTTCGTCCCTAATGAGGAAGGCGAAGACGGAGAGCTTGAGCCGATCGAAACAGATGAAGAGTGGGATATGATTGAAGAAATGCTCAATACTTTCCTTGAAGAGGAAGAAGAGCAGGAATAATAAAAAAAGGGCTGCAGGCCCTTTTTTTTGTCCTCAAAAAGTAGCTTCTGCCCCGCAGTTACCCCTGAAACTAAACACTCTCCTGCTGCTGTACATACCTATCTGCTTCCCTCAAAACAGATTCTTTCACTAAGTCAACAGCCAATCTTCCGCTTTTTTGACGAATTTCAAAGAAAAATGTTGTATAATATAAAACTGATGAGAGGGGGCACATATTAGATGTTTAGGTCAAAACTTAATAAAAAAAGCTTACTCGAAAAACAGAGAGATGCCCGGGTAGTGCGAAAAGTTGTGCTGACAGTGTTTATAGCAATCATAATCATCCTGGGAGGAGTCCTCGGAGGCGGTTATTTGTATGTAAACTCTGCACTTCAGCCAGTAAAAGAGGATGATTTAACGCCGGTAGACATCAATATCCCGATTGGATCTTCAGTCAACAATATTGCAGCGATACTGGAAGAGAACAATCTGATAAAAAACAGCCGGATTTTTAGATATTATGTAAAATTTAAAAATGAATCAGGTTTTCAGGCTGGAGACTATCAATTAAACAGAACCATGAGCCTCTCTGATATTACAGAAGCTTTAAAGTCGGGCAAAATTGTGGAAGCTACAGCATTCCGGCTTACTGTGCCTGAGGGAAGAAAGCTGACGGAGATTGCGGAGCTGATTTCTGCCAAAACGCCATTTGAGCAGAAGCAAATCATGGAAGTACTGCAAAATCAAGCTTTTATCGATACGCTTAAGCAAAGATATCCAGAGACACTTACAGATGAAATAGATGGAGAACACATTCAGTACAAGCTTGAAGGATATTTATTTCCTGCAACTTATGATTATTATGATGAAGATGTAACGATTGAAGACATTGTGGATGTGATGGTGAAGAAAACTGACGAGGTGCTTGCTGGTTATCGTGAGAGACTTGCAGAAAGCAGCACCTCTGTGCATAGTTTTCTTACGATGTCATCCTTAATAGAAGAAGAAGCAACACAGCAGGCGGACAGAGACAAAATATCCAGTGTTTTTTTCAACAGGCTTGAAGCAGGCATGCCGCTTCAGACAGACCCAACTGTCCTTTACGCCCTTGGAGAGCATAAAGACAGGGTGCTCTACAAAGATCTTGAAGTAGATTCTCCTTATAACACTTATCGAAACAGGGGCCTCACGCCAGGGCCGATCTCCAATGCAGGAACCACCTCAATGGATGCAGCACTGCTTCCGGAAGAGACGGACTTTTACTATTTCCTTGCAACTCCTGAAGGAGAGGTTATTTTTACAAGAACCCTTGATGAACATAACCGTGAGAAGGCCAAGCATATTACAAATAGAAACGATTCATGATAGAGAGGGGAAAGACGAAAATAATTCGCTTTCCCTTTACTTTTGTGGTAAAATGTATCGAGTTGTAAATCAATGCAAACATTTATTCTTATTGATATAGATTTGGGGAGTTCTTTTTTCTGAAAGGACTCTTCTTTTTGCGAAAAGGGGGCAGTTTGCCGATGATTACTAGGCAGCTTGCTGGATATCTGGAAAGTCTTCTGCCTGAACAGAAGGGTCATTTGAAGGAAATGGAAAACTATGCAGTTGAGCATGAAGTACCAATCATGGAGAAAACAGGCATAGATGTTATGCTGCAGCTGCTGAGGCTTCATTCGTCGCAGCATATTCTTGAGATTGGGGCTGCAATCGGCTATTCCGCCAGCCGGATGGCACTTGCTTTGCCGGATGCTGCAATCCTCACCATTGAAAAAGATGCTCAGCGTTATACTGAAGCTACTTATAATATTCAAAAGCTAAACCTTTCGAACAGGGTGTCTGTCCTGCATGGTGATGCTTTGGAAACGGCAGAACAAGCGGGGTCCCATGGATCATTTGATGTCCTCTTTATTGATGCTGCAAAGGGACAGTATCGGCGTTTCTTTGAAATGTATGAACCGCTGTTATCAGACGGCGGCATGATCTTGACAGACAATGTGCTGTTTAAAGGCCTTGTTGCAGAAGAGGAAGTTTGTATAGAGTCAAAAAGAATCAGATCACTTGTAAAAAAAATCAAATCCTATAATGAATGGCTCATGAACCATCCGGATTATATAACAACCATTATACCGGTTGGGGATGGTTTGGCCGTTAGTATGAAGAGGTGAACAATAATGACAAAACCTGAATTGCTGGTAACACCAAAATCCGTGGAAGACATTATTCCCCTTGCAGAAGCAGGCGCAACGGCTGTCATGATTGGAGAACAGCGTTTCGGACTGCGTCTTGCCGGTGAGTTTTTACCCGGGGATATTGAAAAAGCGGTTGCTGCTGCCCACTCTGCAGGAATTAAAGTCTATGTAGCAGTAAATGCCATTTTTCATAATGACAAGCTTGAGGAATTAACTGAATATCTTGCTTTTCTGGAAAAAGTGAAAGCAGATGCCATTGTTTTTGGAGATCCTGCTGTATTGATGGCTGCAAGAGAAGCAGCTCCTTCCATTAAGCTTCACTGGAACACAGAGACCACAGCTACAAACTACTTTACTTGCAATTACTGGGGCAGAAAAGGAGCTTCACGTGCAGTATTGGCGAGAGAGCTCAACATGGATGCCATCATCGAGATGAAAGAACATGCCGAGGTGGAGATTGAAGTGCAGGTGCATGGGATGACGTGCATGTTTCAATCAAAAAGATCTCTGCTGGGCAACTATTACCTTTACCAGGGCAAGTCCATGAAAGTGGAAGACAGAAGCGGAGAAGGGCTGTTCCTTCATGATAAAGAAAGAGAGAACAAATATCCTATCTTTGAAGATGAAAATGGAACTCATATTATGAGCCCGAATGATATTTGCATCATTGACGAGCTTGAAGAAATGATAGATGCCGGTGTAGACTCTTTTAAAATTGACGGCGTACTGAAATCCTCAGAATATTTGCTGCAAACGACTAAAAGATACCGCATGGCGATTGACTTATGCATAGATGACCGGGATGCGTATGAAGATGCAAAGGATCAGCTGCTGAGCGAGCTTCAAGAACTTCAGCCGGTCAACAGGCCTTTGGACACTGGATTCTTCTTCAAGGAAACAGTTTATTAAGATAAGGAGGATACACCATGATCACAATGCATGACAAAATATCTGAGATTCGTGATGGAAAACGTGTAATTGTAAAAAAACCCGAATTGCTTGCACCTGCCGGTAATCTTGAGAAGCTGAAGATTGCGGTTCATTATGGGGCGGATGCTGTGTTTATCGGGGGGAGAGAATATGGCCTCCGTTCCAACGCAGATAACTTCTCTCAAGAAGAAATGGCAGAAGGCGTGCAGTTTGCCAGCAAATATGGTGCAAGAATCTATGTCACAACTAATATTTTTGCTCATAATGAAAATATTGAAGGACTTGAAGAGTATTTAATGGGTCTTCAGGATGCAGGAGTAGCAGGAATCATCGTAGCCGATCCTCTGATTATTGAAACCTGCCGCCGTGTTGCACCAAAGCTGGAAGTGCATCTCAGCACACAGCAGTCTCTCTCAAACTGGAAAGCAGTTCAATTCTGGAAAGAAGAAGGACTGGAAAGAGTTGTGCTTGCACGTGAAACAAGTGCGGAAGAAATTAAAGAAATGAAAGAAAAAGTAGATATAGAAATTGAAACATTTATCCATGGTGCAATGTGTATTGCTTATTCAGGACGCTGTGTTCTTAGCAACCACATGACTGCCAGAGACTCAAACAGGGGAGGCTGCTGCCAATCCTGCCGCTGGGACTATGACCTGTATCAGCAGGATGGAAACAGTGAAGTTCCGCTTTTTGACAACGGAGACGCTCCTTTTGCTATGAGCCCAAAAGACTTGAAGCTCATTGAGTCGATCCCGAGAATGATTGAACTTGGAATTGACAGCTTGAAAATCGAGGGACGAATGAAGTCTATACACTATGTGGCAACAGTTGTCAGTGTATACCGTAAAGTCATTGATGCATATTGTGCAGATCCAGAGAACTTTGTCATCCAGAGGGAGTGGCTCCAAGAGCTGGATAAATGTGCGAACCGAGAAACCGCACCTGCCTTCTTTGAAGGAGTGCCAGGCTATCAGGAGCAGATGTTCGGCACACATGGCAGAAAAACGGAATTTGATTTTGCTGGACTTGTGCTCCATTATGATGAAGAAACAAAAATGGTAACGATGCAGCAGCGCAACTTCTTCAAAAAAGGAGACAAGGTAGAGTTTTTTGGACCTGAAATCTCCAATTTTACTTCTGTTGTTGATGAAATTTGGGATGAAAAAGGAAATGAGCTGGATGCTGCCCGCCATCCGCTTCAAATTATTAAATTTAAAGTGGAACAGCCTGTTTTCCCAAACAACATGATGCGAAAGGGGAAATAAACATTATGGCGAAAAAACCCATAGTCATTGGGGTTGCAGGAGGCTCAGGTTCTGGTAAAACAAGTGTAACCAAAGCCATTTACGAGCATTTTAAAGGGCATTCCATCATGATGCTTGAGCAGGATTTCTATTATAAAGATCAAAGCCATCTTCCTTTTGAAGAAAGATTAAAAACCAATTATGATCATCCTCTGGCTTTTGATAATGAACTTTTAATAGAGCATATTAAAGATCTTGTGGAATACAAAGCGGTAGAAAAGCCTGTATATGATTATAAAATGCATACCCGTTCCAGCGAAGTCATTTCTGTGGAGCCCAAGGATGTCATTATCCTTGAAGGCATCCTGATTCTTGAGGATGAAAAGCTGCGTGAACATATGGATATGAAACTGTATGTAGATACGGATGCGGATATCAGGATCATCAGAAGGATGCTGCGGGATATTAAAGAGCGTGGAAGAACGATTGACTCTGTCATTGAACAGTATGTTTCAGTCGTAAGGCCGATGCATAATCAATTTATTGAGCCTACAAAAAGGTATGCTGATATTATCATCCCTGAAGGCGGCCAAAATCATGTTGCAATCGATCTGATGGTAACAAAAATTCAAACAATTCTTGAACAAAATGCTATTTTGTAATAACATAGCATAGATACATTGCACTGTGCCCATATTATGTATAGATTGTAAAGTTATTCTGCATTCTGCCGGGGCTTCTTTGCCTTCATGATTTCTTCACTTTTAAAAGAAATAACAGAGCGGTGAAGCGAATGGCATTTTTAAAAGTTGAACTTTCAGAAAAATTGTGACTTTTTTTGATAAAAGAAGCTATAATGGTTATTAACCTGTTCTTTTGATGAATATGAAATAAACCGAAGTGAGGACATTGCTGTCCTCTCTTCTCTATATGTTAGATAGACTATACATAGCTGAATCACCTAAAGGGGCCAGTTTTGTAATACTAGAAGGAGTGATGATGATGGCACTAGATAAAGTGTTTCCAATGACAACTGAAGGTAAAGAAAAATTGGAGCAGGAACTTGAATATCTGAAAAGCGTCAAACGTAAAGAAGTGGTAGAAAGAATTAAAATTGCCCGCAGCTTTGGTGATCTTTCCGAGAACTCCGAGTACGATTCCGCGAAAGAAGAACAAGCTTTTGTAGAAGGGCGCATTACCACTCTTGAAAATATGATCCGCAATGCAAAAATTATCGTGGAAGAGACTGGAACAAACAGCGTTACGCTTGGCAAAACTGTTTCTTTCATCGAGCTGCCTAATGGTGATGAAGAAGCCTACACGATTGTTGGAAGTGCAGAAGCTGACCCATTTGAAGGCAAGATTTCCAATGATTCTCCAATTGCAAAAAGCTTGTTCGGACGCCATGTAGGAGATCAGGTAACGGTTCAGACACCAGGCGGAGAAATGCTTGTGAAAATTGTCAGTATTAAATAACAGGTTTAAGGTAAACACACCTCGTCGAAAATAGATGGCGAGGTGTTTTTATTATGCAATCAGCCAAGAGGCTTAAAGTGTTAGCTGCTGTCATCCTGATTGGCCTAACCTGTTTAACAGCGAGAATGGCACAAATATCAATTTTTCAAACAGAGTCCTTTACAGATGACAGCATTAATCTCGTAGAAGAGAGCGTCAGGCAGCGTACTCAGCAAGTGCTGATCGATGACGGCAGAGGCAGCTTTACGGACAAAAACGGGGAGCCTTTGACAAATTCATCGCAGCCTGTTGTTGTCTTTTTCCCTTTTCTAAATAAAATCAGCTGGAATTCCGAAAAGCTTGCAACTATTTTAAAGGTTCCTCCGTCCAAAATAACAGAGTGGATAGAGGGCGCTGTAAAACCGGTTCTGGTGGGAGAAAAAGAGGGAGTGGAACTCAGTCAAGGGCAGCTCAAAGATATTAACGAACTGAATATTCCTGGCGTGTTCGGCATCTTAAAACAAAGCGATATACCGAAGCGCCTTGCTCAGCATACGATTGGGTTTACGAGCCAGTTCCCTGAAAAGCTTCAGCAGCAGTACTCTGAGAAGGAACACTTATCGTTAAAAACCAAGCTTGGCATCATCGGCCTCGAAGAAGCATTCGATGAGTTTCTGCTTCCTGAAACAGAAACAAAGCTTCTGTATCATGTTGATGGAAAGGGTCAGCCGTTGTTCGGGGTGAATGTTAAATACATAGCAGATTCCAATCCCTTTTTTCCCGTTACTGTTAAAACAACGCTTTCTAAAGACATTCAGCAGATCGCCGAGGATATACTGATAGAGGAAAAAATGAAAAAAGGCGGCCTGATTCTTCTGGATATTCAAAATTCAGAGATTGCCGCTGTGGTGTCAAAGCCGGATCTGAATCCTTCAGCAGAATCAACCTATTACAATCATATGTTTCAGTCTATCTTTCCCGGTTCCGTATTCAAAACGGTCATTTCCGCAGCAGCTATTCAATATGGACTGGACAATCCAAACAAGAACTATGACTGCCGTAAAAATCTCTATGGAGAATATGATGATAAGCTGGATGGAGGCCTGCTTGGGTTTGAAGAAAGCTTTGCACAAAGCTGTAACTATACTTTCACATCTCTTGCACAGGAAATAATGGACAGGGATCCTAATAGTATTGAAGAATTTGCCGGCAAGCTGGGATTGCTGGAGGGCAGCGGCTGGAAAGGAAATGTGTTTCATCAGGCAGTGTTTCAGCAGATTACTTCAGAGGATACAGGGACAGTCTGGGAGGATGAGGCGGACAAATCCTCAAAAAAAGCGATTGCACAAACAGCAATCGGCCAGAAAAATGTCCGAATTTCCCCGCTCTCAATCGCCAATATGATGGCAACCATCGCCCGCGGCGGGGAGAAAAAACAAGTTAAGCTGGTGGACTCTATTCAATACAAAAACGGTTCTGCGCTGTTTTCATTCCCGGATCAAGAGATGGATGGAGAAGAAATTGACAAATATACTGCCCAAAAGCTGCAGCAGCTGCTCAAAAGAGTAGTAGACTCACCAAACGGTACCGGCCGAAGATTTCAATCTCTTCCGCTAGCTGTGTCTGGAAAATCCGGGACGGCCGAAACAGGAAAAGTGAACGCGAGTGGCGAAAAATTATATCATAAATGGTTTGCAGGCTACTTTCCGGCTTCCCATCCCCAATATGCATTAGTAGTGGTTGATATGGATACACCTGCAGCTGATGCTGTGACAAATCAGGTATTTTATAAAATGGTTGAAAAGATGGCTGATTTCAGCACTCTTATAGATAGAAACAATCACTAATGTTAAAATAGAGACATAGCAGTGGGACAAAGGAGTGAAGATATTGAGTGAACTTTATAATCAGTCTCGCTATTCCAGCAGAGATAGGCGAAGAAAAGCAAATGTAGTATTAAATATTCTCATCGGTACAGTCATCGTCCTTATTTTAGTTGTAGGCTCCCAGCTTATCAGGAGCGGAGGAGACGAGCAGACTTCATCTAACAGCGAAGCAAATCCATCCACATCGGACGGCAGCGGCGAAACCAATGAAGAGGCAGCTGTACAACCTGGAGACGATGAAGAAGCAGAAGAAGGGGATGCAGCAGAAACTGCCGGAGAAGACAGCAGTCAGGAAGAAGAAGAAACAGTGGAAGAGGCTGAAGGTGATCCCCTTGCTGAAGCAACAGTGACAGACGGTGATCCTAATTCAGATGTTGATAAAGTAATCGAAAATCCTTCTTGGCAGCCAGTAGGGACAGAACAGTCCGGTCCTCATACAGCTGTATATGAAAAAAACTCACAGGACTGGGCAGAGATGACGAGGGCCATAAGCTACGCAACCGGCATTCCTGAAGACAACATGACAATATGGTTTCTTGGGAATAACGGGACACCTAACGATGCCAGAGGCACTGTATCTCCTAAAAATAATGCGGGTGAAAAATATCGTGTAGCCATCACTTTTGTAGAGGGAGAAGGCTGGATGCCGGTTACAGTCGAAAAGCTCAGGCAGTAGTGATAGAAGCAAATAACTTAAAAACATAACAGCAAATCGGTAAGCAGTCCAGGTATTTTAGAAATTGGACTGCTTATTTTTCTTCGCCGGATCTATTCATGGCAGTGACACTCACTCATATTTTTTAAGAGAAACGCATGGTTTTGATAGTCTTATTCATCATCTTCTACAATGTAAAACGTGATCTGGAGATAGTGGTTCTTCAGCACCTTATGAAAACAAAATAAAAACGCTCAGAAAACCTGCATTTCTGAGCGTTTTTTTAATGCTATTTTCGTCTGTTTAGTAGTTTGTTCTTCAAAACAGAGCGATTGTAAATGTTTTTATAGTTATCTTTTTTGTTTAAAATGAACAACCGCACTATAATATCTTTTCCCGTCCTCTGCTACATGCATCTGGTGTGCGACATGGTGGACCTCAAGCAGGATCGCCCTGTTATGATGTATCTGTTCATTTATTTTCCGCTCAATATCTCTTAAAGAAACACCTTCAAAAAATTCAACTTTATCCTGTATGTAATCAAAATGAAAACTCATCATATTCCCTGCCTTTCCTCAACATCATAGCATGTATGGGGAGAGGAAATCTATTTGTAATTCCAGTTTCTTTTCATTGCATTTTTCTTTTTCCCTGTGATAAATTTAGAACAGTTCATCGCTAAATTCATAGTATACTTATAGGATTTATTATAATTAGTGGAGTGTGAGAGAAATGGGAAGAGAATTCTTAGGTCTTTTTGAACAATGGGCAGGCACATATGATACCACTGTAAACGGACACGATGAGGAATATAAAGATGTTTTTTTAAATTATGATAAAATATTAACGGAAGTTGTAAAACGTTCAGGAAAAACTGTTCTCGAGTTCGGAGTGGGAACCGGAAATCTTACAAAAGAATTGCTGACTGCAGGGAAACATGTAGCAGGTGTGGAACCATCAGACGCCATGAGAGAGATAGCTGTTTCAAAGCTTTCAGGAGAAGCTGTCATCACTGACGGAGATTTCCTGGAGTTTCAACGTCCCCAAAATCAAATAGATAGTATTGTTTCAACTTATGCTTTTCACCATCTAACAGATAATGAAAAAGAAAAAGCGGTTGAGATATATGGAAGCCTGCTGCAAAGTGGTGGTAATATAGTATTTGCAGATACTGTTTTCATCAATCAGGAGATTTTCAGCGAAACGGTTGAAAAAGCCAGACAAAGAGGATACTACAATCTTGCACAGGATTTGGAGTCTGAGTACTATACAACACATACAGTGATGAAAAACATTTTTGAAAAGCACGGGTTTCATGTGGAGTTCACCCAGATGAACGGATTTGTGTGGATCATGGAAGCAGTGAAACAATAACTCCTTGAAGGGATTGACTTGTTAGTGAAGGTAGCAATAATTGGAGCAATGGAAGAAGAAGTAACAATTTTAAGAGAAAAGCTGGAAAACCGTAATCAGGAAGTGATTGCGCACAGTGAGTTCACAACCGGCCAGTATAAAGGAATTGAAGTGATTCTTTTAAAATCGGGAATAGGAAAAGTGAATGCTGCTATCAGCACAACTTTACTGCTGGACCGCTATAAGCCTGATTATGTGATTAACACTGGATCGGCCGGTGGATTTCATCAATCATTAAATGTCGGCGATGTGGTCATTTCCACGAATGTTGTTCACCACGATGTGGATGTTACAGCGTTTGGATATGCCTATGGACAGGTGCCGGGACTTCCGGCAGCATATAAACCTGCAGAAGAGCTGGTTAAAATTGCAGCTTCTCAGGCAGAAGAGATCAGCGGAATACAGGTAGTCAAGGGCTTAATCGCAACAGGAGATTCATTCATGAGCGATCCTGAAAGGGTGGATTTTGTCCGCACTAAATTTCAGGACTTATACGCTGTGGAGATGGAGGCAGCGGCCATTGCGCAGGTATGCCATCAGTTTGATGTTCCATTTGTAGTGATTCGTTCTCTGTCTGATATTGCGGGGAAAGAATCAGGAATATCCTTTGAACAGTTTTTAGATACAGCTGCCAAACATTCAGCTGATCTTGTACTTAAAATAGCCTCACAGCTAAAGGATGCCAGATAGGTTGCCGGAGAATTTTTTCGGCAGCTATTCTTCATTGGGAGAGGAGTGTAGAAATGGATATAGTAAGAGGTGTACATCAATTAATCGGACGGACTCCTTTATTTGAAGTAACAAAGTTTGAACTGCCTCAGGGAGTCAGGCTGTTTGCAAAACTTGAATACTGCAATCCTGGAGGAAGCATAAAGGACAGGCTGGGTGTTGAACTGATTGAAGAAGCCCTTAGAACAGGAAAGGTGAAGGAGGGAGGCACAATTATTGAGCCTACCGCCGGCAACACCGGGATTGGGCTTGCGCTTGCAGCTCTTGAGAAAAACCTGAAAGTTATGGTGTGTGTTCCTGAAAAATTCAGCATTGAAAAGCAGGATATTATGAAAGCGCTTGGAGCGGAAGTTGTGCAGACTCCTACCTCTGAAGGGATGAAGGGTGCGATTAGAAAAGCACAGGAGCTTAACAGCAGTATTCCGAATTCCTACTGCCCTCAGCAATTTGGCAACCCGGCAAATCCGGAAACCTATTACAAAACACTTGGCCCGGAAATCTGGGAGCAGCTGGAAGGGGATGTAGGTGTGTTTGTGGCGGGTGCAGGAACCGGCGGAACTTTTATGGGTACAGCCAAATATCTGAAAGAAAAAAACCCGCAGATCAAAACGGCAATCGTGGAACCCGAAGGATCCATTTTAAATGGAGGAGAATCCGGGCCGCACAAAACCGAAGGCATAGGAATGGAATTTCTGCCCGAATATATGGATGAGTCTTATTTTGATTCCATTCACACAGTGCTTGATACAGACGCGTTCAGGCTTGTTAAAGAACTTGCGCAAAAAGAAGGCCTGCTTGTCGGAAGCTCTGCAGGCGCTGCTTTGCATGCAGCTCTGCTGGAGGCGCAGCAGGCACAGCCCGGAACTAATATAGTCACAATTTTTGCAGACAGCAGTGAACGCTATCTCAGCAAGAAGATTTATGAAGGAGGCATTTAACATGAACAAGAAAACGAAAATGATACACGGAGGTATTGTAGGAGATCCTGCAACAGGTGCTGTTTCAGTACCGATTTACCAGGTAAGCACTTACAAGCAGGACGCAGTGGGCGTTCATAAAGGATTTGAATATTCCCGTACAGGCAATCCGACCAGGCATGCGCTCGAAGAATTGATTAAGGACCTGGAAGAAGGGGAAGCGGGCTTTGCATTCGGTTCCGGAATGGCAGCAATCACTGCGATTATGATGCTGTTTAACAGCGGCGATCATGTGATTATGACCGATGATGTATACGGCGGCACGTATCGAGTCATGACAAAAGTGCTGAACAGATACGGGATAGAATCTACTTTTGTTGATACAAGCGATCTTTCCAATATTGAAAAAGCACTTCAGGACAATACAAAGGCGCTTTATATAGAAACACCGACAAATCCTTTGCTGAAAATTACAGATCTTGAAAAAGCAGCTGAAATTGCCAAAAAACATCAGTTGATGACTATTGTAGATAACACATTCAGCACTCCATACTGGCAGACTCCGCTCACATTGGGAGCAGATATTGTCTTCCATAGTGCGACAAAGTACATTGGAGGCCACAGCGACGTTGTAGGCGGCCTTGTTGTTGTAAACAATGCAAAGCTGGCTGAAGACCTTCATTTCATTCAAAACTCAACTGGAGGCGTTCTGGGGCCTCAGGATTCATGGCTGCTGATGCGCGGAATCAAAACGCTCGGCCTTCGCATGGAAGCAACCGAGACCAACGCTGCTGAATTGGTGGACTTCTTAACGGGCCATGAGGGCGTAAAAAAGGTTTATTATCCAGGCCTTGAGTCTCATCCGAACCATAGCGTTGCGAAAAAGCAGGCTGGCGGATTTGGCGGCATGATTTCCTTTGATGTAGGAAGCGGAGAAAAGGCGGAAGAAGTTCTTGGCAAGGTTAAGTATTTCACATTGGCAGAGAGTCTTGGAGCCGTTGAAAGTCTCATCTCGCTTCCCGCTAAAATGACTCATGCCTCGATTCCATACGACCGCAGACAGGACCTCGGTATTACTGACGGGTTGATCAGAATCTCTGTGGGCATTGAAGATGCTGAAGACTTGATTGAAGACTTAAAGAACGCTCTTGCTTAAAAATTGGCTGAATTTGCTTGGTTATGAACCTGCTAAAATATGTTATCGTGAAGGTAGACTTCATTAGATAGCAGGTGATGCAGATGAGTAAAAAAGAAATTTCGTCCAAAATGACTGATTATAAGTATTACGCATTTACACTGCTTGCAGTCAGTGTGTATCTGTACCTTGGCTTGATTCTTCCGACAGCCGGAGACTTGGCTCAGCTGCAGGTAACATTGATGATGACAACTGTTTGCGTATTTTTAAGCGGCTCGTTCCTGTTTTTTAAAAAATCTTTAAAATATAAAAAAATGATTGATGATGAAGCAGTTGAATAAGTACCCTGCCCTTTGCTGACAGCAAAGGGTATTTTCGTACTGTAAATGCAGAGCAGAAAGCTGATTAGAAATATAAAACAGCCTTCCTGCTGATTATTTCCATCTTTCTCAGCCCTCTGCATTATAATTTCCATATTTGGAAAATGGGCTGTTTTTTTCCAGAAAGTAGTTTACAAACTCTGATGATGTGGATATAATTACCATGAGAACAAAATTTGAAATGGAGGTCGAATAACATGATGAGAAGCAACTCAGCAGCAGCTAATAAAACAATTACATTAAGTAACTTATTCGACCGGCATATGACCATTTCTTGAACTTTCCCTTACCTTTGACAGGGATTATTCATCTTACATCTATGCCGCAGGCCGAATAAGCCTGTGGCTTTTACATGCAGTAAAAAGGCCGCTCTGAAATGCGGCCTTTTTGCGTGCATGAAGGATGAAAATATCTGAAGGAGGTGAATATGTATGACCATCAATTTATTTTTTGTGACCATTACCATCAGCAACCGCAACAAAACTATTGAAGATTACCAAAAAGACCAGTATGTTCAGCAATTAATGGAAAAAGCAAAACAAAAGCAGATTGACACATATTTCTATCAGTAATAATGAACGCTAATTCAAGGAGAAAGGGTGAGGATACATGATGAAGTTAAGAATGAAACTGTTGATGTACTTAAATGCCAAGAGGGACAGCTTCTAGTCAAAGGGAGAAGAAATTGCCGAAAGGAGCCCCGTTAAGCCAAAAATGCGGCTTTGCAGGGCTCCTTTTTTCTTGCTGTATATAGGGCAGGAAAGAAGACGGGCAGCTGAATGAAAAACATCCCGATTTCCTGTCGGGATGTTTTTAAGTATTTTTTGCCTTTTATATGCTCATGATTATGTTGAGTTTTTCTTTTCTTTTTCCGCCCGGTAAAATTCGTGAAACATTTTCATTAGTGCTCTTTTTTCAATTCGGGACACATAGCTTCTGGATATGCCTAGTTCTTTGGCAATCTCACGCTGTGTTTTTTCTTTTTTAAGATCAAGTCCAAATCTGCCGACAATCACTTCCTTTTCCCTGTCATCCAGAATTCCGATGAACTTTTTAACCTTTTCCAGTTCCATGTTCAGCTGAATTGTATCAATTACGTCGTCGTTCTCTGATTTCAGCACATCAATCAGGCTGATTTCGTTTCCTTCTTTATCCTGACCGATTGGATCATGCAGCGAGACATCTTTTTTCGTCTTTTTTAATGCTCTTAAATGCATCAGTATTTCGTTTTCAATACACCTTGCCGCATAAGTGGCCAGCTTTGTTCCCTTTCCTTGGGAATAGCTTTCAATTGCTTTAATCAGACCGATCGTTCCTATTGAAATAAGATCTTCTGAATCTTCTCCTGTATTCTCGAATTTCTTGACAATATGTGCAACCAGCCTTAAGTTGTGTTCAATCAGCAAATTTCTAGCCTGCTCGTCTCCCTCTGACATTAAGGTTAAATACTTTCGTTCATCACTGGCTGACAATGGTTGTGGAAAGGCATTATTCTTCACGTAAGATACTAAAAACACTAATTCCTTTAAGAAGTATCCTAAAGCTGTTAACACTCCTGACATACCTCCACCTCCGCTTTCATCTGCTTGCTGTATTTGGGCAAATGCCTAGTAATTCATATGTATGCGGTGCCAGGGAGGTTTGTGTCTGTACAAGTGAATAAGTTCATAATGAGTTACAAGGGCGGATAAAAAACTTTACTCCAAGAAGATGATCAGTTATCTTATTGGGTAGTTAATTGAATGATGATAGGCGGAGCATAAATGTGAAAAGATGGATCATATACGCTGTATTTTTAATTTACATATTGGGAGGCTGCAGTACGATGGGAAACAAGGGAGAAATAGAAATTGTAGCATTTGGAGACAGCAATACACAGGGGGCTAATTGGAAGATCAGGCAATATCCCCAGCAGGAAAAATGGGTAACCCTGATTAATACCGCATACAGCGGGAATCTGATGATCCATAATGCGGGCATTAGCGGAGAAACGACTGAGGATGCTTTGAAAAGGTTTGAAAAAGATGTGCTTTCCAAAAAGCCTGATCTGGTTTTTATCATGTTTGGAACCAATGATGCAGCCATGCTGCCAAGCGGGCTTCCAAGAGTGGATAAAACAAGATTCAAACGGAATTTAAAATATTTCACAAAAGAAATAAGAAAAATTGGGGCTGAACCCGTTTTAATGACCTGTCTGCCAGTTATCGAAGGAAGCGGAACAGATACTTATTATTATTCCAGATATGACAGGAAGTGGTTTGAGGCAGGAGGGGGAGCGAGGCAGTGGCATAATGCTTATAATGACCTGACGAGGGAGGCTGCCAGGGAGGAGGGAGCAGTGCTAGTTGATCACTGGTGGAACCTGATAGATCTTGCAGGAGAAAGCTCAGACGAGGCTCTGCTGTCATCCGGGCTGATTGACCCTTCCGGCAACCACTTAACCCCTTCAGGAGCCAGAGAGCTTTACAATGGGATTATGGCATCAGGCGTTTTGCAGCAATTTTTGCAGCAATCATCTGAGTGACCAGCCTATACCCCTTAGGGATGTCACGCATAATGTGGTGATATAGTCCAGTGAAGGGAGGGCTCCGAGGATGGGACCTGCATCATACTGTCCTTCCGGCTTTGGTTACTATGGTTTGTCGGTAGCAGGCTATTGGTATGCATTGTTCATCGTGTTGTTTGTTCTTCTTCTGATTTTTGGAGGAAGCTATTGGTTTTATTGCTGCCGCTAAAAAAACACCTGATAGTTGTTCAGACCGTAGGCAAACTCGAGGACTTCGAATAGCCTACGGTTTATTTCATTTTAAAATATAGATGGAATACCAATGTGGTTGGATCTTCACTCCTGGTGGACGTTTCCCGCAGGCGGGTCCGAGCCGCTTTTCCTAACTGAGCTCAGTCCAGGGTCCCGACTATCCCGATTTTCCTAATTACACTGAATCACCCATTTTTTCTAGAGGTGACCAGTGATGATGACTATCTGTTTAATGAACGTGAACAAATTCCCACAAGATTCTTTATTGATTTTTTTTGTTCTCTATTTCCTTGCTTAAACATCTTTATTCGGAGGTCATTATTACACTATACAAAAAGACTGTAGACACGCTCGATTTTCACCGAGTTTTGTCTACAGTCTGAAACACTTGAAAGATGTTTTTATACTTTTTTTATTCTGAATGGCGAAACCATCAAAAATGAGAGGATGATCAAAATGAACAGATAGAATACGGCGGGAACAGCGGCTGATGCAAGGTAGGATAGCGTAGCAGCACATCCTGCGGCTGTGATTGGCAGGCCTGTGAAATAACCATTGCTCTCTGTAACGTTAAATTTTGCGAGGCGGAATGCACCGCAAAGGATATAAAGAACAGTGAAGAATATTCCAGGTGCACCCAGGTCATATAAAATTCCTTGATAAAGCAGTAGTGCTGGGGCAACACCAAATGATATAATATCACTCATTGAATCAAGTTGTTTTCCAAGTTCAGATTCAATATTGAACTTTCTCGCTGCTATTCCGTCAAAACGGTCTGCCAGTGCTGCGATAAAAATAAGCAGCAGGCTTAAATCAAATTCTCCTCTAAGAGTAAAGATAATGGCATAACCGCCAAGACCAAGATTTGTAAGAGTGATCAAGTTTGCAAAATTGGCCTTAAGCTTTTTTATCGTCAGATCAACATATTCTGAAATGATCATGGAAGCGCTCCTTTTTATAAAAACCAAAATAGATGATTTATTTACCATTGTAAACAGGAACTAGCAAAACGTAAAGATAATATTTTACATGGAGGTTAAAAATTGCGCAAGAAAATATATCAGTCATTCATCGAGTTAACCAATTCACTCCCATTGTCCAAAGGGCTTATGACCTTTTCAAAGTCAAAGCTAAGCAAAAGAATGATTCCTTCCTATGCAAAGCTTTTTATGATTGAACAAGAGGAGATGGGCAAAAATATTGCAGAGTACACGTCCTTGCATGATTTGTTTATCAGAGAACTGAAAATCGGAAGCAGACAGATTTCCGCTCTCACCGAGAGTGTAAGCAGTCCGGTTGATGCTGTTGCCGAGCAATTCGGTACAATTTCCGAACACTCTTCTATTGTTGTCAAAAATCAGCAATATTCTATTGAAGAAATGTTGGAAAACAAGGAGCTTGCAAAAAAGTACATTGGAGGGCAGTTTATCGTCCTTTATCTGAGCCCCAGGCATTATCATAGAATTCACAGCCCTATTGACGGAGAAATTACCGAGCAATATAATCTGGGATCCGCTTCTTACCCGGTGAACCGGTGGGGCTTGACATACGGTAAAGCGCCGCTGTCGAGAAACTTCAGAAAGGTCACCGAAATGGTCTGCGGTTTGAATGGAGGACATGCAGCAGTCATAAAGGTAGGAGCAATGTTTATCAATTCAATTGAAACAACACACGTATCTAAAACCTTGAAAAAGGGGGAAGAAATGGGCTACTTTTCTTTTGGCTCCACAGTGGTGCTGCTGTTTGAAAAAGACAGATTCAGGCTTTCACCAGGGCTGCAGGTACAATCTGAAGTAAAAATGGGGGAAGAAATAGCCTCTGTTTTGGTATAAGTGCAGTGTTTTGCTAAAAAAAAGAAGCTGAACTCTGCAGGCACTTCAAGAAAGTGTCAGTACATGGTTCAGCGAGCGGCGCTTGATTTCCGATTCAATCAGTTCTATAAAGTCTTCACTTAATTTCATTTCTGTTGCTTTGTAATATGATTCGATTAGCAGTTCGTCCGATAGTTTCCTCATGCCAGGTAGCCAAGTAATTGGCTCACACCTCCTATCAACGAGCGTAATAAAATATTTTTTATAAGCATATATTCTTAGGTTATTTCTTTCTTTCTACAATCTACCACGATTTAATTTAAGGAACAATCGTTCTGTTTATCCACAGACAGGGGTGGATAAGCTGTGGGCATCATGTTTATAAAGTTGTAGAAAATGGAAATTTAAAGGGTGGATCATGTGCATAAATTTATCCACATTGTAGAAGAACAATTAAATTTGTCGAAAAACTTTTGTTCTAAATAGCTAATTGTCAAAATGGTTTTGAAGTAAGAACAGTTTTCGGATAAGATGTACTTTGGTAAATATGAAATTCAGAGGTGTTAGCTTTGTTAAAAAACTTCTTGCCTGGAGAATACGTTAAAAATATATTTGATATCTCTCCTCTTAAGCTGAAAGAGCGAGGCGTTAAAGGGATTATCACTGATTTGGATAATACGCTGGTCGAATGGGACAGGCCTGATGCAACACCTGCCCTGATTGACTGGTTTAAAGAAATGAAGAGAAATGGAATCAAGGTTACGATTGTTTCCAATAATGTAGAGAAAAGAGTGAAAGCTTTTTCGGAGCCGCTTGACATTCCATTTATTTTTCAAGCAAGAAAGCCATTTGGAAGGGCCTTTCGGAGAGCGGCAAGGGAAATGGAACTGCCAAAGAATGAAGTGGTAGTCATAGGCGACCAGCTGCTGACCGATGTACTGGGTGGAAACAGAAGCGGTTTTCATACGATTCTTGTTGTTCCTGTTGCTTCGACAGACGGATTTTTTACAAGAATCAACAGAAAAATTGAGAGAAATATTATGAGAAGCTTAAAAAGAAAAGGATGGATTCAATGGGAAGAATAGAGATGGAAGACATTACGTGTATCGGCTGCGGAGTGAAAGTACAATCGGAGGATCCGTCAGGGCTTGGTTATGTGCCTGCCGGCAGCCTGGAAAAAGAAACAATTGTCTGTCAGCGCTGCTTCAGGCTGAAAAATTACAATGAAGTTCAGGATGTTTCTTTGACAGATGAGGATTTCTTGAAAATTCTTCATGGAATTGGCGACACAAAAGGCCTGATTGTGAAAATAGTTGATATTTTTGATTTTAACGGAAGCTGGATTGCTGGGCTGCCCCGCTTTGTAGGTGGAAATCCGATCCTGCTTGTCGGCAATAAAGTGGACATCCTTCCTAAGTCAGTTAAGCATTCAAAAGTGATAAACTGGATGAAAAGAGAGGCAAAGGAGCTCGGCCTACAGCCTGTAGACGTGTTTTTAATCAGTTCTGCAAGGGGAATTGGTGTAAAAGAAGTTGCAGAAGCGATTGACCATTACAGGGAAGATGGCGATGTTTACGTGGTCGGATGCACCAACGTAGGGAAGTCGACCTTTATTAACAGAATGATAAAGGAAGTTACCGGCGAGGGAGATGTTATCACAACTTCTCATTATCCGGGAACTACGCTTGATATGATTGAAATTCCTTTATCAGATGGCGCCGCTTTGTTTGATACCCCTGGGATCATCAATCATCATCAGATGGCCCACTATGTAGATAAAAAAGATTTGAAGCTGCTTTCTCCCAAGAAAGAAATAAAGCCAAAAGTGTTTCAGCTGAATGAGGAGCAAACCTTATATTTCGGCGGCCTTGCCAGACTTGATTATTTAAAGGGAGGAAAAACCTCCTTGGTCTGCCATGTTCCTGCTGAAATTGATATACACAGAACAAAGCTTGAAAATGCAGATTCTCTTTATGAAAAGCATGCGGGTGATATGCTGAAGCCGCCCCGAAAAGATCAGCTTGATACTTTCCCAGAACTGACGGCGCATCATTTTACCATTAAAGAGCCTAAAACAGATGTTGTATTTTCAGGACTGGGCTGGGTAACAGTGAATGAACCGGATAAGAAAATAACAGCCTATGCACCAAAGGGAGTAAATGTTACAATCAGAAAATCTCTGATATAGCATGGAGGGGTTTCTGTGGAAAAATTATATGGTCTGATTGGGTGGCCTGTGTCACATTCAATGTCACCGGCTATTCATAATCACGCTTTTTCTGAATTAAATATTAGTGGGCATTATCATGCCTTTCCTGTTTCTCCCCAAGGGCTGGAGAAAGCTGTAGCAGGACTGAGAGCACTGGGAATTTCGGGCTTTAATGTTACAATTCCGCATAAGGTAGCCATTCTTCCTTACTTGGATGAACTTGATCTATCAGCAGAGCTGGCGGGCGCAGTCAACACGGTGAAAAACAGCGGAGGGCGCCTGATTGGCTATAATACTGATGGACAGGGATATCTTCAGTCACTGAAGGAGAAGGCGGGCGAACTTCAAGGGAAAAACATCCTGCTTATTGGAGCAGGAGGAGCAGCGAGGGCGATCTTTTATACGCTTTCCCATGCAGGCTGCCGCTCTATAGATGTTTGCAACAGAACGATTGAAAAAGCTGCAGAACTAATCCAGCTGAATCCTGCAGGTACTTTTGGAAGGCCGCTTGCTATACAGGAGGCTGAAGACATACTTTCAAAATATGATGTGATTATTCAGACCACTTCAATTGGAATGAAGCCCCATGCCGGCAAATCCCCGATCCGTTTGTACAATGCAAAAAAAACATGTATTGTTAGTGATATCATTTATAATCCTATTACTACCGAGCTTTTAAAGCAGGCGGAAGAAAAAGGGCTGAAAACTGTAAACGGTGTAGGCATGTTTGTGAACCAGGCTGCCCTTTCGTTTGAAATCTGGACCGATAGAATTCCAGATAAAAAAGGTATGGAGAGAATTGTTTTGGATAATTTAGGAGGTACTACATGTTAACTGGTAAACAAAAACGTTTTTTACGTTCGGAAGCACACCACTTAACGCCTATTTTTCAGGTTGGAAAAGGCGGAGTGAATGAAAATATGATTAAACAGATTGGCGAAGCATTGGAAGCGCGTGAACTGATTAAAATCAGCGTGCTGCAAAATTGCGAAGAGGACAAAGATACTGTAGCTGAACAGCTTGTAAAAGGAACCAGGGCAGAGCTTGTCCAGGTAATCGGCCACACAATTGTCCTGTATAAAAAGTCAAAAGAAAACCAGCAAATAAAACTTCCTTAAAACATCTTTGCAGGAAATCGTATGAAAGCAGGGAGGGGTAATGTTTGGCCAGAATTGGTTTGTTTGGCGGCACTTTTGATCCGCCCCATATAGGACATCTTATTATGGCGAGCGAAGTGAAGGACGCCATGCAGCTTTCAGAGGTTTGGTTTCTGCCAAACTCCATTCCCCCTCATAAACAAGGTGCTGGTTTTACCGGCAGTGAGCACCGCCTCAACATGCTGAATGCGGCTTTGGAGGGAAATGCAGCATTTAAAGCAGAGCCCATAGAGCTTGCGAGGGAGGGTCCTTCTTATACATATGATACAGTCAGGCTGCTAAAAGAAAAATATCCTCAGCATGAATTTCACTTTATCATTGGTGCTGATATGATTGAATATCTTCCCAAATGGAGAGATATTGACAGCCTTGTAAAACAGGTAAAGTTTATTGGCGTCAACAGGCCGGGTTATCGTACTGAAACAAAATACCCGGTCATCCTTGTTGATGCTCCTCTTGTTGATATTTCTTCAACCATGCTCAGGAGGAAATTTTCTGAAAAGAGGAATACAGATTACCTGCTTCCTATCGGGGTAAAGAAATATATTGAGGAGAATTCACTTTATGGAACGTAATGCTGCATTGGGGATTGTAAAGCCGCAGCTGACTGAGAAACGCTTTCAGCATACAATCGGCGTGATGGATACTGCTGTTCAACTCGCAGAGCTGTACGGAGCTGACAAAAAAAAGGCTGAGCTTGCTGCTATATTTCATGATTATGCCAAGTTCCGTCCTAAAAAAGAAATGGAAAAATTGATAAGGGAAAAGCAGATGCCGGCTGATCTTCTCTTTCATCACCACGAACTCTGGCATGCTCCTGTAGGTGCCTACCTTGTTCAGCATGAAGCAGGTATACATGACGAAGAAGTTTTAAACGCCATCAGATACCATACTTCCGGAAGATCAGGTATGACTCTGCTTGAAAAGATTGTATATGTAGCAGACTATATAGAGCCCGGCAGAAGCTTTACAGGTGTTGAGGAAGTCAGGGAACTGGCTTTCCAGGACCTCGATTTGGCGCTATTAAAGACTGTCAGCAATACGATATCGTTTTTATTGAAAAAAAACAGGGGAATCTACCCTGATACTCTCGCTGCTTACAATGACCTTGTGATAACTAAACTGGAGGATTGAATGCATATATGAAAGAAACAAATTTATTAGCCATTACAGCTAATGCCGCCGATGATAAAAGAGCAGAAGATTTGATTGCCCTCGACATGAAAGGAATTTCATTGATTGCTGACTACTTTTTTATCTGTCATGCGAATTCTGATAAACAGGTTCAGGCGATAGCAAGGGAAATAAAAGATCAGGCAGAAGAAAATGGATATGTGGTAAAGCGAATGGAAGGCTTTGATGAAGCAAGGTGGGTGCTCGTTGACCTGGGAGATGTTGTAGCGCATGTGTTCCACCGTGAAGAAAGAGGCTATTACAATCTTGAAAGACTTTGGGGCGATGCTCCTCATGCTGACCTGGACAGCGTGCTTCAAAAATGATTTACCAAGGCTTTGCTGCTGTCTATGATGAAGTAATGTCAGAAGCTCCATACGAGCTGTGGACCAGCTTTATTGTGGAAGCTATGAAGGCAGAGGGCAGCAGTGGAGGCAGGCAGGTGCTGGATGTAGCATGCGGGACTGGAGAAATTACCACAATGCTGTATAAGCTTGGCTTTGCAACAACAGGCATTGATATTAGTGCAGAGATGCTTGCTGCTGCCAGCAGAAAGGCGATGGAGAACAACCAGGATATTCCCTTTTTTCAGCAGGACATGAGGGAGCTTCAAGGTGTGGAAGATACGTTTGATGCTGTTTGTATCTGCTGTGACTCCCTCAACTACCTAGAGACCCGTGAAGATGTAGTTTCAGCCCTGACAGGGGCTTTTAACGCTTTGAAAAAAGGCGGCGTTCTGATCTTTGATGTTCATTCAGAATACAAAATCAACGAAATCTATTTAAAGAACACTTTTGCAGATTCATCTGAGGATATAAGCTACATATGGAATTCTTTCAAGGGTGAATTCCAAAACAGTGTGGAGCATGAACTTTCTTTTTTTGTTAGAAGTGAAGAAGGTTTCTATGAAAGATTTGATGAAACCCACTATCAGCGGACTTTTTCGGTGAGTGACTATTTGTCATTTTTGAAAAATGCAGGATTTTCCGGCGGTAATGTCAGCGCTGACTTTCAATATGGTAAGCAGCCTGATAAGCTATCTGAAAGAATTTTCTTTACTGCTGCTAAATAACCTCACGAAAAAAACCATCAAAAAGATGGTTTTTTTTGCATTCTAAAGGAGGAATATCGAAGCAGCCGGAGAATTGTACTAAGGTGAAATGGACGTTCCATTAAACTGCTGCTGAACCTCATCTATATCCTCATCAAACTTTCTGTGTGTACCTTGAAACAAATTTTCAAAAACATCTCCCAATTCATTTTCCAGCACGTTTATTCCGATTCCGGTTACCCCGCCTTTAACACACACCTTTTCCTGAAGAGCAGGAAGCGTATAAAGGCCGTCTTCCAAAAGGCTCGCTATTCCTATGATCATTTCGCTTGCCAGCTCTGTTGCCTGAGGTTTGCTGATGTTTGTTTCCCTGACTGCTGCATCAATGAATCTTTGCAGAAGATAGCTGAAAAATGCCGGTCCGCAGCTTACAATATCAGAGGACACCCTTGTTACATCATCCTTTATATGCACGGGCCTCGAAATTCTGCTGAACAAGAGCTCCAGCTCTTCCTTTCTTTTAGTGGAACAGCTTTTGCCAAGTGTAAATAATGATATGCCTGAATGAGCGCGGTTGGTTATGCTGGGAATCACTCTGGCTACCTGGCAGTTTACAATAGATTCAATTTGCGCTGCCTTGATTGGACTGGTGATTGATACCACGCACTGTTCCTTTTTTAATATCGGAGCCAGACTGATGAGCAAAGGGTAAATATCCAGAGGCTTTAAGCAAATAAAAATAATATCAGAAGACTTGCAAACTTCCTCTGCTGATCCAAGAATGGTGATATTGGAATATATATTCTGCAATGCCTGCGCTTTTTCGCTGCTCCTGTTTGTGATAAAAATTTGTGAGGGTTGCAGTGCTCTTGATTCAATAAAAGCTTCAATGAGGATACGCCCCATATTTCCGGTCCCTATAAATCCCACATTCAATGGCAGTTCCCCTCCTTCTTTTACATTCTCTCTCCTAAACGATATGAATGACTTTAGTCAAATATGTTAAATCAGGAGGCGTTATGGAGCACCTTCAAAAAAATAAAATCTTGCTAGCGCTATTATTGTTGTTCGTCAGTATTGTATGTATTGTTTTCTGGAGAAGTGGAGAGCACAATGCAAATAAACCTCAAGAAGAGTTTGAAGAACTGACTACAGTAACTTCTGAAGAAATACAGGAGCTTACAGTTGAACAGAAAGAGAAGGATATGCTCATTATGGTTGATGTGAAAGGGGCTGTGAAAACTCCAGGGGTATACCAGATTAGCTCGGGCGGCAGGGCTTTTCATGCAATTGAGGCTGCGGGCGGACTGCATGAGGCTGCAGACGATAAATTTATTAATCTAGCCCAAAAGCTGGAAGACGGGTCTGTTTTGTATGTTCCGGCAATCGGGGAAATGCATGGTCTTCCCCCTCTATGGGGACAGGAAGCTGAAAGTGCGGGAGAGGAAAAGAAGACGGTAAACATTAATGCCGCTTCTCAAGAGGAGCTCCAGAGCCTCACGGGAATCGGGCCTGCCAAAGCAGGCGCCATTATACAGTATCGTGAAGAGCATGGAGGGTTTGTTAGCATTGAAGATATCAAGAAGGTTTCAGGAATAGGAGAAAAATCATTTGAAAAATTAAAGGAAAATATTGCAGTGAAATAACAATTTGACTAGAGCTGCTATCACTCGCTACACTATAAAAGAATCTATAACGGGGGTAAGAAAATGGAACGCATTTCATGGAATCAGTATTTTTTGGCGCAAAGCCATTTGCTGGCACTGCGGAGCACCTGTACTCGGCTTGCAGTTGGTGCCACCATAGTCAGAGATAAAAGAATTATTGCAGGAGGGTACAATGGCTCGATAGCAGGAGGCGTACACTGTACAGACGATGGATGCTATGTCATTGACAATCATTGTGTCAGAACCATTCATGCTGAAATGAATGCGCTGCTTCAATGTGCCAAATTTGGCGTCCCTACAGCAGGGGCTGAAATATATGTTACTCATTTTCCTTGTCTGCAATGCTGCAAAGCCATCATTCAGGCGGGAATCTCATCTGTTTATTATGCCATGCCTTACAAAAATCACCCTTATGCAGAGGAGCTTTTCAAACAGTCGGGGGTAGAAGTGAAGCATATTGATTTTAACGGAACTCATTCAGATGCAAAGAATGAACAGAGAGCGGCTTTAGTAAAGGAATTATTGGGACGGCTTGCGGATGGCAGTGAGATGGAAACAGAATTGGATGAATTGTATGAGCGGGCTCAGCGATTATTCCCTGAAAGTATTGAGAACTGAGCAAAAGAGAGGAGCAAGCGTTTGAAGGGAAAAATTGTTTACCTTGCGGCCGTATCGGCACTTGGAACTGCAGGTGCTCTCTCGGCCTTTGCACCATTTGCAGTATGTGCGCTCCTCCTTCTTGTTTTGCTAACTGTCATCCTGCAAAAAAACGTTTTGCTTGCCATTATGCTTCTCCTCGCTTATCTGATATTCTTCTTTTACAGCGGCTGGTATGACTCTCAGAATATCTCATTGGAACAGGGAGGAACTGCTGCAGATGTATATTCCTTAACATCCATACCAAGAATTGACGGCGATTCCTTCCGCGGAACAGCTGAAAATCAACTTGGAGAAATCTTTGCCCTTTCTTATAAAATTTCCTCAATTGAGGAACAAAGCGCCCTCAAAAAGCTGATTCCCGGCACGCGCTGCCGTATCAGCGGCTCGTATGAACCTCCGAAATCACCATCAAATCCTCATGCTTTTGATTACAGAAACTATCTTTATTCCAAAAAAATTCATTTTATCCTTCGTATCACAAGTATAGAAGGTTGTTCAGCTCCATCGCACTTTTCCATCTCCCATTTCCGTCATCTTGGCATCTCCCATATTTCACGCACTTTTCCTGAAAATAGCAGGGGTATCGTGGAAGCACTCGTATATGGAGAAAGATACCACATTCACGAAGAAGTCAGCAAAGCCTATCAGGAGCTGGGTTTAATTCATCTGCTGGCGATATCGGGGCTTCATGTGGGAATTCTGCTGGGTGCCGTGTATTATCTGCTGATCCGCTCCGGTATGACGCATGAAAGGGCAAGAATTCTCTTGCTGATCATTCTGCCTGTCTATACTCTCCTTGCTGGAGGGGCTCCATCTGTGACAAGAGCCGCTCTAATGGCAGGGTTGTATCTGTTATTGAAAATCCTGGGAAAAAAGCTTTCTGCTGCAGATGTTATTGGACTGGCCTTTATTCTGATGCTGGCAGCTGATCCTTACAGCTTATTTCATGCAGGATTTCAACTATCGTTTGTGGTCAGTTTTGTTTTGATTGTTTCAGCTAACATAGTGAATGAAGGAGGAGGCTCTTTTTGGATACAGTCTTTTAAGGTATCCCTCATTTCCCAAATTGGCTCTGTCCCCTTGCTGCTGCACCATTTCTCGGGCTTCTCTTTTTTCAGCATGTTCCTTAATATGGTATTTGTACCCCTCTATTCTGTCATCATTCTCCCATTTTCCCTTATCACTGTTGCACTGTCAGCTGCTTTTCCTTCAGCAGGAGATCTTTTCGTATATGTGCTGGACAAATTGATTTTCCTGACTAACAGTGGTGTCCTCAAGATTGCAGGGCTGCCGCTATTCACCATAATGGGGAAGCCTCATCCCATCCTCCTGTTTCTCTACATTTGTCTGTCGGTGCTGCTGCTTTTGTCTGCAGAAATAAAAAGCAGGTTCCTTGGGGCTTCGGCAGCATTGCTGCTGGCTTCAGCTTTTATGCTTCATTATCATTTGGAGAAGTTTACGAATACCGGTGAAATTGTTTTTCTTGACGTAGGCCAGGGAGATGCCATTTTTTTAAGGGCGCCGTACGGCAAAGGAAATTACTTGATTGATACGGGTGGAACTCTTACGTTTCAGCAGGAGGAATGGCGTAGAAAGAATACTCAGTATTCAATCGAAAGCAGCACCCTGACACCTTTTTTTCGGTCTAAAGGCATTAGAAAGCTGGATGCTTTAATTCTTACGCACGGAGATATGGATCATATGGGAGAAGCCGTCAAGGTACTGAACAGTATAAAAGTGGAAGAAATTATTGTACCGAAAGATTTCGCGAGAGGAGAGCTGGAAGCTGAGTTGCTGAAGGAGGCCCTGATCAAAAACATTCCTGTGAAAACTGTCAGTAGAGGAGAGGTTTTGAGTGGGAAGTATTTTGACTTTTATGTGCTATCTCCGGAAGTAAGCAGCGATAGCAAAAACAATGACTCCCTCGTGCTGTATACAGCTGCAGGGGGAAAAAGGTGGCTGTTCACCGGCGACCTTGAAAATGAAGGAGAAAAAGAGCTGATGCTAAAATACCCGAAGTTGAAAGCGGATGTTTTAAAAGTTGGGCATCATGGGAGCAGAGGATCTACTTCAGATGAGTTTCTCAATCACATTCAGCCTTTAACCGCGGTTATTTCTGCAGGAAGAAATAACCGGTACGCCCACCCTCACAGCGAGGTGCTGGACAAACTGAAGAAAAGAGAAATCACTATCTACCGGACAGACAGTGACGGGGCAGTTGAGTTTGTGTTTCAGGAGAGCAATGGAACCTTTTCTGTTCATCCCCCATACGATGCAGTATATCCAAAATGAAAAAAGGCTGCGGATGGCAGCCTCTTCTCAGGATCCAATTAGATGAATGACCGTTCCAATCACAAAGATAGTGGCAAAAAAGCCGAAAGAAACAATAAAGCCGACACCGGAATCTACAGCGTCATTTCGTTTACTTTGCACATTCTTCTCAAATTCGTTCACCAGTTACCCCTCCTATTTCATAATAAGTATAAGGTATTGTATAAAAAAAATCTATTACTGTTTCCGTTTTCATCCAACCGTATGTAAACATTTACACAGTACATTTTTTCTATATGCAGGGAAGAATATCTGTAAGCGGGATAATCGTTTTGCTGCAAGATACCCGGGGCTTGGGGCAAAACGTTTTTATATAAATGGAAGGGGCCGGACTACATCCGGCTCCCTTCTGAATTTACATTCCTGTTTGATTCTCCCCCTTGTCAAAATAGGAGTTTTTGAATAGGATTAAAGGGAACTCACTGTGATTGGAGACTGCACCCTTAATGATTATTTCGGAAGCATGGAAACATATCAAAAAGAATAAGCCTCAGCATGTTTACCTTCTATTTGGCAAGGAACGCTTTTTGCTTCAGGAAACGGTTCAGAAGCTGACAGAAGTTGTACTTTCCCCTGAAGATCGTGATTTTAACCTATCTGTCTATGATATGGAGGAATCACCGGTGGATGCTGCTTTAGAAGATGCAGAGACGATTCCGTTTATGGGAGATAAAAAAATAGTACTTGTAAAAAACCCTTATTTTCTTACTGCTGAAAAAGGCAAGGAGAAGGTAAACCACAATATTGAAAAGCTTGAAGCATACATAAAAGAACCTCCTCCGTACACAGTTTTAGTCTTTTTTGCTCCATATGAAAAACTTGATGAACGGCGAAAAATTACGAAATTAATTAAAAAAGAATCTGCTGTCATTGAGGCAAACTCCCTTTCAGACCGGGAGCTCTTCAGCTGGGCAAGAGAATTGCTGGAAAGCACAGGGAAAACTGCATCGGGGCAGGCTGTGGAAAAGCTGCTGCAGCTTACTCAGGGAAATTTAATGATTCTTCATCAGGAAATACTTAAATTAACGACATTTGCTGCCCAAGAGGAAGAAATTACTGAGAACATGGTGAATCTCCTGGTTGCGCGGAGTCTAGAGCAGAACATCTTTGACCTGATTGACCATACTGTTCACAAGAGAACGGAAAAGGCGCTGCAAATCTTTTATGATCTCCTAAAAAACAATGAGGAGCCTTTAAAAATTCTGCATCTTCTGACGTCGCAGTTCAGATTGGTTTTTCAGGTGAAGCAGCTTGGACAATCAGGCTACGGTCAAAATCAAATAGCCGGTGCGCTGAAGGTGCACCCTTTTCGAGTAAAGCTTGCTTCTGAACAGACAAAGCATTTTACTGCAGAGCAGCTGAATGCCATTCTGCATGATCTAGCAGAAGCTGACTATGAAATTAAAACAGGAAAAAAAGAGAAGAGGCTCGCACTGGAACTGTTTCTTCTGAAATACGCATAAAAAAAACGATCCCCTGTTGAGGATCGTTTTTATTATGCGGAAAGACCGTTAATTTTTTTAGCTAGGCTGGACTTGTAGCGAGCCGCAGTGTTCTTATGAATCACACCGCTTTGGGCAGCTTTGTCAATCTTCTTAGCAGCATCAGCAAGAGCTGCAGAAGCATTTTCAGCGTCGTTGTTAGTAACAATCGTTTCAACTTTTTTAATGGCAGTACGCATTGAAGACTTAAGTGTTGCATTATGTGCACGGCGCTCTTCGTTAGTTTTTACGCGTTTAATAGCAGATTTAATATTTGGCATCTGTTTCACCTCCTAAAAAAGCAATCGAGATCTATTTCGCTCGATCAATCATAAACAGTTAGAACAAGAGATATTTTATCAAAGCCTCCCTCAGATTGCAATACTCTTGTAAAGGAAAATACATTGAAAGCTGTAAACAGAATGATTCTGGCGGTACTTGGCAAAAATAAAGCCAAAGAATAAAGGGAGGAAATATGATGGAAAAAAAGCTCGACTTGAGCAAGTATGCTATACGGACAGATTTGGCAATTGAGGCAAGGAGCATGGCCATCGAAAAGCAGGGCAAAGCAAAAAATGATGAAAGAGAAGATATTAAGGGAGTAATTTATAAAGAAAAAGAAGAGAACGGCATTAAAATATCCATAGTGGAAATTACAAAAGAAGGAACAGAAATGACAGGAAAAAGAGAGGGAAGATACCTCACTCTGGAAGTACAGGGTATCCGGGAGAAAGATTCAGAGCTTCAGCAAAAAGTGATTGAGATTTTTGCAAGAGAGTTCAGCGCCTTTTTGTCACTTCTTAAAATAAAAAAAGATGCTTCATGCCTTATAGTTGGTCTTGGAAACTGGAATGTAACTCCAGATGCTCTCGGGCCGATTGTGGTGGAGAATCTTTTGGTCACAAGACATCTTTTTAACCTTCAGCCGGAAAGCGTTCAGGAGGGTTTTCGGTCCGTTTCAGCGATTGTGCCGGGTGTTATGGGCATTACCGGAATCGAGACCAGCGATATTATTTCAGGAGTGATTAAAGAAAGCAAGCCTGATTTTGTCATTGCAGTAGACGCACTGGCAGCAAGGGCACTTGAGAGAGTAAACACAACCATCCAAATATCAGACACGGGTATTCACCCGGGCTCAGGGGTTGGCAACAAGCGTAAGGAACTCAGCAAGGAGACGCTCGGAATTCCTGTTATTGCCATCGGTATACCGACTGTCGTTGATGCGGTCTCTATTACGAGTGACACCATTGACTATATTTTAAAGCATTTTGGAAGGGAAATGCGTGAAGGTGACAAGCCGTCCAGATCGCTGACTCCTGCAGGAATGAGCTTTGGGGAAAGAAAGGTTCTGACTGAAGAGGATCTGCCGGGAGAAGAACACCGTCAGCAGTTTCTTGGAGTGATAGGAACTTTGATAGAGGAGGATAAAAGAAGACTCATTCATGAAGTGCTTTCGCCGCTTGGACATAATTTAATGGTCACTCCGAAAGAAGTAGATACATTTATTGAAGATATGGCGAATGTATTGGCAAATGGCTTAAATGAAGCACTTCACTCCAAAGTTGATAAAAATAACAGCAGTGCCTACACCCATTAGGCAGAGGTTCTAGCCTCTTCTTTTTTGTCATAGATTTTACTAGACAGGATAGAAGGAGGTAGAACTCTATTGAAGAAAATCAGGCCTCTTGGCAGGATGGTTGTATCTGTGAATGGGACAAGTTTGTTTAAGGTGTGTATGCTGCTGTTTGTGGGTCTAGTCATGACATTCCTCTTATCAGGGATTCTTACCTCTTTAAAACCGGAATACAGGATTTCTTCTGACTCGTTTCATACACTATCAGATCACCTTGCAGGAGAGGTATATGTACATATCCTGGGTATGGAAAATCGGTATTTCACCGGGGCAGCTAAGGGAGAAATTGCTCCTCCAAGTATATCAGGGCTGTTATTTAAAGTAGCCACAAGCATTAATCCTGACGACCCCAGGAGTCTTCTGGGAAGGGAACTGCCCGGATTCAGCATATTTGATAGTGAAATTCTTGTAGCCGGTGAGGGAACAAACTATACAAATGTCCCGATGGAATCAGCTCCGCCGACGGAGGTGCTTGCCAATGAAAGAGAAGCTTCCATAGAAAGTCTGGAAGCAATAGACAAAATTGCACAGGGGAGCAAATCTGATCCATCGGTCCTGACAACCGGGGACAGAAAGGTTGTTTATATTTATCACACACATACTACAGAGTCCTATCTGCCGCTCTTAAAGGATGCTTCAAAACCTTCTCAGGCTTTTCATTCAAAAGTAAATGTCACGCTTGTCGGAGATATGCTGGGAAAAGAACTTGAAAGCAGAGGGGTAGGAGCTTCAGTTGATAAGACAAATGTGCAGGATCAGCTTAAAAAGGCAGGCTGGAAATATTCAAAATCCTATACAGCCTCAAGGCAGGTTGTTGAGACAGCTATGGCTGCCAACAAGGATATGCAATATCTCATCGATATTCACCGTGATGTACTGAGAAAGAAAAATACAACGATTTCTCTTCAAAATAAAAACTATGCAAAAATTGCGTTTGTGGTAGGCGGAGATAATCCTCATTCAGAGAAAAATGAAATTCTTGCCAAGGAACTTCATAATTTATTTGAAAAAAAATTCCCCGGCCTGAGCAGGGGCGTAATTAAGAAAAAGGGTGCAGGGACAAACGGTATCTTCAACCAGGATTTATCTGCCTCCGCCATGCTGCTTGAAGTGGGGGGAGTAGACAATAATCTGGAAGAACTTAAAAATACTTCGGCTGCTATAGCAGAAGTAATCAGCCAATATTACTGGGATGCGGAAAAAGTAAATGCAGAGCCGGAAGCTGAGAAAAAATAGAGAGGGATGCAAAATGGGTAGATTTATGTTGAAGTGCTTTCTTCTTTTTAGCCTTTTGCTGTTAGGGGTGATTGCAGGGATGCAGTACGCTAACATGGGAATGCATAAGATGAAAGGATACCAAGATCCTGAATTAACAGGTGCCGCCACACTTTATCAAGGATCGGAAGGAGAAGTGAAAGCCTCTATTCTCGGCACTGTGGTCACGGAGGAACAGCTTTCTGACAAGCAAAAGAAGCTGGAAGAGCTGACTGCATTTAATTTGTTTTCCCAAATGGGAAAACAGGCGGCAGGCATGATTGAAAAAGGGACGAGAGCATTGCTGAATTCAGCTGGAGAAGCTGTCGGCAAAATGTTTGATAAGGGGTAGGGCCCTTTTTGCTCCTTTTGCTGCCAGTCCCTTTTGTAACTGTGCATGTATGGATGTGCACCGCTTTCAAGCTCGCCGGTTGGCGGGTTTTCTTATTTAGGAGCTAATTTCAATTGAATCTTATAATGTCAATTGATATAATCAAAGCTAGTGTATTGGGTAGTTCAGTAGGAGTGATACGATAATGAACAGAGACGAAAAATTAAACAGGCAGTCGAGAATAAGAAATTTCTCGATTATTGCCCATATAGACCATGGCAAATCTACGCTGGCTGACAGAATTCTTGAAAAAACTTCAGCCATCACACAGCGTGAGATGAAAGAACAGCTTCTGGATTCCATGGATCTCGAGAGGGAGCGCGGCATTACTATCAAGTTGAATGCTGTTCAGCTCAAGTATATTGCGAAAGATGGAGAAGAGTATATTTTTCATTTAATAGATACTCCTGGCCATGTTGATTTCACCTATGAGGTTTCAAGAAGCCTTGCAGCATGCGAAGGAGCTGTCCTTGTAGTGGATGCAGCTCAAGGAATTGAAGCGCAAACACTGGCCAACGTGTACCTTGCGCTTGATAATGATCTTGAAATCGTTCCGGTTATTAATAAGATTGATCTGCCGAGCGCGGATCCTGAAAGAGTGCGCCAGGAGATTGAAGATGTGATCGGGCTTGACGCTTCAGAAGCTGTTCTTGCGTCAGCAAAAGCCGGAATTGGCATTGAAGACATTCTTGAACAGGTAGTAGAAAAAGTGCCTGCTCCGCAGGGAGATCCTGATGCACCTCTGAAAGCTCTTATTTTTGATTCTCTGTACGATGCCTATAGAGGCGTAGTCGCTTATATCCGGGTGGTAGAGGGGTCCGTAAAATTAGGACAGAAAATTAAAATGATGGCAACCGGCAAAGAGTTTGAAGTGACAGAGATAGGTGTGTTTACTCCCAAGTCAACACCAAGGAAGGAACTGACCGTCGGAGATGTCGGCTTTTTAACGGCAGCTATTAAAAATGTTGGTGACACAAGAGTAGGCGATACCATTACAAACGCAAAAAATGGAGCAACAGAACCGCTCCCGGGCTACCGGAAACTCAACCCGATGGTGTTCTGCGGCTTATATCCGATTGATACAGCCAAGTATAACGACCTTCGAGATGCACTGGAAAAATTGGAACTGAACGATTCAGCCCTTCAATATGAACCGGAAACATCCCAGGCGCTTGGCTTTGGTTTTCGCTGCGGCTTCCTCGGTCTGCTTCATATGGAGATTATTCAGGAACGGATTGAGCGGGAATTTAAGATTGACCTGATTACAACAGCACCAAGTGTAATTTATGAAGTCCGCCTGACAGACGGATCCAGTCTCAGTGTAGATAATCCGTCGAATATGCCTGATCCGCAGACAATTGAAAGAATCGAAGAGCCTTATGTTAAAGCAACCATCATGGTTCCAAATGATTATGTTGGACCTGTTATGGAACTTTGTCAGATTAAACGGGGCAACTTTATTGATATGCAGTATCTTGATGAAAACAGGGTAAGCATTGTGTATGAAATTCCGCTCTCTGAGATTGTTTATGATTTCTTTGATCAGCTGAAATCAAATACAAAAGGATACGCATCATTTGATTATGAGCTGATCGGCTACAAAGAGTCCAAGCTTGTAAAAATGGATATTCTTCTAAATGCGGAAACTGTTGATGCCCTTTCATTCATCGTCCATCGCGATTCTGCCTATGACCGCGGAAAAATCATTGTTGAAAAGCTGAAGGAGCTTATTCCCCGTCAGCAGTTCGAGGTGCCTGTGCAAGCAGCAATCGGACAAAAAATAGTAGCCCGGTCGACCATAAAGGCGATTCGCAAAAACGTTCTCGCCAAGTGTTACGGCGGAGATATATCACGTAAGAGAAAGCTTCTGGAAAAACAAAAAGAGGGTAAGAAGAGAATGAAGCAAGTAGGTTCTGTTGAAGTTCCGCAGGAAGCCTTCATGGCCGTGCTGCGCATGGATGACAGCAAATAACTTTCCTTTCTTTTCAAAAGCCTGTACCATAAATCAGAAATACAATGCCGCCGCAGTAGATTACTGCGGCTTCTTGATTAAAAAGGATGAAGCAAATTGATTAAGTCAGCTTATATTCATATACCGTTTTGTCAGCATATTTGTCATTATTGTGACTTTAATAAAGTCTTTTTAAAAAATCAGCCTGTGGATCAATACCTGGACATGCTGAGAAAAGAGATGGAAAACGCCGTCAGCAGGCACGACCATAAAAATCTGCAAACCATATTTATTGGCGGAGGAACTCCGACAGCATTATCCAGCCAGCAGCTCCAAAAGCTCTTAACCAGCATTGCTGAGGTACTTCAACCTGATACCGGCAGAATTGAATACTCAATCGAAGCAAATCCTGGTGATCTGCCGCTGGAAAAGTTTCAGCTGCTGAAATCCTTTGGCATCAACAGGCTGAGCTTTGGAGTGCAGAGCTTTAACAACAGTCTGCTGTCTGCAATTGGACGAGCACATCAGGCAGAAGATGTGTTCCGGTCACTGGAGCTGGCCGGTAAAGCAGGATTTGAAAACATCAGCCTGGATTTAATGTACGGCCTTCCGGGACAATCTGCAGCTGACTTCGAAAGAGATCTTGATATTGCACTGAAACTGGATGTTGCCCACTTTTCTGCCTATTCACTTATCATTGAACCTAAAACAGTTTTTTATAATTTATCCCGGAAAGGAAAGCTCCCTCTTCCACCACAGGAAGATGAAGCGGTTATGTATGAAACGGCTATGGATAGAATGGAAAGCATGGGCTATCATCAATACGAGATCAGCAACTACAGTCTTCCCGGCTTCGAAAGCAGACATAATATCACCTACTGGAAGAATGAGCAGTATTTTGGTTTCGGCGCAGGAGCGCACAGCTATGTGGATGGATATAGAAATGCAAATTTCGGGCCATTAAAAAAATACATGAATGCTGTAGGAGAGCAGGGCCTTCCTTATGTTTCCTCCCATGAAGTTCCAAAATCGGAAGCAATGGAAGAAGAACTGTTTTTAGGTCTGAGAATGTCCGATGGTGTTTCAGAAAGTCATTTTTCCTCAAAGTTCGGTATAGAGCTGAACAGGGTTTTTCAAGATCAGATTGAAGAAGGAATCCACAAAGGTCTTCTCGTTAAATCAGGAGATATGCTCGCGCTGACAAGAAGGGGCAGGCTTCTCGGCAACGAAGTTTTCAGTTCATTTTTAGGAGCAGCAGAGTAGTGAGAGCCTGACTGGAGGGAGAGCTTCGGCAGCCTGCCGGAGTCCCTTCATGCTTTCTTGGAAAAAACACAGGCGCTGCAGAGTCTTTCCGTTGACAAGTAAACGCCATTTTGATAATTTGTAAATTAGAATTAGCACTCATACAAAGAGAGTGCTAACAGGGGTGATGATAGTTGCTTACAGAACGACAATTGTTAATTCTGCAAGTGATTATTGATGATTTTATACAATCGGCTACTCCCGTAGGTTCAAGAACCATTTCCAAAAAAGATTCAATCAATTTCAGCTCTGCTACCATCAGGAATGAAATGTCCGATCTGGAGGAATTGGGATTTATTGAGAAAACCCACAGCTCCTCGGGCAGAGTTCCTTCAGAGAAGGGCTACAGATATTATGTTGATCATCTGCTTGCACCGCAGAAGCTACACTCAGCCGACATATATAAAATTCAATCGATCTTTGCAGAAAAAATATTTGAGCTTGAAAAAACTGTTCAAAAGTCAGCGCAAATTGTGTCAGATTTAACAAATTATACGTCGATTGTTTTAGGTCCGAAGGTTACAGAAAACCGCATTAAAAAATTGCAGATTGTTCCCATTAACGACCATGCAGCTGTAGCTATTATTGTCACCAACACAGGGCACGTGGAAAATAAGACAATTACTTTTCCGGCTTCTGTAGACCCTGCCGACATTGAAACTATGGTAAATATCCTAAACGAGAGGCTGATCGGAGTTCCTCTGACAGATCTTCGGGACAAAATGTTTAAAGAAGTCGCAAGCCTCCTGAAAGTGCATATTCAAAACTATGATTTTATTTTAAGGGCACTTGCAGAAACACTTCCGGCAGAATTTGAAGGAAATGATGAAAAGATTTTTTTCGGCGGAAAGACAAATATGCTCAATCAGCCTGAATTTCATGACATTGAAAAAGTGAAACAGCTGATGACCATGATAGAGGAAGAAAACACTTTTTACCGCCTGTTAAAAAGCAACAAGTCAGCTCTGTCCATTCAAATTGGCAAAGAAAATAAGCTGGAAGTAATGGATCACTGCAGTTTAATTGTTGCAGCCTATTCCATTGATAACAATCCGCTCGGCAGAATAGCAGTGCTTGGGCCGACTCGAATGGAATATTCCAGAGTGGTCAGCCTGCTTCAATATGTTGCGTCAGACTTGTCAAAGGCTCTTACCAGCCTGTATCATGATTGATGGCAATGGCAATATTGAATACGGGACGGGATCGGGGATCCTGTCCGCTTTTCACGTGTAAGCGTGCAATCTTTAAGGGAGGTGAAAAACAGTGGCAGAAGAAAAACGTACAGAAAATGTTGAAGAAATCTTTGAAGAAACAGCTTCACCAGCTGCTGAGGAAGCAGGCGGCATTCCTGAAGAATCCGCTGTTGAAGAAACTTCTGAGGCAAATGAGGCATCAAAAATAGAAGAGCTTGAGGCAAAAGCGGAAGAGTCGGAAAACCGTCTGCTTCGACTGCAGGCAGATTATGAAAATTACCGCCGCCGGGTCAAGCTTGATCAGGAAGCTGCTCATAAATACAGAGCGCAGAGCTTAATTAGTGAAATACTTCCAGCTCTTGATAACTTTGAGAGAGCATTGCAAATTGAGGCTGCTGACGAATCCAGCAAATCTCTTCTTCAAGGAATGGAGATGGTGTACCGCCAGCTTATCCAGGCCTTGCAAAGCGAGGGTGTTGAGAAAATCGAAGCACTTCATCAGCCGTTTGATCCGCATCTGCACCAGGCAGTTATGCAGGTTGAAGACAGCAGCTATGAACCCAATACGGTTTTAGAAGAACTGCAAAAAGGATATAAGCTAAAGGACAGAGTAATCCGTCCTGCAATGGTAAAAGTGAATCAGTAATACATTCAGTAATACATAATAAGAGGAGGAAAACTGCTATGAGCAAAATTATCGGTATCGACTTAGGTACTACAAACTCATGTATCGCGGTTCTCGAAGGCGGAGAACCAAAAGTAATCCCAAATCCTGAAGGAAACAGAACAACTCCATCTGTTGTTGCATTTAAAAATGGAGAGCGCCAGGTAGGTGAAGTGGCAAAGCGCCAGGCGATCACCAACCCTAATACGATTATTTCCATCAAGCGTCATATGGGTACAGACTACAAAGTTGAGGCTGAAGGAAAAGAATTTACTCCTCAGGAAGTGTCAGCAATCATCCTGCAAAATTTAAAGTCTTACGCAGAAGAGTATCTTGGAGAAACTGTAACAAAAGCCGTTATTACAGTACCTGCATATTTTAATGATGCAGAACGCCAGGCTACAAAGGATGCCGGCCGCATCGCAGGACTGGAAGTAGAGCGTATTATCAATGAACCGACTGCTGCTGCACTTGCATACGGCCTTGAAAAACAGGATGAAGACCAAACCATTTTAGTATATGATCTTGGCGGCGGAACATTCGATGTTTCCATTCTTGAGCTTGGCGATGGCGTTTTTGAAGTTCGCTCTACTGCCGGTGACAACCGCCTTGGTGGAGATGACTTTGATCAGGTGATCATCGACCATCTGGTTTCTGAGTTCAAAAAGGAAAACGGAATAGATCTTTCAAAAGATAAAATGGCTCTTCAGCGTCTTAAGGACGCAGCAGAGAAGGCTAAAAAAGATCTGTCAGGCGTAACGTCAACTCAGATTTCACTGCCGTTTATCACAGCTGGTGACGCTGGTCCGCTTCATATGGAGTTAACATTGTCACGCGCTAAATTTGAGGAGCTTTCCTCTGACCTTGTTGAAAGAACAATGGGCCCTGTCCGCCAGTCTCTTCAGGATGCAGGCTTGTCCAGCAGCGAACTTGACCGTGTCATTCTTGTTGGGGGATCTACGCGTATTCCAGCTGTACAGGAAGCAATCAAGAAAGAACTTGGAAAAGAGCCGCATAAAGGTGTAAATCCTGATGAAGTAGTTGCTCTTGGTGCTGCTATTCAGGGCGGAGTAATTACAGGAGATGTGAAGGATGTTGTTCTTCTGGACGTAACTCCTCTTTCTTTGGGAATTGAAACAATGGGCGGCGTATTCACTAAGCTGATTGACCGCAACACAACAATTCCTACCAGCAAGTCACAGGTATTCTCTACAGCAGCAGACAGCCAGACTGCGGTAGATATTCATGTGCTTCAAGGTGAGCGCCAGATGTCTGCAGACAACAAAACGCTCGGCCGTTTCCAATTATCAGATATTCCACCGGCTCCACGAGGTGTGCCGCAAATTGAAGTAACTTTTGACATTGATAAAAACGGTATCGTAAATGTCCGTGCGAAAGATCTTGGAACAAACAAAGAGCAGGCAATCACAATCAAGTCTTCTACCGGCCTGTCAGACGATGAAATTGATCGTATGGTGAAAGAAGCGGAAGAGAACGCCGATGCCGATAAGCAGCGCAGAGAAGAAGTGGAACTTCGCAACGAAGCGGATCAATTGGTATTCACTACTGAAAAAACACTGAAAGATCTTGAAGGCAAGGTAGATGAAGCAGAAGTTGCAAAAGCAAATGAGGCAAAAGACGAACTGAAGCAGGCTATTGAAAACAATAACCTTGAAGAAATCAAAACAAAGAAAGATGCTTTACAGGAAATTGTTCAGCAGCTTTCCGTGAAGCTTTATGAAGAAGCTGCGAAACAGGCTCAGGCTCAGCAGGGCGGAGAAGCAGAATCACAGGGATCTCCTGATGACAATGTTGTGGACGCTGAATTTGAAGAAGTGGATGATCAGAAGAAATAATTCCTTTTTCCGGATGGGTAGCATAAAAAGTCAAAGTCAGGCAATTCTTGGCTTTGGCTTTTTATATGTGAAGAAACCTGTCAGTTAAGATGGCTGGCACGTTAGAAAAAAGCAGCCTATGGTTCACCTGCCCAGCCTGGCAAAATCGGCAGAATATTCATGCTGACCGGAGAGTCCAATTAGTAGTTGCTTTACGTTGTTTCAGAATGATACAATTTAATTTATGTGATAATTCGGGAGTGAGAGTTAATGAGCAAGCGTGATTACTATGAAGTCCTTGGTGTGAGTAAGAGCGCCTCTAAGGAAGAACTAAAAAAAGCATATAGAAAGCTTTCCAAACAATATCATCCAGACATTAATAAAGAACCTGATGCAGCGGATAAATTCAAAGAAATCAAAGAAGCGTATGAAGTGCTGAATGATGATCAAAAGCGGGCTCAATATGACCAGTTTGGCCATGTAGATCCAAATCAGGGCTTTGGCGGAGGCGCCGGCGATTTTGGCGGCTTTGGATTTGATGATATCTTCAGTTCCATTTTCGGCGGCGGCGGAGGCAGAAGGCGCGACCCTAATGCACCGCGTCAAGGAGCTGACCTGCAGTACACGATGAGTTTGAACTTTGAAGAAGCCGTATTTGGAAAAGAAACAACGATTGAAATTCCGCGTGAGGAAACATGTGATACTTGCCGCGGGACAGGCGCGAAACCCGGCACGAAGGTTAACACCTGCTCACATTGCGGCGGTTCCGGCCAGCTGAATGTAGAGCAGAACACTCCATTTGGCAGGATCGTCAACAGGCGTGTATGCCACTATTGCAGCGGCACCGGAAAAGAAATACAGCAAAAGTGCGGAACTTGCAGCGGCAGCGGCAAGGTGACAAAGCGGAAAAAAATTAAAGTTTCCATTCCGGCAGGCGTGGATGACGGCCAGCAGCTTCGGGTGTCCGGACAAGGAGAACCCGGAATAAACGGAGGTCCGGCTGGTGATCTGTACGTCGTGTTTCATGTAAAAGAGCATGACTTCTTTGAGCGTGACGGAGACGATATTTACTGTGAGATGCCGCTTACGTTTGCTCAGGCAGCACTTGGAGACGAGATTGAAGTGCCAACCTTGCATGGGAAAGTCAAGCTTAAAGTGCCTGCAGGAACCCAAACCGGCACGAAATTCCGCTTAAGAGGCAAAGGTGTCTCAAATGTACGGGGCTATGGGCAGGGTGATCAGCATATTATCGTAAGGGTAATCACGCCGACCAATCTGACTCAGAAGCAGAAAGAACTGCTGAGAGAGTTCGCCGACATAACAGGCAACAGGCCTGATGAGCATGAAGAGAGCTTTTTTGATAAAGTCAGGAAAGCTTTTAAAGGAGAATAAGGATTGGAGTTGGTAGAATGAAATGGTCTGAATTGAGTATTCATACTACACAAGAAGCAGTTGAACCTATTTCGAATATTTTGCATGAAGCTGGAGCGAGCGGCGTTGTTATTGAAGATCAATTTGATTTGATTAAAGAGAGAGAAAGTGTCTACGGAGAAATCTACCAACTCAATCCCGGCGATTACCCTTCAGAAGGCGTAATTGTCAAAGCATATCTTCCGGTCAACAGTTTTCTTGGTGAAACAGTTGACGGAATAAAAGATGCGGTAGCAAGCCTTGTGGAGCATGATATTGACCTTGGTAAAAATCATATTACGATCAGTGAGATTAATGAGGAAGAGTGGGCAACTGCCTGGAAAAAATACTATCATCCTGTTAAGATTTCCGAGCGCTTTACGATTGTTCCAACCTGGGAAACGTATGAGCCGGTCAGCACTGATGAACTGATTATAGAGCTTGACCCCGGAATGGCTTTTGGTACGGGCACGCATCCAACAACGGTTCTTTGTATTCAGGCTCTTGAAAGAATAGTAAAAAAAGGTGACAAGGTCATTGACGTTGGAACCGGCTCCGGTGTGCTCAGTATTGCTTCAGCCCTCCTTGGAGCAGCTGAGGTCAGAGCACTGGACCTTGATCCTGTTGCTGTTGAAAGTGCCAGGCTCAATGCGAAGCTGAATAAAGTATATCCCCCAGTTGAAGTGGCACAGAATAATCTCCTCCAAGGTATTCAGGGGAAGGCGGAAGTAATTGTCGCAAATATTCTTGCTGAAATTATCGTGAAGTTTACGGACGATGCTTATGAACTGTTAGTAGAAGGCGGCACCTTTATTACTTCAGGAATCATCAGCAATAAAAAGCAGGAGGTTAAAGAAAAACTTGAATCCTCCGGCTTTGTTGTAATGGAAACGGTGGTTATGGAAGACTGGGTTGCTTTTGCTGCCAGAAAAAAATAAGTAGGTGTTCAAACATGCAGCGTTATTTTATTTCTGATTCAAAAGAAAACATAGAGAACACTCTGCAGATTACGGGAGAAGATGTACATCATATCTCCCGTGTGATGCGGATGAAGGAAAGTGACCAGCTTGTCTGCGTTGTTAGCGGAGGAGAGCAGGCTCTTTGTGAAATAGCTGAAATAACCAATGACAGCGTCAAGTGCCGTGTTATACAATGGACTGAAATCAGCAGGGAGCTGCCTGTCAGAATTGCTGTAGCGAATGGGCTGCCTAAAGGGGATAAGCTTGAATATATCATCCAAAAAGGAACAGAGCTCGGCGCTCATATGTTTGTCCCTTTTAATGCTGCCCGTTCAGTTGTTAAGCTGGATCAGAAGAAAGCAGCCAAAAAGGTTGAACGATGGAAGAAAATTGCCAAAGAAGCAGCTGAACAGTCTTATCGGAACAAAATTCCGGAAATAATGGAACCCATGACATTTCAAGAGCTGATGAAGCTTTCTGAAGGCTTCCATAAGCGGATTGTGGCATATGAAGAATCCGCGAAGCAAGGGGAAAAGAAGAACTTTTCAAGAATATTAGAAAGCCTGAATCCTGAGGAGTCTTTGCTGATAGCAATTGGACCTGAGGGCGGTTTTTCAGAAAAGGAAATATCTCAGTTAACTGAGAACAATTTTGAGCTATGCAGTTTCGGCCCAAGAATTCTTAGAACAGAAACTGCTTCATTGTACGCACTTTCAGCCATTTCATACTATTTTGAACTATCGAGGTGAAAATATATGCCGACAGTTGCATTTCATACATTAGGATGTAAAGTGAACCACTATGAAACTGAGGCGATCTGGCAGTTATTTAAAGAGGCCGGATATGATCGCGGTGAATTTGAAAGCACTGCTGATGTTTATGTAATTAATACATGCACAGTCACAAACACAGGAGATAAAAAAAGCAGACAGGTGATCAGACGAGCTGTAAGGAAGAACCCTGACGGCGTCATTTGTGTTACAGGATGCTATGCACAAACCTCTCCTGCAGAAATCATGGCAATACCAGGTGTTGACATTGTTGTAGGAACACAGGATAGAAAAAACCTGCTGGGCTATATCAGTCAATTCCGTGAAGAAAGACAGCCAATCAACGGAGTAGGCAATATCATGAAAGCACGTGTATATGAAGAACTTGATGTTCCTGCATTTACCGACCGCACCAGAGCATCCCTGAAAATACAGGAAGGGTGCAATAACTTCTGCACGTTTTGTATTATACCGTGGGCAAGAGGGCTGATGCGTTCCAGAGATCCCAAAGAAGTCATCGCACAAGCACAGCAGCTTGTGGATTCCGGATATAAGGAAATTGTCTTAACCGGCATTCATACCGGCGGTTACGGCGAAGACATGAAAGATTATAACTTTGCCATGCTGCTGCGTGAGCTTGATGAAAAAGTAAAAGGATTAAAGCGGATCCGCATTTCTTCAATCGAAGCAAGCCAAATTACTGATGAGGTAATATCAGTGCTGAACTCTTCCGACAAAATTGTCAGGCATCTTCATATTCCGATTCAGTCTGCTTCCAATACTGTCCTGAAGCGCATGAGAAGAAAATATACGATGGAGTTTTTTGCGGAGCGTCTGGAACGGCTGAAAGAAGCACTTCCCGGCCTCGCAGTTACTTCTGATGTCATTGTAGGTTTTCCTGGTGAAACAGAAGAAGAATTTATGGAAACCTACAATTTTATTAAAAAACATCGTTTTTCTGAGCTTCACGTCTTTCCCTATTCTAAGAGGACAGGTACGCCTGCAGCCAGAATGGAAGATCAGGTGGATGAAGAAATGAAAAACAACCGTGTACACCGTCTGATACAGCTTTCAGATCAGCTTGCGAAAGAATATGCTTCTGATTATGAAGGGCAGGTTCTGGAAGTGATTCCTGAGGAGCTCTTCAAAGATGCTCAGGGACAAGGGCTGTATGAAGGCTACTCAGATAATTATCTGAAAGTCGTTTTTCCTGCCACAGAGGATATGGTTGGAAAAATTGTAAGGGTCAAACTGACAAAAGCAGGTTATCCATACAGTGAAGGACAGTTCCTTAGAGTGCTGGACGAAGAGCCTGTGCGCATTCCGTTAACTTCATAAAAAGAAATTATATATGGCAGGATCTCAAACTGCAGGCAAACTCAATAAAATGAGCTTGTCTGCAGTTTTTTAGTTTGAAAGGCCGCTATTGGGCAAGGTATTTACGATTTGTACACCACTTGGCAGGCAAAACCTGGCTGTAGCTCGCAATCGCCCAATGCTTTCTATTCTAACTGGACAAGAAAAAAACACCTCTGGCATAGATACTGTTTATTTGCAGAATCTCTTGCTGTTCCACTCACACTTGTCCTTCATCGCCCCTATGAAGGACATTTCTCTTACTGTTTCACTCACAATTTAGCTTCTTTTCCTCATGTAATTTCCTAAAGAAAATGTCCCGTTTTTTAAGATTAAGTGCATAATAATTTTGTACTACTCAATTAAAATAAAAGATGGTAAGATGTAAGAGGTCGGACCACTTAAATGAAAAGGGGCTTACATATGTTTGAAAACATAGCTAAAACAATTGATCATACGGCTTTAAAAGCGGATACAAAAAAAGAACAAATTGAAACACTATGTTCAGAAGCAAGAGAGTATGGTTTTGCATCCGTTTGTGTCAATCCGGCATGGGTTGAACTTGCGGCACAAAGGCTTCAGGGAAGCGAAGTTAAGGTCTGTACGGTAATTGGGTTTCCTTTAGGCGCTAATACGCCTGAAACAAAAGCGTTTGAAACAAAAGATGCTATTTCTAAAGGTGCGGGTGAAGTTGATATGGTGATTAACATCGGCGCTCTGAAGGAAGGCGATGACGAACTTGTTGAACGCGACATAAGAGCAGTGGTCGATGCTGCTGCAGGACAGGCTCTGACGAAGGTAATAATTGAGGCATCTCTTTTAACCGACGAAGAAAAAGTCAGAGCATGTGAGCTTGCAGTAAAGGCTGGAGCAGATTATGTTAAAACATCAACTGGCTTTTCTACAGGAGGGGCAACAGTTGAGGATATTACATTGATGAGAAAAACAGTCGGCCCGGATATTGGAGTAAAAGCGTCCGGCGGTGTAAGAGACAGAGCTGGTGCAGAGCAAATGATTTCAGCGGGTGCAACCCGAATCGGCGCAAGTGCTGGAGTCAGCATAGTCCAGGGCGGAGCATCGACCTCAGATTATTAAATTGGGGGTTCTCCAAAAGGATGATTGGGATAAACCTTGTCAAATAGGGAAGAAAAGCAGCAAAAGGCATAATTGAGAACATTAAAACATAATGATAATAGACTATTCCTTGCTGTTTCGGTTGACCTGAAAGTACCATTATATTATAATTGCAAAGTACATGTTTAAAAGCATGTCATTAAAAATGATACGTGTTGATCGGTTTTATTTGGAGGGAGGGAAATAGAATGTCAAAAACAGTTGTTCGTAAAAACGAATCGCTTGAAGATGCTCTTCGACGCTTTAAACGTACTGTGTCTAAATCCGGCACAATTCAAGAAGCTAGAAAGCGCGAATTCTACGAAAAGCCTAGCGTAAAGCGTAAGAAGAAGTCTGAAGCTGCTAGAAAACGTAAATTCTAAAAGAGGGTGTAGTGTATGAGTCTTCTTGAGCGCCTAAATCATGATATGAAACAAGCGATGAGAAACAGAGAGAAGGATAAGCTTACTGTGATCCGGATGACGAAAGCCGCATTGCAAAATGAGGCGATTAAGCTTGGCAGAAGCGAGCTGTCCGATACAGAAGAACTTACTGTGCTTTCTCGAGAAGTAAAACAACGAAAAGACTCCCTCCAGGAATTTAAAAATGCTGATCGTTTAGATTTAGTTGAAAATGTACAGGCCGAGCTTGAAATTCTTAGCCATTATATGCCGCAGCAGCTGACAGAGGAAGAGCTTTCCAGCATTGTTTCTGAAACAATCTCTGAAACAGGTGCTTCTTCAAAGTCGGACATAGGCAAAGTTATGAACGCAATTATGCCTAAGGTTAAAGGAAAAGCGGACGGCAGTCTGGTAAACAGGCTTGTTGCACAACAACTATCATAAATTATCCATGACACCTTGCCTCAGGCAAGGTGTTTTAAATTTGTGAATGTGTACATAACAATTTGCTTTTTTATGAAACCTAAACCTATTCTCATCCGTATAAGATGTATGTGGTTAATTTGAAAGGGGGAAAATAGCTTGTGGCGAAGTAGAAACCTCTTTTTGCTTGTCATACTTATGGGTTTTAGCTTATGCTTATTAGGAGTTCAGCAGAGCTCGAAAGCACAGCCTCAAAATAACGTAACAGTTATCCCTATTGAGGAAACCGTAGAAAAGGGATTGTCCCAATTCATACAGCGGTCCATTCAGCAGGCGGAGGAAGCACAATCGAGCCACATTATTTTTAATATAAATACGCCCGGCGGTGCTGTCGATGCTGCAATGGAAATTGCAGATGCCATGAACTCAACCGAGATTTCAACAGTTGCATTTATTAACAGAAGAGCATTGTCGGCAGGTGCCTACCTTGCTTTAAATGCAGATGAAATTTATATGGTGCCCGGGGCGAAGATGGGAACTGCTGCTGTGGTGGATTTAGAAGGAAATGCAGCTGACCAGAAAGCAAACTCACTTTGGCTGGCTGAGATGAAAGATTCTGCTGAGAGACATGGCAGAGACCCGCAATACGCATTGGCCATGGCTGATCCCAATATAGATCTGCCGGAATTGGGAGCAGGGGAAGGCAGCCTTCTGACACTGACTTCTGATCAGGCGCTTGAAATTGGGTATGCCGAAGGTGAAGCCTCAACATTGGAAGAGCTTTTGAGTCAGCTGAATCTTGCAGACGCTGAGATCAATTCAATGGAAGTAAGCTTTGCAGAACAAATTGCCAGATTTATTACTCATCCGGTTGTAGTGCCGATCCTGCTTTCCATAGGAAGCATTGGTCTTGTGGTTGAACTCTATTCACCAGGGTTTGGGGTTGCAGGCTTTATGGGAGCAGCTTCTCTGTTTTTATTTTTCTACGGCCATCTTGTGGCAGGCCTGGCAGGAATGGAATCACTTATTTTGTTTGGAATAGGCATACTGCTCATCATTGGTGAATTCTTCATAGCAGGAGGCATACTTGGTGCCTTTGGGTTTGCGGCTGTAATTGCCAGTTTATTTTTTGCATCGGGAAATATCCTGCATATGGGCATCTCCCTGCTGATCGCTGCCGCAGTGGCAGCAGCAGCATCAATTCTACTAGTAAAGGTGTTTGGAAAAAGAATGAAATTCTTTAAACGTATCGTCCTCAGGGACAGGACAGACACTAAAAGCGGCTATATTTCCAGCAAAACGCGTTCAGAGTTAATGGGGAAATCAGGAGTTGCACTTACGACTCTCAGACCTTCCGGAACAGCTCTCATTGATGATGAAAGACTGGATGTAGTGACAGAAGGCGGCTATATACTGAAAGGGCAGGAATTGAAAATCGTTAAGGTTGAAGGCTCTCGCATTATTGTGAGAGAAATCATACAACAAACATAATTCAGGAGGTACACTATGGATCCGTCATCAGTTTTGATTTTAGGCTTGATCGCGCTGGGTGTCATTTTTCTTGGCATCATCTTTACCTTTGTACCAGTAGCGCTGTGGATATCCGCACTAGCTGCCGGTGTCAAAGTAAGTATTTTCACCCTTGTCGGAATGAGGCTCCGCCGCGTAACGCCAAGCAGAGTTATTAACCCGCTCATTAAGGCTCATAAAGCAGGTTTGGATGTTACAACTAACCAGCTTGAGAGTCATTATCTTGCGGGTGGTAATGTTGACCGTGTTGTTAACGCTCTTATTGCAGCGGAGCGCGCGAATATTGAACTCAGCTTTGAACGCTGTGCAGCCATCGACCTAGCAGGCCGTGACGTGCTGGAAGCCGTTCAAATGAGCGTTAACCCGAAAGTAATTGAAACGCCGTTTATCGCCGGTGTTGCGATGGATGGAATTGAAGTAAAAGCAAAAGCCCGGATTACAGTCCGTGCAAACATCGACCGATTAGTCGGGGGTGCCGGAGAAGACACAATTATTGCTCGTGTCGGCGAAGGGATCGTAAGTACAATCGGTTCGTCTAATAATCATAAAAAAGTGCTTGAAAATCCTGATTTGATCTCTCAAACAGTCTTGAACAAAGGCCTTGATTCAGGGACAGCATTTGAAATCCTCTCGATCGATATTGCGGACGTTGATATCGGGAAAAACATTGGTGCTATTCTTCAGACAGACCAAGCCGAAGCAGATAAAAACATTGCACAGGCAAAAGCTGAAGAAAGACGTGCTATGGCTGTGGCGCAAGAACAAGAAATGCGTGCCCGCGTAGAAGAAATGCGTGCGAAGGTTGTGGAAGCTGAGGCGACGGTTCCTCTTGCAATGGCTGAAGCTCTGCGTTCCGGAAACATCGGCGTGATGGATTATATGAACATCCAGAACATCACTGCTGATACAGACATGCGTGATTCAATCGGCAAACTGACTCAGGACGATGAAGAAAATAAATAGAACTTAGAAGCTCTCGAAAAAAGGAGGGAGCATATTGCTGGATATTCTATTACAGAATCCATTATTAATTGCTTTTCTGATCTGGGTTATTTCTTCTGTTTTTACCAGAGGATCCCGACAGGAGCAGCGGAGAACCGGCCAGGGGCCGGCTCAGCAGCCAAGGCAGCAGCAAAGACCTCAGCAGGGGCCGACACAGCAGCCAAGGCAGCAGCAGCCAAGGCAGGGACCGGCACAGCAGCCAAGACAGCCGCAGCGTGCTGAACAGTCTGCTGCGCAAAGAGACAGGACATCTACCGTAGAAAGGGACATCCGTCAGAGGGCAGAACAGACCATATCCCAGGTTCAGGAAGATGCAAAAAAGAGATATGAAAATGTAAAAAGACAATCATCTGACAGATATCAAGGCTCCTCCGAAAGGATGAGAGTGCAAAAGGCAGAAGTTGTTCAGAAGGAACAGCGGAAGAGAAGGGCTGCCATCAACGGCAAGAATGCAGTTGACGGCATTATCTGGAGTGAGATTCTTGGCTCGCCGCGTTCCAGAAAGCCTCATTCCACCTTGGGCAGACGCATTAGATAATTAAAAAATAACAGTATTAGAACCCCCTTTTGTCTCATACATATGAGATGAAAGGGGGTTTCTTTTTTATGGCAAAAAAATGGCGCAGCCAAATGTTGAATTGGGTTACAAAAACGATGGAAATCCCTCCTGATGTCATGATGGATTTACCAAGAATTACAATGGTAGGCCAAATCCATATTTATATAGAAAATCACCGGGGGCTGCTGACCTTCACTGATCAGGAGCTTCGGCTTTTATTAAAGCAGGGGCAGCTGTTGATAAAAGGAGAAGGTTTTGTAATCAAAACCATTCTTCCGGAAGAAATATTGCTTGAAGGAAAAATAGAAGCGGTGCTTTACATAGAGCAGTAAGCACTTTAAATAGGGGGATTACCATGAAAAATCAGTGGACAAACTTTTTTTTCGGGTCTGTTTCGGTTCATGTTTCAGGGATAGGAATTGAAAGGCTTCTCAACGACTCCTTAAGGAACAGCATTTCTGTATGGAGTGTGAAAAGACATGGAGATGACACAGTGTCTTTTTTTATTAAGCTAAAAGATGTACATGCCTTCAGGAGGATTATCAGAGGGCATGAATGCACATGCAGATTTCAACAGCGGAAAGGGTTTCCGTTTCTGTTAAAGAAAACCGGCCGAAACAGCGGATTCGCCATCGGTTTTGCGGCATTTCTATGTTTGATTTTTCTGCTGTCAAACATGGTCTGGGGAATTAAAATAGAGGGTGCAGTTCCAGAGACAGAACATCGCATTCAAAAAGAATTAAAAGCAATGGATATTAAGCCGGGGAAGCTGCAGTTTCTTGTGAAAAATCCGGACGAGATCCAAAAACAACTGACTGACAGAATCGGGCAGATCACCTGGGTAGGTGTAGAGTTAAGAGGGACAACTTATCATCTGAAAGTAGTTGAAAAGAATCAGCCTCAGCAGGAAAAACCCTTGGGGCCCCGCAATATTGTCGCTAAAAAGAAAGCGGTGATTACCAGGATGTTTGTGGAAGAAGGAAAACCGCTTGTCAACATTCATGATACTGTTCAAAAGGGGCAGGTTCTTGTTTCAGGACTAATTGGAAATGAAGGAGCCGGAAAGCTGATACCAGCTAAAGCGGAAATTATGGGAGAAACATGGTATAAATCCACTATCTTTGTTCCTCTTTCAACGACTTTTCAAGTGTTTTCTGGGAATGATATAACTATGTATTATTTGTCTGCAGCTGCGAGGGATCTTAAGTTTTGGGGCTATAGACAGGAGCTGCCAGGCCAATTTGAACTTGAAGAGGAGGTTCGTCCCTTCAGGTTTCTAAAATGGGAGCTTCCTGTTTCTTTCAAAAGCAGAGTTTACCGCGAACGAGAAACCGTACAGAGGAAATACTCGAATAACGAAGCCGCCCTGGCAGGAATACAAACTGGAAAAGCTCAGATTCTTCAGAAAATTGGCGATGGCGCGGAGATCATTGGTGAAAAAGTTTTGCACCAATCGGTGGAGAATGGTAAAGTTAAACTAGTAGTACTGTATCAAGTGAATGAGAATATTGTTCAAACTACACCAATAGTTCAGGGAGATTAAATAATGCCAGAAGATTTAATATCGATTGATCAGCAATTAGAAAATCCTCAAGAGGCAATCGCCTTATTCGGCAATAACGATAATCACCTTAAATTGATGGAAGAGGAATTAAATGTTTCTATCATCACAAGGGGAGAAGCGGTTTATGTCTCAGGCGAAAGCGGAAATATTGAGGTAGTTGAAAATGTATTGTCCTCACTCCTATCCATCATACGCAAAGGAATCACAATCAGCGAACGTGATGTTGTATATGCTCTTCAAATGGCTAAAGATCACAAATTAGATCATTTTGAAAGCCTGTATCTGGAGGAAATCACTAAAAGTGCCAAAGGTAAATCCATTCGTGTAAAAACACTTGGGCAAAGAAAGTATGTGTCGGCTATTAAACAATCTGATCTTGTTTTGGGGATTGGAGCAGCCGGAACGGGAAAAACCTATCTGGCAGTTGTCATGGCTGTTACGGCACTGAAAAATAATCAAATCAAAAGGATTATCCTGACGAGGCCTGCTGTGGAAGCAGGAGAAAGCCTGGGCTTTCTGCCGGGTGACTTGAAAGAAAAGGTGGATCCTTATCTTCGTCCTTTATACGATGCTCTTCATGATGTTCTTGGCATGGACCAGACAGAAAGGCTGATTGAACGGGGAACAATAGAAATTGCTCCGCTCGCTTATATGAGGGGAAGAACCCTTGATGACGCTTTTGTCATTCTGGATGAAGCGCAAAATACTACACCTGCACAAATGAAAATGTTTTTAACGAGGCTTGGGTTTGGCTCTAAAATGGTTATTACCGGAGATATTACCCAGGTGGATCTTCCAAGAGGCGTGAAATCAGGACTTGCTGCGGCGAGAGATATTCTTAAAAATGTACAAGGTCCAGTTATAATAGAGCTTGAACAGTCTGACGTAGTAAGGCATCCGCTTGTAGCAAAAATCATCCAGGCTTATGATAAGTATGAGTAAGAGTGACCCGAGTGCCCGAATTCGGGTCACTTTTTTAGCTTGCCGTAAGATTTGGCAACGCTTCCTTTAGTAGAAAAGGGCAGGAGTGGACTGGAATGAAAACAAAGAGAAAATCCGAATTTAAAACCAAGTTGCCGAAGTTTATCAAAAAACTAAATACTTTTCGATTCCTGAATATCAGTCTTTATGCTTTGCTGGGCATTCTCCTGTTTCTCGCGCTGTTTGATAGTGTTAAGCCTGAGAAACTTGATGCTGAGCTGTTTTCTGTGTCAGATACAACAATTTATGCACCTGTAACAGTTGAGGATAAGGAAGCAACAGAAAGAAGGAAACAGGAAGCGTATGACACTGTTGAAGATCAGTATACCCTGCGCAGGGACTACTCGGATAACAGGGTGGATTTGGCTTCCAGTATTTTTGACAGCATTACAGAGGTGAACCGGGAAGCTGATGAAAAACAAAAAGAGGATCAAGGGCCGGCCTCAGGAGAAACGCAGGGAGGGCAGGTGGTCATTTCTGTCGACGAACGCTATCAAAATCTCAGTGAAAAGCTGACAACGGATATTAATGAGAAGTTGTCCAAAGAGGTTTTTATTCCCTTGCTCAATGCCACGCCTCAGGAGCTTGCTCTTGCCCGCGACGCCGTTGTCACAACCGTTAATAATGTAATGGGAAAGGAAATTCCCGTTGAAGAACTTTCCAGTGCAAAAGAAGAGGTAAGAGAAGAGCTTCAATATACTCCTATCAGGTCCGAAGTTTTGGCTTCTTCCGCCGAGATAGGTGTATTTGCTGTCATACCAAACTACGTCTTTGATCCCCAGGGCACAGATGAAAAGAGACAGCAGGCTGCTGACAGCGTACAGGAAGTACAAATTAAACAGGGGCAGATTTTAGTGGAAGAAAATGAGCTGATCAGCAGGGAGGTTTATAGAAAGCTGGAACTGGTGGGTCTGTTAAACAACACGGAATCCTACAAACCATTTACCGGGCTTACTATGTTTGTTCTGCTGATTCTCTCTGTCGTTATCTTCTATTTCGAGAGACGGGACAGGCCTTCACAAAAGAGAAATCATGCTCTTTTGATTTATGCATTAATTTTCAGTCTTACGATTGCCATGCTGAAAATCCTCAGCCTGTTTCAGCAGATGGATATCAGCTATGTAGGCTTGATTGCTCCCGCAGCAATGGGGCCGATGATTATAAAGCTCTTGCTCAACGAAAGAATCTCTATTATTACAAGCATGATTTTTGCTGTGTGCGGAAGTATTATATTTAATGAAGGTGTTACAGGTACCTTTAATTTTACAATAGGTATATACTATTTAGCGGGCTGCCTGGCAGGAGTCTTGTTTTTGAGGGAGCATAATATGAGAACAAGAATCCTGCAGACAGGATTATTTATTGCGATGATTAATATAATCACCATTTTTGCACTCCTCTTAATGAGGAATGGCAGCTATTCTAATATGGAAATAGGCTTTTACATCGGCATGGCAGCAGTATCGGGAATTGTCTCATCCGTACTGACAATCGGAATCCTGCCATTCTTTGAAACCGGCTTTGGTATTCTGTCAACCATGAGGCTCATTGAGCTTTCCAATCCGAATCATCCTTTGCTGAGAAAGATTCTGACCGAAACTCCCGGCTCCTATCATCACAGTGTTATGGTGGCAAATCTTTCTGATTCAGCATGTGAAGCGATAGGTGCCAACGGCCTGCTTGCGAGAGTGGGAGCTTACTATCATGATATTGGCAAAACAAAGCGGCCCAGATATTTTATAGAAAATCAAATGAATATTGAAAATCCGCATAACAAACTGTCACCTCAGCTGAGCAGAAATATTATTTTTGCACACGTTTCTGATGGAGTGGACATGCTGAAAAAACATAAAATGCCTAAGGAAATTATTGATATTGCGGAACAGCACCATGGGACCTCACTCTTAAAGTTTTTCTACCACAAAGCAACGGAAAAGAGCGACCAGGTTTTTGAGGAAGAATTCCGATATCCGGGGCCAAAGCCGCAAACAAAGGAAATTGCCATTATTTCAATTGCGGACAGCGTGGAGGCCGCAGTCAGGTCATTAAACAATCCTACTCCTGAAAAAATTGAAAAGCTTGTGAAAGGAATTATTTCTGATAAGCTTCAGGATGGGCAGCTCGATGAATGTGATCTGACTTTAAAAGAGCTGGACATAGCAGCACAAACATTTTGTGAAACACTAAAAGGGATTTTCCACTCGAGAATTGAATATCCCGAACTAACTAAACAGAAGGTGAAGCAGGCATGATAAACAAGTTGATATTGGATATGACAGATGAGACTGCCAGCCTCTCAGCGGAAGAACTGGATAAAATCAGCGAGCTTCTTCAATTTGCAGCTTTATATGAAGGTGTGGCTGAAGAGGCGGAACTGTCTCTTACGTTTGTCACAAACGAACGCATTCATGAAATTAACCTGCAGTACAGGGATAAAGATCAGCCGACTGACGTCATTTCTTTTGCAATGGAGGAAATGGGTGAGGGAGAACTGCAAATAGTAGGAGCTGATATGCCTCCTGTACTGGGAGATATCCTGATTTCTGTGAAAAGGGCTCAGGAGCAGGCGGAGGACTACGGCCACTCCTTCCTAAGGGAACTGGGCTTCCTAGCAGTTCATGGGTTTCTGCATCTCCTTGGTTATGATCATGAAAATGAAGAGGATGAAAAGAAAATGTTTAGCAAACAAAAGGAAATCCTAGATGAATTCGGACTTAAAAGATCAGAGACCCTTTAGTCTGAAAAAACTGCTCAAAAGTTTTAGGTATGCCGGCCAGGGTATAAGGGAAGCAGTGAAACATGAACAAAATTTCCGAATCCATCTTATGTTTTCAGCTGTCGTCATTTCAGCTGGGCTTATTCTCAGAGTGTCTGCCTGGGAATGGATCGTCATTTTAATGTTGATAGGCGGAATGCTGAGCTTGGAACTTATCAATACTGCAGTTGAAAGGGTTGTTGATCTTGTAACCGAAAACTACCACCCATTAGCAAAAGCGGCAAAGGATGTTTCTGCTTCAGCTGTTCTGGTATACAGTATTCTGTCTGTCGTCGTCGGACTGATTATATTTCTGCCCAGGATACTCGCCTTTTTCATGTAACAATTTCATAACAATTGAAGATGGCGGATGGAAAAAAATGAAAAATAAGGTAAAATGAATAGTAACTGCGGTGATACGCAGAAAGGAAGAGCCAATATTGAACATTGAAAAACTCATACAAGAAGCTAAAACAGCAAGAGAGGCAGCATATGTGCCTTATTCAAAGTTTCAGGTTGGAGCGGCACTGCTGACAAAAGACGGTACAGTCTACAGAGGCTGCAATATAGAAAATGCTGCGTACAGCATGTGCAACTGCGCAGAAAGAACTGCCCTTTTTAAGGCATATTCTGAAGGGGAGAAGAATTTCACTGCAATGGCAGTAGTTGCAGACACTAGCAGACCTGTTCCGCCATGCGGAGCATGCAGGCAGGTAATTTCCGAACTTTGCCCTAAAGACATGAAAATCTTTTTGACAAATCTCAACGGGGATGTAGAGGAACTATCAGTGGAGGAACTTTTGCCAGGGGCATTTTCAGCGGAGGATTTACATGAATAACAATACAGAATATAAATCTGGCTTTATCTCTATCATTGGGAGACCCAATGTAGGAAAATCAACATTTTTAAATCGGGTAATCGGTCAGAAAATCGCGATTATGAGTGATAAGCCGCAAACGACCAGGAATAAAATTCAGGGAGTTTATACAACAGACGATTCGCAGATTATATTTATAGACACACCCGGAATTCATAAGCCAAAGCATAAGCTTGGGGACTTCATGATGAAAGTGGCCCAAAACACACTGAAAGAAGTAGACATTATCATGTTTATGATTAATGCTGATGAAGGCTACGGCAGAGGCGATGAATTTATTATTGAGAAATTAAAAAATACCAATACACCAGTTTTCCTGGTTATTAATAAAATAGATCAGATACACCCTGATGAACTGTTTCCTTTAATTGAGCAGTACAAAGCGCTCTATCCATTTAAAGAGATTGTTCCCATCTCAGCGTTGCAGGGCAATAATGTTGATACCCTTCTTAGGCAGATACATGAATATCTTCCGGAAGGTCCGCAATATTATCCTGCAGACCAGGTCACAGATCATCCGGAACGCTTTATTATCTCAGAGCTAATTCGTGAAAAGGTTCTTCACATGACGCGAGAAGAAATTCCCCATTCCATTGCTGTTGTCATTGATCAGATAAAGAAAAGGGAAAACAACGGTGCCATTTATGTAGGTGCCACGATTATTGTTGAGCGTGATTCTCAAAAGGGAATTGTAATTGGCAAACAAGGAAAATTGCTGAAGGAAGTGGGCCAAAAAGCAAGAGCAGATATTGAGGCGCTGCTTGGTTCAAAGGTTTTCCTGGAGCTGTGGGTAAAAGTGCAAAAAGACTGGAGAAACAAAAGCGGCCAGCTTAGGGATTTCGGATTCAGAGAAGACGAATATTAATCTGCCGGCAGCCTGTTTTACAAAATAAGGCAACATGAAACCAAGGGAAATAGGTCAAGATATTGATAAGAAACTGGTCACTTGCTAGTCAGTCATAAAAACGAGAGGCGGGGTATCTCATGTTAGACTTTACCTGGAAAATTTTCTCGAGCACAGGTGATATTAATACTTATCTTCTTTTTAAGGAACTTGAAAAGGAGCATCCTGATTCACCCGATTTAGAGGACGATGACCTAGCTGAACTAGATTTCCCAATACTGTAATCTTGCCTGTTTCCCGGCCGGGTGGTGGGATCATGCTTCAAAAAAGCGAAGGAATTGTAATCCGGACAAGTGATTACGGAGAAACAAATAAAATTGTTACGATTTATACAAGAGAAAACGGAAAGATAGGTGTAATGGCCCGGGGTGCTAAGAAGACAAACAGCCGCCTGGCCGCTGTTACCCAGCCGTTTACCCATGGTTATTACCTGTATCAGCGGTCGTCCGGCCTGGGCAGTTTGCAGCAGGGCGAAGCTGTTACAAACATGAGGGGCATCAGGGAAGACATTTTCTTAACGGGCTATGCTTCTTATGCAGCAGAACTGCTGGATAGAGCGACTGAAAATCATCAGCCTAATCCTTTTTTGTTTCAGCTGTTTCTTCAGCTGCTTACGTATATTAACGAAGACGTTGACGCTGAAATATTAATCCATATTTTCGAGATGAAGATGCTGAATGTACTGGGTCTGTATCCTCATTTGGATTCCTGTTCCATCTGCAGCAGCAAGGAAGGGGATTTTCATTTTTCCATCCGGGAAGGCGGCTTTATCTGCCATCGCTGCTTTGCTAAAGATCCTTATCGCATTCCTCTCTCCCAGACTGCAGTAAAGCTGCTAAGGCTGTTTTATTATTTTGATCTTAACAGGCTTGGCAGTATTTCTGTTAAGCCACAAACAAAAAAGGAATTAAAGACTGTAATTGATACCTACTATCAGGAATACTCAGGATTGTATTTAAAATCCAAAAAATTCCTGGATCAAATGGACGCGCTTCGGGGCAAGCTGTCAGATCAAAGTTGACAATTGCTTATTTTTCGATTATATTTTTAAAAAACTGAACATGCTGCATAGAAGGAAAAAAGTATCTGCACTCTTTCAATTTCAGCGACTCCGGGATGGTGAAAGCCGGGGATGAAACGGCGGAGAAGGGCATTCCGGAGCGGCACCATTACATAAAGCGGCTGAGATATCTTCTTCTTGGCAAATAGGGTGGAACCGCGGGTAACTCTCGTCCCTATGTCAACTTCAAAGACATAGAGACGGGAGTTTTTTATGTTTTTAAATTTATTGGGAGGTGCTTGAATGAATATTCAACAAATGATACTGACGCTTCAAAAACACTGGTCAGATCAGGGCTGTATCCTTATGCAGGCCTATGATACTGAAAAAGGTGCCGGAACAATGAGTCCGTTCACTTTTTTAAAAGCAATTGGACCGGAGCCATGGAATGTGGCCTATGTAGAGCCTTCTCGCAGGCCTGCTGACGGAAGATATGGAGAAAATCCAAACAGGCTGTATCAGCATCATCAATTTCAAGTGATTATGAAACCTTCGCCAGATAATATTCAGGAGCTGTACCTGGACTCATTAAAGGCACTGGGGATTAACCCGCTTGATCATGATATTCGTTTTGTGGAGGATAACTGGGAAAATCCTTCCCTTGGGTGTGCAGGTCTTGGATGGGAAGTATGGCTGGATGGAATGGAAATTACTCAATTCACTTATTTTCAGCAGGTAGGGGGCATTGAGTGCAAACCTGTTTCTGTTGAAATTACATACGGAATTGAAAGGCTGGCATCTTATATTCAGGATAAAGAGAATGTTTTTGACCTGGAGTGGACAGAAGGATTCTCTGTAAGGGATATCTTCCTTATGCCTGAATATGAACATTCTAAGTACACATTTGAAACATCTAATACCGACATGCTTTTTGAACTTTACAGCATGTATGAGAAAGAAGCGCTTCGCCAGATGGATGAAGGGCTTGTTCATCCGGCATATGACTATGTATTGAAATGCTCGCACACCTTCAACCTTCTTGATGCAAAAGGAGCGATTTCCGTTACAGAGAGAACCGGCTACATCGGAAGAATGAGGAATATGGCAAGAAGGGTAGCCGGAACTTACTATGAGGAACGTGAAAAACTTGGTTTCCCTATGTCAAAAGAAGCGGAGGGCAAGAATCATGAATAGACAAGACTTTCTCCTTGAAATAGGCCTTGAGGAGCTCCCGGCAAGGTTTGTTACAGACGCGAGCACTCAATTGAAAAGCAAGGTTGAAGCCTGGCTGAAAGATAACCGTATTTCCTATGCTGAAGCTGTGCCCTTCTCTACTCCAAGAAGACTTGCAGTGCTGGTGAAGGAAGCTGCAGAAAAACAGGACGATATTGAAGAAGAAGCAAAAGGTCCGGCAAGGAAAATAGCCATTGATTCTGAAGGAAACTGGACAAAGGCTGCAATTGGTTTTACCAGGGGGCAGGGTGCGTCTGTTGAAGATATCTTCTTCAAAGAGATAAATGGCATAGAGTATGTTCATGTACAAAAACATATTGCCGGAGGAGAAACACTGAGCTTGCTTGCAAAGGATTTGCCGGCTATTATTACAGGATTATCCTTCCCGAAAAATATGAGATGGGGAAATTCTGACCTTCGTTATGCCCGCCCTATTAAATGGATTGCTGCATTATTCGGAGAGAAACTCATTTCCTTTGAAGTGGCAGGCGTACAATCTTCTGTGCATACATGGGGCCACCGGTTCCTGGGAGGCAAAGCCAGCATCAGTGAACCTTCTCAGTATAGAGCTGTACTGAAAGAACAATTTGTTGAAGGTGATGCAAAAGCGAGAAAAAGCTGTATTCGAGAACAGCTGAAAGCACTTGAGCTTCAGCACTCCTGGATAATACCTGTTGATGAAGAACTGCTGGAAGAGGTTAATAATCTTGTAGAATACCCAACCGCTCTTTATGGGTCTTTTGAAGAAGAGTATTTAACGCTGCCTCAGGAAGTACTCATTACTTCAATGAAAGAGCATCAGCGCTATTTTCCTGTGAAAAACGCAGACGGAAAGCTGCTACCTCACTTCGTGACAGTCCGTAATGGGGATGACCGCAGCCTTGATGCGGTTGCCAGGGGAAATGAAAAAGTTCTGAAAGCGCGGCTTTCCGATGCAAACTTTTTTTACAAGGAAGATCAGAAGCTGTCCATCAGCACCGCAATGGAAAAGCTTGAAAGAGTCGTATTTCATGAAAAGCTTGGAACTGTCGGCGATAAAGTAAGAAGAATCGTCAAGCTTTCGCAACAGATTGGCGAACAGCTGAACTTCACGGATGAAGAGCTTATGCTTCTTGAAAGGGCGGCCGGCATCTGTAAATTTGATTTGGTCAGTCACATGGTATATGAATTCCCTGAGCTGCAGGGTATGATGGGTGAAAAATATGCACTTCTTGCAGGAGAGGCACCGGAAGTTGCAGCTGCAATTAATGAACATTATCAGCCGCGATTTGCTGAGGATGCTGCTCCGGCATCACGCATAGGTGCTGTAGTTGCTTTGGCAGATAAGCTTGACTCCATCGCAGGATTTTTCTCTATCGGTAATATCCCTACAGGCTCACAGGATCCATACGCACTTCGCAGGCAGGCTTCAGGAATTGTGCAAATTCTCCTGGCTAAAAGATGGAGATTGTCTTTCCCTGAACTGGCGGAGATGGCTTTAGCCTTATTTGAAGCAGGGGGGCATGAAGATGCCCAAAAGGATATTCTGCAATTTTTCAGAATGAGGATGAAGCATGTTCTGGGAGAAGAAGGAGTCCGTTATGACTTGATTGATGCGGTGCTTGGCTCCAAGCATCAAGAAGCAACAGCCCTTTTTGCCAAGGCAAAGGTTCTTGAGGCCGCGTCAGGAAAAGAAGGGTTTAAGGAGACAGTGGAAGCACTGGCCAGGGTGTTAAACATCTCCAGTAAAGGGACCAAAGGTGAAATACAGGAAAATCTTTTTGAAAATGAGCATGAAAAGAAGCTGTATCATAACTTTAAACAGCTGGAAATAAGACTGCAAACACTAGAAGAAAAAGCAGACTATGACTCGGTTTTTTCCGAGCTGAATGCTCTTGAGCCTGCAATCCGCCAGTATTTTGAACATACAATGGTAATGGCACCGGACACTGCTTTGCAAAGTAACAGGCTGAGCCAGATGGTTCACCTGGCTGAGGCAATCAAATCCTTTGCCGATATGAATGCGGTTATAGTAAAATAGAGTAGTGGAAAGGCGGTTATCAATGGATAATCGTCTTTTCGCTTGTTAATATATGCTTACTTTACCGGGGAATTAGTATATAATATTAATATATAGTATAACCTAATTAACTTACTCAGCAGCAGTAGTCATAAAAAGAAGAAAATGCTGATAGAATTTTAAATAAGCGGCTATGTTCAGCAGGAGCATACGCCAGTTAATAGATATCCGTTTTAAGAGCAGGGTGGTGAGTAAAATAGAACTGAACAAGCGGCAGGAAAAAATCCTTGAAATTGTAAAAGAAAATGGACCCATTACCGGGGAGCATATTGCAGAGCGGCTGCACTTAACAAGAGCTACGCTCAGGCCGGATCTGGCCATCCTGACAATGGCCGGCTATTTGGAAGCAAGGCCGAGAGTTGGATATTTTTTTACAGGCAAAACCAGCAATCAGCTGCTGTCCGAGAAACTGAATAAACTCCAGGTGAAGGACTTTCAGTCTATCCCGGTAGTAGTGCCTGACAATGTTTCTGTATATGACGCCATCTGTACCATGTTTTTGGAGGATGTCGGCACTCTGTTTGTAGTGGATGAACAATCGCTATTGGTAGGAGTACTCTCAAGAAAAGATCTTCTCAGAGCAAGTATTGGAAAGCAGGAATTAACCTCTTTTCCTGTTAATATTATAATGACAAGAATGCCTAACATCACAGTGTGCCGGAAAGATGACTACATAATGGATGTTGCCAAAATACTAATTGAAAAGCAGATTGATGCTCTGCCTATCATTAGGGACACGGAGCAGGGCTATGAAGTAACGGGCAGAATTACGAAGACAAACATGACTAACATCTTGGTGCGTCTGGCAGAAAATGATATGCTTTAGTGAGAGAACGGGGGAATCAATGGGTATGAGAACAGTTTATGTTGTCTCGGATTCAGTAGGGGAAACTGCAGAACTGGTTGTAAAAGCGGCAATCAGCCAATTTAATGGCAATGTTTCCGCCACAACGATTAAGAGAATTCCATATGTTGAAGATATAGGAACGGTACATGAAGTGATTTCACTGGCAAAGATGGACAGGGCAATTGTTTGTTTTACACTTGTAGTACCAAATTTAAGGAAGGCTCTAATTGAAGAAGCTGAAAAAAAGGGCGTCATCTATTATGATATCATCGGACCGTTGATAGATAAAATGGAGACTTCATATGAACTTCAGCCAAAGTATGAACCGGGCCGTGTCCGAAAGCTTGATGAAGACTACTTTAAAAAAGTCGAAGCAATTGAATTTGCAGTAAAGTATGATGACGGGCGGGATCCCCGCGGAATTTTAAAAGCAGATATCATCCTAGTCGGTGTTTCAAGGACATCAAAGACACCCCTTTCACAATATCTTGCACACAAACGATTCAAAGTGGCCAATGTTCCGATTGTTCCTGAAGTTGAGCCCCCTGAAGAACTTTATAAAGTTCCTTCATCAAAATGCATAGGCTTAAAAATTAGCCCTGATAAGCTGAATGATATTAGAAGAGAGCGGCTGAAGTCTTTAGGTTTGAATGACAAGGCAATGTATGCAAACATGGATCGAATTCACGAGGAACTCTCTTACTTTGAAAAAATTGTCGATAGAATCGGCTGTGAAGTAATAGACGTTTCAAACAAAGCAGTGGAGGAAACAGCCAGTTTAATACAGACCATTATGACAAAATCAAGTTCATAAACAATGACTCAGGGGTTTCTCCCTGGGTTATTATTTTTTGATAGCTAAAATAGAAAGTTTGTATTATAATAAAAATTTGTGATAAATTTATTTATTTTAGGTTTAGACTTTTAAAAGTTCGAATAAACTATCTAAGGTGTAATGTCAAGGTTTTGGACGGTAAATAATTCGACATGATTTTCAATTTGGTGATTTCCACACAAAAGAAGGATATAGCGGAGTGATGTAGAATAGAAAAGGATAGCGATAGATATATGAAAATTTTTGTCGACGCTGATGCCTGCCCTGTGAAAGAGGAAATTCTTCAGGCGGCGGGCGAGCATCATCTCCCTGTCATTTTTGTCGCGTCATATAATCATCTGGCCAACCCTTCGCTCGGAGGGGAATGGGTGTATGTTGATACCGGCAGGGAGGCAGCAGATTTATACATTGCTAACCATACAAGCTCCGGAGATTTAGTCGTGACTCAGGATATTGGGTTAGCCGGATTGCTGCTAAGGAAAAACGTTACAATTATCACTCCAAGGGGTAAACAGTATACAGAGTCTAATATTGACTCTGCTTTGCAATACCGCTATCTTGCTGCAAAGGAAAGAAGCCTCGGCAACCATTCAAAAGGACCGAAAAAACTGACTGATAAAGATAAAATGAATTTTATCACAGTTCTTAAAAAAATACTGTCGAATTATGAAGGATTTCCTTTATGAACAGCGAATAACTGTAACACGGAGTTGTTGTTATGGGAAATAGAATCCCCGATGAAACAATTGAAAGTATTCAAAGCTCAGTTGACATTGTAGAAGTGATTAATGAATATGTTCAATTGAAGAAACAGGGAAGAAATTATTTTGGGCTCTGCCCGTTTCATGGGGAAAGCACCCCTTCTTTCTCAGTATCGCCTGAAAAGCAGATTTATCACTGTTTTGGCTGCGGAGAAGGAGGAAATGTTTTTTCTTTTCTCATGAATCTTGAAGGCTTGTCTTTTATCGACTCTATTTATAAACTGGGCGAAAAAGCAGGCATTGATCTGCCTGATCCTGCCGGAAGCCAGCAGGCTTCCCCTGAAAAAAACAAAGATGTTCACACCATGATAGAAGCTCACGAGCTTTTAAAGAAATTTTACCATCATTTGTTAATAAACACAAAGGAAGGTCAGGAAGCTCTGGATTATTTGCTTCAAAGGGGCTTTACAAAAGAAACAATTGAAAAGTTTGAAATAGGCTACTCGTTGGATTCATGGGATTTTGTAGTCAAGTTCCTCACAAAACGGGGCTTTGACGCAGAACTTATGGAAAAGGCCGGCCTGCTTGTGCGCAAACAGTCAGATCAGTCTTTTCTGGACCGTTTCAGAAACCGGATTATGTTTCCTATTCACGACCACCATGGAAACACCGTTGCTTTTTCCGGAAGAGTTCTCAATAAGAATGAACAGCCGAAATATTTGAACAGCCCTGAAACTAAGATTTTTAACAAAAGTAAATTGCTGTATAACTTTAATCAGGCAAGATTACATATTAGAAAACAAGAACAGGCTATTCTGTTTGAAGGCTTTGCCGATGTTATTTCAGCAGCTGCATCAGGTGTAGAACATTCCATTGCGACAATGGGAACTTCACTGACCGATGAACAGGCTAAAATACTGAAGCGGAATGTTTCTGATATCATCATCTGCTATGATTCGGATTCTGCCGGCGCAGATGCCACAATAAGAGCTTCAAGAACTCTCACTTCAATCGGCTGCAAAGTAAGAGTCGCCGTTATCTCTGATGGGATGGACCCCGATGACTACATAAGAAAACATGGTCCTGAGAAATTCAGGAATGATGTAATAGGGGCAAGCGTAACATTAACAGCTTTTAAAATGCAATACTACCGCAGAGGAAAAAATCTTCAAAATGAAGGAGAACGAGTTGAATATATCGAAAAGGTTCTTCATGAAATTAGTTCCCTCAAAAGTCCGGTAGAACAGGAGATTTATCTCAAACAGCTTTCCAGTGAATTTTCTCTTCCAATTGAAGTGCTGAAAGAGCAGATCCATCGGAGCAGCGGCCGTAAAGATCCAAACGCCAGGCCAAACAGTCAGCAAACGTCTCCAGCTGCACAAAAGCCTGCTCAATTTAAGGCTAGACAAAAAAGACTGCTTCCTGCCTTTCATAATGCGGAGCGCTTGCTCATTGCACATATGCTGAAAAATGAAGACTTTGCTTTTAAAGTTTTGGACCGCGTAGGCCTCCAGTTTAATATCGAAGAACATCGTGCTATTGTTACTTACTTATATGCTTATTATGAGGAGGGCAACGAGGCTAATGCTGGGAAATTTTTAGCCAGGGTGCAAGACCGCAAGCTTCATCAGCATCTTACAGAGCTTGCAATGATGCAGGTACAGGATGAGATTTCTGAACAGGAATTGTCCGACTATGTAAAGCAGGTGTTGAATCACCAAAATTGGTTAAAGATAAAAGAAAAAGAAGCAGAAAAAAACGATGCCGAAAGAGCAAAAGATTATGTGAAGGCTGCGCAGGTTGCAATGGAGATTGTAGGTTTGAAAAGAGCGTTAAAATAGATCGCATACTTACACAGCTGCCCACAATCCCGGCAGCGATTGATTCATTTTTTTGAAGGAGGGGATCCAATGGCTGATAAACAAACCCATGATTCCGAGCTAACGATAGAACAGGTAAAAGAACAATTAACTGAGATTGGTAAAAAACGCGGGGTTTTGACATACGAAGAGATCGCTGAACGGATGTCAAACTTTGAAATAGAGTCAGATCAGATGGATGAGTATTATGAGTTTTTGGGCGAGCAGGGTGTAGAACTTCTCGGCGAGAATGAAGAGACGGCAGACCCTAATGTTCAGCAGCTGGCGAAAGAAGAAGAAGAGTTTGATCTGAATGATCTCAGCGTTCCTCCGGGAGTAAAAATCAACGATCCTGTCCGTATGTATTTGAAGGAAATTGGACGTGTAGATTTATTAACAGCTGATGAAGAAATTTCTCTTGCAAACAGAATTGAAGCTGGCGATGAGGAAGCGAAACGCCGTCTGGCAGAAGCAAACCTTCGTCTCGTCGTAAGCATTGCGAAGCGTTATGTAGGACGCGGCATGCTGTTTTTGGATCTGATTCAGGAAGGTAATATGGGCTTAATGAAAGCCGTTGAGAAATTCGACTATCGTAAGGGCTTTAAATTCAGTACGTATGCAACATGGTGGATTCGCCAGGCCATCACAAGGGCAATTGCAGACCAGGCCAGAACCATCCGTATCCCTGTTCATATGGTGGAAACCATTAATAAACTCATCAGAGTCCAAAGGCAGCTCCTGCAGGATTTGGGGAGAGAACCGTCTCCTGAAGAAATCGGAGAAGACATGGATCTGACACCGGAAAAGGTAAGGGAAATTCTTAAAATAGCCCAAGAGCCTGTTTCACTTGAAACGCCGATCGGTGAAGAAGATGATTCACACCTGGGTGATTTTATTGAGGACCAGGATGCTACTTCTCCTTCTGAACATGCCGCATACGAGCTTCTAAAAGAGCAGCTGGAAGACGTATTGGACACTCTGACTGATCGTGAAGAAAATGTACTTCGCCTTCGTTTTGGGCTTGATGATGGCAGAACAAGGACCCTTGAAGAAGTTGGCAAGGTATTCGGTGTAACGAGAGAGCGTATCCGCCAAATAGAGGCTAAAGCGCTGCGTAAACTTCGCCATCCGAGCCGCAGCAAACGACTAAAAGACTTCTTGGAATAGGAGGCGGACATGAGTCCGTCTTTTTTTTATGAAAGTATTTCTGCTGCAGTGCTGTACCATTGAGCTTCCAATTTTCTTTCATCCAGGAATTCCTTCCATACACTTACGGCTTTTCTTGTTTACAAGCTGTTCCTCCACTTTTACAATAAACTTATAACGACATTTCTGAAGGCAGGTAGCGCATGGAACAGGACCGCAAACACGTGATCATACAAGAGATACTGTACTGGAAAGAAAATAAACTTCTGCCGGAAACCTACTGTAATTTTCTCTTAGCTCTTTATACAGAAGGAGCTTCAGCTGGAGGCGGGGAAGGAGTTCCTGCACCAGCATTTCATAGACGCAAGAGGGTTTTTTATTTCCTCATGCTCGGAGCTTTGATTCCGCTTAGCCTTCTTGTTTTTTATTTTAATGGTTTGCCAACCTATTTGCAAATCTCTTTTGTCTTTATTTTCTATCTTATCGGAATTTTCGGAATTTATTACCTGAGAAAAACAAGCTTATTACATGCTCTTACTGGCATCTTTTTTTTGCTGCTGCTTCTGGGCAGCTTGCATATTACTACGTTATTTCTCCCTGAAATAAATGTGTATTCTGTATTGCTGGTCAATGTCTTGATTTGGACTGCGGCCGGCATCTTTAAAAAACTGCGATATTATCTAATTGTTGGAACGGCAGGATTGCTTTTGACACTTTTATCATATTTGGTAAAAGTTATTTAAAAGTTGAGAAAATATTGAATCATCTTTATAATATTTCTGTAAGCGCATTCAAAGGGGGATTACAATGAATTTTGATTTGTCGCAGGAGCAGAAGCTGATATTAAGGACAATCAGGGAGTTTGCGGATGGGGAAGTAGCACCGGGAGCAATAGAAAGGGACAGGACTAAAGTATTTCCCAAAGAGATATTTGATACTCTGGGGGAATTGGGAATGCTTGGACTGCCTTTTCCGGAAGAGTATGGCGGAGCGGGAGCGGATACCATTAGTTTTGCTATTGTAACGGAGGAACTGAGCAGAGCATGCGGATCCACAGGAATCACTTATTCTGCTCATATATCTCTGGGAGGTGCTCCCATTGATTTATTTGGTACTGAGGAACAGAAGCTAAAATACCTTCCGCAAATTTGTTCCGGTGAATCACTTGGAGCTTTTGGCCTGACAGAACCGAATGCCGGTTCAGATGCAGGAGGAACGCTGACACAAGCAAGAGAACAGAATGGTAGCTTTATCATTAACGGAAATAAGTGCTACATTACAAACGCTTCATATGCCAAGTTTCTTGCATTAACGGCTGTTACAGGCAGAGTGGATGGGAAAAAAGAGATTAGTGCAATTATCGTTCCGACTGATGCGCCGGGTTTTACCGTGCTGGATCAGTATGAAAAAATGGGGCTTCATTCATCTAATACGACTGAACTGGTTCTGGAGGATGTGGAGGTTCCGCAAGATCATCTCCTTGGAGATCGAGGGAATGGTTTTAAGCAATTCCTCGCTACACTTGATGGCGGACGAATAGGAATTGGAGCTATGGCGGTTGGAATTGCCCAGGCTGCTCTTGATAAAGCTCTGATCTATGCGAAAGAAAGAAAGCAGTTTGGAAAAGCCTTATCGGAATTTCAGGCCATACAGTTTAAACTTGCAGATATGGCAATGAAGGTTGAACTTGCAAGAAATATGGTATATAAAGCCGCCTGGTTAAAGGATCAAGGAAAGCCGTTTGGAAAAGAAGCTTCCATGTGCAAGCTTTATGCATCGGAAATATGTATGGAAGTTGCCTCTCAGGCTATTCAAATTCATGGCGGATATGGATATATGAAAGAATATGAAGTGGAAAGATACTTAAGAGACGGAAAACTTACCGAAATAGGCGAAGGGGCAAGCGAGATACAGAGAATGGTCATTGCAAGGCACCTTGGCTGTTGAAACAAAGCGGAAACTTCATCTTTCCAAGATGGGGTTTTTTTGTCAAATTCGTGAAATTCTTATCAAGATGCTATGAATATCCTTTATCTTCTAGTAAAATTAAAGTAAAATAGAGATTGTTTGGAATTTTTGTTAGTTATACATAAGGGAGGAAACAAAGATGAACCGCAACCCGCTAATTCCTTTTGCACTAATTGCCGTTCTTGGAATCGGCCTTATTTTCTTATTTTCTTTTAAGGGTTTAGGAGATGCAAGACAGCTTGCTGAAGGTGGAGAAGAGCAGCCGGCAGAAGACGTTGCAAACGCTTCACCTGAAGAAATTTACGCTCAGCAGGGCTGTATTAACTGTCATGGCCAAAATTATGAGGGCGGAGTCGGACCGAAGCTTACAGGTGTCGGCGAAAGATTAAGTGAAAATGATATCAAAAATATTATCCAAAACGGTGGAAACGGTATGCCGGGCAACCTTGTTCCACAGGAAAAATTAGATGAGATGACTGCGTGGGTCGCAGAATTACAGTAGAATTTTGAGGATGTCCTTTGCATATGTGAAGGACTTTTTTTATTATATAAAGAGAAGATAATCTTAAAAGAAAATTGTGGTGAAAACATGAATGAACAAAAATTGTCACAAAGGCTTGAAGCAGTAAGTTCTTATATTCCTAAAGGAGCTGTGCTTGCTGATATAGGATCTGATCATGCTTATCTTCCCTGCTATGCGGTTCTTAATGAACTTGCGGAAGAAGCTATTGCAGGCGAAGTAGTGGAGGGACCATTCCAATCCGCTGTTGAACAGGTCGCTAAAAGCGGACTTGAAAATAGAATTGAGGTTAGAAAAGGCAGCGGCCTGTCCGTTTTGGAAAAGGGAGAGGCTGACTGCATCACGATAGCCGGAATGGGCGGCACTCTGATTACGAAGATTCTGGAAGAAGGCAGGAGCATACTATCTGGAAAAGAAAGGCTGATTCTCCAGCCGAATGTGAATGCTAACAATATACGAAAATGGCTGATCGACAACGAGTGGCAGCTACTCCACGAACAAATTCTAGAAGAAGATGAAAAAATCTACGAAATTCTGGTTGCAGAAAAGGGTGCTCCACTTCTTCACTACTCAAAAGATAAGCTGGAAACCGAGCTTCTTCTTGGTCCGATACTAATGAGAGAAAACTCTGATGTATTTGAGAAAAAGTGGAAAAATGAAAGAAAGCACTGGGAAAGAGTGCTGAGTGATTTATCTAAAGCTCCTGGTACTCCGGAGAATCTAAGAAAAACAGAAGAGCTGAAAATGAAGATCAAAGAAATTGAGGAGGCGGTCAATAATGAGTAAAGTCCCCAACGGCTATGAAGTCATTTCATTATTTGAAAGCTATGCACCTAAATCACTTGCGCTAGAAGGAGACAAAATCGGTCTTCAAATCGGCACACTGAATAAGCCTGTTTCCCAGGTGATGATGACACTGGATGTGATGGAGGAAGTTGTTGATGAAGCTATTGAAAAAGGGGCTGACCTGATCATTGCCCATCATCCTCCACTTTTCAGATCGTTAAAAAATGTTATTACAGATACACCATCAGGAAGAATAATTGAGAAATGCATCAAGCATGATATTGCTGTGTACGCAGCACATACGAATCTGGATGTAGCAGACGGAGGCGTAAATGATATGTTGGCCGGTGCTCTCGGCCTTACAGACACAAAGCTGTTAGCCCCTACATATACAGATGAATTAAAAAGGCTCATTGCCTTTGTCCCTGAGACGCATAAGAAACAGGTGAAAAAAGCTTTGGGGGATGCAGGGGCAGGACATATCGGCAATTACAGCCACTGCACCTTTACAACCGAAGGAACAGGATCATTTCTTCCTCTGGAAGGATCTCACCCATACCTTGGAGAGCCTGGGGAGATGGAAGAAGTACATGAAGTGAAACTAGAAACAATCTATCCGAAAAGCAGGGAAAAGATGGTACTCTCTGCCTTGAAAAAAGCGCATCCCTATGAAGAAGTTGCATATGACATCATCCCTCTGGAAAACGAAGGAATTCAAAGAGGGTTGGGGAGAGTGGGACAGGTTCCTGAAGAAATGACACTTAAGAGATTTGCAGAACATGTTAAGCAGTCCTTGAATGTAGATACAGTGAGGATTGTTGGAAACCCTGATGATACTGTGAAAAAAGCAGCGGTGCTTGGCGGAGATGGAAATAAGTATATTCACCAGGCAAAGTTCAGCGGGGCAGATGTGTTTGTTACTGGTGATATTTATTATCATACAGCTCATGATGCGATGATGCTTGGATTGAATATCATTGACGCAGGCCATCATATAGAAAGTATAATGAAACAGGGCGCAGCTGACGTTCTGCTCTCAATGGCGAATGAGAAGTCATTTGAACTCAGCGTGTTTGCATCAGAATCCAGAACGGATCCTTTTTTATTCCTTTAAAAGATGAAGAACAGGCAAGAAAGAAGAAAGCTGGCGGAAACTTCCCGCCAGCTTTCTTTGTAATTATGCTTTTGATTTTACTTTAGGCAAAATTTTCTTGAGAGGAATGCTGTGCTCCTGAAGCCATGTAGAGGAATCAGCTTCTTCAAATTTCTCCAGAAACTGAATGACCTCCTTTGTAATGGGCGTAGGTGTAGAGGCACCTGCAGTCACTGCCACCGTCTCAATCCCTTGCAGCCATTCCAGCTGAATATCACGTACATCAGAGACACGGTAAGCTCTTGTACCTGCGATTTGTTCAGACACCTGTGCTAAGCGGTTGCTGTTATTGCTTTTTGGATCTCCTACAACGATTGTCAGGTCCGCTTCACCAGCCTGCTCGGCTACCGCTTCCTGACGCACTTGAGTGGCCAGACAAATTTCCTGATGAAATTCAACATGAGGGAATTTGTCTTTTACCAGTTCCATAATATCTCCAACATCCCATTGGCTCATGGTTGTCTGGTTCGTAACAATAATTTTTTCGCTGTTCAGTGTTAGGTTTTTAACGTCTTCCTCTGTCTCCACAAGATGAACGATGGCTGGGGCTACACCAACAGCTCCTTCAGGCTCAGGGTGGCCTTTTTTGCCAATATAGATAACTTGATAGCCTTCCGCTTCTTTTTCGCGAATCAGGTCATGAGTTCTTGTTACATCAGGGCAGGTGGCATCCAGCGTGACCAATCCTTTCCTGCTTGCCAGCTCTCTGACCTCCGGGGAGATTCCGTGGGCTGTGAAAATAACAGTTCCGCTTTCTATCTTACTGAGGATTTCAAGGCGGTTCTCTCCATCCAGTGTGATAATTCCTTCTTCTTCAAAAGCATCTGTAACATGTTTATTATGAACAATCATTCCCAAGATATAAATAGGTCTTGGCAGAGTTTTATCTAAAGCAGCATTCTTGGCTATTACCATCGCATCTACAACACCATAGCAATAGCCCCGGGGTGCAATTTTAATTACTTTCAAATGTCATTCCTCCTCAAGAGAGCCAAGCGCAATGCTTGTCCATCTAAACAGTAAAAAAGCCATAAAAGGCTTTTTAAAATCCATCGTTCAATCACTTCATATTATATCGAATTGTCCGTTGAAATTCAAAGAAATCTACACATAAAGGCGAGGCCTTGACGCACCGCTTCTTACAGCCCTTGGCTCCTGAACCTCTTGCGGGGCATCCTCGTAGTCTATTTCAGCTGTGGTGCTTTCGCTGATTTGTACAGGCTGAGCAGCTGGCGGAGCTTCTTGTTCCGTACTGTTTTCCTCATTGGAATCACTGCCGGTATTTTTTAATTCACTGTATATTTTCATCATGGCAGGAAGATTTCTGACCAGCGGCCCATACTGCTGCACCATTGGTGTTACTTGCTGTGCCATTCCAAGAACCTTCTGGACATTGCCGAGCATACCTGAAATATTCTGGGGATTCATCAGGCCGGAAATGCCCTGTGCACTTCCAGCCGCTGCTTGAACTCCTCCAATAGCGGGAACGCCGCCGATACCTGGCAGACTTCTGGCTGCTCCACCGGCAGCGTTGGCAGCATTCTGGCCGCCTCCCGGAAGGATCTTCGAAATCATGCCTTTCAGTCCTCCTGTTTTCACGGGCGCCTGCTGATAAGGAAATTGCTGGCCCATCCCCATCTGGCGGAATTGCTGCATTCCTCCCATACCTCCCATATTTCCCATACCTCTTCCGAACGGCTGCTGAAACGGCCCTCTCATGTTCATGTTTCCAGGATTCATTGGCGGCATTGGTCTTTGCTGGAACATAACATACCCTCCTCTCATAAAACTAATATCTACCTTTAACGTATGCATAATTGGGGCAAAATGTTTATAGAAAAAGAGCGGAGATACTGATATGCAGGCTTTTCACCCTGTTTCTGCGCTGGACGCTTCCAAAAAAGGGACAAAAATGAACAAGTTCATAAGAGATTGGTGTTTTAAAAGGTAATGCTATATAATGTGGAGATGAACTCAAGCTATTTGGACGCTGATTAGCTAATACAGCACATTAAAGGAGAATAAAATATGCCGGAAACAAAATTTGAGAGGTTTTCACTGAAGCCTTTTCTTATAGAAGCAATTGAAGATTTAGGATTTTATGAACCGACCGAGATTCAGGAAAGACTTCTGCCTGCTCTGCTGAAAGGCGAAAGCGCAATCGGGCAGTCACAGACCGGGACAGGAAAGACGCTTGCTTACCTGCTGCCAATCATAGAAAAAATTGATACTTCCATTCCTCATGTACAAGCAGTCATCACAGCTCCAACACGAGAGCTTGCCAATCAAATCTACTTGGAAGCACAGAAGCTGATAAAATTTGCTCCTAAGGATCAGGCAATATCTGCAAAGCTATTCATCGGAGGAACAGACAAGCAGAGGGCGATTGAAAAATTAAAGCAGCAGCCTAATCTTGTGATTGGTACTCCGGGCAGAATCAACGATTTGATTAAAGAGCAGGCCCTGTTTGTCCATCAGGTGAAAACGCTCGTTATTGATGAAGCGGATCTCATGCTTGATATGGGGTTCCTCGAGGATGTGGATCAAATTGGAAGCCATATGCCTGAAAAGCTTCAAATGCTGGTCTTTTCAGCAACAATCCCTGAAAGGCTGAAAGGGTTTTTGAAAAAGTATATGGAAAACCCTAAATTTACACATGTAGCACCAAAGCAGGCGACTGCTGCCAAAATTGAACATTTACTGATTCCGCTGAGACATAGAAACAAAGTGAATATATTACATGAGCTGCTAAAGGCGTTTAATCCATACTTGGCGATTGTTTTTACCAATACAAAAAAGAAAGCGGATGAAGTAGCAGACGCTCTTGCACAAAAGGGAATGAAAACAGGAAGAATTCATGGAGATCTTTCGCCACGGGAAAGAAAGAAAGTGATGAAGCAGATTAATGATCTGGAATTTCAATATATTGTTGCCACTGACCTGGCGGCAAGGGGTATTGATATTAAAGGAATCAGCCATGTTATTAACTTTGAGCTGCCAAGCGATCTTGATTTTTACATCCACAGGGTTGGAAGAACAGCAAGAGCTGAAGCTTCAGGAACAGCAGCCACTATTTACGATCTCTCAGATGAAGACAGTATAATCAGGTTGGAAAAGCTAGGAATCAGCTTTGAAAACAGAGACATTGTTAAGGGAGAATGGAGAAAGCTTGAAGATAGAAACAGCAGAAAAAAACGTACGAGAACGCCGGATGAAGCGGATGAAACAGCTAAAAGGCTGGTGAGAAAACCAAAGGCTGTAAAGCCGGGATACAAGAAGAAGATGCAGCAGGAAATGGATAAAATTAAAAAAAGACAAAGAAGACTTGGCAGAAAAGGCAAGTAGGGGGATTAAAATGCTGAAGATAGGGTCACATGTGTCTATGAGCGGAAAAAAAATGCTCCTGGCTGCAAGCGAGGAAGCAGTCTCGTACGGCGCAAATACATTTATGATCTATACGGGGGCGCCACAAAATACAAGACGAAAAAGTATTGCAGACCTGAACATAGAAAATGGCCTGAAGCACATGGCTGAAAACGGAATATCCGATATAGTTGTTCATGCACCATATATTATTAACATTGGAAATACAACAAATCCTGCAACGTTTGAGCTGGGAGTCAACTTCCTTCGAACTGAGATGGACAGAACAGCCTCGCTGGGAGCAAAGCAAATAGTTCTCCATCCTGGTGCCCATGTAGGAGCAGGAAGCGAGAAAGGCATAGAAAAAATTATCGAAGGATTAAATGAGGTTCTTGATAAAGATTCAGAGGTGCAGATCGCACTTGAAACCATGGCGGGAAAAGGTACTGAATGCGGCAGGTCTTTTCAGGAACTGGCGCAAATCATGGAGGGTGTAACTCATAATCAGCATTTGTCTGTTTGTTTTGATACATGTCATATCCATGATGCAGGCTACGACATTGTTAACGACTTTGACGGCGTTCTTGAAGAATTTGATTCCATTATCGGTCTGGACCGTTTAAAAGTGCTTCACATCAACGATAGCAAAAATCTTGCAGGGGCCAGAAAAGACCGTCATGAAAATATCGGCTTTGGACATATTGGCTTTGAAGCAATATCTTATATCGTGCATCATGAACAGCTTGCCGGCATTCCAAAAATATTGGAAACACCTTATGTTGGAGAAGACAAGAAATATAAGAAGCCTCCATACAAGTTTGAAATTGACATGCTTTTCAGTAAGAAATTTGATGAAGAGCTGCTAACTAAAATTCAAGCGCAGCCTCTAAAAGCGCTATAATGAGTAAAAAAGGAAGCAGGACATTGCTTCCTTTTTTATGTAGTCTCATCCACCGAGCTGCTGCAATAGCTTGTTGACCTGCTGTGCTGTTTGTGGCGAGGTGATCGATGACACAGATTCCAAAAGTGATTTTTTTTCCTTTTCATCAAATACATTAATATTCTTTCCTTTTAGGAGCTTAGCTACTTTTGCAGATTGATCCTGGGTAATGCTGATCTTGTATTGTGCTGCAAATTTCAGCAATTCTTCAGGTGAAATGGTATTAAGCTTCTGATTCACAAGTTTTTGAATTAAAATCAATGTAAAATCCCTCCTCACAACAATGTATGGAGCGGGCTTGGCAGATGTGCCTACTTTTCACAGCTGTTTTCCATCTTTGACGGCTCCTGTTATATCTGGCAGCAGGCTCAACGGATTACTTACAATGAGTACAAAAAAGGCGTCTGCCTTGACATTTTTTTGGCACTGGGGCATAATTTTAATGTTATTCTTATAACTTTTTTATAATGGTTGCAATTTGCTGCCATTTTTCTATTTATAGAGGTTCAGCGGAACAAAGCAATTGAGCAGGTGACGCGGACTTAGTCCAGCGGGCTTCCGGGCTAAGTGAAATGCGATGATTTTGAATAATAAATCGTAACGATTCTTATAGATTGAAGGTGAACTGTGTGAAGGATGCTGTTATTGACATACGGCACTTGTCATTTTACTATGACAGGCAAAAAGTGCTGGAAGATATTAATTTAACAGTTGAAAAAGGGTCTTTTCTGGGGCTTGTTGGTCCAAACGGCTCAGGCAAAACAACGCTTCTAAAGTGTCTGCTCGGTCTTTTAAAGCCTCAGCATGGAGAGGTGAGGCTGTTTGGAGAGGATATTAGAAAGTTTAAAAATAAGCATGATATAGGGTTCGTCTCCCAAAAAGCGAACAGTTTTAATACAGGTTTTCCTGCTTCTGTGCAGGAAGTCGTATCCAGCGGGCTGACTGCTAAGCTGGGCTTGTTTAAGAGGATGTCTCAAAGTGACAAGAAAAAGACAGCGGCTGCCATCGAAGCAGTAGGGTTAAGTGAGTTTTCTGATAGAAATATCGGCGAGCTTTCAGGAGGACAGCAGCAAAGAACGTTTATTGCCAGGGCTCTGGTAAGTGATCCTCAGCTTTTAATTCTCGACGAACCTACTGTAGGCGTTGACGCAGGAACAGTCGAAAATTTTTATCATATGCTTCAGGATTTGAATAAAAGGCTGGGCATTACGCTGATTCTTGTAACACATGATGTAGGCACAATAACTGACAAGGTGACTCATGTAGCATGCCTAAACAAACACCTTCATTTTCATGGTAATTCTGCTGAATTTGAAGCAATGGGTGAACAGGGACTATCTGATTTTTATGGACACTCCGTAAATATTATCACGCATGATCACCACCATCATCATTAGGTTGGGAGACTTTTAACATGTTAAGCAGTATGTTTCAATATGAATTTTTGCAAAATGCTTTTATATCCGGGGTGTTAATAGGATTTATTGCACCTCTGCTTGGAGTGTTTATTGTTGTCAGGAGGCTTTCCTTAATTGCGGATGCACTCAGCCACGTCACTCTTGCGGGGATTGCAGCTTCCCTTCTGCTTGAAAAGAAGGTCATGGGCTTCAGCGGGCTTAACCCCCTTTACCTGGGAATGGCCTTTTCAGTAGGAGGCTCTCTGATGATTGAAAAACTACGTACAGTGTATAAGCATTATCAGGAGCTGGCTATACCGATTATACTTTCAGGAGGCATCGGACTCGGAGTTATATTTATTTCCCTGGCCAATGGCTTTAATACCGACTTATTCAGCTACCTGTTTGGCAGTGTCAGTGCAGTAACGAGATCTGATTTATATATTGTGACAGGCATTTCTGTTGTTGTGCTGTTAATCATCATTGTGCTGTTTAAAGAATTATTTTTGCTGAGTTTTGATGAAGAATATGCTGCAGCCTCGGGAGTAAAGGCAAGATGGATTCATTTCATCTTTATTTTGACTGTTGCACTGGTAATTGCCGCTTCAATGAGAATTGTCGGCATCCTTCTCGTTTCATCCTTAATGACCCTTCCTGTAGCAGCAGCAATCAGGATAGCGAAAGGTTTCAAACAAGCAATTTTCTTCTCTGTTCTGTTTGGAGAGATTTCCGTCATTGTAGGCTTAATTCTTGCCTATAACCTGGACTTGGCTCCTGGGGGGACGATTGTGATGTTATCTGTTTTCATCTTGATTATAACGTTAATTTTCAGTAAAGTTAAAAGGGGGTTAAAATCATGAATGTACAGCAGGCATTGCAATTGTTAAAGGAAGAAGGATACAAATTCACAAACAAGCGGGAAGACATGCTGGATTTATTTGCGCAGTCTGATAAGTATTTAACGGCCAAAGAGGTTCAGGAAACTTTGAAGGAAGATTATCCAGGCCTGAGTTTTGATACTATATACAGAAATCTGTCTATTTTCGCAGATCTGGGTATTCTTGAAAGCACTGAGTTATCAGGTGAAAAGCACTTTAGATTCACTTGCTCTGTAAATCATCATCATCATCATTTTATTTGCCTGACATGTGGAAAGACCAAGGAAATAGAGCTTTGCCCTATGGATCGCTTGCGTGATTCCCTGCAGGGCTATGATGTCAGCGGTCATAAATTTGAAATATACGGTACATGCCCTCAATGCATGTGAACACCCGGAAAAATATCCGGGTGTTTTTTTTGAAAAGAAAACATTCCTCAGTCCTGGGTTTTCATCGAGATAGCAGGACATCCTGCTATCTTCTTGTGTGTCCTAATCTTTAACAGTTATAGTCAGCGCTGATCTACTCATACTATTAATGCTTTCTTCAACAAGAAAAGAAGGAGGAATGACAATGTCTGATGACAAAAATTACGACTACCATAATGGTATGGTAAACAGCGACATGAAAGACGACCAGGATCACATTGGGACAGATGAAAATCTGGGTGCCAACTCTAATCAGGGTGACCAGTATTCTCAAAAGGGACCATCTGATCAATATGCTGATCAGTCGACTCAGGGAGATGCAGGTGCAACTGCGTCCAGCAGAAGCTATCATACTGCTTCAGGACCTACAAGCAGTATCACACCGACGTATACAAATGAAGACTCCAGCAATCAGACGGGTCTTCAAAAAGAGGATAATTCTGATCAATACCGTGAGGAAACATCAGCGGAACTGACTGCTCCTGTTTCAGCAGGCAGAGACAACAATAATAAAAGTTCAATGAACCAGGGAGATCAAGGCGGTGCCGGAGTGATGAGCGGCAGAAGTGTTGGTTTTCTGGCAATTGGCTTGTCGATCCTTTCATTGTTTGTCCTTCCAATCATTTTGGGAGCTGCAGGCATTATCATCGGGTTTATCGCACGTCGTCAAGGTTCCAAGACGCTAGGAGCCTGGGCAATTGGAATAGGGGTAGTGTCTTTGATCATGGGTATGTTTATAACACCGTTCTTTTAAGACAGAGGAAAAGTAAGCTTGAAAAAGGGTTCGGAATGTTCTCATTCCGAGCCTTTTTGATTTTGCGGGTGATGAAAAAATAGAATACACTATTCTATACAGTTTCGCTCATATGCTGGATACCTCTAAAGGCACAAATTGGCGATGACAAAGAGCTTCTTCTGTTGCGGTGGGGTTTGACTGCTCCCACAGCTGAAGCAATGGGATTCCACCCCAAAGCCCTTTAAATAGAAACAAAAAACATGCACTAGGAAAGGCCTTACCCTATAAGCGTAAGAATTACGGTTATATTCTATTTGACTCCTTTTTGATAGAGAATGAGGGAGACATTCCGGTTAAGCTGCTTAAAATCAATCATATTAAAGTTTTTTAGTGAATTAGTCGGAAATCCTACGTTTATTTCAGCCTATTTTCGCTATTTTTCTGGGTAAGCGAAAATGCTCCGTTTTTTTATGGGGGACGCACATTAGGCAAGGCCCCTACCTAAGACGTGAAGAATTCAGCAAATTTTGCATCCGATAAGCTGCTTAAAATCAAATTAAGATTTTAAAGTGGATTGGCTGGAAAACCTCCATTCATTCTAATAATGGAAATGATTTTTGATTAAGGTGAATGATTCATTTCTATAAGAATTAGCCTGATTTCTTAAGCACAAACGGAATCTTAATGAAAATCAGCAAAAGAAGTCAGAAAACAGCCCCTGCTGAAATTCAGCAGGGGCTGCAGGATTATTGGCTGATTTCTTCCAAGGCTTTTTTCTCGAAGTATTCTTCAGCAATTTTATCTATTTCTTTTTTGAGTTCTTCCACCATTGTTTCTTCAGGAACTTTCCTGACAATCTGCCCCTTGCGGAATAAAAGGCCCTCGCCTCTCGCGCCGGCAATGCCGATATCGGCTTCACGTGCTTCACCTGGTCCATTCACTGCACAGCCGAGTACTGCCACTTTTATAGGGGCTTTAATGGTTGAAATATATTCCTCAACCTCATTCGCAATACTGATTAAATCAATTTCAATTCTTCCGCATGTAGGACAGCTGATCAGCGTAGCTGCATTGGAAGAGAGACCAAACGATTTTAACAACTCCCTGGCTACTTTTACTTCTTCAACAGGGTCAGCGCTCAAGGAAATTCTTAGTGTATTTCCAATGCCCATGCTGAGTATAGCGCCTAATCCTGCTGCACTTTTAACGGTTCCTGCAAAAAGCGTGCCGGATTCTGTAATTCCAAGATGAAGAGGGTAGTCAAAGGCACGTGCTGCTTTTTCATATGCCTCAATCGCCAAACTCACATCTGAAGCTTTCATGGAAACGATAATATCATGAAAGTCGAGATCTTCAAGAATTTTAATATGATGAAGGGCGCTTTCAACCATGCCATCTGCAGTAGGATAACCATACTTTTCAAGAATTTTTCTTTCAAGAGATCCTGCGTTTACGCCTATGCGGATCGGAATTCCTTTTTCCTTTGCAGCTTTTACCACTGCTTCCACTTTTTCTTTTCTTCCAATGTTACCAGGGTTGATTCGAATTTTGTCCGCTCCGCCTTCAATGGCTTTAAGTGCTAATTTATAATCAAAATGAATATCCACCACAAGGGGAATGTTAATGCGTTTTTTGATTTCTGAAATTGCTTCAGCAGCACGCTCATCAGGACATGCGACGCGCACGACCTGGCATCCAGCTTCTTCAAGACGGTTAATTTCTGCCACAGTTGCTTCAACATCATGTGTTTTTGTTGTTGTCATACTTTGGATAACAAGTTCATTGTTTCCGCCGATTGTTAAATTGCCAACTTTAACTGGACGAGTATTAGTACGATGTGTGATTTCACCCACGTGTAAATCGCTCCTTATATAGATAAAGTGCTAGCCACTTTATTGATATAGTAAGTAATCATTCCTCACATATTGTAACAGTGACACTAACAGATTGACAAGGAATACATACTAGCGGCTGCTGTAAATTGGAAACTTATAGGATTTGCCCACTACTATTTTTTCAGCTTGGGCCTGCTGATTTGCTTTTTCAAAGTCAGCCACAATCGTTTCGATAGGGACAGGGAGCGTTTGTTGATGAAGCTTCTCTGTAATAGACAATACTGTTTCTCCAGGCATAACCTCCCTGATCATATAGCTTGTTTCCTGCTGAAGAGACATGCTGCCGGCAGTCTCTGCTTCTGCCTCTAACTGGCCCTCAACTGGCTGCCGGGAAAGCTCCTGCAATGTTCCATGGCTGAGATCGTAGAAAACAATATAGCTTAAAAATAAAAACAAGAGAGAAAAAAACAACCGCCTCAAAAACCCCGCCTCCCTGATTCTTCTATATAGTATATGTACAAACTGATCTTTGATTTTATTCATTCTGTAGAAATCTTTTAATTCCTCTTTTGGGACACGGGGACGGGTACATCGTCCCTCCTTGTAAAGCACACATACTTCAAGAGTCTGCTGCTGCCTCAATGCCTGACTCAACAAAATGCTTACTTCTCAATACAAATTGGTAGTATCAGCTAAAATTAATGAAAAATTTACATGAAATCCACAAATTTCTGGCATAATTTCTTTATAAATGAAAAATAAGGAAAAGGACCTAAATATGTCGAAAACAAATTGGAACTTAAACATGTTAAAAGGAAAAATGCCTGTTATTAAGAAAGAGTTCGGCCTGCCATATAGAATGTTAACTCTCGTTTTGTCAGTTATGATCATATCTGTCGCTGTTGTAGGGACAACTGCTTATCAAAAAGCAAAGGATACCACCATAACAATGATGGAAAACCGTGTAGAGAGAGAAGCCTCGATGGTGAATGATATCGCAGGAAGCATGATGTATGCATATGTGGGACAGGAAGAAAAGTTTATGGAGAAATTCAATAAGTCCGTACTGCCTAAACAATTATCACAGCTGATACAGGATGGGCTCACAGCTGATTTTTTTCTGGTGAAGGATCATGCGTCGGAACCGTTCAAAATAAGCAAAAACTCAAAGCTGGTACTGGATGAGCAATTGGTAGAGGTAATTGAGAAAAAAGATCACGGCGTTTTAACAACAACCATTGGCAAAGATTCTTATACCCTTTCCTTTATCCACATTCAGGAGCTGAAAGGGAAATATGTGATAGCAGTTCCGGCTGATAAGTATCTGAAGCCCCTCTACACCCTGTTACACTATATTCTTGTGATTGCAATCGTCTGCGTTGCTGCCGCGTCAGCAATTAGCTATCTTTTTATCAGAAGCTTAACGAAGCCCCTGTCCATCTTAAGAAATAAAATGAAGGCAGTCAGGGAAGGGGATTTGACTCAGGAAATCAACTTTTCTACGTCAGTTCCTGAAATAAGTTCTCTCCTAAAAAGCTTTAATGCTATGATGCAGCATATGCGTAAGATGGTTTCAAATGTGGGAGCTGCCACTACTGAGCTGTCATACAATGGAACTTTGCTTTCTGAAACTTCTACTCAGGTTAGAATTCAGAATCAGCAGCTCCTTGAAGCAATCTCTGTTGTAAAATTAGGTGCTGAGCAGACTGCTGCCGGGTCGGATGCCCATCATAATGAGTTTTATCATTTTAAAATACAAATAGAGCGCCTTTTAGGAGAAATGACTGCTGTTTTTCAGCGGGCGGAGGGAATGATGACTTCTGCCCATAAAGGTGAGGATTCTTTGGCTAAAATGATTTCTGCCATGCAGGAAGCGGGCAGCGACTTTCAGGAGATGTCAGGCACAATCAGCAGTGTAGAGCACAATTCAAAAGCAATCAAAAATGTAATTGGAACCATTCAGACAATAGCAGAGCAAACGAGGCTGCTCGCTTTAAACGCTGCAATCGAGGCAGCGCGAGCAGGGGAATCGGGAAAAGGATTTGCAGTGGTCGCTGCAGAAGTGAAAAAGCTTGCAGAACAATCTTCGCAGGCTGCAGTAGGAGTGGCCCACTCCATTCAGCAAATGGAGGCAATCTCAATGAATGCTTCAGCTGAGTTCAAAGAGCTTCAAAAGAAGCTGAACTCTCACCTGGACATAGCGGGAATCTCGAGAGAGGCGTTCGATGAACTCATGGGTGAAATTACCAATGTAAATGAAAAGCTTTCAGAAATGGAAAGAAATTTAAAACAGCTTCAAGGTACAATTCCGCATATGGAAACATCAGCGCTTGAGTTTGTATCAGTTTCTCAGCAGACACTGTCAAGTGCAGAAGAAATGCTTGCAGCTTCTGAAGAGCAAGCCAGTTCGATGGAGAAAAACAACGAAATAGGATCCAAGCTCATTCATTTATCTCAAAATTTATCGCAGATGACTCAAACGTTTAAGTCTACTTAAAAATGCAGGGCCGCCACTGGCCCTGCATTTTTATTTGCAAAGTATTACAGTAAGAATAAACTTGCCGTAATAAGCGAAAACTTTCAAGACAGGCTAGAAGCATGCTATTCAGAAAACCTGTCCCTTAATCGTGTAACAGGCTTGACATACAAAATTGATAAAACTTGTTGAAACAGAAACAGTCACGCCTTAGGCGAGCTTTTTTCTGCCGGGTACTTCCTTAACAGCCATATATAAGATCATAAAATGAATAAACCAGTTGATCATCAGCGCACTAGGTACATTTGCATGCAGTAGATCCATCACAGCGAAAAATACTGTGGCCAGCGTGACGGAGTATGCAGACATTACCCAAAGCTGCTTGAAGTTGAGATTTTTTTGCATAATGTTTTTAATCAGCAATCCTATGGCAGCAAGCAATGTGATTTCAATAAATTTGGCCGCTGCGGTAAAAAGATAAATGAAGAAGATGAAAACTGATATAAATATGGGAAATAAGCTTTTAAACCCATCCATATATTCCAGAATATCTCCTTTTGATAAAGGCCCGTTTACTAATGAATAAGAATAAGTTTGTGCTTGACCATTAATTACAAGCACAAATTCTTCTTGCAAAAGTCCAACTGAATTTCGCTTTGCCTGAAGCTCTTCTTCAGTAAAAGAGCCGGTCGGGTCAAAGACAATAAAGAAATCATCCTTTTTAAATTCAACTGATTGATTATCTTCAGAAGTAAGTGTCCCATTCGCTATTGTAAAATCAGGCAGTTCCTCTTCAACAGCAGTGTCCAGCCCGGCTAAACCTTGCTGAATGCCTGTTGCCAGGTTAATGGCTGCAGGAAGCGCCGCCAAGATTGATAAAAGAAAGACAAAAAGAATTGTCTTTCCAATTCCCTGAAACCGAAACATGCTTATGTGCTTAGGGGAATATGTACTTTTTGCAAATTGTTGAAATACGTTCATAAGGCCCACATCCTTTTTAGTCATCCGCTTTTATTCTACATTTTGAAGATAAGATTCACAAGAAATACTGATACGATTAACTGATTGGAAAAAACTATGAAGTGAATGTTAAGGTTTTGTAAATTTTATCGAAAACTATAAAAAATATCTTTACAATAATCACACATTTCGTTAATAATTGTTTACGGTTGTAGATGTTTGTCGATTGAAGACGAATGAAGGAGCTGAACAGTTTGGAATTGGATGTTCAAAGAATGATTTTTGAGTTTATAGGCGGTCTTGGTATCTTTCTGTTTGGAATTAAGTCAATGGGAGATGGGCTTCAGAAATCTGCCGGCGACAAATTGAGAGATATTTTAGATAAATTCACTACAAACCCTCTTATGGGTGTGCTGGCAGGTATTGTAGTAACCGTCCTGCTTCAAACAAGTACAGGCACCACTGTTATAACCGTAGGACTGGTTAGTGCCGGTTTCATGACATTGCGGCAGGCAATTGGTGTAATTATGGGTGCTAACATTGGTACAACAATTACAGCATTTATTATCGGTATTAAAATCTCAGCATATGCCCTGCCGATTATAGCTGCGGGAGCATTGCTTTTGTTCTTCTTTAAAAGTAAAAAAGTCCATAATATCGGACAAATTGTTTTTGGCTTCGGTTCCCTGTTTTATGGATTGAATCTAATGGGAGACGGTATGAAGCCGCTAAGGGAGTTTGAGACATTTCATGAACTCACAGTCAGCATGAGTTCAAATCCGCTTCTGGGCGTATTTATAGGTACATTGTTTACAGTGGTTGTCCAAAGCTCCAGTGCGACAATTGGCATACTGCAGGAGTTGTTCGGCCAGGGCTTGGTTGATCTGCAGGCTGCGCTGCCTGTATTATTTGGCGATAATATTGGAACCACAATTACAGCTGTTCTTGCTTCCATTGGTGCAACCGTGGCGGCCAGACGAGCAGCGCTTACACATGTCATTTTCAATTTGTTGGGAACAATTGTGTTTTTGCTGATTCTGCCCCTGTATACAAGCTTAATTGCTGCCATACAAACAAACCTGCAGCTAAACCCAGAAATGACCATTGCATTTGCGCATGGAATATTTAACACGACCAACACATTAATACAGCTTCCTTTTGTTGGATTTTTAGCATTTCTGGTTACAAAGCTGATACCTGGCGATGAATCAGTTGTGGAATACAAAGCGAAACACCTTGATCCCCTGTTTATAGAACAGTCTCCTTCCATTGCGCTTGGGCAGGCAAAAGAGGAAGTTCTTCGCATGGGACAGTTTGCAGCAATCGGCCTTGAAGAATCTAATACTTATTTGAAGACGAGCACCAAAAAGCATGCAGACATGGCGCTTCAGCTTGAAGATGCCATCAACAACCTTGACAGGAAAATTACAGATTATCTTGTGCTGCTTTCTCGAAAGGAAATGTCTTTTGCAGAATCTGAAGAGCATACCATGCTGATGGATACTGTACGGGATATTGAACGAATAGGTGATCACTTTGAAAATGTTGTAGAGCTGGTAGATTATAAGCTGGCTAACAAGGTGAAAATCACTGATCAGGCGTTAGCTGATTTGAATGAAATGTTTGAATTGACCATTCAAACTTTAAAGGACGCAATTACAGCTCTTGATGATAAGAATACTGAACTTGCCTCTAAAGTTATTACAGCCGAGGAGCAAATCGATAAAATGGAACGCTCACTCCGCAAAAAGCATATACTGCGCATGAATGAAGGACAATGCAGCGGACAGGCAGGAATTGTTTTTGTGGATATTATCAGCAACCTGGAGCGTATTGGAGATCATTCTCTCAACATTGCAGAGGCAGTGCTGGGCTACCGTAAATAATGTTTTATAACATACTATAATAGGTATAATGAAAGGCAGGGTGCTTATCACCCTGCCTTTCATACTGTATGAGGAGAGGGTTTTTATGGAATTTATATACTGGGCTCTGATAATTATCATGTTTGTCATTGCATTTGCAGGCTTAATCTATCCGATTATTCCCTCAGTGCTGTTTATTATTGGCGGATTTCTTATATATGGTGCATTTTTTGGATTTCAATCGTTTACTTACACATTCTGGTTGATACAAGGGGTTTTTGTAGCGGTCTTATTTGCTGCTGATTATGCTGCAAACCTTCTTGGAGTCAAAAAATTTGGCGGCAGCAATGCATCCATATGGGGCAGCACCATAGGATTGTTAATCGGACCGTTTGTGATCCCGGTCGCAGGCATCATTATTGGTCCATTTATAGGGGCAGTTGCAGCTGAAATGCTTGTGCATAGAAAGAGCGTGAAGCAGGCCTGTAAAATTGGTCTTGGCAGCCTGATTGGCTTTATTTCAAGTTTATTTGCCAAAGCAGTCATTCAGCTCATCATGATAGCATATTTTTTCTTTGTCATACTGTAAGCTTTTTGACACACTTTCTAAGCGATGTTAAAATGTTATTCTAAAGCGACTCAGCAGCTGCTGGAAGTTTCCCGTGTTAAAAGAGTCAGCCGCAGCCGATAACATATCAAACCGGACCCTTAGCTCAGTTGGTTAGAGCAGACGGCTCATAACCGTCCGGTCGCAGGTTCGAGTCCTGCAGGGTCCATACTAGGAAACAGAGAACCTCTTTTTCCCTGGGTAACAAGTTCTAATTCAATAAGAGATATTTGATACTACATTTAAAAGGCTTAGGGGGTTTTTCTCTAAGCCAATTTTTTTTTACTCAATTAAAGTGCCTGGATTGATCTATGAGCAGGTACTCCAATAAGCTCTAAATTGTTACAACTTAGAACAGCAGTAGAAATGTCCTTCATAGGGGCGATGAAGGACAAAACAGAGTGGAATGGCAGTAGAAACGTCCTTCATAGGGGCGATGAAGGACAAAACTCTGTGGAATGGCAGTAGAAATGTCCTTCATAGGGGCGATGAAGGACAAAACAGAGTGGAATTGCAGTAGAAATGTCCTTCATAGGGGCGATGAAGGACAAAACTCTGTGGAATGGCAGTAGAAATGTCCTTCATAGGGGCAATGAAGGACAAAACAGAGTGGAATTGCTGCAGAAATGTCCTTCATAGGGGCAATGAAGGACAAAACTCTGTGGAATTGCTGCAGAAATGTCCTTCATAGGGGCGATGAAGGACAAAACTCTGTGGAATGGCAGTAGAAATGTCCTT
>NZ_WKKI01000003.1 GCF_009674805.1 Metabacillus lacus | reverse complement strand
CGTCTTATTGATTAACTCCATTTGTTTTTGATTAGGGAAGATACGAAACTTAAACGCCTTTTTAACTAACATGATTTCACCTCGCTTTATAGGAACGCACGTTCTAATTTTACCATGACAGTGAGTGTTTTGGCTATCGCCAACCTCCATTCATCTCCCCCTTATCGCTGAGCTAAAGCTCATCACGCGCTTGAAGAGGGAGTCTTCTGTCGGATAAAGATAAATAACAGGACCATCAGACCGAGACCCAGTCCCATATTCACATTACTTAAATATTTGATGCCTTTTCCAATACCGGACCATGCTGATCCAATAAATAAAACAGTTGAAATTGCTAAAATGATTAATTGCATGCCAAAATTAGCAGGTGTATGAAATAGATAGGATAACCCGCCGTTGATTTGTGCAGAACCGAAGCCGAGAGTGGAAGCTACCCCAACCACTGTCGCAAAAATCGCCAGCGTATCAATTGACTTACCAGGCAGCCCCTGCATCCGGGTTTTCCCAAATACCGGTATAAGAGTAGCACTAATCAAGCCTGGCAGCCCTTTTCGAAACTTAAAATAAGCCAAAACGAGCGCCACCACTCCATATACGCCCCAAGCATGAATGCCCCAATGGAAAAAAGAATATTGCAGTGATTGTCTAATCGCTTCGTCGGACCCTGCTTCAGCGGTTGGGGGACTAATAAATGCATGTGAAATTGGCTCAGCAGTCGTCCAAAATACCAACCCCATCCCCATTCCTGCACTAAACAGCATAGCAAACCAAGATGGTAAGCTAAATTCAGGGACGTCACTTTCTTTACCTAATTTAATTTTCCCGAACCTGGAAAAAATAAGGTAGATACAGAAAGATAAAAACAACATAATAATTAATAAATAGTACCAGCCAAATACTTCAGAGATATATGTTGTTACAGTTGAAGATACAGCCTGTAAATGACCAGGGCTGATTGCACCCCATAGGACAAATAAGGCACAAATAGAAAGTGAATACCAGAAAACTTCACTTTGGCTCTTCACAGGATCACCTCAATTCAGATAGTCAACTAAAATTATCTCGTAACTCAACAACATAATCAAATGAGTTGATATAGTAGTAAAGGAGCATGACATTATGAGTGTGAGAGTAAACTATACCCCAAATTATTAAAAAGTAGGCACTAAAAGAAACTTGAAACTAGCAGATGAAAAATGCTTTTCTGTACCTTGAAACTGATTAAATTGCTATCGATCAAAAACTATGATAATGGACCTGGAATTCCTTACGTAAGGACCCATCTTTCCTTAATTGGGGAAGCTGGATGGATGTAAATAAATAGTCCCTCCTTTTTAGCTGGAGCAAGAATCATAAGGTTATACAGGGAATGTATTGGATTATGCTAATATTCGGGCAGGTGTGACGGGCTTATTTAAGGTAGGAAGGTGAAGTGACTAAAGCTGACTTGCAAGCTGCATACAAGCACTATCTCCAAGCTGATTCTTTTACCCACGAACACCTACAGAAGTAACTTTCTAATATATTCCTGTATAATAATAACAGAATATTGAGACGGCTGGAGGGTGTGCAGTGGAGATTAATAGAAAGAACTTTGGCGGACTAGTACTAGTAATGGCTTATCTTACCCTGATCAGAGGAGTATTTGATCACTGGGGTGGATATATTCTTGCGCTGTTTCTTTGTATAATAGCTGTACTGCTTTTAAAGGATAAAGGAGAGCGCTGGTTTGAGAATAAATGGTTTAAGGGATATGTGAGTGTACATTTTTTACTCTTCATTATGTATTTATTTGGATTTGCAAACGAGCTTAAGCTTGGTTGGTTTGTACCGAAAGATGCCCTGTATGTGCGTTTATATCACTCTAACTATACGGATCTCCCTACTTTTTTTACATATTTCCTCACATGGGTTTTCTTTACTGGATGCTTGTTTTCTGATAAGAAACATTGGTTTAGAAGATGGCAGTTATTCATATGGACTTCGCTCATTTTCATAGGATGGAATATTGCGATGCTGAATCATTATCAGTATGTGGATGAAGACGCAATACATAGCAAAGGAGTGTTCTCCTCAACGACACTGCCGATTGATCAAGTTTGGATGTTAAAGGTAGATCCAAAAAGACAGACAATTGTTGCCAGATATGGCAGAGTAGAAGAGTATGTTAACTATGATATGTATTTTACTAGTCTTGAAGGAACCTCTATTACAATGAAGGATATGAAAGTGATCGAAAAGGACATCCATGCTGCAGCGATGATAATACAGCAGCTGGAAGATGATGATAGAGAAAGAAAAGCTATTATTGTGAGGGATTTTTTCTTTATGTCCCCTAAAATGACAGAGATTTTAGACAGACATTTGAATCAGCTGGATGACGATGCAGAAGCCCTTTTTATAGAAACTGTGATGGGCAGGTAAAAGGAGATTGTTTTCTCCGTTCCCCGCTGACTTCACTAAGGAATCTTGATACCTGCAGAATGGCCCAAAGCTTCTCCAATTGGAGAGGCTTTTTCTTTTATTGGGCTTGTTATGAACTGCAGTCTTTTTAAGCCTGGCCTATCAGAGAAAAAGAGGGTTTGGATAGAGCAGAAAACAGTCAAATTAGCATAAGAGGCATCGTTACAATGAGAACACTCAATGGTAAAAATTTACCCAAAAGGACTAGATTAACAGTTTGAATTCTAGTAAAATACCATTAGATTGTTTTTTACAATATTATCTAAAATATTCAAGTATTCTACAGGATTTATCATAATCTTCCTATAAGGGAACATTTGACTATGATAACAATAGGTAATATTTTCTGTACTTTTGCCGTTATGCTGCCCATGTGAAGTAAAAAGGAGTGAAGTGAACATGTCTATTTCCTTGCAAAAAGGACAAAGAATCGATTTAACAAAAGGTCATGCAGGACTATCAAAATTGACAGTTGGATTAGGATGGGATCCTGTTGAACTTGGAGGTCGGGATATAGATTGTGACGCCTCTGTCATCATGCTTGAAAATGATAGATTACCAAATAATGCTCATCTCATTTACTTTGGCAATTTAAAGAGCAAATGCGGAAGTGTAAAACATACTGGTGATAATTTAACAGGTGACGGTGACGGGGATGATGAACAAATTCTGATAGATCTGGAAAAAGTGCCATCATCTATAAATAAATTAGTTTTTGCAGTTAATATTTACGATTGCCGAGGAAGAAAACAGGATTTCGGAATGATTAAAAATGCTTTTATCCGTGTAGTAAATCAAAGCAATAACAACCAGCTGCTCATGTTTGATTTAACTGAAAATTACTCTGGTAAAACCAGTCTCATTGTAGCCGAGATCTATAGACATGGCAGTGAGTGGAAGTTTGCAGCAATAGGAAACGGTACAACAGATGCTGCATTAAGAGATCTGGTAAAACTTTATCAATAATGGAGAAAACAAATATAGATTTTTGAAGGGAAGATACAGGTGGCAATTTCATTATCTAAAGGACAAAAGGTTGATTTAACAAAGACAAATCCAGGTTTAACAAAGGTTGTTGTAGGATTAGGATGGGATACTAACAAGTACGATGGCGGAAATGATTTTGACTTAGATGCAAGTGTATTTCTTTTAGATGCTAATGGGAAATGCGCTTCTGAGAGTGATTTCATTTTCTACAATCAATTAATTGGCGGAGAAGGCTCTATTGAACACACTGGTGATAATCTTACTGGTGAAGGTGATGGGGATGACGAACAGATCAAAGTGAATTTAAGTAATGTTCCCGCTTATGTTGAAAAAATATCTTTTGTCATAACAATACATGATGCCGAATCCCGCAATCAAAATTTCGGCCAGGTTTCCAACGCATTCGCCAGAGTTGTAAATGAAGATAATAATGAAGAATTGATTCATTATGACCTTGGAGAGGACTTCTCCATTGAAACAGCTATTATTGTGAGTGAATTATACCGGCATAATGGGGAATGGAAGTTCTCAGCGGTAGGATCAGGATATCAAGGCGGGCTTGCACGCATCGCAACTGATTACGGTTTACAGCTATAACATATCTTTTAGAGGAGACAAGAAATTGCTGATTTTCTTGTCTTCTCTAGTTAACAGAAAACTCATCAGAAGCAGGGGGTAGCTAAGATGGCAGTTCAGTTATCAAAAGGACAGCGTATTGATTTAACAAAAACAAACCCAGGGTTGGTTAAAGCTATTATTGGACTTGGCTGGGATACAAATAAATATCAAGGCGGGCATGATTTTGATTTAGATGCATCTGCGTTTCTCGTTGATTTCAATGGCAAATGTTCAAATGATGAGGACTTTGTTTTTTATAATAATCTCTCACATCCTTCTGGATCTGTTGTTCATACGGGTGATAACCGAACCGGCGAGGGTGATGGAGACGATGAGCAGCTGATTGTGGATTTCTCGAAAATTCCTTCTAATGTGGACAAAATTGGTATAACGGTGACCATTCATGATGCTGATCACCGTCACCAGAATTTCGGACAAGTATCGAACGCATTTGTTCGGTTAGTAGATGAAACAAACAATCAGGAATTAATCCGATTTGATTTAGGGGAAGACTTTTCTATTGAAACAGCTGTTGTGGTTTGTGAATTGTACCGTTATGGAAATGACTGGAAGTTTAATGCCATTGGAAGCGGTTTTGCAGGCGGATTGGCAGATTTGTGCCGTAATTACGGCCTGACAGTATAAAAGAAAGATATAGAGCAATATTTAGGAGGATCAGCAAGTGGGAGTTATAGAGCAGATGTTAGCAACATATGGTATGTTTTTTGATTTTGAGATGTGGGGTCAAATTTTATCAGATCCAGTAGCATGGGGTCTAATTGGCTCCTTAGTAATCATTGAAGGGCTTTTATCTGCAGACAACGCACTTGTATTGGCAGTTTTAGTTAAGCACTTACCGGAAAAGCAAAGGAAGAAAGCCTTGATGTACGGTCTTTTAGGTGCTTATTTCTTCCGATTCCTATTTATTGGTGTAGGGGTGTATCTCGTAAAGTTTTGGTGGATTAAAGTACTGGGAGCTGCATATTTAGCGTGGATCGTGATCAAATACTTCCGCGAGAAAAGCAGCAGCAATGAAGAAGAGAGTAAAGAATTTAATAAGTCTTCCTGGTTAGTAAAAGTATTCGGCCTTTTCTGGGCAACAGTCATTTCAGTTGAAATGGTCGATATAGCATTCAGTGTTGATTCTATCTTAGCAGCTTTTGCAATTTCTGATCAGGTTTGGGTGTTATTAGTAGGCGGTATGCTTGGAATTCTAATGATGCGTACTGTCGCTGGTGTATTCCTCAAACTCATTGATAAATTTCCTGAGCTTGAAACTACGGCGTTTATCTTAATTGCCATGATTTCAGCTAAGATGTTCGCTAGTGTTTTCGGATTCCATTTGAGTCATACTTTGTTCTTCATTATCTTGATTCTTGCCTTCCTATCAACATTTATAGTGCACTATATAAACAAATCTCGAGCTGCAAAAATTGAAGCTGCTGCTACAAAAGAATAATAACGAGCAAAGAAAGAAGGAGTTAATTTTTTATCTCCTTCTTTTTTATAAGTAAGGATGTGATAAATTGAAATATTTTAATCATTTAACTGAATTTCAAAAAGAAGGAATCTTCTTTAAAAAACCGTCCATCATTACAAAAACAACTTCAAGAGATGTATTGCAATATGGCTTGGGAGCTGCTCTATATATGCCGGCGACCAGAAAAGATATTGGCGCCTTAGTCACTTCAGGTAAATATCCCGAGCTATGCTCCATGGTGATCTGTCTTGAGGATGCAATCGGAGATAATGAGGTGGAACTGGCAGAAGCTCAAGTCACTATTGAGATACAATCCATTTATCATCACATAAAAATGGGGCTGATGCCTCCAGAAGACCTGCCGTTAATTTTTCTGCGAGTTAGAACTCCGGAACAAATTCATGGAATCAGTTCCAAGCTTGGTGAAGCGGTTGATTGCCTGACTGGATTTGTTTTTCCGAAGTTTTCGGTACATAATGCAGAAAATTATCTTGGAAATCTGCTTACAGTTGAAAAAGAACATAACGTTAAATTATATGGAATGCCGATTTTTGAATCCTGGGATGTGATTGATAAAGAAACAAGACTGCCCAACTTGTATCACCTTAAGAGTATTTTAAAGCAGCATAAGGAATCAATATTAAATATTAGAATTGGAGCTACAGATTTATGCGGCTTGTATGGCATCAGAAGAGATAATAGGACGACCATTTATGATATTTCCATTATGAGAGATTTTATTACAGATCTTATTAACTGTTTTGGAAAAGATTTTGTTATATCAGGTCCTGTGTGGGAGTACTTTAACAACTCAACAACCAAATTGTTAGGTGCAGAATATCACAATTCCCCGCTTAAAGAGATACATGAAGAAGATGAAACTTTAAAAATGCGTTCACAGTTATTACGTGATTACGGAGACGGCCTTATAAAAGAAACGCTATTAGATCAGGCAAACGGCCTAGTTGGAAAAACAGTGATACATCCGAACCATTTAAAAATTGTTCAAAGTTTAAATGTTGTTTCAAAAGAAGAATATGCAGACGCACTCTCCATTGTTGAAAGCTTTACTGGAAATATAGGTGTTATAAAAAGTAGTTATTCAAACAAGATGAATGAGGTCAAGCCGCATTATTTATGGGCTGAAAAGATGTTAAAAAAATCTGAGGTTTATGGGGTGTATCATGAAAACCACAACTTTATCGACTTACTCTCAGAATCAGTACACACTACAAATCTTACCTAGCATGTGTGTAAATTTACAAATTACTTTTAATCCTCTTGACCTTTCACCTGATGAGCTGTTTCTTATGTCCGCAAGAGTTAATAAAAAGAGAGGGTTTCTATTTGTTAGCAAGGTTTTAGGAAAACACTTGCCTGTGCATCCGCTAAAACCCCTTTTAACTTCCGGATTATTGGCAATTACATATTATGAACATACAACAGGTGAATCAGTGAAAGGGAAGGAAGCCATTATTAAGGGTGCTTTTTCAGATTGTCCTCATGAGATGAGAGAAGCATACAATTTACTTACGACTCTTCATCTGGACTTGAAAGAGAGTCCTGTCATCATAGGGTTTGCTGAAACTGCCACTTCTCTTGGTCATTCCTTTTTTGAAAGATTTGAACATGCATTTTATTATCATACAACTCGGGAATTGGTAGAAGATGAGACGCCCTGTCTTTCTTTTGAGGAAGAGCATTCTCATGCTGTGGATCAGCTTTGCTATATTCATGAAGAGCGCATTAATCATGACAAACCGATTATTCTTGTAGACGATGAAATTACGACAGGTAATACAGCATTGAACATTATTCGAAATATACATTCTAAATATCCTCGGAAACATTATTCAGTCGTCTCGATACTAGATTGGCGATCTGAAGAGAATAGAGAGCAGTTTCTGCAGCTGGAAAAAGAATTGAATATACAGATTACAATCGTGTCACTATTGTCTGGAAGAATGGAGTTTATTGGCCGGACAATAGAAGACGCAGCCTATAACTATCAGCCTCTTGATCATGCTGGTACAGAAGAACACATAAACTATGTCAGCCTGCATGAGTACTTTATTGAAAGTCATTATGTTTGCAGCAACAAGTCTATACCTTACATAGAGGGGACTGGCAGGTTTGGTATTTCAAAATCCTCTCAATTGCATATTGAAGATGCATGCATGAAAGCAGGACAATATTTGCGCCAAATGCGTGAGGGACATCAGACGCTCTGCCTGGGTACAGGCGAGTTCATGTACATACCAATGAGAATTGCATCTCATCTGGGAGAGGGAGTTTATTTTCATTCAACTACAAGAAGTCCTATCCTCCCGGTAAATCAGCCGGACTACGGCATCCAGAATGGCTTTTCCTTTTCTAATCCTGAGAATATGAGCATTGTGCATTATCTATATAACATTCCGAAGGATGTTTACGATGATGTATTTATCTTTTTTGAAAAAGAAATTCCGGAGAGCTCACTGAAGGAATTAAAGGACATTATGAAAGAACGAGGAATACTTTCAATCAATATTGTTGTATTTTCAAAGAACAATAGGGGGGTTATCGTGTGAATCGAACATTAGCTAAAATGGGAAGCTATCCTGAACAGGATGTTACTTTTTTATTGAAAGATTTGTCAGAAGCCAATTTAGAAAAAGATACAAATGAGCGAGAAGATGCGATACAAAGCGGCGTCCATTATTCGGAGATGCTCCCGGTAGAGTATAAGCCTTCAGATCAATACATTCAATTATTCTATGAGTCTCTGGAACAGACAAAGAAAAAAGTTGCGATTGCAGTTGCTCTGGTTTCCGAACAGGTTGTACAGAAGAATGGCCTGAATATTGTGCTATGCAGTCTGGCAAGGGCAGGAACGCCCATTGGTGTATTGATAAAGAGGTACATACATCAAATGTACGGGAAAGTGGTTCCGCATTTTAGTATTTCGATTATTCGCGACAAAGGAATCGATGAAAATGCTCTGAACTATATTCTATCTCAACATCCTGAGGAGAATATCGTGTTTGTGGATGGCTGGACAGGAAAGGGAGCCATCACAAGGGAGCTTGAGAGATCGATCCTGGCATTCAACCATAAATATAACCAGCAGCTATCATCAGAGCTCGCAGTGTTAGCTGATCCGGGTTATTGTGCCAGTTACTACGGAACTAGAGAAGACTTTTTAATTCCGAGCGCTTGTTTGAACTCGACGGTATCAGGCTTGGTGAGCAGAACTGTATTGAATTCATCTTTAATAGGACCAAATGACTTTCACGGCGCTAAATTTTACAGCGAGTTAATGGATGAAGATCTTTCTAATTTTTACGTCGACAGTATCACCTCTGAGTTTCCTGATGTTCTTCCAGACCTTGAGAAACATATCAGCAGCATCAGGGAATCGCATGTAGAGGCTGACTGGAGAGGCTTGAAGTCGATTGAAAGCATTCAAAAGAAATTCAGCATTAGCAATACGCATTATATTAAGCCGGGCGTAGGAGAAACAACCCGTGTCTTACTAAGAAGAATCCCTTGGAAAATTTTAATAAACCCGGCAGAAAAGCAGAATTTAGACCACATCCTTCTTCTTGCTGAAGAAAGAAATGTTCCTGTAGAAGAATATGCAGATATGTCATACAGCTGCTGCGGATTGATTAAACAAGTGGAGCAGGATTCATGAAGGCATTCGCAAGCGACTTAGACCGTACGCTCATCTACTCAAAAAAAATGATCGGCATGTACCAGGCACACAGTCCATATGAACCAATAGAATGGCTGGATGGAGAAGAAATATCTTACATCTCATTAAAAACAAAGCAGGCCCTGAAAGAAATAAATGACACAATGCTTTTTATCCCAGTAACGACAAGAACCATTCAACAGTATGAAAGAATTCGATTATTTCAGGAAGACATCATACCGGAATATGCCATTACCAGCAATGGAGGCAATATCTTAAAGAATGGAACAGTTTTAAGAGAATGGTATAACCACATTCAAGAGGAGTTACATTCAAGTGTCCCATTGAGTGAGATGATAAGAGAAATAGAAGGATTTTCAGATAATCAGTGGATTAAGAAAGTTAGACAGGCTGACAATCTTTTTATTTATTTAATCATTGATAGAAGTTTGTTTTCCCAAGATTTATTGGAAACATTAAGTGCCTGGTCCAGTAATCTTGGGTGGCAAATATCCCTCCAAGGAAGAAAATTGTACTTTGTGCCACACATAATCAACAAATGGAAAGCAGTAAAATTCCTATGCGATACGTTAAACATCGACTATGTCTATACGGCGGGGGATTCATTGCTCGATTACGATTTAATTGTAAATGGGAACGATGGTATTTCTCCACTTCATGGAGAAGTTTTAGAGCATTACTCACTATTAAATAGCACAAAAACATTTGGAATGAATGCCTCTGAAGAGATCGTAGAACGAATACAAAAGCAAACGTTAACAATAACTTAATTGTTATAGCACTAGGAGGGTGACCTCATGACTAATTTTAATCGTATAGAAATGAAGCAGGTGAAGGTAGACAGTGAGACCTGGGAGCAACAGCTTTTAAAACCTCTCCCTGAGAGAACGCCTTATGAAAAAGGAAGCAGCTACAAATTTTGCCAGGTAGCGGCAAGAATAACAGGTACCGGCTATGATGAGAATGAGTACTATACAACACTTCACAACTTATTTATTTCAGGGAAAGTACATGTTCTTAGTGAAAATTTAGATAAGACGATTTCACAAGACCGCTTTAAAAGGGTTCAAAAAGTGCACTCAATCAATAAGCAGGAAAAAGGTTTATCTATTAATAGATTCGTAGCATTCTTAGAGGGAGAAAGGTTAATTCCCCATCATTCAAACTTTGTACTGCACCGCCATATAAGAAGTTCATTCATTTCCATTTTAGAAACTTTCAAGAAGCATCATGAAGCTGGATTTAATGACCCGTCGTTTCAACGGGTACTGGTGGACATGATTAAATGGTCTTGGAATCATCTTCAGGTTTGGTTGGAATCTATTGATATTGAGGTCGAGATGCCCCGTGTTATTTGGTACGGAGACGCATCGAAAAGCCAATTATATTTTCTGTACTTCCTAATGCTGATGGGCTGTGACGTACTGATTTTTCATCCTGAAGGAAAGGACCAATTTCTAGAACTTGATCCCAATCAAAGTATTTCTCAGATCATCCAGTACCCGATGTCTGGAAAACTTGAGCCTTTCCCCAAAGAAAAGCCTGATCGTCAATCAACAGTAGCTTACAAGGCAACGAAGGAAATTCACAATGTTTTGTTTCAAGAAGGATCCCAATTATACAGACCTTGGCAGTTCCGCAGTCACATACCTTCATCGGTCACATTAAAAACAACTTATGATGAAATCTTTTTAATTGCAAACGAAAAAGCATTTTTGCGCCCCGGCTTCCAGGCGGGAAGGAACTCTGTTGAGATTCCTTCCATTTTCGCGAAAATTATGGGAGTTTCAACTGATAAAAAAGAGTATTGGGATAGATTACAAAAGCTGTCGGAAACAAAAAACTCCATCTTGGTTAGATCTTTTCCATTTACTCAAGAAGTGAAGACCAATCATATCTTTCATTATCAGCATGCGCTTGGCAGGGATGGAAAATTAGATCCGAGAAAAATGCTGGAAAGCAATTGGTGGCAGTATAAACACCTTCCTGAGGATACACAGTTTTCAATTGCTCATGTGATTTCCAATATGTGTGCAACGCCAAAGCTCGCAGCCTTAAACGGTGAAAAGATCGATGATGTCCGGCTTTATTTGTTTACACAATCAACAATAATTACGCCGGAACAACAAGAGCTCATACAGCAGTTTGACTACTCTCAGGATGTTCCCAAGCTGGTGTTGTTCAATACCGAAATAAATGGCACACTTTCTCGTTCAGACGCTGCTAAAATACTTTTTTTCAATGAGCTTGGCGTAGATATAGTCATCTACAATCCGCCTGGACACAATTGTATTGAGCAGTTTATAGATAAGGCTGCATTTGATGTTCATTGGCTGGAAGAAATGTCGTTTCAGCAAGAATATAAGGAACAAGAACCTTCTTTTATTAAAAGATTATTTAAATCTATAAAATTATCATAATTGGAGTGAAGAACATGACAACTGAATTACAAGCTGCAAGCAGCAATGAAGAAATAACTGAAACCAAGGCAAATGAAATTCGACTACAGCTTCGCCAAGATCCGGAAGTAGTCCGTCTCTCTCAGCAAATAGATATTAAAAACCAAATGGCCTTATTAGAATTTGGGAAGGAACCGGCCGTTCAAATCTCTAAATTTTCTGATCGGATATTATCTATGATTGGTTCCACAAGTGTCACTGACTCTGGTCAAATGCTGAAACAATTAGGAAAGATTATGGATAAATTTGATAAAAAAGATTTTGAAGAAAAGCAAGGCGGCCTGTTCAGTAAAATTTTCAAAAAAGGTAATGATATGGTCGAGAAAATCTTTGGCAAATATCAAACATTGGGCGGAGAAATCGAAAAAGTCCATGTTGAAATTTCAAAATATAAGGACGAAATGTCAAGAACCACACTAACTCTTGAAGAGATGTATGAAAATAATATTGACTACTATATGTCTTTGGAAAAGTATGTAGTGGCTGGTGAACTGAAATTACAGGAATTGAACAATACTCTTCCATCATATGAGCAGAAAGCTGCAAGCGGAGACCAGATGGCGCAATTAGAAATGGATTCCTTAAAGAATGCAATTCAATTGTTAGAAGAGCGCATTTACGATTTAGAGATGGCCAGGATGGTTGCCTTGCAAACTGCCCCTCAAATACGGTTATTACAAAGAGGAAACACCAAACTAATAGGTAAAATCAATTCTGCCTTTGTTATTACCATTCCTATCTTCAAGAATGGTGTGATTCAAGCTGTGACTGCCAAGCGCCAAAAACTCGTGGCTGATTCAATGAGCGAGTTGGACCGGCGTACAAATGAAATGCTGATACGCAATTCAAAAAATATTGCGAATCAAAGTGTGGAGATTGCAAAGCTTGCAGGCAGACCTAGTATTAAAATTGAAACGATTGAAGAATCGTGGAATACGATTGTAAAAGGAATGCAGGAAACTAAAATGATTGAGGAAGAAAATAAACGCATTCGTGTAGATGGAATCAAGCGAATTGAACAGCTGCAGGATAATATCAAGAAAATCTCACAACAAGCTTAAGATCATTTTCATTTTCAGAAATAAGGTAACAAAAATACATTTTCATAAAGGGTGAATAGCATGATTGAATTAAAGAAAAAAGGCGAATCTATCAATCTTTCAAAATCTAATAATCAGAGTATTGGAGAGATCGTGGTCAATTTGAATTGGGACCAAACTCCAAAAAGCTCAGGCGGCTTTTTCAGCACTTTATTTAAGGGCAATAAAAATATGGACCTTGATTTAGGATGCTTATATGAATTTAAAAATGGCCAAAAAGGCTGTGTGCAAGCTCTTGGAAATGCATTTGGCTCCCTAAACAGTTTTCCATACATTCAACTTGACCATGACGATCGTACAGGCTCTTCAGCTGGAGGGGAAAACTTAAGAATTAATGGAAACAAAATATCGGAAATAAAGCGAATATTAGTTTATACATTTATTTATGAAGGAGCAGCAAATTGGTCTGAAGTAGATGGTGTCATTACGTTGAAATATAATACAGGTGAAGATATTGTTGTAAAAATGGACGAACACCGCAACGGTTTGACAATGTGTGCCATTGCAATGATTGAAAATGTAAATGATCAAACATTTCGTGTGAAAAAGCTAGTGGAATATTACAATGGCCATGCAAAATTGGACAAAGCTTTTGGCTGGGGAATGAAGTGGACAGCAGGTTCAAAGTAATTTCTTTAGGACTTTCTTAAATGTATTCTGCAAGAAAACCTGTACCCTCTCATGTGAAGGTACAGGTTTTTTGATTGCTCCTGACTTCTTACTGTATCCGCAATATCGGTTTAATGGCTTTACCTGCCTTTGATTCTTCAAATGCCTCATTAATTTGGTCAAATTCATAAAACTTCACTAATTTATCAAAGGGGAACTGCCCTGCTTTGTAGTATTCAATCAATTGCGGGATAAAGACGTTTGGTACTGCGTCTCCTTCAATGACACCCATCATGGTTTTGCCTTCAGCCATTAAGTCATTGTGAACATCAATGTTCATCTCAGGTGTAACACCAACGATTGCTGCAACGCCGAGGGGACGCAATGCCTGCAGGCACTGACGAACAACGGGAGGAACACCTGTTGTATCAACTGCGTATGTGGTACCGCCGTTAGTTACTTCTTTTATTTCTTTTACAACGTCTGATTTTGCTCCGTTAAATGTATGTGTCGCACCAAGTTCTTTCGCAAACTCCAAGCGTGAATCATGAACATCCACTGCTATAATGGTTTTGCAGCCTGCAATTTTTGAAGCCATGATGGCACTTAACCCAACAGCACCAGCACCATAAATGGCGATGGTTGAGCCGAATTGAGGCTGTAGTCTATTTAAAACAGTGCCTGCGCCGGTTTGCACCCCGCAGCCCAGTGGACCCAGCAGAGCCAAATCTACATCTTTATCCACTTTGACCACATTTCGTTCATGCGCAACTGCATATGTGCCGAATGAAGACTGGCCGAAGAAGGTTGAAAGGGGCTGTCCATCTTTAGATAAACGATGAGTCTCATCATCATTCAAGCCGCCAAAGTTTAAGTCATTAAACGTTTCACACACGGTAGGATGACCTGTTAGACAATTGTCACAATAACCGCAATGTGCAAAAGATAGAACAACATGGTCGCCTTTTTCCAGCCGTGTGACCCCTGTGCCCACTTCCTCAACAATTCCAGCACCTTCGTGGCCGAGTACTGCTGGCAGAGGTGCGATTGCTGCATCGCGTGCGACTGCATCTGTATGGCAGACACCTGTGGCAACAATTTTCACCAGCACTTCATTTGCTTTTGGTGCTTCTAGTTCCACTTCTTCAAGAACAAAATCCTGACCCTGTCCATTGGTGACAGCTGCTGTGATTTTCATCGTGATCACTCCCTTTGTATGACAAATTTTTGAACGACATATAATTATCGTAATCAATTGTGGAAATCGATACAATATACATAAAGAATTAACTATATGTATTCTGAGTCATAAGGATGGGAACTATACAGCTGCTGCAGTTACATTATTTTTTAACTGTTGCCAGAGCTGAACGCAGCAACAGAAATTACCCTAATGCGGTGAAACAATTTCGAATATTTATTCCCAAAATTACAGAATCGTCCGACCAAAGAGGGGCATTGGAAAAGGAAGCTTAGACAAAAGGTGTTGATTACAATGGAAATTCATTATGCTGATAAAAACTTCGAGGATCCAAGGGATGTCACCCATCCTTATACGGATACAGAATTTATGTTTCCTGATATGAAGGTAGAGTATGAATTGCACAGCATGCATGTGAGAAAAACAAAGGATTCATGGTACTTTCCCAGTCACGAACATCCTCTTTATGAGCTTAATTATGTTACAAAAGGGACGCAGCTGTTTTCAGTGAGAAACCAAACTTTTCAGATGAACGAGGGGGATCTCGTTTTCATCCGTCCCGGAGAGCTTCATCATAGCTCCAATGCGGCAAATCATGGGGGAGGCTTTACTTATTTTTGCATGCATTTTAAACTCGACGATAAAATACTGCTGCCATTTTTAAAGGAATCTACAGAATCTTACTATCCGGCCGATTCGCTTCTTAATCGTTCCGTGCATCCTTATCTCAACAGGCTCATGGATTATTCTCTTCGGACATCTTTTAGCTTTATGGACAAAATGATGATTCATTCAACCATGTTTGAACTGATTGGTACGATGATGACGAGCCTGGAAAAGGAGCAGAAGAGCGATGTGTCACAGCATGTTGTTTCAACGGCACATTGTATTGCCCAAGAAATTGATACAGCTCTAAAAAAACCAAGCAACCCAAAAAGCGGAGAAAGCCATGTGGTTCGCATTGAAGAAATTGCGGAACAACTTAATATCAGTCTGTCCTACTGTCAGAAGGTGTTTAAAAAGGTGTACCATATGTCGCCAAGGCAATATGTGACGTTCCGGAAATTGAACGAAGCCAAATCTCTCCTGATTCAGGATGTGTACACTATAGAGCAGATTGCATTTGTTATGGGGTATCATGATTCCTCTCATTTCAGCAGGCAATTCAAGCGCTGGACGGGCATGTCGCCCGGTACATATCGTACTCATCAATCCCAGACGAGGGAGGGTGCATTCATTCCCGATTTGGACATGTAAAAGGTAAGATGGTACATTGCCTTGCTCATTCTTTTTTTGATACATTGAACCTGAAAAGAAGAATAGCAGTGATTATAGGGATAAGCAGTTTTCTGCGCTTCCTATGAACAATTAGAAAACGAGAGGAGTATTCTAATGGCAACTATAAAAAATCCAATTTTAACTGGTTTTAATCCTGATCCAAGCATTTGTCGTGTAGGGGAAGATTACTATATTGCGGTTTCTACTTTTGAATGGTTCCCGGGTGTTGGAATCTACCATTCAAAGGATTTGAAAAATTGGCAGCTTGTTTCCCGGCCGATTGATCGTTTAAGTCAGCTCAATATGATAGGCAACCCGGATTCCGGCGGTGTATGGGCTCCTCAATTGTCTTACAGCGATGATAAATTTCACTTAATATATTCCGATATAAAAGTTACTGACGGCAACTGGAAAGACGGCCATAACTATCTTGCTACTTGTGACACAATTGACGGTGAATGGTCTGATCCGGTTTACTTAAACAGCTCAGGCTTTGATCCATCTTTATTTCATGACGAAGATGGCAAAAAATACTTAGTTAACATGTGCTGGGACCATCGTGTCGGCAGCCATAGTTTTTATGGTATTGTCCTTCAAGAGTACAGTGCACAAGAGAAAAAGCTGGTTGGCAAGCAGGAAATTATTTTTAAAGGAACTGACGTCAAACTGACAGAGGCTCCTCATCTTTATAAATGGAATGGCTATTACTATCTGTTAACGGCAGAAGGCGGTACGAGGTTTGATCATCAGGCAACGATTGCCCGTTCCAAAAACATCAACGGTCCTTATGAAGTTCATCCGGAAAACCCGTTGATTACATCATTCCCGTATCCGCGGAATCCGCTGCAAAAGGCTGGACATGCTTCTATTGTTCAAACTCATACGGACGAATGGTTTCTTGTTCACTTAACTGGACGCCCGCTCTCTCGTGAGGGACAAGCGCTGCTGGATCCTCGCGGATACTGTCCATTAGGAAGGGAAACAGCCATTCAGCGTTTAGAATGGAAAGAAGACTGGCCTTATGTAGTAGGCGGAAATCAGCCTTCACTTGAGGTTGAAGGTCCGAACATTCCTGAAGTAACTTGGGAGAAGAATCCTGAGAAGGACGATTTTGATCACAATGTATTAGGGCTGGATTTTCAAACGCTGCGTATTCCTTTGGGTGAGAATATTATGTCACTGACAGATAACCCTGGGCATTTGCGCTTATATGGGAAAGAGTCGCTCACCTCAAAATTTACACAGGCACATGTTGCAAGGCGCTGGCAGCATTTTGAATTTACCGCAGAAACAAAGCTGAAATTCAATCCAGATACGTTCCAGCAATCTGCAGGTCTTGTTAATTACTATAACACTGAAAACTGGACGTCACTTCAAATTTCCTGGAACGAAGAAAAAGGAAGAATACTAGAGCTGATGACGTGTGATAACTTTACATTTGGACAGCCGCTCCTTGGAAATGAAATTATCATTCCAGAAGATGCAGAGTATGTGTACCTTCGTGTTGAAGTGAAAACAGATACTTATCAATACTCCTACTCTTTCGGTGAAGACAAGTGGGTAGAAATCCCTGTAACCTTCCAATCTTATAAACTGTCAGATGACTACGTGCGGGGCGGGGGCTTCTTTACGGGGGCATTCGTAGGAATGCAATGTCAGGACACCTCAGGGCAAAGCCTGCCGGCTGACTTTGACTACTTTGTGTATAAGCCTGTTTAAGGGACGCGGGGACGGGTACCGCGTCCCAGCCCGCGGGTAACATGGAAACTTGAAACAAAAAACCTCCTGTGCAATTGGTTGCCATTGTGATCTTAACGATCGAAAGGAACCACATGCAGGGGGTTTTTGCGTTGAAGTGAGCTTTGCCATCTAATAAGCTTGAGCTTTGCTCTACACTGGCAAACGTTCTGTAGATAGATTGATAGAGTAACAGGTAAGGGTTCACCGGCATTGTTGAGATCATAACTAGGCGTGAAGATGATAAAATCCTCGGAAACTGCTTGTTAACACAGAAGGCAGAGGAACATTGCATTTCCTCAGTGCCGTTCTATAGCCGGTGGGACAAGGTACCCGTCCCTCTGTCCCGCAGCAGCAGCACAAAGACCAGGAGGTGCCCCAGAAGCGACATATAGCTGTAAAGGTTCAGCCACCCCGGCATGGATAGCTGATAGGGCTCCAGGTTGAGCAGCCTGGTTTCATAACCGAGCTGGTAAAAGGGATATGTGTTGTCGAGCAGTGAGAATACAGCCATGTTCGAGCCCCAGTGCAGTCCTATGCTGACCCAGATAGAGTTGAATGCCAAGTAAGCGAATGTGTATAGAAGTCCCGCCGCAAGCAGGTGAAGGGCATAGGGGGAATGCAGCAAGTGATTCAGCTTGGGCAAATGATAGAGTATGAATAGCAAATTAGAAATAATAATGGCAGCAGGCAGACTGTAGAGCTTTCTCATACTGCTTAAAACGAACCCCCTGAAGATAAGCTCTTCAGAAACAGCTATGTAGAGTGTATAAATGAGGACCATAAAAATGATTGGAAGAGAATCAGAAAAGTCTTTTATTCCGCTTATTGTAAAGCGACCGGTTACCCACATCATAAGAAACGCAAAAGAATAACCGCCAAAGCCGAGAAAAAACGCAGAGATAATATGAAAATGCAATTTCGTTGAATTAAGGTGACATTTGTAAGGTCTCTGGTATTAGACCAATTTAGCAGTACATACATGATTCCTAATGATAGTAAAGCAACAAGAAGCCAGATCAGCTCTGAATAAGGGAACCCCGGAGCGATATAAGTGTGGGCCCAAGGCAAAAAACTCACTGGCCATAACACACTGAAAATCAGAAAAATCAACCCTGCCTTTCGCAGCATAAACATTCCTCCATTTTAAATAATGTTTAGGTAAATCCTTTTATAAAAGTATCAATATGCGTGGAAATCAGCGCGTCACGATCGCCCCAATCCAGGTTGGGAAAGGTGAGAAACAAAGAGGTTAATCCATGCATGGAAGCCCATAGTGACTGAGCGACAATATGCGGATTTTCATGTGTAATCCGCTTTTCTTTTGCAGCTTGTTCAGCAAGTGCGAGGAGAAGTGAAAAACCTTTTAGCATATCGGTTTCCTCCTGGGTATCTATTTGAGAGGCACCCTCGATGTTGTGAATAAACATAAGGCGGTAGTAGCCGGGATGCTGCAAGCCGAATTGTATGTAAGAAGACATTAGTGTCTTTAGTTGTACAAGAGGGTCAGAATGTGAGTGCTTTTTGACAGACTGCTCCAAAGTCTCTAAAAAGAGGGCATATCCATCCTTCAGCAAATATTCCAGTATCTCTTCTTTGTTTTGAAAATGGTTATACAAGTTTGTGGAGGAGCAGCCTATTTTTGCTGCAATCTTCCTCATAGAGACGTGGCTGTATCCTTCTGATAAAAAAAGCTCAGTAGTGGCTGATATAATATCTTCTTTGGTCAAGTTTCTTCTTTTACTGTTCATTTTATCATGTCCTTTTTATTAAAAACATTATATTAACACCGTTAACATTAACGGTGTTAATATACCATGAAGCTAACTCCTTTGTCAACCAACTTTTACCATTATTTCTTACCCGAAAAAAGACCGCGGATGGGATTATCCGCGGCCTAAGCATCTAACGTCAGTTAGAATATACTCTTAATTTATTATGATATCGCCCGATCGGCACCATATAAGGAGAGCCTGAAACAGGGTCATTTATGACAGTGCAGTGAAGCCCAAAAATGTCTTCTATCAATGAGCTTGTAATCACCTGTGATGGCGGGCCTTCTTTTATAAGCTTTCCTTCATGTAAAGCAAAGATGTGATCAGCATAGCGGGCAGACAGGTTGATATCATGAAGAACCATCACAATGGTCGTGCCAATTTTCCGGTTAAGATCCGTCAGGAGATCCAGAATTTCAACTTGATATGTGATATCCAAGTAGGTTGTCGGTTCGTCCAGAAAGAGGATGTCTGTTTGCTGTGCCAGGGCCATCGCAATCCATACTCGCTGCCTTTGGCCGCCAGAAAGCTCATCAATATGTCGGTCAGCAAATTCAGTAATTTTCATCAAATCCATTGCTTCAGCAACCGCTTCGTAATCCTTTTTTGTCCAGCCTTTGAGAAAAGATTGATGAGGATATCTTCCCCGTCCAACTAAATCCGCAACCGTTATCCCTTCAGGAATGATAGGTGACTGAGGGAGAAGACCCAATACGCGCGCCAGCTGTTTGGGCGGAATTTTATGTATGGATTTCCCTCCCAGGGTTACTTTTCCGGATGCTGGTTTGATCAGTCTGGCCATCGTTTTCAGCAGGGTAGATTTCCCGCAGCCATTGGCTCCAATAATAATGCTGATTTTGTTGCTTGGAATAGAAATACTCACATCCTGCAAAATGGTTTTATGATCATAACCCGCAGAAATTCCTTCAGCTTGAAAAGCATGTGATGGTCTCATTATAAATCTCCCTTCCGATTCATTGAGATGAGCAAGTAAATCAGGTATGGTGCTCCGAGAATGCCTGTAATGACTCCTGCGGGATATCTAACTGTAAATGCAAACTGTCCCAGCAGGTCTGATGCCAAAACTAAGATAATGCCTACAAGACCTGCAGGGATGATGCCGGAAAAACCAGCACCGGCTAATCTTTTTGCGATAGGTCCGGAAAGAAATGCCACAAATGCAATAGGACCTGTTGCAGCAGTGGCTAACGCGATCATAAGTACTGAACTGATAATGAGGACAAGACGTGTTCTGTTTGTATCAACACCAAGTGACGTTGCTGCCTGCTCTCCAAGCTCTAACATATCCAGTTGTTTTCCAAACAGGATAAGAATGGGTGCAAAGATCAGTACTGTCAGCATAAGAGGATACAAATCATCGAGTTTTGCCCCATTCAGACTGCCGCTCAGCCACCTCATGGCAGCAGGAATATCATTCTGCCGGCCAATCAGAAGAAGGTAGGAAATCACAGCATTCAGCATAGCCTGAATGCCGATTCCAATGAGAATCAGCCTTCCTATTGAAAAAGACGTGCCTTTTGATAATAAAAAAATAAGTATGACAGTTAAGAGTCCGCCGATGATAGAAGCGATAGATACAAAGGCATTGCTTGCTTGAAGGACGATGATGCAAAAAACAGCTGCTGCACTTGACCCGGCTGTTATGCCGATCACATTTGGATTGGCCAGGGGATTGCGCAGCATTGTTTGAAACACATAGCCGGCAGCACCAAAAGCAAACCCGGCTAAAACACCTGCGACCATCCTCGGAAACCGGATTGTCCCCACTGCAAAGGATGCGCCTTTTATTTTCTCACCCAGCAGAACGCTTATCACATCAGAAGCGGGATATATTGTGTTTCCGAGCATAAGCATCGTGCAGCAAAGGGCAATGGCAATGCTGGCAAGAAGTGAGGTGACGAGATAGTAACGGCGGAGTCTTTTCGTCCTGCCTGCCATAATGAGATTGATAGATTCATTCATCATATTCCCCGCATTTTCGCTTTTATTGTTATTAAGATGAGTAGGGGAGCTCCGATAAATGCGGTTACAATTCCGACTTCGAGCTCTCCCGGGCTGCCCAGCAGGCGTCCGCATACATCTGATAGAGTTAAAATAATTGCGCCTGACAGTGCTGACATAGGTATGATATATCGCAAATCAGGGCCAATCAAGAGACGGATCAAATGCGTTGCCAGTAAACCTATAAATCCAATAGGACCTGCGAGTGCTGTTGCTGCACCGCATAGCAGCACCCCTCCCAAGGCAGCAGTAAGCCTCAGTGTTCCTGTGCGGACGCCAAGCCCTGCGGCTGCCTCATCACCCAGCGCAATTGCATTGAGTGCCGGAGCTGAAAGCAGTGCTATGAGTATTCCGACAATCAGAAAAGGTATAAATAGTGAGACAGAGGACCAGTTTCCGGCCCCTACACTGCCTACTTGCCAAAATCTAAATTGATCCATGACATTTGAGCGGGGAATCATAATGGCGATGACTAGAGAAGAGAGCGCAGCACTTGTAGCTGCCCCTGCTAAAACAAGTTTAAGGGGCGTGGCACCGCCACTCCCCATTGACCCAATTCCAAAAACAAAGATTGCAGTGATGATGGCTCCTGCGAGTGCAAACCAAATATATTGACTGGCAGAACTAACATTAAAGAAGGAAATTCCGCAAACAACGAAAAGTGCCGCCCCTGTATTAACTCCCAAAATGCTGGGATCTGCGATAGGATTTCGGGTAACTGATTGCATGAGCGCGCCAGAGACACCCAATGCCGCACCGCACATCAGACTAAAGACAGTTCTGGCAATTCTTTGGCGAACTACATTAGCATCGTGTGACTGCACATCGGGATGAAATAATCCATTGATGATTTCATTCCATCCAACTATACGGGAACCAAAAGCAAGCGAGGCTGCTGCACATAGACCGAGTAACACAATGGAAAGTGTGAGCACTGTTATAAAATGTTTCGGTATAAGCAGCTGCTTCGTCTCTGAAAGAGATGGAGTACTCATTTATTCCACTTTGCTTACAGCTTCTGAAAGTAAAGCTACGTACTCATCAATTGAATACTGAATTGCAAGCGGATTTGGATTTCCGGCTGCTGCAAGTGGTGTGTTATCTCCTATAATAACGACAGAACCTCTTTCAACAGCAGGGATTTTTCCAAGGATAGGGTCAGCCTGCAGGGCTGCAAGTGTGTTTTCATCTCCGTATGATACAAAAATATCAACATCATTAAGCATATCAGCGTTTTCAGTACTTACTTCGATATAAAAACTGTCCTCGGCAATTTGACTTGAGATGCTTTCAGGGTATTCCATTCCAAGCTCGCCAAGAAACGCACCGCGCGGATCTGCCGGAGAATAGATGTAGAACTTGGATAGATCAGCGGCATTCAGACTGACAAATGCAGCTTTTTTACCTTGGATCTCAGGATGTTCACCTGCTTTATCTTCGATCAATTTCTCTGTATCAGCAATAAGCTGTTCTCCCTCTGTTTTCATTCCCATACCCAGAGCGTTGTATGTAACTTGTTCACGCCAAGAAGCTACCCAAGGGCTTGTTTGATAAGCAACGACCGGAGCAATTTCGCTCAATGTATCATAATCTTCCTGAGTGATACCTGAGTATGCTGCCAGGATAACATCAGGGTTGGCATCAGCAATGGCTTCAAAATCCAAACCGTCCGTATCCTGAAAGATCGTTGGCGTGTCAGCACCAAGGTCTTTTAATTTCTCTGCAGTCCAAGGCAGCATTCCGCTTTCATCCTGAACACCATAATTGGCAGCTGAAAACCCAACAGGTACAACACCAAGAGCAAGAGCAACATCATGATTTGCCCAAGAAATACTCACAACGCGTTCAGGCTTCTCTTCAATCACAGATTCACCAAAAGCATGCTGAACGGTAATAGGATAGTCGCTTTCTGTACTTTCTGCAGATTGGGACTCAGTTTCAGTCGTTTCTGTTTCAGCCGCTTCGTTTGAAGCCGGCTCAGACGGTGAACTAGATTGCTGACCGGAACCAGAACAGCCTGCCATTGCGATCAACATCACAGCCAGCAAAAATGTAGTCATAATAGAGTATTTAAGTTTAATAGTCACTTGTAAACCCTGCCTTATCTATATTTTATTTGATAATAATTATCATTATCAACAATATAAATCGTAATGGGTTGGTTGTCAATATATTTTGAAAGTTGAGACAGTGGGACGCAGGGACGGGTCCCTCGTCCCAGTTCTGCATACACGTAGGCCTAGGCTATTTAATGACTGAGTGAGGACAGCATGCCGGCAACAAGGAAAAGGCGGGGGGAGTAGAATGTACGATATAGTATTTATTTATCTCAGATTGGCCGTACGGGGATTTGCAAAAGCAGAAAAAGCAAAACAGAGGGACATTGTCCCTCCGTCAAACCTATTCCACCTTAACCACAATTCGATCAACAGCATGATATCCGTATCCTTTTCTGTTCCAGTAGGGTTGGTTCGGCTGAGTATGCCCATTGGAGTCTGTTGCCTTGGAAAGAATCGCATATTCGCCTTTTTCTGATGCATACCAGTCAAAAGTCCAAAAACGCCAGCTGTAACCATGATCCCCGGCAGGGCTTAGTTCTGCTGGCAGCCAGGTTTTCCCGCCGTCCAGGCTGATTTCCACCTTCTCAACCTGACCGATTCCAGTCCAAGCAATCCCTTTCACGGTATGCTTGCCAGTTTTTAGAATCTCTCTGTCTGCAGGCGCTTGGATTGTGGAGTTCACATGCATGAAAGTTACAGGGAAGGCATCTTCATCGTTCTCCTTATGAGGATAATAAACGTAATCTTTTGTCTGAAAAGGTCCTGTAAAAGCGGTAGAAATCACTTTGATTTGCCTGACCCATTTTACCGAAGCCATTGCATACCACTGAGGCACAATAAGTCTCAGCGGATATCCGTGTTTATAGGGTATAGGTTTTTGGTTATACTCGTAAGCCAGAATACTATCAGGGTGGAGAGCCTTTTCAATGGGCAAGCTTCTTGTGTAGCTGAATACACCATCGATATCTGTCCTTTTTCCCGCGTCATATCCTTCGATAACTACTTCTTTTGCCCCCTGTTTTACTCCTGCAAGCTGAAGCAGCGTTCGCAGCGGCACGCCTTTCCAGAAGCCTTGGCTGATTGCGCCCTTTTCCCACTGCTCTCCAAAAACCTTGGGACGGAGGAAGCTGCGCTTATTTCCTGCACATTCCAGCACAACCTCTATGGTTTTAGAAGGCAATTGTAGAATATCCTGCATGGAGAGAAGCAGAGGTGTTTCTACCAGACCGGAAATAGGAATCCAGTAACTAGAATAGGAAAGATGAGGATAGGAAAAGTGGTTTCTCTTATAAAACAATGAGGAATCCACGGCGCTGGTTCTTAAAAATGAAATGGGAGATTCCTGATTCTCAGGCACTAAGCTGCGAGTTGTTAAGTAAGGTTTTACAATAGAGATAGGTGTTACCTCCTCTTGGGATGGTGATATCACATATATATGTAAAAAACATTCCGATTAGGCGGCGGTTTAGATTTAAGTTTCCAGTATTAAGTTGTTTTCTGATCTGAGTCACTGGGACAGTGTACCTGTCCCTGCGTCCCAAGAAAACCAACTGCAAACCAAAAAAGCAAACATTTACAGGGTGATTCTTTAAATGTTTGCTTCTAAAGCTGTCTATTACAACGCTCGATTCCGCTCCTGCATTCTCCTCACTTGATCTGAATGATACGGAGAATCTTCCACCTCTGAGACAACACTGAACGAGTTGCCATCCAAATCATAAAAATCAAAGAACTTCATTCCGTTAAAGTCTTCAATTTCGGTAGTTTTGACATCGTTGTCTCTGAAATGCTGCTGAGTGCTTTCAATATCATCCACCATAAAATTGTAGTAAGAGTTTATCTCATTTTTATTTATGTGAAAGTGCGCAGGCTGCAGAGATTCCACTTGTATGAGAGCCAGTTGAGTTGAACCTAATGGAAGATAGAATCCGGTTCCTTCTCCCCAGCTGTCAATCTTCTTAACACCTAAAATCCTTTCATACCACTGTTCAGATTTTTCAAGGTTAGTGACAGGAATAAAAATACTGCCTATTTTGAGCATACCAATAAGCTCCTTTCAATCTTAGTTTGTCGAAGTGGAAGTACAAACTCAATTCTTCATTTCTCCGTCCCTCTGCTTTTCCCTAAATCTTTTCACTTTGCTGATCGTTCCGCAGGCTCTTCCAGAAGCACTGTTTTTTGTCATGCTGCACCATTTTTTTGTACTGCTTTTGGAAGTATCGTAGAATGCCCACTTACAATCAGGACATATCTTAAATCTGTGAAAATTCCCTTCCTCGACCTTCCTGAGTACCTGTATGAGCATGTGATCAATCAAACTGTTTCTTGTTGTATGAAATTCAACCATATATCTTCCGCTATCACTCCTCACTGAGGAACCAATAACTCTGTTAGTTATCCAGTAATTGATTTCATCTACAGAACTGGTTTCTACCATTTGTCTGAGACTGTTCCTGAAGAGGATTACCTGTTTTACGTCATCTGTGGTCTCCTGTTGAAAAAAACCCGTCAAAGTATCTTGGTTTTTTAAGTTCTCAATTGGGACTCTGGTGTCATTCGGTATTTCCCAGGTGTTCAGGAACCTGAGGATAAAGCTTTCTGCTGTAGATGTATTCATGAGTAGCCACCTATCTTTTTTACATTGTACTTTTCCTGATTATACCATAAAATGATATGTAACCAACAAAAAATATTGATGGTTACAAAAGGGGTGTTTTCAATGAATCTTTCTACAAAGGTAACGTTAGCATCAGGCTTTTTTTTGAACTTTGCCGGATTTGCTGTATTTTCTTTTCTAGCAGTTTATTTATCCTACACTTTGAATTTATCAAGCTGGCAAACTGGCACAATTTTAACTCTGTTGACATTGTCATCCCGAATCCTTCCTCTATTCACTGGAGGGTTGGGTGATAAGTATGGATACAAAAAAATGATGGGGATTGGCCTCTTATTAAGAGGGACCGGGTTTGCTGCCCTGGCGTTTTCAGATTCTTTTGGTCTTGTTTCACTATCTGTCATATGTATAGGGGCAGGGGCAGCATGTTATGAGCCTTCTGCATTAGCATTCATTTCCCAGGAACCAGATCCTCAGACTAGAAAAAAATCTTTTGTTTATTTGAATTTTGCCCTTAATGGCGGGGCAGTCATCGGACCGCTTCTCGGCGGACTACTGCTGATGAAAAATCCCCTGCTTCCTTTTTTACTTAGTGCATCTGTCTTTTTCGCTTTATATCTCATTCAAATGCTGACTTTGCCTGTTAAAAGAAATGCTGTACAAGCAGAACTCAACTCTTTCTTAAGGGGAATTCCATTTATCATGAGAGATAAAAAGTTCCTCTTATTCTGCATTTCAATGATTTTCTTTTGGTTCATGTTTGCACAGTTAACTGTCGCATTGCCTCTTCATATGTTTGCGATCTCTCAGAAAGAAGGGTTTGTCAGCATGGTGTTGATTGTTAATGCACTTACTGGTCTCCTCTTTATGATTATCTTTAAACATGTTTATATGAATGTCAGCAGTATTCGTTTGCTGTCTGCAGGGACCTTCATCATGGCTTTATCCTTGCTGTTCGTCAGCTTTTTTCCTTATCCTTTATGGATATTAATATGCATCATGGGATTTACAATCGGAGAAACCCTTGTGCTTCCATCTTCAGATATTGCAATTGCAGATTTTGCTGAAGAACGGTACTCCGGAACTTATTATGGCTTTTCAGACCTCTCTTTTGCTGTAGGCGCTACAGTGGGCAATTACACAGGAACGCTATTATTAGACATTTTTAAACAATATTCATTTGTTCCATGGATTGTCTTCTCGGCTGTTGGACTTCTCGGTTTTTTTCTTATTAGGACCATGTTTCTTCTGCCTGAGAAGGTGAGCGCGGAAATTGAAAGCAGAGATGGCAAGAAAGTGCAGGCTTGAATTAAGCCAGGTGGGACACTGTACCCGTCCCTGCGTCCCACGTCCCTGCGTCCCAGTTGTACTTTATTTCTCCAACAGAACATACACTTCCTATAGAATAAAATGGTTTTTATAGGAGGCCGACATGGATTCAAGAGATCAACAGAGCAAGAAGGAGCAGATCAGACAGTTACAGCAGAAGTTTTTGGAGGGGTTGCAGGCAGATCCTTATCCCCTGTATCCGAATTACGGCAGTATTACCCGTTATGAAGAGGTTCCGTTAAATGTTCCTGAGCAGAGGCAGCTGCGTCAGCCCGGGATTGAAGGATTGATGGTGCCGCTTCCCCTGGTTGAAAATCCGAATTATCAGGGCAGCGGAAAGCTCACTGGAAAAACGGCCCTGATTACAGGCGGTGACAGCGGCATTGGCGCGGCAGCAGCAATTGCTTTTGCAAAAGAAGGAGCAGACGTTGCAATTGCCTATCTGGATGAGCAAGAAGATGCCAACAGGACAAAAAGAAGGGTGGAAGAGCTGGGACAGCGGTGCTTGCTGATGCCGGGGGATCTCCGGGAGAAGCGCCAGTGCGTTGCCATTGTTGACCAGACAATCAGCACATTCGGAAGGCTCGATATCCTTTGCAATCATGTCGGCATTCAATTTCAGCAGCTGAGCCTGCTTGATATTACAGATGAACAGTTTGATGAAACGTTCAAAGTAAATATTTATTCTCACTTTTATACCACAAGAGCAGCACTTCCACATTTAAAGGAAGGCAGTTCCATTATCAACACTGCATCTGTTGTAGCATATGTGGGAGAGGAACAGCTCATAGATTATACGGCCACAAAGGCGGCAAATGTGGGTTTTACCAGAGCTCTTGCCAACAGCGTTGTAAAAAAAGGAATCAGGGTAAATGCGGTTGCTCCCGGACGCACCTGGACACCGTTGATTCCTGCCAGTTTTTCCTCTGATCAGGTTGCTGTATTCGGGTCGTATAACCCTATGGAGCGCGCAGCCCAGCCGTTTGAGCTTGCTCCGACATATGTGTACTTGGCATCTGATGATTCCCGATTTGTGACAGGCCAGGTGCTTCATGTAAACGGCGGAGAGACAACACATTCCTAAAATGGGGAGGCAATTATGTTGAGATATGAGTTTTACCCAGAAGCAAAGCTGCTGCTGATTAACCAATCAAATGAAAAAGTCCAAATGCTTTATATTGATCGTACGTGGCCTATGCCAAGAATAGGACCCAGGCCGCCATATTACTGCTATCCGGAGTATCAGCTGAATTACCCTGTTATTTAAAGATAAGGGACTTCTGTACATGTTTGTATAGAAGTCTTATTTTCATTTCTCAGCACTGCGTTCCCCAAGTTGTATTGTCAGGCTGCTATTGTATTAAAACAAGGTCATGATAAAAAAGCCGCTCCGGATTAGCATTTGTTGAAAAACACTAGAAGTTCTCAGACCTCACCCTTGAGAGCCTCAGCAAACCTGCTGAAAAGCAGCCAGAGAAATAAATTTAAAAAAAAAATAAATTTATCTTGAATTAGAGATATTAAAGATGTTAAGATGATACATGTAGAATAAATCAGCTTAGATAAATCAATATAGTTAATTATCTCAGATTCGAGATTTCGGAAAAGTAGCAGCTTGGCCATGCATTCCCTCTAAGGTGCTGAGGGCAAGCAGTGTACGAAAACAGGAATTTTAAAAAAGCAGGTGTAGTAAATGGGTTTTTTCAGTAAGTTATTCGGAAAAAAAGAGGAGATGAAAGAGATGGCAAACGTAAAAGTAGCAGTAGTTTTTTATACAATGGGTGGAACAAACTACCAAATGGCTCAATGGGCAGAAAGTGCAGCAAAAGAAGCAGGTGCTGAGGTTAGATTAGTAAAAGTACAGGAGCTTGCTCCGGAGTCAGTTATTCAGGCAAACGAAGTATGGAATACAACAGTTAAAACAATTGAAAATGTTCCTGTAGCGACTTCAGAGGATTTAGAATGGGCAGACGCAATCATTTTCAGCGTTCCAACACGCTTTGGAAATATCCCTTCACAAATGAAGCAGTTCCTTGATATGCAGGGCGGACTTTGGGCAACTGGGAAAACAGTAAACAAAGTAGTCAGCGCTATGACTTCTGCACAAAATCCTCATGGCGGTCAAGAAGCAACATTACTTGCTCTTTACACTTCCATGATGCACTGGGGTGCTATTATTGCAACTCCCGGCTATACCGATCCGGTACTGTTTGGTGCAGGAGGAAATCCTTATGGAACCAGCGTAACAGTAGGACAGGACGGAAAAATGATTGAAGATGTTGAGGCAGCAGTAAAACATCAGGCTAAGCGTACTGTTACGGTTGCAGAATGGGTGAAAAAAGGAAGCCAGGCTTAAAAATACAGCAGAGGAGAACCAGATTGCATCCTGGTTCTCTTTTCTTTGAGCTTTTTGGTTGGACGGATTGTTACTTTAAAAGGAAATCTCTATGATAGTGTTATAAATAAACATAATAAGAAAGTAAAACCCGACACCGGCGTCATAATAAGTCTTTCTTTTTTGCTCCGAGATACTAGGTTTGCAGCTGTATTAAGGCTAAGAAAAATTGTAATAATCCATACTAAAACATTTGTCGGCAAATAATCTATTCTATCTAAGACAGAAGAATGTTGGAGAAAGATGAAGGCCATAAATAACAAAACCAGACTATTAACGGCACTAAAAGCTCGTAATTTATTGGGTAAAATCTTATAGTATCCCCCCATTGCATATTCACCTAACGGAAAGCCGAAAGAGAGCAGCAGTTGAAATATTGAGATAGAAACAAAAATGATTGCAACAGTTATTGATGCTATGTAAGTATAATCCAACCCAGAAACCTCCCTTTACAAAATGTCTTTTCTTATCCTGCCATATGAGTAGATACTTACTCCACTAAGCTGCTTGTTAACTTTAATACATTCTTATTCTTATGCTTAGATTAAAATAAAATCCTGAAAATACCTGGTGCAGCATTATTTTATAGCTGTTGCTACCTCCCGTATGATACTTACACCGTCTTTATGATTACACTTCTCCAGCTTTTAACCGTTCCCGTGCAGAATGCATGCCATGACTAATGGGAATGTGCTGTAAAGCTTTGCTAAGCCCGTACTGGGGCATGTTCACATAGATAGACTCGTAGCTTCCAGCTTTTAATTGAAACGTTTCATGATAAATGCCCACTGCCGAATTTTTTCCTGCTTTGCTGTTAAAATGCTTCCAAGCAGCGAGGTGTTTTTCATTTTTTGCATATGAAAGCAAATCTTCAGTTGATCTCCAGTACTGTATCATAGTTGTAGTTGGAAGGCCGAAATAGCTTTCCATGGACAAAAAGCCAAGCTCTTCTTTGTGTGCGTATAGCTCTTTAATCATCTCCGGCATTGCTTTAAGAACAGGAATCCATTTATGAGGTGCGCTCCATTTATTAATTCTCATCCCAATGATCAAAACTGCTGCATCCTTATTATTTTCTACGGTATACCTTCCGGAAAAAATGTCAGACATCGTTTCGCTCCTCCTCGCACTTTTTAATCGTTTCCCTGCACCATTCTATTGCAGCATGCGTGACCCGCTTCCCGTAATCCAGCGTAAACAGCCAGTATGCAGCATCATCTTGCTGCTTTTTGTGTTTGTAGACAAGAATGGACTCTTCAATGCCTTGATATGTTAAATAGCGTGCTTCAAGTTTTTCCAAATAGCTTTGAAGGATTGAGATGGTCCTTTCATGAGATTGATATTGCCCGAAAAACAGTTTGAGCAGTATTTCATTTTTTTCGTTTGGAAGCTGTTCAATCGGTGAATCCAGCCACTGCTTCAGCACGTCAAAACCCTTAGGCGTTAAATGATATTCTTTTTTGTCAGGCCTGCCTTCGTTTTCAACGTTGTTTACTTCTGCAAGCCCTTCGTCAACAATGAGCTTCAGGGCTGGATAAATCTGTCCGTAGCTGATTTTCCAAAAATGATTCAAACTTCTGTCAATCAGCTGTTTAATTTCGTAGCCTGTTTTACAATCAGTTGTCAGGATTCCGAGGATAGCATATGTCGTATCGTTGTATGTTTTCATTTGTTCCACCTATCAATATGATATATATCATTTAGATATATGATACTCTCTTATATAAATATTTACAAGAGGAATATCATGCAAAATAAAAAAAGGCACCGAATATATCGGCACCTTACTTTAAAAACTCTTTAGCTTTTCAAAAAGTCTTCCTGCTCATACTCAGGGTTAGGATACGTGTAAAAACCTTCTCCTGTTTCCCTGCCAAGCTTTCCTTTGTCAATGTATTCAGTTTTTAGCAAGGAAGCCAGTTTACTGTGCTGCTCGTCTCCTGTAGCTTCAGCTCTTGCGCTGGCAATGTTGTAAGCCGTCGTGATACCAATGATATCAAGCGTGGCAAAAGGGCCTTTTGGAGAACCTGTAGCAATCATCCATGTTTTGTCGATCGTTTTAGGATCTGAGATCTCATTTACAAGAAGCATCTGTCCTGCGCTAAGGAATGGAACCAGTAAAGAGTTCAGAATGTAGCCAGGCTGTTCTTTATGAAGTGGAAGAGCAACCATGCCGATTGCTTTTGCAAACTCCATAAGATCGTTGAACACATTCATATCCGTGCCTGGGTGCTTCATGACTTCAGCCGTATTGTTTGTCCAGATTTGGTTTGCAAAGTGCAAAGCCAAGAACTTTTCCGGGCGGCCTGTTGCTTCTGCAAACTGACTTGGCAGAAGCGTGGAAGAATTTGTTGCGAAAATAGTTTTTTCAGGGGCTGCTTTACCAAGCTTTTCATAAAATTCTGTTTTAATCTTAACGATTTCTGGTACAGCTTCTATGACTAAGTCCGCGTCTGCAACCGCTTCCGATAAATCGGTGAAAAAAGAAACGCGGTCAAAAGCAGCAGATAACTCTTCGTCAGTCGCTCCCAAATCTCTTTGGTAGTAGGATTTTAAGTTTTGAATTCTGTCTTTAGCGCGGCTCACTGCCTCTTCATTAATATCGTATACCGATACCTGAAATCCTTTGTAAGCTGTTTGAAAGGCAATTTGGCTTCCTAAAACGCCGCTTCCTGCTACAGTTATGTTTTTATAATTCATGCTGATCATCCTCCTACATTTTTTTGAAATAACTTCTCCTTTATTATACCCATTCTAAGGAACCAGTACAAATATCCTGATTTATTTAAAAAATTGCGGTTTTTCCTATAGTCCAACAGTATTATTCCAAAGAAAAAATGATATTCATATATTAGTTGTTTACCACATAATAAGAAAATCCGCTGCCGGCGGCTCCATTTATATCTGTAATATTTCCTTCTTGATCTTTTATGGAAGCCTTGCCGTCTCTAACCAGCCGGTAAAGATTTTCATCTGTTTTTAAAAGAGCATGCTTCAAGGTAGCACCATGGAATAGTTCAATTGACCTATCATTGATTTTGATTTTCATGACTTTCCTCCTAGTAAACTATGGTAAATTCGAATTTATTCTGCCATAAAACCTAGTAAATTAATATACATTTACTCTCAATTAATAAAGACTTAATAATGATATTATATAGTTTGTGTTGTGCAAAAAAAACTATACTTCAAGGAGGACGAAAATGAAATTCCACTCAAATTGCAAAAAGCTGCTTTCTATTATGATGGTTGCTTTTGTACTTCTTTATTCACTGCTTGGTTCAATTGTGCCTGCAGCCCATGCTGCAGAAGGTGAGACAATTGAGCTTAAGGTACTTCACACAAATGACATTCACGCGAAAGTAAACGACTTTGGAAAAATTGCAGCTTATATTGAAAATCAGAGATCACAGTCCCAATATTCCATGTACCTGGATGCCGGTGATATTTTCAGCGGAAATCCAGTCGTAGACTTGCAGTTCGGAAAACCAATCGTGAGTCTATTAAATGACATGGGTCTTCAAGCTATGGCAATCGGAAACCATGACTTTGACTATGGACAAGAGGAAACAGTGGCTAGAATGGCAGAGTCAAACTTTGCCTGGCTGAGTGCCAACACAGAAGTGACGGGAAATACACATGTTCCTTTCCCGCAGCCGGAGCCTTATAAAATTTTTGATGTAAATGGTTTATCAGTCGGGGTATTCTCACTGACTGAAACTCCTCCATCCACTGCACCTGCCAACATTAAGGGTATTAACTTCCACAACCCAATTGAGACTGCCAAAAAATACGCGCACCTCAAAGATGAAACAGATATTCTAATCGCTTTGACTCACCAGGGATACACAGAAGACAGAAAGCTTGCCGAGCAGGTTGACTTCTTCGATGTGATTATCGGCGGACATTCACACACAACTTTAAATGCTCCGGCAATTGTCAATGGAACGCCTATCGTTCAAACAGGAGGAAATGCTGAAAATGTTGGAAACCTGACGATTCAGTATCAGCCTGAAACAGGAAAGGTTGTTTCCGTTCAGGGCTTCCTTCAAAAAGTAAGCGCACTTACTGCAGTAAATGCAAGCATACAAGCAAAAGTAGATGCTTATAATGCTGAGATGGAAGAGCTTCTTGGCGAAGTAATCGGAAGTACGGAAACAGGATTAAACAGAAGCGGAAATCTGGATACACAGCTGGGTAATTTTTGGACTGACTCCATCCGTCATTACACAAATGCAGATGTGGCGCTTACAAACAGCGGGGGCATTCGTGCCAACATTCCTGCAGGCTCAATTAAGGTGAATGATATTTTTGTAATTGAGCCATTTGCAAATGAAATTATGAAAATTGAAATGACTGGAGCGGCTTTGAAAAATGTGATTGAGTATTCCTATACTCGCGGCGGCCGTAACAGAATTGATCTGCAAACTTCAGGCTTACATTATAAGATTCTGACAAACAATACAGGCCGTTACATAGGAAGCGAGCTTACTGTGAATGGTGAGCCTGTAAAAGCTGATCAAACATATATTGTTGCTGTAGGCGACTATATTGGAACTGGCGGTTCCGGCTATGAGTTTGCAGGAACTGTACTCGAAGCAACTTCAGGTTTTATGACTTCTGCAATGATTGACTATGCAAAGCACTTAACTTCAGAGGGCAAAGCAATAAATTATGCTGCTAATCAGCGTATTGCTATTGAAGTATCCAATTCAGCTCCTATTGACGGACAAGAAATTGGAACAACAACAAAAGGTCTTTCTGCCAATAATAATGCAAAAGCTGATTCCTCTTTAGGAAATCTGTACACTGATGCTATCCGTGCGGCAGCGAAAACTGATATTGCAGTGCTGAACAATTCTTCTGTAACAGGAAACATTCCTGCAGGAAAAATTACAGACAAGCAAATTGAATTTATGGATCAGTTCTCAAATGATTTAACTGTTACGACAACAACTGTTGAGCGTTTGAAAGAAGTAATTAAGGAACAATCAACTTACCACAATGGTGTTGATCTTCAAGTTTCAGGTTTCCATTATGAGGTTGTAAAAGAAAATGGTAAATTTACTGATGTGATTCTTACTACAACAGAAGGACAGCCTTTGGATTCTTCAAAGAAATTAACTGTTGCTTATAATAGCTATATGCATGGAGCAGCATTCTACAATCTTGGTGATGAGCTGATCGGCAGCAATCACGGAAAAGTCTGGCAGGCTGTTGTTGAGTTTGTTAGGAACCACCAAGGACCTGTAGATTACACTGAAGGTTCAAGAATTAAGGTAACAGGCGATACAGCTGCTCCAACTCCGCCTCCTGCTAATGCTGATTATATGACTGTTGCTGAGGCGATCGCTAAAAACAGCGGTTCAGGAAAAGTTAGAGGGTACATCGTTGGAACAATGACAAACAATGCACCTTCTTATGAAGGGAATTATGTTGCAACAAACCTTGTGATTGCTGACAGCCTTGACGAGCGTGATCGCACAAAGGTTCTTCCAGTGATGCTTCCAAGCGGAGCTGTCCGTTCAGCATTAAATTTGGTTGATAACCCTGCAAATATTGGAAAGCTTGTAGAGGTATCCGGCAACCTTGCTGCATATTTCTCACAGCCAGGTTTGCGCGATACAAAGTCATATGAATTTATTGAAATCATAGAAGAACCTGTCGCAACACCTGTAACCATCGCTGAAGCGCGTAACACAGCTGCTGGTGAAGAAGTGATCATTGAAGGAACAGTAACAACTGGGACAGGCATCTGGGGCCAAAAAGGGTTTTACATTCAAGATGAAACAGGCGGACTGTATATTTTCCAAAACAGTGCCGATGTGAAACCTGGTGATGTTGTACGCGTAAGCGGAAAAACCGGGGAATTTGCTAAAGAAAAGCAAGTATCTAATGTAACAGCACTTCAAGTTCTTTCAGAGGGCAGCGTGCCTGCAGCATTAAAGCTGACTCCTGGACAAATTTCTGCTTCAAATGAAAGCCAGCTTGTGCGCATTGAAGCTGTAACAATCAAAGATTTGAAGAAGATAAATAACTTTGGAACATTTGAATTTACTGCTGAAAAGAATGGTGAAGCAGTAACAGTCAGAGTGGATAATCGTTCTGGTTTAGTATTTGATAACTTCTCATTCAAAAACGGAGACAAAGTAAACGTAACTGGTATCTCAAGCAGATATAATGATACTATTCAGCTGAAAACACGTTCTGCTAATGATATTGCTGCTTTTGAAGAATTACCTGTAACAGACCCAGGCACAGAGCCACCTGTAACAGACCCAGGCACAGAGCCACCTGTAACAGATCCAGGCACAGAGCCTCCTGTGACAAATCCAGGTACAGAACCACCTGTAACTAATCCAGGCACAGAGCCGCCTGTAACAGATCCAGGCACAGAGCCTCCTGTGACAAATCCAGGTACAGAACCACCTGTGACAAATCCAGAGGTTCCGGTTGTTGGAGATATTGAAGTAAGCAGAGAGCCTCAAGGCCGTTTAATTATTAAGAAAGATATTCAAATTGTTAAAATTGATAGGGATGGAACCATTACACCATTTAAAAATGCTGTAAAAGGAGAAGCTCTTCGTGTGTATGGATCTAATGGTCAATACTACAATGTAGGCGGAGATTATTATATTAAGCATGAAAATCATGCTGTTGCCATGTACACTGGGCGCATCCTAATCAGAGAAAACCGTAACTTGTATACGCCAGATGGAAAGATTCACCGTGTGCTGACAAAGGGAGAAGCAATCAGGGTTTATGAAACTGAAGATGGGCGCTACCAAGTAGGCGGCGGTTATTATGTTCATTTTCATAGAAATGCTTTGTATTTTGAAGGATTGGTAAACATCCAGGCTGACACTTCTCTTCTGTTGGATGGCAAGTCCATGAGAAGCCTGAAAAAAGGTGAACAGTACCGTGTTTATGGTGTCGAAGGAAATAAACTGCTTGTCGGCGGAGGATATTATATAAATATTGACCGCAATAAGTTATCTTATGTTAAGAACTAGTAATTGAAAGACGCTGCAGCTGAGCCTGCAGCTTTTTTTTATTTAAAAGCAATAATAAACCCTTATGTCTTGTTAGATGGAGGTTAGAAGGGCTATATGAACCTCGTAGAAGGATTGTGACTCATGCTGTAGTAAGTTTAAGGAGCTTCTTTCATAGAATACTTGCGAATTGGTGGGTTTCTCTTTTGAAATTTGACTAAAAGTCTACTCGTGAAGTGATGTACTTCTATCTTCCCCGGCTGAGCTTCTCCTAAAGCTGTAGTCATACCTCTTTGTCTCTGTCTCTTCTCATAAAATCTCCAAACTTTTAGGCTTTCTTTTTCCAAGTGGTTTTGGAGCACTTTCTACACATTCATTAGAGATCTGGTTTTTGCGGCTTGCCAATAAATGGAACTCTTCTCCCTCATTTTCGACAATCTTTTATAGGGTTTTACAAGGATAGTGAATATAGTTAGCTATTTTTCGACTCTGCTTTGCTGAATTAAGTCATCTAATTAGTTATGAAGCTCATGCTATATCCCAGCTGGCATTTCTTTTGGTTCCTGTTCTGCTTTCATTATTAAAATGCTGATAGGTACTGTTGCTAAAGTAACCCGTTATAGGTCTTTTGCAGACTTGTATGCAGTTTATGATTGTATAATTCCAGCTTCGTTATCCAGATCTTCCACTTTCCATATCTTTGATTCCCTCCTCTTAAAAAGAACACTGTTTACTATGAGGGCAGTGCTTAGTGTATTTACATCTCATTACCTGATTAGAATACAAACACAATTTTAATAGTTAGCTTCACTCAGTAAATAGTTTTTCTTAGCAACTCTCCTTATATTCAGCGCTTAACACTTCCAATAAATAGGAGCAGTCACCTTTCTGAGAGGTGGGAAAAGAGGTGTGCACGAATGGAAGAATAAGAGAAAAACCACTTGTAAACAAAAATGTGTACTTGTATGCAAAATGTAAACATGAAGTATACAAAACTGTTTGCAAGTATACAAATGCGTATACAAGCATGAATATCAACGTGTGTACAAAATTGTATACAAGAACACAAATTTGTATACATGTATACACAAATGTAATCTTAGAAGTATACAAGTTTACATTTGTGTATCTTTTTCAGTAAATCATTGAAGTATTTCGATTGTCAGTTTAACCTATAGAAAGAAGAAAATATTACATACTTCTAAACTTTTAACCAGAAAAGGAATGATTATAGAATGGCTAAATCGCGATTGGCAGCTATTGATGTTGGAAACGACTCTATTAAAGCAATTTTAGGAGAAGCAGATTACGAGCTGAATATCCCAAATATCGTTGCTAGAGATACAGAAGACCGCCCTGTAATTGGAATAGAAGAGCTGGATGAAAAAAATCCGCTGGACGGCATACATGTGAAAGTTCATTCACCGGCTTTAAAGGAAAACAATGCTATTTACCGAGTTGGCATTCTTGCGACAAAAAGTGACAATGCCACTGAACTTGATCCGGGCAGCAGCAAGTCCGAGGAAGATCAAACACTTGTTATGCTTTTAACCACACTTGCTTTGGATGCTGTCAGAGATGAAAACAAGGAACAGTTTTCGAGAAACAAAAACGTGATTGATGCTTCCTACATACTGGGTACTGGACTTCCTTTGAGAGAAGTGAAGGAAGGCAAAGATGCGGGATACCGATCTAGATTGCTTGGATCAGTTCATCAAGTGGAATTTTTGGTAACACCTAAATATCAAGGCTTAAAAGTTAATATTAAGTTTGAAGAGGTAAAAGTGTATCCGGAAGGTTTCGCAGCTTATATCAACCTTGTCATGGACAATGACTTGAAAATCATTAATAAAGATTTGATTGATAAAAGAATACTCATTCAAGATATTGGCGGCCTGTCTACGGACATTGCAGTGATTAAAAACCGCAATGTGGATGATGATAAAGCGCAAGGTTTTAACCTGGGTGTGTCAGAATCCCTGGAGGCAATCCGCGAAGAAATCAGAACAAAGCACGGTGTAGAATTGGACAGCCGCCGTGATGTAGTAGAAATTATCACAAAAAAGAATGACCGCAATCATATTATGGTGAGGGGCAGCCGTACGAGTGTCCATGATATTACAGACCGTATCCTTCTGGATTTAGCGAAAAAGCAATATCGTTTGCTGCGCAACACCTGGCAGAAAAATTCACAAACAGAGATCTGCTACTTTGTCGGGGGCGGTTCAACAGTGTTAAAGGAATATATTAAAACGCTGAATAACAATCTGGACGGCTATAATATTGATTTTTTCGAGGATGAAAAAGAAAGTATTTGGATGATGGCTAATGCTTATCACAAGCTAGTAAAGGATTATGTTAGAAAAACACAAAAGCAAAATACAAAAGAACCTGTTAAGAAATAGGTCAGATGATGAAGAAAAACAATTATGGGGAGATGAAGAGAGGGCAGACCATTTCTTTTCGCATCCCTTCTGATACTCCTGATCACTTACTGAAGTATTTGCAGAATCTCAAGGAAACAGAAAGAAGAAATTTTTCCAGTAAGATTGCAGAGTTTGTAATGGCTGGGGCGGCAAGTTCCAAGGGAAGCAGCAGAGAAACAATTACCGTCCCTCTCCCCCATCAGCTGACTAAATCACAAAGAAACTGGCTGAAGCATGAACACTCTGAGGCGCTGATCGGCAATATCATCTATCAGCTTTTAACAGATCCTGTTCGTTCAACCTCTATTCTCGCTACGCTGAACAGCAAATCGACTGACATTGACGAGGCGCTGTATTTGCAGGAAACAGAAAACGACAAGGATGTTACACAGCTGCAGAGCTTTTCGGAAGAGAGTGAAATGAATTCAGGTTCCAATGAAGCAGCGAGTGCATTAGAAGAAGATTTTGATGCTGACTTGGATGACTTTGACTGGGAGTTAGCAAAGCAGAGTGAACCCCAAGCAGAACCTGAAGAAGATACCGAAGAAGATCTGGATGACCTGTTAGGCGACTTTCTCTCCAGAATGAATAAGTGATTCCCCTCCCCTCTTAATAAAGAGGGGTTTTTTTGCTGTATATTTCCCTCATAATATTAAAATTCATCAACAACCAGTGAGTAGATCATTATTTTAAAATAGTAATTTTTCAGTTTGAAAGATCTGCAGATAACGTCAATTCAAAATATTCTCAAGTGAAAAAAAGGAAAGTGATAGGGCATATTAACTGGTTCAATAAACTCACATTTTGTCGAGAAGTAAGAAAAGGAAGTTGCTCTATGATTTTAGACCTAATAGGGATTAAGTAATATAAGTGTAATGAACGTTATAAAGAGCTGCAGAATGCAGAATTCATATGAGTTTCCATGCTTTCGTAAAAAGAAGTTTTGTCATATTGCATGAATTTACTGTAAATGGTCAGTTTTGCCTGTTTAAGTTCATTTAGTAAAGGTATATACATATTAGTTCCGCAAAATAACATGGCCAAAGCAATGTCACAATCTGAAAGGAGGCCATCACATGAGTGTTCAGAAAAGTACTGACAGTTCAAGTCTTGCAGAGGTAATTGACAGAATACTTGATAAGGGGATCGTCATTGATGCTTTCGTGAGAGTATCCCTTGTAGGTATTGAAATTCTTACTGTTGAAGCGAGGGTAGTGATTGCCAGTGTTGATACGTGGCTGCGTTACGCAGAGGCAGTTGGTTTGCTTAGAGATGAAGTATTGGAAGAAGGATTGCCTGAAGGAAGAGGTCAGGCACAGCTAAGCTATTGATTTGGGAAGAAACTATAACTCTGGAGAAAGTGGGATTCGTTGATGAGTAAAGAAGAAGTAAAGAAGACCCAAAGTGAAAATGAAGAACCGAACAGTCAGGAGGAAAGTGCTGAAAAGAAGGATGGAGATAAAAATTACTCTGTGAATATGGCTATCCTTGGCGGAGTAGTCGGCGCGGGAATCGGTTTGCTGGCTAATCCAAAGGCGAGTAAAAAGATCATGGAGAATTTGAGTGAGTCAGAATTTGTGAAAACGGCCGGAGACGAATTCCGCAAGACAGCACAGGAGCTGATTGCAGGACAGGCACAAAACAGTGTTAAACAACTTGCATCAGGATATTTATCCAAGATTGAAGAAGGCCTGTTGTCTCCGAAAAAAGACAAGGGCAAAAAGCAGGAAGACAATGGCGATTACGAAGAGATTAAAGAAGAAAATAAACAGCTGAATGACAGGCTTGAAAAAATTGAGCAGATGCTTAGCAATCTGGTTGATTCAAAGTAACTGCAACCCTTACTAAGGGGGCTTCAAAATGGAAGACAACTTAAAAAAGGCAGCTGGTAAGCTGGCAAAAAGTGCTTATCAGCATGCACCTGAACCACTAAAGGATAAAGTGAAAGATTATGTCGCTGATAAAGCGAAAGAAAAATTAACTGAAGGTGTACAGGAAAAGGCTCATGAATTTACGGAAAAGGTAGAACATGGGCGGGATGAATTCCAAGATAAACTTCACGATAACGCAGAAAAAGCGAAGGAAAAAACGCAGAATGTCCTTTTAAAGGTCGGAGACAAGCTCGGAAATGTAAGAGAGGCTGGCGAAGCTTTTCAAAAGAAAATTTCATCGAGCAGGAAAAATGATGATGATCGGACAGTCAAGGGTGTCAACGATCTGAAAAGCGTAAGCAGCATCAAGTCTTCAAGAGATGTTAAAAGTGCAGCGAAAATCAAAGGTGCAGGGGATATTAAATCCTCTAATCATATTAAAACAATGGGTTCGTAAGATAATTGAAAGGAGAATGCGAAATGGCAGTGCAAAAAAGTACAGACAGTTCAAGCTTGGCAGAAGTTATTGACAGGATACTAGACAAAGGGATCGTCATTGATGCATTTGTCAGAGTCTCAGTGGTAGGAATAGAAATTCTGACGGTAGAAGCCAGAGTTGTTATAGCGAGTGTTGACACATGGCTGCGTTACGCAGAAGCCGTCGGGCTGCTGCGAGATGAGTATGAAAACGATGAAGGCGGCAGGCTCCCGGGCCAGACTAACGAAAGAAATGCGCAGTTCAGCATTTAGGTTGATATAAAAGTACAGCCAGGGTGTTAACAGCCCTGGCCTGTATGGTTTTGCAGGAGGGCATAATGGAGATTAAAAAAATAATCGGTAATGTGACGGAGTTTTTCAATGAATTTGTTGCACCAGTCCACAAAATTACCTCTGTTGAACAAAGTGACAATAATGGCTGGAAGCTGACAGTCGAGGTAATTGAAGAAAAAGAATATATGAAAAGATATGCTAAGGATGAAATGCTCGGTGTGTATGAAGTTTATCTGAATGAAGAGAAAGAAGTCGTATCCTATAAACGATGGGACATTCGTTATCGAAGCTCTATCAAACAGGAAGTGTAGGACAGGCGGGCAGGAGGAACTAGTGTGACAGTTTTAAAGACCAAAATGAAAAGAAACTTTATTACAAAGGATGCCGGCACTGAAGCCCTGCTCTCCCGCTCCCTGCAGTATTTGAAAGCAGGGTATCCGGTGCATTTTACAGGGCCCTCAGGAGTTGGGAAAACTTCTCTTGCTTTGGCTTTGGCTAAGAAACGAAACAGGCCTGTTATGCTTATTCATGGTAATCACGAGCTGAACAATCAGGACCTTATAGGTGATTTTACCGGCTATACAAGTAAGAAGATGGTGGATAATTACATCCGCTCCGTATACAAACGGGAAGAAAACGTGACGGAAACATGGAAGGACGGGCGGCTGCTGGAAGCAGTGAAAAACGGCTATACGCTGGTTTATGATGAATTTACCCGTTCAAAGCCTTCAACCAACAACATCTTTTTATCCATTTTGGAAGAAGGGGTTCTTCCACTGTACGGCACAAAGCTGACAGATCCATTTGTCCGTGTCCATCCTGAGTTTTCGGTTATTTTTACGAGCAATCCTGAGGAATATGCAGGAGTTTACCAGACACAGGATGCACTTCTGGACAGATTGATCACCATGTTTGTAGAGCGCAAGGACAGCAGCAGCGAGGCGGCGATCATTGCAGACAAGGAAGACATCAGCAGCGTTCAGGCAAGGCTTGTGACAGACATTGTCAGCCGGTTAAGAGAGAAATGCAAGGGAGATCAAGGACCGAGTCTCAGGGCATCCTTAATGATTGCAAGAATTGCCTCAGAAGAGGATATTGCAATCGACGGAAACCAGGAAGCATTTCAAAAGCTGTGCATTGATATTTTAGGGCATCAGGTCAGCCGCTGCCTGGAAACGGAAGAACCATTGAAAGAAGCGGTATCACTTATTCAGGAAGCCTGCAAATCTGCAGGTGCGCCCCAAGCAGTAAAGGAGAATTAACATGAGTCAAGAAGAAACAATAGGCGTTTATATATTTTGTGGAATTCAGACAGACGGCCAGGAGGAATTCGGTCAGCTGGAAATAGAAGGAGAAGTAAGAAAGCTATATACAATCGGCTATAAGGACGCTGCAATGGTTGCTGCGGACGTGCCGATGAAAATTTATCATCCTAACAAAGATAACCTCTTAATGCACCAGAATGCTGTGTCCCAAGTGATGAAGAAGAATAAGACTGTTATTCCGGTCAGCTTTGGAAATGTCTTCGGATCAAAAGAGGATGTAGCAGTGCTTCTTGAAAATCTTTATCCCCAATTTCAAAAGCTGTTTCCTGAAATTGAAGGAAAGATTGAGCTGGGACTAAAAGTAATTGGAAAAAAGGAATGGCTGGAATCTCAGGTGAGCGGAAATGCCAACATTGAAAAAATGGCTAAATCAGTTCAGGGCAAATCTGAGGCAGCAAGCTACTATGAAAGAATTCAATTAGGCGGTGCTGCTCAAAAAATCATCACTTCACTGCAAAGAGATATGGAAAAGGAAATTCTTGCTCCACTCGAGGAAATTGCCGTGACAGCAAAAAAGAATGATCCTATCGGAGAGAAAATGCTTCTGAACGCTTCCTTTCTGGTTGAAGAGGACAAAGAAGCTGATTTTGATCAAAGGGTCAATGACATTCATGATAAATGGAAGGATAAAGTTGAATTCAGCTACAGTGGTCCATGGCCGGCTTACAACTTTATCAATATCAGGCTGAAAGTAGAAGATGCCTGATGATTCATAAATTAGTTTCAGCCCCCATCAACCTGATCATGAAAATTGGAGAAAAGGTCAAGGAAGAAGCTGATAAAGAGCTATTCGACCTGCCGACCATTCAGCAAAAGCTGATTCAGCTGCAAATGATGTTTGAGCTTGGGGAAATTCCTGAAGAAGCTTACAAGGCGAAGGAAGAAGAGCTTCTAATCAGGTATGAAACGGCTAAAAGGCTGGAAATGCAGCAATGGGAAGAGATGACTAAGAAGAAATGAGGAAAGTGAAGAATGAACGGTCTTGTTTATCTTTATGGATTAGTACCCTCAAAGGAAGCTGAAGAGCATGCGCTTCCGCAAGGGTTAAAAGGTTTTGATGAAAATTCGAACATCCTTGGCCATCAAATCGGCGAACTGACAGCAATTGTTTGTGAACTGAATCCTGAGGAATACAGCGAGGATATCATCAAGGACAAAACCAGCAATGATATGGAATGGCTTCAGGAAAAGGCCTTTCACCACCATGAAACAGTCTTGAATTTAGCTAAGCATTATACAGTCATACCACTGAAGTTTTGCACCATCTATAAAAATGTTGAAAGTCTGGAAACAACTGTGGCTGCAAATCAGGTTAAAATGATCGACACGCTGGATTTCATCACTGGAAATGAAGAATGGAATGTAAAAATCTATTCTGATGACAAGCTTCTAAAGGAACAAGTAAGCCTTCATAATCCAACGATTGAGGCGAAAAGAGAAGAAATAGGCCAGCTCCCAAAGGGCAAGCAGTTCTTTGAAAAAAAGAAGCTGGATAAGCTTGTGGAAAATGAGCTTGAAAATGAGAAAAATGCTGTTTGTGAAAAAGTTCATGACCAACTGAAGGAATTTACGATAAAAGGAAATGTGAAAAGAACCTGGAGCAATGATGTTACAGGAAAGAAAGAACAAATGACCTGGAATGGCGTGTACCTCATTTCCAAACCGGAAGTGGAAACTTTCCTGAAACGAGTTCAGCAATATGAAAAAGATATGAAGGAAGCTGGATGGCAATTTGAGGTTTCAGGACCGTGGCCCGCTTATCATTTCTCCAGCTTTTCATAAGTGGAGGAGAGAATATGTCATTAAGGGAATCGGTAGAAAATAAGGACATTGCGTTAATTGATATATTGGACGTCATCCTGGACAAGGGTGTTGCGATTAAAGCGGATTTAGTGATTTCAATTGCCGGGGTGGATTTGGTTTATCTCGACCTGAGAGTTCTGATCGCTTCTGTGGAATCACTCGTTCAAGCGCAGCAGGGGGGCCGCAAAACGGTGTCCTCTGAACAATTTGATTCACAAAGGGAGGAATTAATCAGTGCAACCGGCCAACCAAACAAATGGCAAGATTAACCTTGATCCGGAAAATGCAGAACATGGGCTGGCACAGCTCGTCCTGACAGTGATTGAATTATTGCGGCAAATTGTTGAAAGGCATGCAATCAGGCGGGTAGAGGGAGGAACTCTGACAGATGAACAAATCGAAGATCTCGGAGAAGCCCTGATGAATTTAGAAGAAAAAATGGAAGAGCTGAAGGAGATTTTTGGCTTGGATGCGGAAGATCTGAACATTGATCTTGGACCGCTGGGCAGCTTGCTATAACAAAAAGAGGTAATTGCAAGGAGGAAAATAAAATGGCAATTGAACATGCTAATCAATCCAGTTCTATTGTAGATGTTCTCGAAAAAATCCTGGATAAAGGGGTCGTAATTGCAGGGGATATTACAGTAGGAATTGCTGATGTTGAGCTGTTAACCATCAAAATCCGGCTGATTGTCGCATCGGTAGATAAGGCAAAAGAAATCGGAATGGATTGGTGGGAACACGATCCTTATCTAACATCAAAGGCAGCCGGAAACAATACGAAAGCACTTGAAGAAGAAAACAGGAAGCTTACAGAGAGACTTGAGGCTCTGGAAAAAAATATGTCCGGCAGCCGACTGGAGTCTACTGAGTTAAACTATTAATCTATTTGGAGGTTTTAGCATGGCAAAAAACAAGGAAACGAAGAAAAATGAAGAAACAGAAACAAACGACAACACATTGCAAAGAACATTGACGGGTGCCTTAATCGGGGCGGCTGTTGGTTATGCAGCAACACCTGAAAACGGTAAAAGGCTTGCTGAAGCTGTAAGTCCCGGCAAAATGAAAGATGCTGGCTCAAGTCTATGCGAAACAGTAAAGGAAAAAACAAAGTCAGCAGCATCAAGCTTAAAAGACTCAGCAAGCAAGCTATTTCATAAAAAGGACGAAGATCCTGAAGTGGAAGGCTTCTCAACTGATAGTGATAATGGACAGGAAGAGAACGATGAGAACGAAACCAGCCTTTCATCAAATACTGATTCTAGCAATGAAGATACTGGTAATTCTGATGATAGCAAAGATACAGCTGATAAACGCCTTGAGCGATTGGAAAAAATGGTAGAACAACTCGCGCAAGCTAATTAATCGCGGCAGTTCCTGCAATAAATAAAATAGATTACTAGAATAATGGAGGTAATGACAATGGCAGAGACTAAAGTAAATGAAAACAAAAAAGAAGAAAAAAAGAAGAATTCAGAAGAGGAATTTAAGTTTGATTCAAGTCAGCTTAAAAGATCTTTAGCAGGCGGAGTCATTGGAGCAACTGTGGGCTACCTATCTTCCCCGGGAAATACAAAGAAACTGTTGGAAAGCTTTGATATCAATAAGATCGGCAAATCTGTCGGTGATGGTTCAAAAAAGGCAGCTGGATCTATTAAGGATTCTGCCGTGAAACTGTTTAAGAAGGACAGTGACGGTAAGGAGAACAATGACGAAGAGACAAAGAGTGAAGAAAAAGCATCTTCTGAAAACTCTAATAGTGAAGATGAAGGCGGGAATGAAGACAGCAACGGAAACAGAGATTACAACGAAAGAATAGACCGTCTGGAAGAAATGATTACAAAGCTGGTACAGCAGAAAAATGGTCAAGCTCAAAACACTGAGGATGAAGACGGTCAAGCTGAGGGCGATGAAAATCAGGAAGAGAAGGAAGAGACTTCTAGCAGCAGTAATGAAGAAGAAGAAACTTCAAACAGCAATGAGGAAGAAAAAATTTCGAACAGCACTGGGGAAGAAGAAGAAGAAAGTGAATCTGGTTCCTATTTAGGAAATCCGGTGAATAACGAGCAGGAAGATCAAGAAGATCAGGAAAATCAAGAAGATCAGCAAGATGAAGAAGATAATCAGGGTGACGCGCAAGAACAAACAGAGAGCGCTTCAGGTGAGGAAAAACCGGAGCAGGATGAATCAAAAGAAGATCAGGAAGAGTCAGAGCCTAGTGCCCAAGATCAGCAAGAAGAGGAATCTGATTCCGAGGATTCAGAAGAACAATCGGAGCCTCTTTCTGAGAACAGCGAAGAAGAATCTGATCATGATGAAAGTAAGTCAGGAAATCAAGAATATGAAGCTCTTAAAGATGAGAACAAGAACCTTCAAGATCGACTTGGCAAAATAGAAGAAATGCTTTCTGCCATGCTTCAGGGAAAGTCTGAAAAGAGTGAAAGCAGCTCAGAAGAATCTGAAGATCAGCAAAAAAAAAACACTATAGCTGATTCCAAAGAAGAGAATTCAGCAAAAGATGAAGGGGATAGTGGTGATTCTGATGGAGAAAAAGCAGCTTCAGAAGATGATCAGGAAACAGGAGAACAAAATCAAACTGAAGATCGCGAAGAAGAGAATGAAGAGCAAACTGAAGGGCAAGAAGAAGGAAGTGCTGAAGAAAGTGACTCAGTAGAAGAAGAGACACAGGAGCCAGCAGCAGAAGAAACTGACTCTGAAAGCACTGAAGAATCAGAGGAAGACTCAGAGGAGCCAGCGGCAGAAGAAACTGACTCTGAAAGCACTGAGAACTCAGAGGAAGACGAGGCAGAGGAGCCAGCGGCAGAAGAAACTGACTCTGAAGACACTGAAGACTCAGAGGAAGACGAGGCAGAGGAGCCAGCGGCAGAAGAAACTGATTCCGAAGACACGGAAGACTCAGAGGAAGACGAGACGCAGGAGCCAGCAGCAGAAGATGCTGACTCTGAAAGCACTGAGAACTCAGAGGAAGACGAGGCAGAGGAATCAGCGGCAGAAGAAACTGATTCCGAAGACACGGAAGACTCAGAGGAAGACGAGGCGCAGGAGCCAGCGGCAGAAGATGCTGACTCTGAAAGCACTGAGAACTCAGAGGAAGACGAGGCAGAGGAACCAGCAGCAGAAGAAACTGATTCCGAAGACACGGAAGACTCAGAGGAAGATGAGGCGCAGGAGCCGGCAGCAAAGGATTCAACAAATGAAAAGCAGAAAGCTTCTGAGGAGAACAAAGAGGGTAAGGAACAGCGTAAAGACGGAAAGAAACCCGCTTCTTCCAGAGCTGCAAAAACAAAAAAGCAAGGCCAGGGAAGAAGGTCAGCTAAATCCAAAACATCAGACAAAGAACAAAAGGAGAAAAACTACTCTTTTAGTTCGGCGGACGATGAGACCTACCTTCTCTTAAACGGACTAAGAAAGGAGTAGTCACATGAAGGACAGCATTTTAGAGGTTTTCGTACAAGCAGCAAATAAACACAACTTTGCTTTAGATATCACATTAAACGTGAAGGGTGCTATCGTCACAGGTACTTTGACTTCAGCAAAAGAATACTTTCACTTGCTCAGCGACACATTTGAAGGAGATAACGAAATTGCCCAGAAATTGAGCGAGCAGCTCGAACAAGCAGGAGAATCCTTCCAATCTGGCGGAGCAAAAGAGGCTAACTTTATTCATATGAAGGACACAAAAGTATATATCGGAGACAGCAAGTCTACTCCTTCTAAAGGGAAAATCCTTTGGAGAGGAAAGCTGGAAGAAGTTGATGGATTTTTCTTAGGAAAAATCTTTGACAGCAGTGATAAAGAAAATTAAACACATTGAAAAGCAGTCCTGCAGGGGGCTGCTTTTCTGCTGTCTTCGGCAATATAATGTATGCAGCGGAGCCGACTGCAATAGAAATCATACTGCTTCATCAGCAGGAAGGATATAATGTATAAATGTCCGTTTCTCATCAACATCAAAATTAGGGAAGGAGTGGCACCTGACATGGATGTACTGCTTACAGCGATCATTGCCTTTGTCTCAACAAATATTGATGATATCTTTGTGTTGATGGCTTTATTTTCACAGCTTGATAAAAAATCACTGTCTCTTAAGCAAATAGTCGCGGGCCAGTATGCAGGTATTGTCTTTCTGACGCTGGTGTCTGCATTAGCTGCCTGGGGTTTGTTTTTTGTGCCAGTTCCCTGGATAGGACTGCTTGGACTAGTTCCTCTTTATATAGGGATAAAAGGCCTGTTGCAGCTGAGAAAACACGCTTCAGAAAGTGAACCCGAAGAAATCGGCGTTTTGGTAGCCGGGGAAGATCCAGCCCTCTTTAAGGGTGCAAGCAGCACTGTGATAGCAAGTTTTCCCGTGATAAAAGTCGCTGCTATCACAATTGGCAACGGGGGAGATAATATAGCGATTTATATCCCGCTGTTTGCCAATTCCGGACTTTCTGGCGGGCTTATCATTACGGCGGTTTTCATGCTTCTTGTTGGTGTTTGGTGCTACCTGGGATTCCAACTTGTGAAAAACCCCATTATTGCCAAGGGAATAAAAGCCGGAGGAAATAAACTAATTCCATTTGTTTTTATTGTGTTAGGATTGTATATCATTATGGAAAGCGAAACCTATTCCCTTTTTCTTTAAAGATCAAAGCTTTCCTTTTAACGGACGATTCTGCAGATAAAGCTGTAAATCAATGCTGCTGCCCGTCAATATTTCTTGTGAAATGAGTCCTGCTAAAAGCTGGCTGTAGACAGTTCCGTTATCACCATAGCCCAGCAAAAAATAACACTGTGGAAATTCATCGTACTTTCCAATAATGGGAAGTCCATCTTTTGTTCCGCCATAATAACCTGTTAAACCGAATGCCGGCTCTACGTCTATTTCAGGAAAAAGCTTTTGAAATTCCTGTTTCAATTTCTTCATCTTATGATTCAGCTTGCTGTCCCGGTCAAGCGGATCAGTGGTGTTCTCATCAAGTCCGCCAATGATCACCCGGTTATCTGCTGTAGTTCTTAAGTACAAGTAAGGGCGTGCAGTCTCCCAGATCAAAGTCCTGTTATACCAGGCTTTGAGGCTTGCCTCATTAAGGGGTTTTGTAGTCATAGTATATGTACTGACAAAAGAAGCTTGCTTTTCTTTTCGAATATCCATATTTTCATAACCTGCTGAAAAAATAACTGTTTTGGCATAGATGTTATGACCGTTTTTAGTGCGAACAATTGTGTTTTTCAGGCTTTTATCAAAATAGTGGCCGTTCATTTCAGTGTTTTCATATACTGAGACACCTTTTTTTGAAGCGTAGAGAAGCAGCTGATGGGCAAATTTAAAGGGATTGTATTCCGCATCATTATATACGTATATAGCAGCCTCTTTCACAAAAGGATACCTTTTCTGGATGTCTCTTTTTTCTAAGTAATCGAGGGGAAAACCTTGCTCCTTTAGAAAGGAATATTCTGCCTTGAGGCGCGGAACATCCCCTGCACTTGAGGCGAAATAAAGCGTGTCTCTTCTCCTGAACTCGCACTTGTCTCCGCTGACCTCCGCTGATCGTTCTATGTCATCAATGGCCGTTTTTAATAACTGCAAATGCCGCTGAATATATCCTTCACCGAAGGAATGAGTGAGGGATGTGAAGAACTTCTCGCCGGAATATTGAAGAAGTGCAGAGTTTGCACTAGTGCTGCCGGAACCTATCTTTGCTTTCTCAATGACAGCAACAGCCAGTCCTTTATCAGCAAGCTGAAAGGCGCACTGTGCTGCTGATCCCCCGCCGCCTATAATCAGTACATCACAGTGAGTATCTTGCTGAAGTGCTGGATAAGATGGAGCTTCCGGAAATATAGAAGGCCAGTAATAATTGCCAGATTGCAGGTTCATCTTTCTTCTCCCTTATACTGTTATGAGTATTAATATTACCAGGCTTTGCTTTTGGCATTCAGACTACCAAAAAAAATCATAACTTTGGACAGAGTGGGGGGAAACCAAAGCAAAAAAAAGGCAGAATCCCGGATTTATACCCGAATTCTAGCCCTCAAGGCTGTTCTATGAAATTAAAATGCACATGGTAAAGCTGGTTATTCAACTGATAGATCATCTCCTCCTGTAATTAGAATATAAATGATATAGGGTATATTCCTCCTTCTTGTCATCTAGGATTTTTGCTCATAAAAGCAGCTGCAGCTTGGAATCTATGATTAACTTATAGTCCAGCATTACTTAAATAAATGGTAAGTAGATATCTTCTCTTTTCACATATTTCAGGATGTATCAATGACTGCAACTTCCTTGATCCTGCTATCTCCAATGAACTTCACAAAGATTGCATGATATGTATCACACTGAATGTTGAGCTGCTTGTCCCATAATTTGTCCTTAAGCGGCTGCAGGAAGAGTGGTTCACCTTTTGATCGACATGGCGCTCGTTGAACTGAAGTGTTAGTATGTGTCTTTAAATAGGCTTGACGTTCATTTTCTGCACCTGCAGCATGATAAATCTGCGTTACATTTGAAAGAGCGCCAATCATCCCTGAGATAACCTGATGTATGCCTGCCTCTTTCATCATTCTCTCCACATTTCTGCCTGCTGCCATTAAGGCTGCTTTCATATGAGCAGATAATTTCTCAATCATGCCTGAAAGATGATTCCCATTTCCTAATGCTTCTGCCTGGCCGCGCGTGACCCCGATAAATAATGACACTGATAAAATAAATGCTGATAACATAGATAATTTCTCTTTCACTTTTTCATTCCCCATTTCCCTTGTATTGTTTTTTTGTTCTGATTTGATTGTAATACATGCCGTATACGGGATATGTCGAAGTGAAAGAGGGAATGCTAGAAACTTTTAGACAAATAACTATAAATTTAGAATAATTGACTACCCATCTATATGCAGGGTTGAAAGTCTCTTATTTTTCACTCATCGAGAGAGCTGGAGGAAACAGGTCAGAAGTCTCGGCAGCCAGCACACAGTGCAGGGTGCCAACTTTAGAGGAAGGTAAACTTCGCAGAGAAAAAGCAGGTTGATGATGATCGTGTTGCTTATAAAAAATCTTTCTTCATTACTATGAAAAGATCCGTTTTTTATTCAGAAAAGACAATGTCATACCTCTGCAAACGATAAAACCAACTATAAAGCAGGCGTCATTTCTCAAAATTCATGTAACATTGTAAGAATGTTTGTCTGCAATTGAAAGGAAGAAAGCGTAAACGTGAGATTTGTAATTTTATTGAATCAAAATGTTGCAGAGGTAGCAGAGTATGACAAAGCAAAGTTTAGAACTCTAAAGTTTGCTATTATCCAGAAGCTGTTGAAGGGCTTGGTTAATTGAAGAAAAAAAAGAGGAGAAGTGCGCTTCTCCCCTTTGCAGTGCAAGATTACCATTCTTTCGGTTCATAATTCAATTCACGGAAAAGTTGGTTTTTTTCCTTTTTCGTTAAGTCTCTCCATTGCCCGACAGGAAGGTTTCCGAGATGAATGTTCATAATTCTTGTGCGCTGCAAACGGTATACTTCGTAGCCGAGGGCTTCACACATTCTGCGGATCTGCCTGTTTAAACCCTGTGTCAGGATAATCTGGAAATCAAACTTTGACAGCTGTCTGACTTCGCATGGAAGAGTTTTCGTCCCGAGAATCTCAACCCCTTCCGACATTTGCTTGACAAACTCAGGAGAAATTGGTTTATCGACAGAAACAATGTACTCCTTTTCATGCTTGTTTTCTACACGAAGAATTTCATTTACGATGTCTCCGTCATTCGTCAGCAAAATCAATCCATCTGAATCTTTATCAAGGCGACCGATATTAAAAATGCGTAAAGGATGGTTTACCAGGTCAATGATATTTCCCTTTACCTGCTTTTCTGTAGTACTGGTAATGCCGACGGGTTTGTTTAGCGCGATATACACATAATTTCTCGCCATGCGGATGGGATCTCCGCTGACACGCACATCATCGCCCGGCTGCACCTGGCTGCCGATTTTTGCGACTTTCCCGTTGATGGTGACTCTTCCTTCGGTAATTAACTTGTCCGCACCGCGCCTGGAGGCCTTCCCGGATTCGCTGATAAACTTATTGATACGCATGTTGAATAGCACGTCCTTATGTGGATATTTGTACTAATAAGAATAACGCATTTTCCATCAGTAATCAAAAGCAGCACCCTTCAAAGCGCCTCTTTAATGATTCTCTTATAATACAGTGTAGAGAGAACAGCGAAGATAGAGTACAGCCCCGTATAAATCAGCATCACCAGAATCATCGGTGTCCAAAGTTCAGTTCCAAAGAGAAACCAGCCGGATTGAACAGCAAAGTAGCTGTGCAGCAGCCCAAGAATCAGCGGTATTCCAAAGCTGAAGGCTTGCTTGATGATAATGCCCCCGAGCAAATCTCGTTCTGTAAAGCCAAGCTTTCTCAAAATAGTGTAGTTTGGCTTTTCATCTTCTCCTTCACCCATTTGCTTAAAGTAGAGAATACAGCCTGAGGTAATCAGAAAGGTAAGGCCGAGAAAGCCCACTATAAACATAATCAGGCCCATATTTTGCTTTTGAAATTGACTCCCCGCATATTTGCTGTCGTTATATCGTTCTTCGCTGAAAGGCAATGATTGAAAAATATCATCCGCCTTCTGGATGTCTTCCGGGTTTACCAGATTCACTCCAATATAAAACGGCGCTTTTTGAATGTCAGGAACTTGATCCTCTTTCAGCTGTTGAAAAATAGAATCGTCTACTATGGCAACCGGCCCCCCATCTGTAAAATACGAAGAAAGAATGTATTCTCTTCTCAGACCAAGATAGTGCTGCGAAATGACTGTATTCTTGCCCATTAATTCAATATTCCCGCTGTCTGCGATTGATAAAAAACGCTGCATAATATCACTAAAGCCTGTGAAGTAAGTTTCCTCAGGACTTACATCCACACCTTCAACAGAAGAGTCGCTTACCACAGGAATTTCAGTTGATTCAAAGTTTACTGTCATCTCAGTCAAATTTCCACCCATGATATTTGACAGATCTGCTTGAGAGACGACTACTTCAATCCTTTTTTCCTTATATTCAATATCATTGGCTGTCAGGGCTGCCCCATACTTCCTCATTTCTTCCTCGTGAATCAGCGCAAAATCAGCTGCGACAGCCTGCTCAGCCGCTTTTTCAGCGGAATAGTAAGAAATGTAGCTTAAAGAAAGCAATCCAATCGCGAGCGCAGAAAGAGTGGTGATGATTGTCAGAAGAAGGGCGATCGACTTCATTCTGTACATAATCGTTGCCAGGGAGAGGACTTCTCTAATATGCAGGTAACCGGATTTTCTATTGCGCACCATATTCATCAGAAAGCCAACAGACCCTTTGTAAAAGAAATAGGTGCCGATAATAACCGAGCCAAGGATAAACAGCATTGCGGTCAGAAGGGAGGGGAAACTGGTAAATGCACCGTCAAACAGCTTTGATGAAACATAATATCCTGCTGCAATCATAAGGATGCCGAGAACACCTGCAGCTGCTTCCCAAAAAGAAAGCCTTCTGATTTTGTCCTCAGTGGATGAAGTCACTCTAAAGAGTGATAAGATGCTTTGTCTTTTAATAAATAAATAGTTTGTAAAGGTGATCACAAGAAAGATTGTTAAAAATACAAGAACCGTCTGAAACAATGCAGAAGAGGAGAAGTTCAGTTCAGCCCCTGCGTCAACATTTGTAATCTTAAACAAAATCATTAATATTAGCTTGGAAAATGAGAAGCCGACCAGAATGCCGGCAGCCAGTGAACTAAAATAGAGAATGAAATTTTCGATTGCCAACAGCCTAAAAATTTTGTTCTTTGTCATTCCGATCAACTGAAACAGTCCGATTTCCTTGCTGCGTCTCCTGATAAAAAACTGGTTTGCATACAGCAGAAAAATAATAACGATTCCAATAAGCAAAACAGATGCAGCTCCGATTGCAGCTCCGCCATTAACAGACCCTTTTGTCTCATCCAGGGCAGGGTCATACTGCAATGTGACAAATGAAAAATAGAGCGAGACACTAAAGATAAGCGCAAAGATATAAAGATAGTAGTTTTTGGCGTTTTTCTTTAAATTTTTGAGTAGGAGCTGACTAAGCGTCATGCTGAACACCGCCCAGTACACCTTGTGCTTTCATGATGTCTTTAAAAAAAGACTGCCTGGATTCCTGTCCTTTTTGAATTTGGGAGTAAATTTGGCCGTCTTTAATAAAAATAACCCTTCCGCAATAGCTGGCTGCAACAGGATCATGCGTCACCATCACAATGGTTGATTTTCGGTTTTGGTTTAATGAACTGAGCTTGTTCAACAGATCGGAGGCGGATTTCGAATCTAGTGCTCCTGTTGGTTCATCTGCAAAAATGATGCTGGGTTCATGGATAAATGCCCTGGCTGCGGAGGTCCGCTGTTTTTGGCCGCCGGAGATCTCATTTGGGTATTTATGTTGAATATCCCCGATGTTCAGCTCGCCGGCGACAGCTGCAAATTTTTTCTCTGCCTCGTCTTTAGGGATGGATGCAATAGACAACGGCAGGAGAATATTTTCTTTCACAGTAAGCGTATCAAGCAGATTGTAGTCCTGAAAAATAAACCCCAGGTGCTTTTTCCGGAATTGTGCAAGCTGCTTTTCTTTCATGGCCGTAATATTTTCCCCGTTAATAATAATGTCTCCGGAACTCGCTTTATCAATAGAAGACAACACATTCAACAATGTTGTTTTTCCTGAGCCTGAAGCGCCCATTATGCTGACAAATTCACCTTTCTGGACAGAAAGGCTGAGCCCTTTTAATACCGGCTGTTTATTAAACTTGTTTCCATAAGTTTTATGAAGAGATACTGCTTCTAGTATAGCCATAGGTCACACTCCTTTATTGATAACTCTATTGTAGTACCTCCCTTGCGGCTCTTCCTTCGTTTATCCGAACAAAACCAACAAGCATGTGACATGATTGTCACATGCCTGAAATCCGGGTAAATTCATTTTCTGCAGGAAACAGGAGTGTGACAGTCGTTCCTTTTCCCGGATATGACTGTATGGACAGGTTGATTAAAAGCGCATCGGCAGCCTTTTTAGCCAGGTAAAGGCCCATACCCGTTGCGGAATTCTCTCCATGTGATGCGGCCGAAGTGAAGCCCTTTTCAAAGATTCTCGGAAGATCTTTAGGATCAATCCCTCGCCCATAATCTTTTATTTTAAGCACTGTACTGCCGGCTTTTACACTGCTTGTGATTTCAATATCAGATGATCGGCTGTATTTGACAGCATTTGTCAAAATCTGCCGAAGAATAAAACCAAGCCATTTTGCATCCGTAAGTACTTTTTCATCCTTAAGATGCACATTAAAGCCAAGATCTCTTTGAAGACACCATGCTTGCAGATCCTTTATTTCTGTAAATACAGCTGACTTCAAGTCAGTCACTTCTACATATAAATCATTTTCAATAAATTTCAGCCTTTTGCTGTACAGCTGCTGATCAAGCAGCATATGCACTCTCAGCCATTCGTATTTTAACTGAGACTGAGCATGAGTATCTTCCAGCCTGTCCAGAATAAGATGCATAGCTGTTAAGGGAGTTTTCATCTCATGAACCCAGGAGAGAAGTTCGTCTTTTTCCTGCTCCAGCGAATGCAGATTCTGTCTGACAGTTTTCTTTGCATAAAGTGTTTGTTCCTGCAGCTTTTGCTGAAACATCTTTTCAAACGGCCTTTCAGCAGCTTTCATGCCGGCAGGATCAGAGCTTTCATCCCACTCCTGTAGACTTTTATAATAAGCTGTTTCTTTTAGGTATCTGTAAAACAGGAAAAAGAGAAACAACAGGGATTGTAAAAACACAATGTAAAACGCAGAAGAAGGTGCAATAGAGGGATCCAGGTAGGAAATAAATAAAAGCAGACCCATTGAAAGCCCGAACATGATGATCCAGCTGGCTCTTTCCCTGATAAATACTCTTACCATTGTTATTCTACCTCTTCCACAGCGATATAGCCCTGCCCGACCTTTGTTTCAATGAAGCGGCCCAGCTGAATATCATCCAGTTTTTTTCTCAGCCGGTTAACATTGACTGTTAAGGTATTATCACTGACAAATCTTTCATCATTCCAAAGATTTTTAATCAGTTCTTCACGAGTAACAATTGTGTTTTTTTTATTAATTAAACACTTTAAGATAAACATTTCATTTTTAGTGAGCTCTATTGTTCCATGCTGATTTGTCACTAGATTTTTTTCGTTTTTCACAACGGCTCCGCACCATGATTTAACTTCTGTTATACTGCTGTTGTAATTGTATACCCGTCGAAGGATTGCCTGAATTTTTGCTATGAGGACATCAAAGTGAAAGGGTTTTTGAATAAAATCATCACCGCCAAGCTGCATAGACATGACCATATCAGTTGGATGATCCCGGCTGGATAAAAACAAAATAGGAACATTTGAATGAGAGCGGATCAGCCTGCACCAATGAAATCCATCGTACTTGGGAAGTTGTATATCTATGATGACAAGATCTGGCTGATAGGCCGTAAACTCTGTAAGGACAGAACCGAAATCCTTTATCCCTTCAACTTCAAGTGACCATTGAGTTAAGCGGGTTTCAATTTCGCTGAACAAGCTGAAATCATCTTCAATTAGCAGAACCTTAAACACATACATCACCCTTGCTTCAAGTTTTCTTTTTCCAGCAGCTGCTGGTACTTTAAGTTTAGTTTATAGAAAAACAGCTCCATCTGCACGTGCTAGATTTGAACAGAATAGATAGCGATTGATATTAATATTCCCCATGAGAACTGCTCCCAATTTAAAATTGTTCCACGTGAAACCTTTGAAGAAGGTTTCCATTTGAAAAAATGAGTGACAAGTCATTTATATTCTAGCTTATCAATCATATTAGGAGGGGATAGAGGTAATAAAAGCATTGCTTTTGCGAGAGTAAGGAGAATGGAAAGAGATGAGAGTCGAGGAGAGCGAGGCTCCCAGAGCTGGTCATGGAGAAACCGTGGTTAAAGTGCATGCGTCGGAATTGAACCTGTTGACTATAAAACCGCATCCAAATGAAATCACAGCTGTGATTATCCGCATATTTTAGGGCTGGATGTTGCCGATTGGAGAAAGTGTTACTCACTGGAAATAAGGGGACAGAGTTGTTTTTTTCGAGGATCCCCCACGTCATTTCCATATCGGAATACATGCTGAACTGTGGATGTGGTAATCTAAGATATTATCTTTATAGTCAATTTCTTATGTAATAAAATTGAGCTGTTCATTCTGGACTGTTGTAATCGCACAGGGTTTAGGCATTTAATAATTACAATTTACCCGGCATACTTAAACAAGAGATCATGGAAAGGCAGTGTGTTCGTTTAAAGAGCTGAGCATGAAAATAGAAATATATAGATTACTATAATAACGACCGAATACAGCCAAAATTGGCGGGCTTGAGTCCGAATCAATATCGTCTCCAAACCAGCCAATTAGGTGGGGGAGAGTTCAGTATCTGTCCTCGCGTCCCAGCCTCAATGAGTGATTTTAATACGCCAGTTTCCGGTATTGGCTTTTCTAGGTCCATATGTTTGACTACACTAATATTCTAAAAAGTTGCTCATATACTCATTATTCAAAAGTTATAGGAGGGCTTTAATATGATTAAACTATTTTTTAAAGACGATGAGAAAGCAAATAAATCTAGTATGAATATAGCTTTTCAAAGTGTATTCGTTTTTTGGGGAATCACTTTATTTATAAATGGACTTTTTGAGATAATACAAAAAAAACCCTTAATAAATAGTTCTTTTTAAATATATTACTTGTTGGATTAGCAATTTTCTTTATATCAGAACAAATAGGTAATTATATAACCAAAAAACGTAAAAAGTAATAGAAAGCTTCCGATAGAGACAATGAATACAGTTCTTATTCATGCAGGAGCAGGTGGAGTAGGAGGGTTTGCAATTCAGCTTGCAAAGGAAGCAGGGAAAATAGTCTTAGCTTTCCCCCATAATCATAGCTATATAAAAAGCTTTGGATCTGTTTTTTGATATACAATATAAGGATGTACTTTCGAGAATCATGGATATCACAGAAGGCAGAGGGAAAGATGCTGCTATTGATACAGTGAGCCGACAAAATGCAACATAACCGGCTGCATCTAACAGGGAAAATAGTTGCAAAAATAGAGTGAATCCATTGTTTAAATAGTAGAATTTAACCTTTTTTAAAAAGAACACACCAAAAATTTGCAAATAATCTTTAAGCCTGTTATGATAAAGAAGAATTATTTTTGTTCGGTGTAAAAGGTAAGTTTAAGTATAGACTTTCGTCTTGATGATCACTTTGGGCAAGGATAGTAATAAATGTGCAAATGCACTAGGAGGCAACAAAAATGGAACAAGGTACAGTAAAATGGTTTAACGCAGAAAAAGGTTTTGGTTTCATCGAGCGTGAAGGTGGAGACGACGTATTCGTACATTTCTCTGCAATCCAAAGTGAAGGTTTCAAATCTCTTGACGAAGGTCAAAAAGTTTCTTTTGACGTAGAGCAAGGTGCTCGTGGACCTCAAGCTGCAAACGTTCAAAAAATCTAATTTTACAAAAACAGATCCTGCGGGGTCTGTTTTTTTTTTTTTTTTGCATTTTTTCTTTATAGTAAAAATTGTGTACAATAAGAACAACAAAGTACAGGAAAAGGTGTTATTGAATGAAAAAGCATATTGTGGTGGGAGCGGGAATTGCAGGCGCCTCGGCAGCCTATCATTTAGCAAGATTCGGTGAGCATGTGACTGTTGTCGATCGTGCAGATTCCGGCCAGGCAACAGATGCAGCAGCGGGGATTATTTGTCCATGGATTTCGCAAAGGAGAAACAAGGCGTGGTATGCACTGGCAAAGGCTGGAGCGGCTTACTATCAGACACTGATCCGAATGCTTAAGGAAGATGGAGAAACAGAAACAGGCTACAGCCGAAGGGGTGCCATCAGCCTTCATACTGACGAAGAAAAGCTGAAGGCCATGAAGGAGCGTGCCTTAAAAAGGAGAGAGGACGCGCCTGAAATTGGAGAAGTTTATCTGCTTTCTCAGGAAGATACAAAAAAGCTCTTTCCCCTTGTTTCCGAAGAGTTTCAATCTCTGTATGTATCAGGAGCAGCTAGAGTAAACGGCAGGGCACTGCGTGATGCACTCATGAGTGCAGCCCGCAGGTACGGGGCAGAAGTGAAGAAAGGGTCAGCTCTACTGCTGCATCAAGAGAAAAGGGTGAACGGAGTAAGCATAGATGGCTCGATTTATCCTGCTGACTCTGTGATCGTAACAGCTGGAGCCTGGGCTGATCAATTGCTTCTTCCGCTGGGCTTAAGGCTGCAGCTCAGTGCGCAAAAAGCGCAGATTCTTCATCTGCAGCTGCCTGACAATCCAGAAACCGGCTGTTGGCCCGTCGTCATTCCTCCCAATAATCAGTATATGGTGCCATTTCAAGACGGAAAGATGATTATTGGGGCAACACATGAAGATCATAAAGCTTTTGATCAGCGGGTAACTGCAGGTGGAATATATGAAATACTCCATAAGGGACTTGCGGCAGCACCCGGCCTGGCTGAAGCAGAAATGATAGAGGCTCGTGTCGGATACCGCCCTCATACTCCTGGATTTCTGCCGATTATTGGAGAAGTGCCGGGATATAAAGGCATATTAATTGCCAATGGACTGGGGGCCTCAGGCTTAACGGCGGGACCTTTCTTGGGAGCTCAGCTTGCAAGCCTGGCAAGGGGAGTGAGTGTTGATTTTGATCTTTCCCCGTATTCACCACAAGGTGCATTTACTGAAGATGTTAAAGCAGAGAACAGCTAAACCATGTCCCCGCCTGAGTGGCGGTTTTTTATTTTCCTTCTATCTTGAAACAATGCTGAAATGGGTATATCAGTAAAAAGGCATTTGAAGATACGGAGGAAACGGGATGAAATGGAAGGGAAGGCGTTCAAGTAACAATGTTGAGGATCGGAGAGGGGCAGGCCCTGCAGTAGTAGCAGGCGGCGGATTGGGAGGCATTGTCATTTTGCTGATTGTGATGCTCCTCGGCGGAGATCCCGGCCAGCTGATGACGGAAATGGCTCAAACGGGTACGCAGAGCAGTACATACAGCGGTTCAGAGCATGATCCGGAGTTAGCTGAGTTTGTCTCCGTGGTGCTAGCTGATACTGAAGAAGTATGGACAAAGATTTTCCGGGAGCAGGGTATGACCTATAGAGAGCCGATTTTGGTCTTGTACTCAGGCAGTGTTCAATCAGCATGCGGATCAGCTGGGTCTTCAGTCGGCCCATTTTATTGTCCGGGAGATCAGAAACTTTACATTGATTTAAGCTTTTATGATGAATTGCAGCGTAAATATCAGGCACCAGGCGATTTTGCAATGGCTTATGTGATTGCTCATGAGGTGGGGCATCATGTTCAGACCCTTCTTGGCACAACAGAAAAAGTTATGCCGCTTCGCAGGGAGCTGAGTGAGGAGGAGTTTAACAAATATCTTGTGAGATTTGAACTTCAAGCTGACTATCTGGCTGGAGTATGGGCCCATCATGCTCAGGGTATGGATCTGCTGGAAGAGGGTGATCTGGAGGAAGCGCTGGCGGCTGCAAGTGCAGTGGGAGACGACACGCTTCAAGAAAGAGCCAGAGGCTATTCTGTACCGGAAAGCTTTACACACGGAACCTCTGAGCAGAGAAAACGGTGGTTTTATAAGGGGTTTCAAACGGGTAATTTAAAAGAAGGCGACACCTTTAAAGCAAAACAATTGTAGTGTAGCACCTTTTTATTCGGCTGAATAACGAAAGGAGAGGAACGCTGTGCAAGACAATGTAAGGTCATTTAAACTGCGAGATGATGGGGACATTCCAAACAATCAAACTTATCCGGTTTTGGTGTACCATGGAATATTCCATAATAACCCTAATGAAATTGAAGGGACGTTTAACAGGCATGGCTGGCAGGGAAGCTGGAGCGGTGATGTTCATGATTATCATCACTATCACAGCAATACGCACGAAGTTCTTGGAGTCCGGTCAGGGAATGGAGTCATTCAGGTTGGCGGAGATGCTGGAGAAAGGCTGACACTGAACGAAGGGGATGTGATTGTCCTTCCTGCAGGAACAGGCCATATGAAGATTGAAAGCAGCGAGGATTTTGAAGTCGTAGGCGCATACCCTGATGGAGCGACTTATAATATGAGAAGAAAAGATCCAGGCCTCCGTGCACAATCTCTCGCTGAGATCCGTGATGTACCGATGCCGGCAACCGATCCGGTTTATGGGAATGAGGGACCGCTGCTCCGAAAGTGGCAGAATCAGGATCAGCGATAATACGGTTAAAAAGAACCTCCAGGGGTTCTTTTTTTCTGGAATTGCCAAGTATAAACATAGGAGTTTCTGCTTATCCATGTTAGAATGAATTCGATTATTATGACCGGAGGAATATATGCGGATTTTTAGAATACTGAATAACAACGCTGTTGTCGTCATAGATGGACCGCAAGAGAAAATTGTCATGGGAAATGGAATTGCTTTTCAAAAAAGGAGAAATGATATCATACCCAAAGACCGTATTGAAAAAATCTTTGTCCTTCATGAAGGAGCATCAGAAAAATTTCAGCAGCTTCTTAGCACGCTTCCCGAAAAGCATATTGAACTTGCTGAAAAAATCATCAGCTTTGCGGAAGTTCATTTGAATGCCCCGTTGAATGACCATATACATATTGCGCTGACTGATCATTTGTCTTTTGCGCTGGAGAGGCTTGATCAGGGAGTCACCATCCACAACAAACTGCTGAATGAAATCAGGACATTGTATAAAAAGGAATATGAAGTGGGCCAGTGGGCAAAGGAAGAAATAAAAAAAGAACTGGGAATTGAAATTCCTGATGATGAGGCTGCACACATCGCTTTGCATATACATACAGCCAAAATGGATGCGCCGTCCATGCAGGCATCATTAAAACAGGCCACTATTCTTCGGGACTTTATTGAAGAGCTCGAGAAAAAGGCGGGAATTAAGATTGAGGATAACAGCATCAATTATCAAAGACTGGTGACTCATCTGCGCTTTGCTTTAAATCGTATTGGGGAAGGTGAGGATTTCTCCCCGATCGATGATGATATGCTGAGCTTGATTGAAACCAAATATGAAAAAGCGTACAAATATTCCAGTGAATTAACGGAATTTCTCAAGGTCGAATACAGCATTGCATTTCCGGCATCCGAAATTGCTTATATCGCCCTCCACATTCAGCGTTTACTGAAGGAGTAAATTTCCAGATAATAAATTGATACAAAGATGTTGACGTTTACATTCTAACGTCGTATGATAATAAAACTAAAGTGAATCAGGCAGGATTGTTACTGTTTTATAACAGGCAAGACCTAAAATGTTGGTGAGGATGGAGCCCTCTTGTTTTTTTGTGCTTCCATCTACAAAGCCAGCTATTTTAGGTCTTTTTTGCGTTCATTTTAGAAGATCATGGCAGGCGGAAGTTGGGGCCTTTGCCAAAAAAGGAGGAAACACTCATGAATTACCTTGAAGTATCAGAACAGCTTGTAAAGCTTCTTGGCGGAAAAGAAAACGTGATCAGTGCAGCTCACTGTGCAACTAGGCTTCGGCTTGTTATAGATGACGAGAGCAAAATTGAAAAAGAGCAGATTGAAAACCTGGAAGGCGTAAAAGGTGCATTCAGCAGCTCGGGACAGTTTCAGATTATTTTTGGAACAGGTACTGTTAATAAAGTATACGAACATTTTGGCCCTATGGTGGGAGCATCGATGTCAGATGAATCTGGGTCCGCACCTTCACACAATGATGCTGCAAGAGGCAAAATGAACCCGCTTGCAAGATTTGCAAGAAGCTTATCAAATATTTTTGTCCCAATTATTCCTGCGATTGTAGCTGCGGGTATGCTGATGGGTCTGCTGGGACTCATGAATACCTACAACTGGGTAGATCCTGAGGGCGGATTGTTTACCCTGCTTGATATGTTTTCTTCAGCATCCTTCATCATTCTCCCTATTCTTATAGGATTCAGTGCTGCAAAAGAATTTGGCGGAAACTCGTACCTGGGAGCGGTGATTGGAGGAATCATGACGCATCCTGCGCTCCTGAATCCTTGGGGCCTTTCAGGTGCAGAGCCTGAAACTCTGGATTTCTTTGGTTTTGGAGTTGAAATGCTTGGATATCAAGGAACTGTTATTCCAGTCTTGCTGACAGTGTATGTGATGTCCAAGCTTGAGAAAATGTTCAGAAAGATTGTACCGAATGTGGTAGATCTTCTTCTGACTCCGTTCTTAACGATTATTTCAACAGGCTTTTTTGCATTGTTAATCATTGGTCCGCTTGGGCGTATTTTAGGAAACGGTATTACTACCGCTCTTGATGTGGTGTACAATACTGCGGGTCCGCTTGCAGGTCTGATTTTTGGCGGCTTATATTCTACGATTGTCCTAACAGGTGTTCACCACAGCTTCCATGCGATTGAAGCAGAGCTTCTCGTAAATATTGGCGGAAATTACCTTCTCCCAATCTGGGCGATGGCCAACGTGGCTCAAGGGGGAGCAACATTGGCAGTATTTTTCAGAACAAAAAACAGCAAAACAAAAGAAATTGCATTCCCTGCTGCGTTCTCTGCATTCCTGGGGATTACAGAGCCGGCTATCTTTGGGGTAAATCTTAAATACCGCCGTCCATTCATTGGAGCTGCAATCGGCGGAGCACTTGGCGGAGCTTATGTTGTGTTTGCTCAGGTTATGGCAAATGGAATCGGTCTGACAGGAATTCCATTATTCGCAATTGCCAATAATCCGCTTCATTATGGTATTGGCTTTCTGATTGCACTCTCAGCTGCTTTTATTGCAACGCTGGCACTTGGCTGGAAAGAAGAAAAGTAAAGATATTTGGCTCTGCCAGTCTTGGGCTGGCGGAGCTTTTCCCTTTTCACGAGTAGTTATAAGGGAATGCAGCTGCTGTCAGCGAAAGTGAGCTTTCAATTTGCTGTTAGGAGCTGTATAGTTTTTGATATAAACAGGACTGGAGGAGAAGATATTGAAAAAAGGTGTCATTTCTTTGGGAGAAGCATTAATAGACTTTATCCCTTTAGATGAGGAGAATACCTCATACCAAAAAAGTCCCGGCGGTGCTCCCGCCAATGTAGCGGTGGGGCTGGCCCGGCTTGGAACACAGTCTTCTTTTATCGGCAAGGTAGGAAAGGATGTGCTGGGCACATTTTTGAAGAAGACTCTGACTGAATATGGTGTTGATACTGACCAGATGTTTTTGGCAGAAGACATTCGTACAGGAGTGGTTTTTGTTACAAATGGCGCCGAAGGAGAAAGAAGCTTTGATTTTTATATAGATCCCAGTGCAGACCGCTTTCTGCACAGTGATGAAATTAATGAAAAACGCCTGTCACAGCATAAAATATTGCATATTGGATCAATTTCTATGATCTCCAGCCCGGCAAAAGAGGCTACGCAAAGGGCGGTTGAGCTGGCTAAAAAGAACGGAATGCTCATCTCCTATGACCCTAATCTCCGGTTGGGTCTGTGGGACAGTAAAGAAACTGCCAAGAAAACAATCCTGTCGATGATGAGTGCTGCTGACTTCCTGAAAATCTCTGAAGAAGAGCTGGAATTTCTTACAGGAGAAAGTGATATTGAAAGCGGCGTGAACATACTTCGCAGCTATAACATTCCATTGATTGTTGTTACTCTGGGAGCAAAAGGCAGCTATGTGTACACTTCAGCAGGAAGCAGGCATGTTCCTGCAATGAAGGTGGATGCGGTCGATACGACTGGGGCAGGCGATGCGTTTGTTTCAGGTATGCTCTACTCTCTGGACAAGCATGAGGGGCCTATCGGAGAGCTTGATACTGCTCAAGCAGCTGAGATGGCTGCCTTTGCAGCGGTTTCCGGAGCGCTTGCAGCCTCTACAAAAGGGGCCATGACTGCATTGCCGACGCTTGAAGAAGTGCAGGAAAGACTTCGGGAAAAAGGGGAATAGCCATGTCTAAAGACCAACAGCTCAGAATGCAGGCCAAACAAGAAGAAGAAAAGAATAAGAGTATTGTGGAGCAGGATCCTTACCGGCTGCAGTATCACATTATGCCCCCGGTCGGGCTCCTCAATGATCCCAACGGTTTTATCGAATGGGGCGGCAAGTATCATTTATTTTACCAATGGATGCCGTTTAAAACAGATCATGGAGCAAAGTTCTGGGGCCACTACTCATCAGTGGATCTTGTGAACTGGACGCACGAAGAGATCGCGCTGACACCGTCAGAAGAATATGAAAAGAACGGCTGCTATTCCGGAAGTGCCATTGAGCATGAAGGAAATCTATTTGCTTTTTATACAGGCAATGTGAAAGATGATCAGGGAAATCGTGAGACATATCAGTGTCTGGCTGTATCAGAAGACGGTATTCACTTTGAGAAAAGGGGTCCCGTCGTGAAGCTGCCGGATGGCTATACCCCTCACTTTAGAGATCCTAAGGTGTGGAAGGACGGAGATAAATATCTTATGGTGGTCGGCGCCCAGACAGAAGACTTAAAAGGTGCTGTTGCCCTGCTGGAATCGGACAACCTGCTGGAATGGAACCATAAAGGCATACTGGCAGGAGGCGGAAGTGGAAAACTGAGTGACTTCGGGTACATGTTTGAATGTCCTGACCTGTTCAGCCTTGACGGCAGCGATGTGCTTGTTTTCTCTCCGCAAGGCCTGGAGCCGCAGGGAATACACTATCAAAATGTGTATCAGGCCGGCTATGTAACCGGAACCTTCCACAGTGAATCCGGAACTTACGATCATGGTGATTTTGAAGAGCTTGACCGGGGCTTTGATTTTTATGCGCCGCAAACAACCTTGGACTCCAAGGGGAGACGGCTGATGTTTGCCTGGATGAGTGTTCCAGATCAGGATGAACAGGAGCACCCGACTATCAAGCACAAATGGCTTCATAATATGACCATTCCCCGGGAGTTAAAGATGATTGATTCTAAGGTGTATCAGCTGCCTGTTGAGGAGCTTAAGCTTCTTCGGACTGGGGATGCGTCTGTACAGCAGGTCAAGCTGACTGAAAAAGATGTGAAAATTTCAGGGGTTTCAGGAAAGTCTGTTGAATTGCTGCTGGAAAATGTGGAGACTGAAGGATGGTTTGACATTTGTTTTGGGGGAGCTGCGCGGCTCGTATACTCTCCTGAACAAAAGCTGCTCACACTGGAGAGGGAAAGCTATGTGAGCGGGATAACAGAAAACCGCCAGTGTAAAGTGGACAACCTATCTTCCCTCCATGTGTATCTTGATACATCATCTGTAGAGATTTTTGTAAACGGAGGAGAACATACCTTTACGGCGCGATTTTATCCTCATCCCGATAATGACACCATCTATTTCGGTGCAGAAACGTCAGCGGAGTTTCGTTTGTTAAAATGGAATCTGGCTTAAAAGGGGCGGCATGTACCACAGCGGCGGTCTTCCGGAAAGCGAAGCGGTTGAAATGAAAATACAACCCGATTATTAAGTCAAACTATACTGAAAAACCTTTAACAAGCTCATTTTTCATTGAGTTTGTTTTCCAAATTGAGACAGCCTGTGCTGTCTCTTTTTACGGAGAAAATCTGCAGCAGCAATGCTTCACGACTTAAGACGAGTTTAATAATTATTACTTATGGGTATGGTAAGAGGTACAAAAACTCTAGGGGGCTGACATGAAAAAAGATATTTTGAAAAATCCAGTATTTATTGTGTCAGCTGCGGTCATTGTGCTTTTGGTGCTGTTAGGGGCGGCTGCTCCTCAACAATTTGGTGTCGTAGCTGGCGAGTTGTTTGGTTTTACTACTGTGAATTTTGGCTGGTTTTACTTATTGGCGGTATTTATATTAATTATTTTCCTTGTAGGTCTTGCGGTAAGCAAGTATGGAGCAATCAGGCTTGGCGGAGAAAATGAGCGTCCTGAATTTCCATTTTTCACTTGGATAGGCATGCTGTTTTCGGCAGGGTTTGGAGCAGGATTGGTTTTCTGGGGAGTTGCAGAACCAATGAGCCACTTCTTCTCCACACCTTATTCAACGATAGAACCTGAAAGCCAGCAGGCAGCGCGGACAGCAATGGGCTATTCCTTCTTTCACTGGGGAGTCAGCCAGTGGTCTGTGTTCGCTATTGTCGGACTGGTAATCGGCTTTCTTCAATTTCGAAAAAATAAAAATGGGCTTGTATCGACTGCTCTTGAACCTGTAGTCGGAAAAAGACCCGTTGTCAAACATACAATAGATTCTCTTTCTGTGATTGCAACAGTTATGGGGATTGCAACTTCTCTTGGGCTCGGTGTTCTCCAAATGAACGGCGGCTTGAATGTTGTGTTTGGTACTGGTAACTCAATAGGTATTCAAATGCTGATTATTCTCGTTGTTTTTATTGCCTATATGATTTCATCTTCCACAGGGCTGACAAAGGGAATCCGTTATCTGAGCAACCTTAACCTGGGACTGGCGCTTGGATTGCTGCTTTTTGTCTTTGTTACAGGGCCGACGGTGTTTATTCTTGAAACGTTCACATTGGCTCTTGGGGATTACTTTACAAACTTTATTCAGTACAGCTTAAGGCTTCAGCCATACTCCGGTTCTTCATGGGTCAGGGACTGGACCATCTTTTATTGGGCATGGGCGATTGCCTGGTCGCCGTTCGTCGGTGCATTCGTAGCGCGTGTTTCCAGGGGGCGTACAATCCGGGAATATATTATGGGTGTTATGGTGATACCGCCGCTGATCGCTTGTATATGGATTGCCGCATTTGGCGGTACCGCGCTTTGGAATGACCTGAACCGCAATACAGGTATCGCAGAGGCGGTAAATGCAGATTTAACATCTGCCTTATTCCAGACATATCAGCATCTGCCTATGTCAGGACTGCTCTCCATCCTATCGATTTTGCTGATCTTTACCTTCCTGGTTACATCAGCAGATTCTGCAACCTATATCCTTTCGAGCATGACCAGCGGGGGCAGCATGCATCCGCCGCAGCTGGCTAAAATTGTCTGGGGTGTCCTCATGTCTGCAATTGCAGCAGTTCTACTGTATGCAGGCGGACTGGAAGCACTGCAGACAGCATCTTTGGTTGCAGCTCTGCCATTTACGCTGCTTCTTTTGCTGTTGACGATTGCCATCATTAAGCTGCTCGCCAAGGAACCTCTGCCAATCCGTAAAGCAGATTTAAGGCGTTTTCAGCGGCTTGAAAAAGCAGCGAACAAGGAGAAAACTGAATAAGGAACGCATGAAAGCCGGATTAGAGTCTGTTTTTGCAGCAGCTCTTTGTCCGGCTTTTACTTTTGAATGGGAAGAGACTGCATGCTGTATTTCAAGTTTCAATGAACTTCTAAAGGGGTATGGCAGGGAAGATACATATTCAGTATGGGAGTGAACATGCATGAGTGGAAAACCTGTGAATGAAAACAGTAAAAATGAACAGCTTGAACAGTACCGTACAGACGATACCGGCAAACATCTGACAACCAATCAAGGTGTAAAGGTTTCTGAAGATGAATTTTCGCTGAAAGCCGGCGTAAGAGGGCCTACCTTGATGGAAGATTTTCACTTTAGAGAAAAAATGACGCATTTTGACCATGAAAGAATTCCGGAACGAGTTGTGCATGCCAGAGGGTTTGCAGCACATGGCGAGTTTCAAGTGTATGAGTCCATGAAGGAATATACAAAAGCGAAGTTTCTCCAGGATCCTGCAGTAAAGACACCGGTATTTGTGCGCTTTTCCACGGTTGTCGGATCGCGGGGATCAGCGGAAACTGTACGCGATGCACGCGGTTTTGCCACCAAGTTTTATACAGAGGAAGGAAATTATGACCTCGTTGGCAACAACATTCCAGTTTTCTTTATACAGGATGCCATCAAATTTCCAGATCTTGTTCACTCCATAAAACCCGAGCCTCATAATGAAATGCCTCAGGCTTCAGCAGCTCACGACACTTTTTGGGATTTTGTAGCAAACAACCAGGAAACTGCTCATATGGTGATGTGGGCGATGTCCGACAGGGCCATTCCCAGAAGCTTAAGAATGATGGAGGGATTTGGTGTCCATGCCTTCAGATTTGTAAATGAAGAAGGAAAAGCAAGATTTGTGAAGTTCACCTGGAAGCCGCTTCTCGGTACTCACTCGCTTGTCTGGGATGAAGCTCAGAAAATAGCTGGAAAAGACCCTGATTTTCATAGAAGAGATTTGTGGGAAGCCATTGAGAACGGTGACTATCCGGAGTACGAGCTGGGTGTTCAGATCATAGAAGAGGAAGATGAATTTAACTTTGATTTTGATATATTAGACGCAACAAAGCTATGGCCTGAAGAAGAGATACCGTTGAAAATAATAGGGAAGATGACACTGAACCGAAATGTGGGGAATGTGTTTGCTGAAACAGAGCAAGTGGCCTTTCATCCTGGCCATGTTGTGCCGGGCATTGATTTCTCCAATGATCCGCTGCTTCAGGGCAGATTGTTTTCTTACACAGATACACAGTTGATCCGACTGGGCGGTCCTAATTTTCACGAGCTCCCGATTAACCGTCCTGTCTGCCCGTTTCATAATAACCAGCGTGACGGCTACAGCAGGCAGACTATCAATACGAGCCAGGTGGCTTATCATAGAAATTCGCTTGCAAATAATACACCAGCTCCGGCAAGCCCTGCTCAGGGCGGGTATCAGCATTATCAGGAAAAGGTAGAGGGAAGAAAAGTCAGGGCAAGAAGCGACAGCTTCAAGGATCACTTTTCCCAGGCTGCCCTGTTCTGGAACAGCATGAGTGAGCCTGAAAAGAAGCATATTATTGAAGCGTTCAGCTTTGAGCTTGGAAAGGTTATGAACGAATCAGTCCGACAGCAGGTTGTTGATATGTTCGCAAACGTAAATGTTGAGCTAGCAGCCGCATTTGCTCAAAATATTGGGGCAGTGCCTCCGACTTCCGGTGGAAGCGGGGTAACAAAATCCTCACCTGCTCTCAGTCAGGAAAATAAAGTGAAAAAACCTGAGACACGAAAAGTCGGGGTACTGATTGATAAGGACTTTTCAGCTGATGAAGTGCAGCAGGTATTGTCTGAGCTGAACAGCAAAGGAATTCAAACTGCGATTGTCAGCACGCAGCTCGGAAATGTCACGGCAGCTGACGGTACTGAACTACAAGTTGACTTTACGTTTTCAACAAGCCATGCTGTTCTGTTTGATGCCCTTTACGCGGTTGGAGGCAAAGGGGAAAACAAGCAATTTAAAACAGAAGCTTCTAACTTCGTAAATGAAGCCTTTATGCATTATAAGGCAATCGGTGCAACACAGGAAGGGAAAAAGCTCCTTGAAGATACTATGATTTTAAGCCCTGGTGTTGTGATTCAAGAGGATGGGTCATCTTTTGCAGAGAGTTTTATCGAAGCAATTACTGCACACAGACATTGGGACCGCCAAGTAGTGTAACCATTGAGAGCCGTTTCGGAAGTCCGTTTGATAGCGGATCTTACGGAACGGCTTTTTGGTTTTGAGGCTTTGCCAAAGTAAAAAAGGTAGGTTAGCAAAAATATGATAAGATGCAGGGTGATAGTAGGGATGTATGCAGGAGAATGGACTATCAACTGAGAGTGAATGCTTGAAATCTGCAAAAAGCGTAATAGAAAGACGCCTCTGCTTTTGGGCAGGGCGTCTTCTTTACTGTTTTTATCTCTCAAAGAGCTACGCTTTCTGTTCTGTTAAAGAAATAATTTCTGTAATGACTCCTACTGCTTTAACCATATTATCAACCGAGATAAACTCATATTTACCATGAAAGTTTTCGCCGCCTGTAAAAATGTTGGGAGTAGGCAGCCCCATATAGGAGAGCTGAGAGCCGTCTGTTCCGCCCCGGATGGGTTTCACGATCGGCTGAATACCGTGTTTCACCATTGCTTCATGGGCTATTTCCACAATCTCAATCACAGGTTCAATTTTTTCTTTCATGTTAAAATATTGATCCTGCATCTCTATCAAGATGGCTTCTTTTCCGTAAAGCTGCTGCATTTCATCTACGATGGATAACAGCGTCTGCTTTCTGTCTTGAAAGGCGTTCTTGTCAAAATCTCTGATAATATAGCTGAGCTTTGTTTGTTCCACATCTCCCTGAAAGGAGATAAGATGATAAAATCCCTCGTAGCCTTCCGTGTATTCCGGAGCTTCTGTTTCCGGCAGGCGGCTGTGAAGATCCATGGCAATTTTGGCAGAATGTATCATTTTATCCTTCGCTGTTCCGGGATGAACATTTGAGCCTTTAACAGTAATCTTGGCAGCGGCAGCATTAAAACTCTCATACTCCAGCTCACCGATTGGTCCGCCGTCTACTGTGTAGGCATAAGCAGCTTGAAAGCGGGCTACATCAAATCTATGAGGGCCTCTCCCAATTTCTTCATCCGGTGTAAACGCAACACGGACTTTTCCATGCTGTATGTCCGGATGCTGCAGCAGATAATTCATGGCCGTCATAATCTCCGTAATCCCTGCTTTATTGTCAGCGCCGAGCAGAGTAGTTCCATCTGTTGTAATCAGTGTATGTCCATGGTAGTTTTGGAGATTGGGAAAATCCTTCGGAGACAGTGTTACCTTCAGAGCTTCGTTCAATAAGATATCACCGCCGTTATAGTCTTTAACTATCTGCGGATTTACCCCCTTTCCAGTGAAATCTGTAGCAGTATCAATGTGAGCAAGAAAGCCAATCACCGGAACATCTTTTTCTGTATTGGATGGAAGGGAAGCCATTACATATCCATTCTCATCCATCTCCACTTCTTCCATTCCAATTGCCTTCAGCTCTTCAACCAGTACATGTGCCAATGTCAGCTGGCCGGGGGTGGAAGGGCAGGATGTGCTGTTTTCATCAGCCTGTGTGTCAATCTTGGCATAAGCTGTAAATCTCTCAAGTATCTCCTGTTTCATATCTGTTTCATCTCCCTCAAAGTATGTAAATAATTGTATCAAAAAAGCTGCAGAAAAAGAATTTCTGCAGCAGAAAAACTCTTAAGCCAGCAGCTGCCTGATCATTGTATTTGTCAGGTTTGGTGCGATCTCCAGTGAATATTTCAATTCCATTCTCTCATACTTTTTATGGGCATCTACACCGTATGGACCTACATTAATGACGGGCACATTAATGTCGCGGACTGCCTCATAGTCTACGAAATGTTTTGATCCCCAGCCTGGATTGTTGCGAATGACAGCCTGCAGGCCTGCATCATCATCGCTGATAGCCACAAAGCTCATATCAGAGATATAAGGGAAGAAATTGCGGGTGACAATGCTATGCTGATAATGGGGCTGGACAATATCAACAGCTGTATCCAACGCCTCCAGAAGCGCCTGTTCCTCTCTGTTTTTTTCTGTCAGCTCTATTCTCGGGGAATAGAGAGAAGAGTAAAACATAATGATAGCAGGGCTTTTATCCTTCATCCATTTCCATGCTTCTTCCACTGTTCTTGCTGCAAACATTCTGGTATCAAGAGAGGTATCAAGCAGCAAAGATTCTTTAAAAGCATTCATAGAGAGCTGGTAGGACTCCCCATGCTCCTGAACCAGCAGGCTGTCCATTTCCTCATAAGTCATGACCCTTGCCTGCCATGGGTGGTTCTGCAGCGGTTCTCCGCTTAAAGCCGAAAACTGCTTCGCCCGTTCCCTATAGATAGAAAGTGAGCGCTGAAAGGCAATAACAGCCTGCTCCCTCAGTTTTTCCATTGCTTCCTTAGGTGACCAGGAATGGATAAAGAAATTAAAATAAACATAAGAAGCCAGTGCCGTTTGGACAGTATAGCCAGGCTTCAGGTCGGTAAGCTTGAGAGAAACAGGAGGTACAGTGCTTTCCCCAAAAGCCTCATTGGACAATTCGGGGTTATAATTAATCTGTTTTGTCAGTTCTGCTGCGACAAAGTTCGGATCCAATCCTTCAAAGCATGATCCGACATGTGTTTCAGCTCCTGTAATGAAAAAGGAAGGAAGGAGCTTTCCAACCGTTCCTTTATAAATATACCGGTTGCTGTCTCCCTCAAAGCGAGGCGAAACAAAGTCTGCGTTAATGGCGCCAATGTAATGAAAACCCAGTTGTTCCTTCCAGTCTTTCAACGTATGCAGTGCAGACAAAATTCCGCGTGATCCGTCCTCTTCATCACATTCTGCCAGGAATACAAGGTTGCCATCCAGTTCTTCTGGATGTTCAGAATAATATTTTAGTAGATAGATATGGCTTGCAAGGCCGCTTTTCATATCCAAGATGCCCCTGCCAAAAAGCCATTCGCCGGAATTCAAATGCCGTTCAACATCCTCCGGCAAGCTTTCTTGTTTTAATGCCTCCATTAGTTCGTCAGGATGGCAGGCTTTGTCCTTCAACTGTGTATAATCTTCTATTCCAACCGTATCCATGTGGCCCATCAGGATTAAGGTTTTATTGCTGTTTCCCTTCTTTCCCTTTACATAGGCAAGGACGTTATGCCGCTCTACCTCATCTGCAAAAGTTTGTTCAATGACAAGCTGACTTTGATTCTCCTGAAAATATGGAAAGGCAGAAAGCTTGCCGTATATAAACTGGGCAATCATTTTTTCTCCGCCCGTATTCACAACACTTTCAACTGAAACGAGCTGTTTTGTTAACGCCATTATCTCATCACGGCAATTCAGCATGGGAAATCTCCTTTACTTTGTTAAAATGGTAACAGACTACAAAGATTATACAGTATTCCTTAAGGAGAAATAAATGAAGAAGTGAGAAAGAGCATCACTGCTTTGAGCGGCAGCGAAAAACATCAATGATAAAGGCTGCTAAAAAAACGGCCAATTCAGGATTAACTGAAATTCCTTAATATATAAGCGGAGGAATTCCGCCTATTTAAAAAAAACGACCAAATTGTACTGAAATAAACGGACGGTTTCCGCCTATGCACCTAAAAAACCTCAAGATGGAGAATTTTCAGCAGCTTAAGCGGAATTCATTCCCTTATATTCTCTAAAAAACCGCCTAATTTGGATTTAACCGGAATTCTTACGCTTATTTATTCTTTGTGAGGGTAAGGAGGCAGCTTGTGCTTGCTGTTCCGCTCAATAATGTGCTTCATTTGGCCTTATGAAGGACATTTCCGATGTTATTTAACGCAGTTTTGTCCTTCATCGCCTCTATGAAAGACATTTCTCTAGCTATTTAACGCAGTTTTGTCCTTCATCGCCTCTATGAAGGACATTTCTCTAGCTATTTAACGCAGTTTTGTCCTTCATCGGCCTTATGAAGGACATTTCCGATGTTATTTCACGCAGTTTTGTCCTTCATCGGCCTTATGAAGGACATTTTCGATGTTATTTCAGGCAGTTTTGTCCTTCATCGGCCTTATGAAGGACATTTCCGATACTATTTCACGCAGTTTTGTCCTTCATCGCCTCTATGAAGGACATTTCCGATACTATTTTACGCAGTTTTGTCCTTCATTGGCCCTATGAAGGACATTTTCGATACTATTTAACGCAGTTTTGTCCTTCATCGTCTCTATGAAGGACATTTTCGATGCTGTTCTACGCAGTTTTGTCCTTCATCGCCACCATGAAGGACATTTCCGATGTTATTTCACGCAGTTTTGTCCATCATCGGCCTTATGAAGGACATTTCTCTAGCTATTTAACGCAGTTTTGTCCATCATCGGCCTTATGAAGGACATTTCAGATGCTATTCCACTTAGTTTTGTCCTTCATCACCCCTGTGAAGGACATTTCCCTAGCTGTTCCACTCAGTTTTGTCCTTCATCGGCCCCGATAAAGGACATTTCCCCACTATCCATATATAAACGGAGGAATTCCGCCTATTCAAAAAAAAACGACCAAATTGGACTGAAATAAACGGAGGGTTTCCGCCTATGCAGCTACAAAACTATTAAATGAAGTATTTTCAGCAGCTTAAGCGGAATGCATTCCCTTATTTCCCCTAAAAAACAACCTATTTTGAATTTAACCGGAATTCTTCCACTTATTTTTCTTTGATAGGTAGAGTGGGGAGGTCCCTTGTAAGATCCACTATACATATATATCAATAGAGTTATAAAAAGAGCATGGAATTCAGTTGAGAATACCCATGCTCTTTGTTATATGCACTTTAAAAATGCCCGTCTTATTAACTGCTATGCTTCCTTTCGCGTACGAAGCTTATCAACAAGGATATACAGCGCCGGAACGATCAGCAGTGTAAGGATGGTCGAGAACAGCACGCCTGAAACGATACAAATGGCAAGCGGCTTAAAGAGCGGGTCGTCACTAGCTGCAACTGGCAGGAGAGCGGCAATGGCTGTAAAGGCCGTCAGAAGAATCGGGCGAATTCTTGCCCGGCCTGCTTCGATAACGGCTTCCGCCCGGCTCAAGCCTGCTCTCATGCGCTGCTCGATAAATTCAAACAAAACAACAGAGTTTCGCACAACAATTCCTGCGAGCGAGACGATTCCCATTGTGGCCATAAAGCTGAATGGTGTTTGAGTAACAAACAGACCGGCTACAGCACCGGCAACTGCCAGGTACACCGTTCCAAGGACGAGGAGCGGAAGCAGCAGAGAGTTAAACTGAAAGGCAATTGTGATATAAATGAGAACCATCACCACCAAAAACAGCAAGCTGATTTCTACAAAAAACTGTGTTTGATCTTCGTTTTCTCCGCCAAGGGTGAGCGTGTATCCTTCATTCACTGAATCCCTCATACTGTTGACGATGTTTTCCACATCATCTTTAAAGGTGTCTGACTCTCCGGGATATGCACGGACTGTGATGGTCCTGGTGCCGTTCTCCCGGGGAATGGTCTGATACTGTGCCACCGTTTCTTCATTCACTAATTCATTCATGCTGATTGTTTCGGGAACAGGCCCTTCTCCCTGAACGGGTACTTCAATTGAAGACAGCTGAATACCATTTTCATGTATGTCTTCATCCTGCTTGATGAGAAAATCAATATTCTCGCCATTTTCTTTAAATGTGCCCAAAGGAACACCGTTAGCTGCAAGCCGGATTGCATCACTCACCAGCTTGGACGTTACATTGTTCTCTGTCAGCTGTGTGCGATCAAGATTGTATTGTATAGAAGATACAGGATCTCCTACATCATCGGTAATCACTCCAGTGTCCACACTTGAGATTTGCTGTGTTAGTTCATTTTTCAGGGAATTCAGCTTTGTAAAATCATTTCCGCTGAGCTTCACTGTGACAGGAGCGCCTGCCGGAGGACCTTGAATAATGGTATTGAGAAAAATATCCGCATCGGGATGCTTTTCACGGATGTCGTTTGTATGATTTTCGATGAACCTTTCGCTGGAAACGGCTCCTGTGTCTATTCTGGCTACAATCTGCCCGGTATTTTCACCAGGATTATCAATTGTTTCACTGAACAAACGCGGAACACCGGTGCCTGTAAATACCGCTGTTTCCTCCGTTTCAGGAAAATTTAGTAAGTCTGATTCTATTTCTTCCAGAGCAGCATGTGTTTCTTCAAGAGAATAGCCGGTTGGCAATGTAACCGAAACCGTAATCTCTTTTTTATTGGCAGCAGGGAAGAATTCAAAAGGCACAAAAAATGCCTGGAAAAAGATCAGTGTTGTCAAAACAATTCCGCCAATGCCGATTAGAAGGGGCCGTTTGACGATTTTAGCAAGCAGCGTATCCGCATAGTAGTCCCCGAGCTTTTTGAGCGGCTTTCCGAGAAAGCCCGGTTCCTTGTCACTAATCCGTATTTTCTTCCTGTTCACAGAGTACTGATATACAGGAACAAGGGTCAGCGAAATAATCATACTGGCAACGATCGTCAGTATTAATACTGACGGCAGGGAACGGATGAACGAGCCGTTGGCACCTGAAAGCAAAACTAACGGGGAAAACGCGAACACAACAGCCAGAGTAGAAGTGACGATAGACCCCCATACCTCTTTGACGCCGTCACGGGTTGCCTGAAGAGCATTTCCGTTCCGCTGCAGTTTGTATTGCCGCAGAATATTATCGTTTACCACAATCGCATCATCAACAAGAATTCCCAGAGCAATAATCAGGCCGATGATTGATATCTGATTTAAGTCAACTCCCAGCCAGGGAAGCGGAATCGATCCAAGCGTGATGGAAAATGGAATGGCGAGCGATACGATAAAGGCTCCGCTCAGCGTCAAACCAAGAGTTGTGATGATAATAACAGCAATTACGGCTATCAGTGCTTCCCGGATTAAATCGTCAAAAATCAGATCTACATCTGCTTTTTGCGAATAATAATCCTGCAGCTCAATGCCGTCAGGAAGAGACAGATTTTCCTTAAGAGAAGAATCCACATCTTCAAATATGGATGGAATATCCAAGCCGGATTCTATATGCACAGTAAAGGAATAGGCTGGTTTTCCATTATATGTAACAATATCTTCCTGCTTTTTTTCCTCAATTGCGAATTCACCTAGATCACCAATTTCTACTGTGTTATTAGTAACGGGAGACAAAAGAGTCAGATTGGTTACCTCACTGATATCGGTAAAGTTATTCAGCGACAGGCGGACATTTGTCCCATCCTGAGCTGTTTCGCCTAGCGGAGTAGTTTTATATTCATTGTTGACAGCCTCTATGACTGCACCTGCATTCAGGCCGTTATCTGCCAATGATTCGCTGTCCAGCTTTAGGACGGCTTGTTTTTCTGAATAGCCCTTAATTGTAACAGTAGATACACCATTTAAATTCTCGATTTTTTGTTTCAGCTTCTCCATGTTTTCCTGATAATCAAGGAGAGTATCGAAAGAATCTGCTGTGAACATATAGGAAGCAACTGGGGCACCTCCCAATTCATCTTCAACCACAGGATCAAAAGCCTCCTCGGGCAGAGAAGAAGCCGCATCAGAAATTTTCTGCTTTACTTCGTCTGCAGTGCGCCTGAAATCAGCACCATCATTTATTTCAATAATGATGTTAGAGAACTCCTGTGTTGACACGGAATTGATATTTTCAATTCCTTTTGTTTGATCCAAGGCGTTTTCAAGTACATCAGTGATATCTGATTCTACAACAGCTGCTTCTGCACCTGGATAGACAGTTGATACGGTAACAATATTTGCTGTGAACTCCGGAATCTCCCGTTTTGGCAGCTGATAAAACAGGTAGCTTCCTACAAGAAAAATGACAAAGAAGAGGAGTACCATTAATCTTCCTCTTTTCAGAAAGCCCTCGAACATACAAATGTCCCCCTAAAGAATCTAATATGGTCAAATTTGACTATCTAAACTATATCATGAAGACCAAAAAAAAGTCCTCTCTCAACGTGCTCTGAAATGTAAAATTTTCATGTTGATTACATTTCCCAGCCTTTTTAACTGGAAAGTAAATGGGGATGATGAAGACCGGCTGCTAAAGCACCTGCGTTCTAACAAAAAGCAAAAGCTGCCGGGCATCGCCGGCAGCTGCAGTCACAAATTTTTTCAGGAAAAGTCCTGTTACATCATCGGCTTTGCTGGACCCTAACCGAGTGTGTGTCCACATTAGCCGTTGGCGAGAGATCAAGGCACTTGCCGTTGTGCTCCAGCACAGCTTTCAGGTTTGATATCTCCACATGGGTAAGTCCGGCTCCGACTGTGACCGTTACACCAGCTGACTTAAAAAAGGACGAGTCAACTATGCGGACGTTATCTGTCCTGTTGCCGCCTCCGTAAAGACGGATATCTGTTCCTGCTCTTTTGAAGTATCTCCCGATTACATTTTTTAAAGTGATATTTCTTGATCGATACTGCAGGGCAAAAACAGGATTTTTTTGATAGTCATAGAGCGGATCGCCGATGGCCAGAAAATGATTCACAACCACATTCCGATATGCAGACACAACCAGTGCCCTTGGAGAAGAATCCTTGTACAGACTTGTAAAAACAGGTTCAATGGCAACAAGTTGTGTGGCTCTGATATCGCAGGCTGTGAGAGATTCTGGATCCTCCTTTTGATGATGTCCAATGTGCCTGAAGTTGTAAGAGCGGTTATCATGCACAGATAAGTGTCCGATTATCTGCGTATTTGCTGCTGCGGAGGAATTGTGGTGCGCTTTGATTTCGACTCCTCCAAAGCATCTTGCAGTCGAGTTGTTCATCAGCACTACATGCCTGGAACCGTCGTCCACTTCAATTCCATTGCTGTTTGAAAAACCTTCCTTATGGGCGCGTCCGCTCGGGTCTGCCATATGTGAATTGGAAATAAAAATATAATCGCTGTGATGTGTGGTGATTCCGTCATCACCGAAGCCGCTTCCTGTCAGGTGGTTAAGCCAGATATATCTGCTTCCCCTTTTGGCGCGGAAACCGTCTCCAGAGTAATTATAAAGAGCCGACGATATATCAAAACAGTGCAAACCGGGGTTTACTGCTTCCACACTGTTTACCCAGCCGAATTGAACATTGGCATATGTAAGGCAGCTGGAATAATGTCCTCCCGCACTCGTAATCTCGATATCTTTCAGTCTTTCCACATTCCAGTTCAGCGTCATATGTTCCACAAGAATATGAGAGTTGCCTTTTACATGCTGGGAGTTGGTAATCAGCCTTGCGCTTCTTGATGCTTCATCATGAAGTTTTAAGATTGTTCTGCCTTTTCCCTGTCCGCGGAGCATGGAGTGTGAAGGCAGACGAATGCCTCTGGTGATAAACGTTCCTTCGGGAATGATTACTTTCACGTACCCGCCGTTCAGAGCTTCTTCAAAAGCCTTGGTACAGTCTGTGACACCGTCTCCAACAGCCCCGAAATCAGTGATATTCACTTCTTTTCGAATGCCGTTTGAAAGGGCTGTATATTCATTATCGAGCTTTTCTTTCCACATTGGAAAGCAGTCACCGTTTTTTCTCCACTTCAGTTCCGATTCGTCGAACGAATAACTTCCCGCTTTTTCTGCAAATAGAAATTCTTCAGCAGCATGTAACAGTCCGCTGAAAACTGCCCTTTTATGCTGTGCGTATGTCTTTTTACCGCCCTGTAACAGCGGGGGCTGTATTCGATGCTGAAAGAACAGCTCGTTGGTTTCCTGTACGGCTTCTTTCAGGCTTATTTTGTTGTTCCAGAGAGAAGCAAGCAGCTTGGCATTGCGTGCCGGATCGTGCCGGCTGTCCAGATAAATCATAAAGCAGCCTCCAGTCTTTTTGGTTACCTTATATTCCCTTTTGGGGAAAAACTAGTCATCTTAAGAAATTCTTAAGATTTATGCTGACCAGTTATTAAGATTTATCATTTATTCTTGTCTTGTGGCAAAAAACACCGTGGTATACTTCAGAAAGGAGAGTGAGAGAGTTGAATGAAGCCAATATACTTGTAGTTGATGATGATAAGGAAATCAGGGACGGTATTGAAATATATTTAAAAAATGAAGGAATGTCTGTGTTAAAAGCAAGTGACGGCATTGAAGCCATCGAGCTGCTGCAGCACCACCCTGTACATCTTATTATACTTGATGTGATGATGCCGCGGATGGACGGAATTACAGCTACTTTTAAAATTAGGGAGAAAAGAAACATTCCAATTATTATTCTCAGTGCGAAAAGTGAGAACTATGACAAGGTGCTGGGACTTCAGGTTGGAGCGGACGATTATGTGACCAAGCCATTTGATCCGCTTGAGCTCATTGCCAGGGTGAAATCCCAGCTGAGACGCTATGTGGCGCTCGGCACCTATGAGGGTTTGCAGAAGGTGCTGGATCTGAACGGATTAACATTGGACAGAGCTGCCAAGGAGGCTGCGGTAAACGGAGATCCTGTGAGGCTTACACCCATTGAATACAGAATGCTGGAGCTCCTCATGATGAATGCCGGCCGTGTGTTCTCCATTGATGAAATTTATGAACGTGTGTGGAAAGAGCCTGGCTTCAATGCGGAAAATACGGTAGCTGTCCATATTAGAAAGATTAGAGAAAAGATTGAAATAGATCCGAAAAATCCAAGGTATTTGAAGGTGGTATGGGGAATTGGATACAAAATTGAAAAATAGGCTGCTGCTCGGAAGCTGGATTTTTCTCCTGGTACTGGGGACAACCGGGATTGTAACTGCAATAAAGGATTTCGGCCGTTACGCTGAAGTTGATTATTTTGCTTCAGAAGACTTCCATATGCACCTATCGGAATACAAGGAGTATCTCAGCCTGTACGAGCTGGATACCGTTACAGAAGAACAAGCAAAAAAGAACATAGTTGTGACAGATGAAGAAATTATGGAGTACCGCTATCGACACGGTGATCTGCAGCAGCAGGTAAATTCTATACACGATCAGTATGAATCTCGGATCCTGGATGCTTTACAAGCTGAAAACAAAGAGATTGAGAGTTTCCTGAAAGAAGAAAGAGATAAAAAAATACAGGACATCACTGAGAATTTTAAAAGCGACGAATATGTGAAAGAAAAGATTGTCCAGGAAAAAGAAGTGCAGTTGAGTCAAAGCTTTCAGCAACTTAACGAACAGAAGCAGAGATACTCTCATTTAAAAAATGCTTTCATCTACTATTTGGTGAATACAGAAACAGGAGAGGCATTTACCAATCTGAAAAATGCAGATAACAGAGCTTCGGCCAATCAAATATTCAACAGCAAGGAAATACTGTATTCAGAAACATACACCGGAGACAGAAGAGAGGGCAGCTACTATACTTCTGAAGCAGCTTTTTATATCAATAATGGAGAATGGGCAGCTGCTGAAATTCCATACAGCAGAAATGGCTCCTACGAAGGAAACATCGGCGTTCATATGTCGTCAGCGGAAAATACTGTACTGGAAGACGGTATGAAGAATTATCAGCAGGAGAGAATGCTGTATCTTATCTTCTCTGCTATAGGGCTTCTTTCCGCAGCTGCTGCATACTTTCTTTTCAAAAAATCAGGGCTCAAGAATCTGTACTCCTTGAAAAAGTGGGACCGCACCTACAGCCGTCTGCCTATTGATGCTGCGGTCATATTGCTGCTGTTTTCTGTCTTCATGGCTTTCATTCAGATTGCGGATGGAACGCCGTACAGACCAGACTGGTATTGGAGCACGATAGTAAGAGAAGGGCTGCTGACAGCCTTCTTTCTCAGTGCAGGCGCAGCTCAGGTTGTTTTACTCCGCAGACGAATGACAGATATTGATGGGACGAAAGAATGGAGAAATTCTTTCCTGAAGAGGGGCAGTGAAACAATCAGAGAGGCATTTGCCAATCTTTCACTTGGAATAAAGGCCGGTATGCTGCTGATCATTATGTTCCTTTCAGGTCTGGGCCTGGCAGGAGTATTCCTCCAGCCTGTTCTGATTCTTGTGTATGCACCGCTGTTTGTGATTGTCACACTCCCTGCACTTTTTCTGATGCTGAAAAATCTGGGCAGATTTAATAGAATTTCTGCTGCTGCAACTCAATTGGCAGCGGGAAGCTATAGCGGGGATGTCACTGTAAAAGGAAAATCTGCCTTGGCAGAGCTGGCACAAAACTTGAATACGTTAAAGCAGGAATTAAAGCTTTCACACAAGGAGCAGGCAAAAAGCGAGCGGTTGAAAACGGAATTGATTACAAATGTCAGCCATGATCTCCGCACGCCTCTTACATCAATTATTACGTACACCGAACTGCTCAAATCGCAAGGACTGGATGCTGAAGAACATGGTGTATATGTTGAAATTATTGACCGAAAGTCTAAAAGACTAAAGGTGCTGATTGATGATTTATTTGAAGCTAGCAAAATGGCGAGCGGGAGCATTGCTTTAACAAAGGAAAAGGTAGATCTTTCACAGCTGCTTCAGCAGGCACTTGGAGAATACAATGAAGCCATTGAATCATCAACCCTGCAATTCAGAGTAATAGATCCTGACCCGCCGGTTTATGCAGAAGTGGACGGCCAGAAGATGTGGAGAGTATTTGATAACCTGATCTCCAATATATTGAAATATTCTCTGGAGCACACAAGGGTATATATTTCTCTTAAAAATGAAGGTGATCAGGCTCTTGTCATTTTTAAGAATGTTTCGAAATATGAGCTCAGTGAAAATACAGACGAATTTTTTGAAAGATTTAAAAGAGGAGACACATCGCGCAACACAGAAGGATCAGGTCTCGGGCTTGCCATTGCGAAATCGATTGTAGATCTTCATCAGGGCAGCATGGATATTGAAATTGACGGCGATCTGTTTAAAGTAACAGTCGCTCTGAAATAGGCGGAAAAGAAAAACGCTCCGGAACGCAAATCCGGAGCGCTTTTTAATTTGGTTTTTTCTGAAAGTACTGCAGCAATGCTTCAGACTTTGGATAAAAGTATTGGACAACGAAACCAAGAGAAAAGGTTACGAGGATTGTCCCTATTCCAATCGGTCCGCGAAACAGAAATGCCAGCAGCAGGGCAAAGCTCTCGCTCATAATTCTGGACGTTCGGAGAGACAGGCCGAACCGCTGCTGAATGGCGACCATCAGCGTATCCATCGGGCTCGCCGGAAACTTAGCCTGCAGATAAACAGAAACTCCAATACCTACTGCAAGAATTCCTGCAAGCAGCCATAGATATTGAACGGCGGTATTGGCTGGAACCAGGTTTGGCAAAGCAATGAGCAGCCAGAAATCAATCAAAAGCCCAATGAGAAAAATAGATCCTGCTGCCAATAGCTCGGGCTTTTTTTTCATGAGCAGGCTGTTTAGGAATATCAAAATCATACCGTTAATAAAGACAAACGTTCCAACAGTCAGCTGAAATGTTTCTGACTGGCCGACAGCGAGGGCATCCCAGGCCGAAGCGCCCAGCCCCGCTTTTATAATGAGGGATACGCCCATCGTTAATATCAATAAGCCGATTGTATAAAACAGTGTTCTTACCTTCATAGTCGTCCTCTTTTCACATGTTATGTCCATAATATCCGTTCAAAGGACAGAACTTTATTTTATGCTAAAACAAGCTTGAAAATCAAGGTCAAATGAGCCCGCTGCTTATCACCCTCTCTCTTCTTATCTTTTCTCCCATAGCTATATAGAATTCAACAAGGCTATAATAGGAATAATTCAATAAAGCGGGTGAAAGTAATGGAATGGACAGGAGAGCGACTGATTCCTGAAATGTTAAAGCCAACAAACGGGATGCTGCTTGAGCATGTGGCGCGCTATTATTTTGCCACTCCCTATGCTGGGGAAAGAGTGTTGGATATAGCATGCGGAACAGGCTATGGCAGCCATATGGTGGCAAAGCACTGTAAAAGAGAAATAAAGGAACTGATTGGAGTAGACATAGATCCGGAAGCAGTCACATATGCAAACCGGCAGTATCATCATCAAAAAATCACCTTTTTGGAAGGCAACGCCATGGATCCCCAGCTGCCCGAAAGGCTTGGGCAGTTTGATACAATATTATGCTTTGAAACGATTGAACATGTTGAGGATGACAGGCTTGTTCTCGAAAATTTGTACAAAATGCTGAAGCCGGGGGGGACGCTCGTGATTTCGACTCCGTTTGGGAGAGGAAGAGGGATACCTACGAACGAGCCCTATCATATACATCAATTAACGCGGGACGAATTTAACGAGCTGCTTTCTGAACAGTTTGGGGATATAGAAATGTACTATCAGAGAGGGCCAACATTCGAAAAGCCGCGTGAGGACGTGCGCTACTTCATCGGAGTGGGTGTTTGCAGAAAAAACAAGGTTGAAAATTGTAATGAGGATTGACAAATATTTGAGCCTGACAGGATCCATATCAAGAAGAACTGCTAAAAGGCTGCTGGAAGAAGGCAGAGTTACAGCAGGTGGAAAAGTATGTTCACTGAATACGGAGATTGATCCTGAAGACGAGGTGCTTGTGGACGGCCTAGTTCCGGAAAGGAAAAAACGGGACTACTACTATGCATTTCATAAGCCCCCGGGAATCGTTTGTACTTCAGCGCAGGATGTAGAAGGAAACATCATAGATTATTTGAATCTGCCCCAGCGGGTGTTTCCTGTCGGCCGGCTGGATAAAGCATCTCAGGGGCTGATTCTTCTAACCAATGATGGAGACATTGTGAATAGAATTTTAAAATCGGAATACGGGCATGAAAAGGAATATCTCGTTAGGACTGACAGAGAGTTTGACGATTTTTTTCTGCAGGAACTGTCAATAGGAGTGGATATACTGAATACAAGGACAAAGCCGTGCAAGGTATTTCGGGAAGGGGAAAGAGAATTCAGAATCATTTTGACACAGGGACTGAACCGGCAAATCAGGAGAATGTGCAAAGAATTTGGGTACAATGTCATAAGTCTTGAAAGAATCCGAATTATGCATATTAACCTTGGCAATCTTGGGGAAGGCAGCATCAGGGAACTGACAAAGGACGAAATAGACATGCTGAAAAAGAAGTAGAAAATCTATATATGGGAAGGAGACAGGTCTTTTTTGTCGTATTTATACAGTATCTTGAAACTGTATAAAGCGGGGAAAACACATGCTGACAGAAAAGCTGCTGCTTCACGTACTCATTATTCTGGCTCCCATTTTTCTGCATATTGTCTTTTTTGAAAACAAACATATTAAGCATTCTCAGTATGTTTGCGGTATTATCCAGGGAATTGCAGCTGCTCTATGCTTGATTTTTTCCTATGAAAGCTTCGGTCTATTCTGGGACTTGAGATATGTGCCGTTAGTACTTGCATTTCTTTATGGCGGAAGAACAGCAGGCTTCATTGTGCTCCTGTTTATCGTATCAGCAAGAACGTATATGGGCGGAGATGCCCTCGTATTTGGCTATGTGAGTGTGGCATTGGTCGCTCCTCTCCCATACTTTCTGCAAACATACTTTTCTTCTGTCACTGTTCCCAGAAAAAGAATTCTTCTTACCATGCTGACTGTCCTATGGCCAGGTGTAATTCAACTGGGGATTTTGATAACTTTTCTGCTTTATGAAGGCACCCTCAGGGCAGAGGCCCACTCTCTGGTGCTCGTCATTTCTCTCTTTTCCATTATTCAGCTCCTTGCTGCCGGGCTGGCAGCCAATCTGAACGAATCGATGATTGAACGAGTGCTGATGAAGCAGGAAATCAGGAGAGCAGAAAAATTGAATACTCTTGGGGAGCTGGCTGCATCAATTGCACATGAAATCAGAAATCCTCTCACTGTGGTTAAGGGATTTCTGCAGCTGATGCAAAGGCAGGAAAAAGGAGAAAATTATCAATATTTAACACTTGTACTAAGCGAGCTGGGAAGAGCTGAAGCGATTATAAACGACTATCTGAATTTTGCGAAGCCTGAATTTAAAAAAATAGAAAGCTTTCAATATTCAGAAGCCATTAGGGACGTTTACTTGCTCCTGCAGCCCTATGCGCTGAAGCAGGGAGTGTCACTCTATTTTCAGGTGGCTTCTGACTGCAGGCTTTCAACAGACAAAAATCAGCTGAAGCAGGCTCTTGTGAATATTATCAAAAATGCAGTTGAAGCAACTCCCCCAGCAGGAACCGTTTCTATCACATTACAAGCGAAGGAATCTTCTGCCTGTCTAACAGTCCAAGATACGGGGAAAGGCATGACCCCTGAACAGCTTGGCAGAATCGGAACGCTTTTTTATACAACGAAAGATAAAGGAACAGGTCTTGGCACAATGGTCTCCCTGCGCATTATTGAAACGATGAATGGTAAAATTGAGTATCAGAGCGAGCCCAACAAAGGAACTGAAGTGACAGTGACTCTTCCGGCTGAGACAGCAAAGTTTCAAACAAACGTTTAATGAAATGTCCTGTTGATTCAAAGATTTTAGCATCGCACTGCTCTATGTAACCTGAGAAAGGTCACCGGGATATGAAAAATGACAGTAGTTAACAACTAATGATAAAGGTGGGGTTTTCTTGGCAGACAAAGCAGGACTAAACAGCAAAGCTATTACAGCACTGACGCTCGGCATACTATCTATTTTCATTCCAGGACTGGGACTTCCTATTGGCATTATCGGAATCATTTTCTCAAGGCTGGCAAATAAGGAATTAAAGCTAGGTAATGGAGATGGCAGAGGGCTGGCGGCAGCAGGATTGGGCTGCAGTATAGCAGGCGTGGTCATACATCTGTTTTTAATTATTGTTGGCATTCTCTCATTTTATTCATACAGTTAGATTTTTGTTGAGCATGGCTCAAAGAATACAGCAGGCTTAGAGGTCCCTTCGTACTCTAAGCTTTTTGTATACAGCGAAAGGAAAAGCTGTCACGACAGTCGTCACCTTTCAGGAAGCTTTCATGTTATTTCTGCGGATTTTCCTATACAATATAAACATAACGATATTGGACATAAAGGCTGGTTGAGCAATGAGTATATTATCTGCAGAAAATTTATATAAAACATACGGCGAAAAGACGCTTTTTGACCATATTTCTTTTACCATTTCGGATAAACAGCGGATCGGACTGATCGGTACAAATGGAACCGGCAAATCGACCCTGCTCAAGTTTCTGGCAGGAATGGAGAGTGTGGAGGAAGGAAAGCTTGTGCACAGCAATGATCTTCACATTGAATATCTTCCGCAGCAGCCGGAAATGGAAGAAGAAAAAACGGTGCTGGAGCAGATTTATTATGGTGATTCCACCATCATGAAAGTACTGAGAGAGTACGAACAATCTTTAAGTGAGCTTGAGGCTGATCCGAACAGCAGCAGTAAGCAGGAAGAGCTGATAAAAGTTCAGCAAAAAATGGATGAGCATGATGCATGGGAGGCAGGTACGCAAGCAAAAACCATTTTATCTAAATTAGGCATTACGTCTTATCACAAGAGGGTAAGTGAGCTGTCCGGCGGGCAGAAGAAGCGTGTGGCCATCGCAAAGGCACTGATTCAGCCTGCGGACATTCTGATTTTGGATGAACCGACAAACCATCTGGATAATGACACGATAGAGTGGCTGGAAATGTTTCTCGCTTCATATAAAGGAGCACTCATCCTGGTCACGCATGACAGATATTTTTTAAACAAAGTCACCAATAAGATTTTTGAGCTGGATAAAGGAAAACTATATATTTATGAAGGGAATTATGAAGTGTTCCTGGAGAAGAGAGCCGAACGCGAACTACAGGAGACCCAGTCGGAAACAAAGCGGCAAAATCTTTTGCGGAGAGAGCTTGCCTGGCTGCGAAGAGGAGCGAAGGCACGTACCACGAAACAGAAAGCCAGAATACAAAGAGTGGAGAACCTGCAGGATCAGAAGGGACCTTCACAGGCTGGAGATCTGGACTTTGCGATCGGCTCAACACGCCTTGGAAAAAAGGTGCTTGAGGTGATAGATGTTACAAAATCCTTTGAAGACAAAACGCTGATTTCTAACTTTAACACATTGATTATTCCCGGAGACAGAATTGGCATTATCGGCCCGAACGGGAGCGGAAAATCAACGCTGCTGAACATCCTGGCGGGCAGGATCAACCCGGACACTGGGGAAGTAGTAAGGGGCGACACGGTTAAAATCGGCTATTACACGCAGGATCATTTAGAGATTAATCCAAATCTCCGGGTGATTGAATATATAAAAGAAGTGGCCGAGATTGTTCACACTGCTGACGGCCAGACTGTGACAGCCGAACAAATGCTGGAAAGATTTCTTTTTTCCCGGCCGATGCAGTGGACCTATATCGGAAAGCTGTCGGGCGGTGAAAAGAGACGGCTTTATTTACTGAGAGTATTGATGGCAGAACCGAATGTGCTGTTTCTGGATGAGCCGACAAATGACCTTGATACCCAGACACTCTCAGTGCTGGAAGATTATCTTGATCAATTTCCCGGCGTGGTCATCACCGTATCCCATGACAGGTATTTCCTGGACAGAGTGGTGGACCACTTGCTTGCGTTTGAAGGCGGCGGTATGATTGAGCGTTTTCAGGGAAGCTATACGGAATACATGGAACAAAAAAAACAGGGAAGTGTTCCACAAGCAGGAGAGACACAGAAGAAGCCTGCAGATACTGCGCCGGAAGCCCCTAAAACGAGAAAAAAGCTATCCTATAAAGATCAGCTGGAGTGGGATGGAATTGAAGATAAAATCTCAGGTCTAGAAGAGAAGCTGGAGAAACTGCAGGCAGGAATTGACGCCAGCGGAAGCGACTACGAAAAAATCAATAAGCTGATGTCCGAGCAGCGGGATGTAGAAGATAAGCTCGAGGAATCCATGGAGCGCTGGACTGAGCTATCTCTTTTGATGGAAGAAATAGAAGAAAATAAATAACGGCTGCTGAATACAGCAGCTTTTATTTTTTGGCAGTGATGAGGAATAGATACGGGCAAGGACAATGACAGTTTGCTGCCTTTTCTATTCCTTACACTCAATTTCATCGAGATAGTGGTGAATGCACCTTGCATAATAAGATACATCCTTTAGTGTTTGGGCAGCGAGCATGTTATGCCTGAGCTGTGCGAGATGCTTTCGTTCTGTGTCTGTCATGAGGTCCAGCAGAGTGAGGTCCTGGTTATCCATTGCAGCCTCCTGTTATGAAAGAGTTCCTTTTTAATCTTCCCGCTCCGGTAGGGTTCATTCCCTCTGTTTTGCTGTGATTTTTATGTATTTTTGTATATGCTATGAAGGATAACACTTAGTGAAGAAAGTAGGAAAAAGTTTGAAAACATTTGTAGAACTGGGGATACAGAAAGCGCTGGGAGAAAAATTGGCTCAAAACGGTATCCACGAGCCGACACCCATTCAGGAAAAATCAATTCCTCCCATTCTGGAGAACAAAGATATTATTGCAAAAGCACAGACAGGTACGGGCAAGACACTCGCATTTTTGCTTCCCATTCTTGAAAAAGCGGAGCCTTCAAAAGAGGGAATTGAAGCACTGATTGTCACACCTACAAGGGAGCTGGCTATTCAAATTACTTCAGAGGTGAAAAAGCTGATTGAAGCAGTTCCCGAGATTTCTGCACTTGCAGTGTACGGCGGACAGGACGTAGAACGGCAAATGAAAAAGCTGAAAGGAAATATCTCCATTGTGATCGGGACACCGGGAAGAATTCTTGACCATGTCAGAAGGGAAACGATTGATCTGTCATCAGTCAGGAAGCTGGTACTGGATGAAGCAGATCAGATGCTGCATATCGGCTTTCTTGGCGAAGTGGAAAGAATCATTGCGGAGCTGCCTTATGAAAGGCAGACCATGCTGTTCTCTGCAACCATTTCAGATCAGGTGAGAAGCCTTGCCAGAAAATATTTGCAGAATCCGGTAAACATTGAGGTCAGGCATCAGCGGGAAGTAACATTGCGGGAGATTCAACAGACTGTTGTGGAAACAACCGACCGGAGGAAACAGCAGGCACTGATAGATATGATGAGAGAGCATCAGCCATTTTTGGCCATCATCTTCTGCCGAACCAAGAGAAGGGCAAGCATACTAAATGAAGCACTTCAGCAGCAGGGATTTCTTTCGGACGAGCTTCATGGCGACCTGTCACAGGCAAAGCGGGAAAGAGTGATGGCGAGCTTCCGGGAGGCAAAGCTTCAGTATTTGGTGGCAACGGATGTTGCTGCGAGAGGGCTGGATGTGGAAGGCGTCACACACGTTTACAATTATGATATTCCTCATGATACAGAAAGCTATATTCACCGCATCGGCCGTACAGGAAGAGCTGGAGGAACGGGCGTAGCAATCACATTCGCAGCTCCAAAAGACAAGCAGCATCTGGAACAGATTGAAAAAGAAACAAAGCAGCACATTCAGAAAATTGTTCGAGATACGATCCCTGAAAAACCTGAAAGAGAAAGGGGAGCGCACAAGCCTCGTTCATCCGGAAAATCCTTCTCTCCCAGAAAGAAAGCAGGGGATGGCGGCAGTAACAGGGGATTCGGAAAAAAAAGAGGGGAAAATACACGCAATAAAAAAACTCGTTGAAAATAGCGAGTTTCAGATTTGTGACAAAAGGCAGTGAGAAGCCAATCTCGCTGCCTTTTGTCATTATTTGTTTAGGAATGGTGGGGAAAAGGGTGATTTCCGCTCAGGGTGCTTGCTTTCAGGGGGCGGGCGGAAAGCGTCCTCCCGGAGTGGGTATCTATCCGCATTGGAATTTTATCTATATTTAAAATAGCCCGTAATCAAACTCGGAATCCTCGAGTTTGACTACGGGCTGTAACTCGCTGAAAATAACGAGTTTTTTAAATATGGCCATAGATTAATTTTCCTGCGCCCACTCTTCAACGTTCCACACATTCGTCACCCAATCCTGATAAAAATCAGGCTCATGGCTGACGAGGAGAATGGTGCCTTTGTAGGCTTTTAACGCACGCTTCAATTCTTCTTTTGCTGAAATATCCAAGTGGTTTGTTGGCTCGTCAAACAGCAGCCAGTTGCTTTCGTTTTGCAGAAGCTTGCAAAGCCTTACTTTTGCCTGCTCTCCACCGCTCAGCTGACTAAGCGGACGGGATATATGCTCGTTTTTAAGCCCGCATCTGGCAAGGATGGCGCGAACCTGATGCTGATCAAGATGCGGAAATGCATTCCACACATCATCGATTGGTGTCAGGTTATCAGCCTTGACCTCTTGCTCAAAATAAGCCGGGTAAAGAAAATCACCATGCTCGACTTTCCCGCCAAGAGGCTGAATTTTCCCCAGAATGGTTTTAAGCAGCGTGGATTTCCCGACGCCGTTGCATCCTACAATAGCGATCTTCTCGCCGCGCTCAATTTTCATGCTCATTTTTGGCAGGAGAGGGAAGCTGTAGCCTATCTCGAGATCCTGGCCTTCAAACACGAGCCTGCTGCTGCCTCTTGCTTCTTTAAAATCAAAGACGGGCTTCATTGATGTCTCAGGCCTGTCAATCCGGTCCATTCGGTCCAGCTGCTTCTGACGGCTTTTTGCACGGCCGGTAGTAGAATAGCGGGCTTTGTTTTTTGCAATAAAATCTTCCTGCTTTTTAATAAAATCCTGCTGCTTTTCGTAGGCATTAATATGTTGGTTTTTATTGATCTCCGCGAGTTCAATGAATTTTTCGTAGGTAGCTGTATAGCGTGTCAGCTTGGAAAACTCCAGCTGAAAGATAACGTCCACAACACCATTCATAAATTCGGTTTCATGAGAGATGAGCAGGAAAGCATGAGGATATTCTTTTAAGTAGCTGCTCAGCCAGCGGATATGCTCAACATCCAGATAGTTCGTCGGCTCATCCAGCAGCAGCACCTCCGGTTGTTCCAGAAGCAGCTTCGCCAAAAGAACCTTTGTCCGCTGCCCTCCGCTCAAAGCAGCTACATCACGGTCAAGTCCAATTGCATCCAGCCCCAAACCGCGTGCTGCATCCTCGACCTTGATATCAAGGGAGTAAAATCCCCCGGCTTCAAGTGCGTCCTGGATATCGGCCATTTGCTCCAGAAGCGTTTCAAGCTCCTCAGGGGAAGCAGTCCCCATTTTTTCAGTTACTTCATTCAGCGCATTTTCCTGCTCATAAAGTGGGAGAAAGGCATCTCTTAGAACGTCGCGGATGGTTTTCCCCGGTGTTAAAATCGTATGCTGATCAAGATAGCCGTACTTTACGCCGGGTGTCCATTCCACCCGACCTGTATCATAGATAAGCTCTCCAGTCAGAATGTTCATCAGTGTTGATTTTCCGACGCCGTTAGCCCCGACAAGGCCAACGTGCTCACCTGCCAGTAAGCGGAAGGATACATCTTTAAAAAGAGTGCGGTCGCCAAAGCTGTGACTTAGTTTATCGATTGATAGTAAACTCATAATATATACTGAACCCCCAAAGGTAAATGTAAAAAATTATCTTGCATAATCATACTAAATTCCGGAGGCTGTGGCTATCCCCGGCACACAAATACGTCAGGAAAATCATTTCCAGCACATAGAGATCTGCATATAAGTTTTACATGGCTCTTCCTTATATAAGATAAAAAACATGGAAATGAGACCCGCAGGACGCGAAACAGCCAGCTTAAACAACAGAAGCATTAATGGTATGATGGAGGATATGATGGAACAGAGAGGAAGTAGAAAATGGGCAAAACAGTAGTGCTTGCCGAAAAGCCCTCAGTGGGGAGAGATTTGGCAAGGGTATTAAATTGTACAAAAAAAGGCAACGGATATATAGAAGGAGACCGCTACATTGTCACGTGGGCACTGGGTCATCTGGTCACTCTTGCAGATCCGGAAATATACGGAGATACGTACAAAACATGGAAACTTGAAGATCTGCCTATCATGCCGGGAGATTTAAAACTGGTCGTCATTAAGCAGACAGGAAAACAGTTTCAGGCAGTAAAAGCACAGCTGAACCGGAAGGATGTCACAGAGGTAATTATTGCCACAGATGCGGGCCGTGAAGGGGAGCTGGTTGCAAGGTGGATTCTCCAGAAGGCTCATATGAACAAACCTGTTAAGCGGCTCTGGATTTCTTCAGTCACTGACAAGGCAATTCAGGAAGGCTTTAAAAAGCTGAGGAACGGCAGGGAGTATGAAAACCTTTATGCCTCTGCAGCGGCAAGGTCAGAAGCGGACTGGCTGGTCGGCATCAATGCAACGAGAGCGCTGACCACCAAGTACAATGCACAGCTTTCCTGCGGCAGGGTGCAGACTCCTACCTTGTCCATGATTGCCCAAAGGGAAGAAGAAATTAAGAATTTTCAGCCCAAACCGTATTACGGAGTAAAAGTTTCTGCTGAGGGTGTTCAATTTACCTGGCAGGATCAGAAAACAAAAGAATACAGAACATTTTCAGCTGACAGGGCGAGAGATGCGGCAGCTTCTATCAAAAACAAACGTCTAAAGATTGTAGACATCGACAAGGCAGCCAAAAAATCTTACTCTCCTCAGCTGTATGATCTAACAGAATTGCAAAGGGATGCCAACAAAGTATTCGGCTACTCTGCCAAAGAAACTCTGTCTATTATGCAGGGCCTTTATGAGACACATAAGGTTTTAACATATCCGAGGACGGACTCCAGATACATCTCAAGCGATATTGTTGATACGATAAAAGAAAGGCTCGCAGCTTGCAGGGTGCAGCCATATGCACAAATTGCAGGAAAGCTTTTAACAAAAGGGATAAAAGCTAACAAATCTTTTGTAGATGACAGCAAGGTCTCTGACCACCATGCCATTATTCCAACGGAAGAGCCCCTCCGTCTTGGTGCTTTGAGCGATAAAGAGAGAAAAATTTATGACCTGGTGATTAAACGGTTTTTGAGCGTCTTATCAGAGCCGTTTCAATATGAGCAGACCACAATTAAGGCGGGCATCGGCGGTGAAACCTTTATTGCCAAGGGCAAGGTGGTAACTTCACCAGGCTGGAAAGCTGTTTACGGACAGCAGGATGGGGATGACGAAAGCGATGATCTTGCTGATCAAACCCTTCCGAAGCTGGAAAAGGGGGCAGAGCTTGGGGAGATTTCTATTAAAGAAACGCAAGGGGAAACAAAGCCTCCTGCTCGCTTTAACGAAGGTTCGCTGCTGTCTGCGATGGAAAATCCCGGACGGTTTATGAGCGGAGAAAAAAAGGAGCTGATCAAGACCCTTGGAGAAACCGGCGGTCTTGGTACAGTTGCGACAAGAGCAGACATTATTGAAAAATTGTTCTCAAGCTTTCTGATTGAAAAGAAAGGCAAGGACATCCATATTACGTCCAAAGGAAAGCAGCTTCTGGAGCTCGTGCCTGAAGACTTAAAATCACCTGCTTTAACGGCTCAATGGGAGCAGAAGCTTGGTGCAATTGCAAAGGGCGGTCTTGCGAAAAAAGCATTTATACAGGAAATGAGAGCCTATGCAAAACAGGCAGTTCATGAAATAAAAAGCAGCGACAAGAAATTCAAGCATGATAATGTGACCGGCAGCCGATGTCCGGAATGCTCCAAGCTGCTGCTGGAGGTGAATGGCAAAAAGGGCAAGATGCTGGTCTGCCAGGACCGTGAGTGCGGATACCGGAAAAACGTTGCAAAGGTGACCAATGCACGCTGCCCGCAGTGCCGTAAAAAGCTGGAGCTGAGAGGAGAAGGTGAAGGTCAGATTTTTGTCTGCGTCTGCGGCCATCGAGAAAAGCTTTCCACCTTTAATGAACGGCGAAAAAAGGATAAAAATAAAAACGTGTCGAAAAAAGAAGTACAGAGTTATATGAAAAAGCAGGGCCGCCAAAGTGATGAGCCGATCAACACTGCTTTAGCGGATGCTCTTGCAAAGCTGAAGCTGGATAATTAAAAGGGGAGAGTTGTAAATGGGGATTTTCGACGGAATCATGGGAAATGCATCCGAGATGAGTGTCAGAGATGTTCGCCAGCAGTTTTCGCAGGTGCTGGCTCCTAATGAAAGTATTGAAAAAGCGTACAAGCTGATCCGGGATCTTTTTATCTTTACAAACAAGCGTCTGATTCTTGTTGATAAACAGGGGATTACAGGCAAAAAAGTCGAGATTCATTCCATTCCCTATAGAAGTATCACTCACTTCAGCATCGAAACGGCAGGTAATTTTGATTTGGATGCCGAGCTGAAAATCTGGATATCGGGAAGCGAGCTTCCTGTTGAAAAAACCTTTAACAAAAGCCTGAACATTTATGAACTTCAAAGTGTACTGGCAGAATATGTACTTCAATGAAAATCCGGCTGATGCCGGATTTCAGATTGCCGGCAAAAGGTAGTGAGCAGCCAATCTCGCTGCCTTTTGTCATTTTTTTTGGAATGGTGGGAAGAAGGCTCATTTCCGCTCCGGGTCTTGCTTTCCGGGGGTCAGGCGGTAAGCCTCCAGGAGTCAAGCACCCTCCGCTCCAATCAGCAGTTATATTCATAGTACTTTGACTTAAAATTTATGAAGATTCAGAGAGAAGCACCTTGCCAATTCAAAGTTGCCATTGCTTTACATTGATGTCAGCAAACACAATGGTCTCTTTGCGTCTTTTGTGTCCGCAGGGCAGCAGTTAAAGTATACAACTACAACAAAGGAAGTCTCTATTACAGTAGGAACCATCAAAAGCTCAGTCAGCATCATATTTGGAAGCTAACTAAAAGAGGCAGAACATGTACGGTACAATTTACACAATAGCAACCAACATACTGGTCCTACACATCATCATCGTTCATCACTTCTAGATAAAAAGGATTGATCAGAAAAACATAATTTGCTTTTGCGGGAGTTTGCAACACTTGCTCTCACCGGAATATCTTGAATTCGAGATACGTCCCTCCGTTCCTGGTTTTTGCGGGAAACCTTTATATGTGTAACACGTATATATATATTTCTTTTTTACAGTCTTTACTTAGAAAAAGAAGGAACAAAGGAACACGATTCTTTGAGCCCTTGGTAGTAAAGGATTCAACCGCTCCTTTTTGCGGGAAAAGAGAGGGACATCGCAGGGACATCTCGAACAGAAAAGGAACATGAAAAGGAGTTTGTTGAAATCAGAAGGCGTGACCGTGTCTTTGAGGGAGTCAGGTAGACTGCGACATCGCATAAAAAGGAACAATTTTCAGGGGTATAAGGAACATGTAGCCACCGGAAGGGCAAAAAAAGGAACAGCTCAGACCCTTTTTGTGAGGGTGTAAGCCGCTCCTCCCCTATTTTTCTGTGTGACTCAATATGTTTAATCCTATTTACAGCAATCGCTCTAAAAGATAAACGAACAATACAAATACTAAAAAGGATCCTATATCTTTTAGAATCAACTTTCTAGTGAGATAGATGTGATAGCCATAGATTAGAACGCCTGTAAAATATACCCATGCGATATGCGGCATAAAAGCGGCGAGCACTAATGGTATAAAGACCATAAGTCCGATGATGATACCTTGTGGATTTTGTTTTTTATTTTGCGCTTCTAGCATGATATACACCCCCATTTTAATATCATATAAAAAAGTCAGAAAACTCGCAAATTAATATTGTAAATTTTTAGAAATTAGTTTATTGAAATTTATTAAAAAGTGGTAGCATCATTTTTGCAGTCGGTTTGGGAACGTAGCTACGGCATACTGGCCGCTGGATTTTTGTATGTAAGATTAAAAGACAACAATGTGTACACCGGAATTGCGGTCCATATGATATGGAATGCGATTACGATTATAATATGATGGTGCCATATATGAAGCGGAAGGCTGCACGTAAACGCTATTACGAAGCCCGCCCGTGGAAAGCGTCCAACCGGAGTGGAAATCTAACCACATTGATTCTCTATCTATATTTAAAAAAGACCGCAGGCAAACTGGGAATTCTCCAGTTTGTCTACCATCTGAATCCGGCCGATGCCGGATTTTTTTGTGTTTAACACCAGTGCTGAAAAGGAGTTCAGCACTCTTCATAAGAAGCAAGCGCCAGCCACACATTGCAGAAACAGGAAGGCAGCACTCCATAAGGACTTACTCTCCCCTACGGCTCAGGACCTAGCTGAAAATAAAGCGCAGGCTCGTTATGAACTTTTTGCCTGACAGGTAAGATAGAGACATGAAGAAAGGAGGAAACAAAGATGAAGAAATTTGGCTTATTTGCAGCAGGTGGAATTGCAGCTCTGATTCTGCTGGCAAACGTCGGCTCTATGCTTGCACTTGCTGTCACTCTGGTGCTTCTGTATTTCGTTTTCCGAGAATTTATGAAAGCGAAGTCGACATCAGCGAAGGTTCTCTGGGGGATTGCGGGCATCATCATTGCAAGTGCCACACTCGCCAACATTCCAGCACTTCTGGGCCTTGTGGCAGCGTATGTACTGTATCTTGTCGTGAAAAGCTGGCGTTCGGACGGCCATGGCAAACAAGAGAGCGGCGACCCTTTTACGTCTTTTGAAAAAGAATGGCGTAATTTGAAACAAACAAAATAATGATCAGGGGAGAGAACAGAGATGATGAACTTTTTTCAAAGATTAACAGATACCATCACAGCCGATTTGAATGAGTTATTGGATGAAAAGGATCAAAAAAGCCCCATCAGTATGCTCAACAAATATCTGAGAGATAGTGAATATGAAACAGAGAAAGTCAGAAAGCTCATTGAGAGGCAGCATATTCTAAAAGACGAATTCTCCAAAGAGTACCAAGAGGCTGCCGCGATGGCTGAAAAACGAAAACAGCAGGCTGAAGTGGCCAGCCGGGCGGGTGAGCTGGAGCTGTATGACTTTGTTGTGCACGAGCGGTCAATCTATGAAAATCGCGCGAAAAGAATACAATCCTCTATGGAGGAAGCTGCGCAGCAACTAAGAAATCTGGAAAGTAAATATGAAGAAATGAATCATAAGCTGAAGGATATGTATCTGAAACGAATGGAGCTCATGGGAAAAGAGAACATGGCAAGAGCTCAGTACAACTTGAATAAGTTGGAGAAAGCAGACTCCGCTGCTTCTGAAGCAAAATCTGAGCAAATGGGTTCCTGCCTGGATAAGCAGGAGCCGAAGAACTGGAAACATCAATCAGTGGATGCCAGAATTGAAGAGCTGAAAAAAGAGCTTGAACAGAAAGAAAGTAATTCTCTTTCTTAAGGCAAACTGCTATTCTAAAAGGGGCGCACACTTTTACATGCTGCGCCTTTTTTCCTAAGGCTTTGAGATACAGCGGACAGTTGTTTCGCTTGCACTTATTGCCCACTGTATACACCATTGATTTTGCGAGATAAGCATTCAACTGATAGATAGACGGAACATTTCCGACTATTTATAAAATAGCATCCAAAAAGCCTCATATAAGCGGAGACATTCCGTCTATTGACCTAAAACAGCCTGTAATGGGGGCTTTTTATCAGCATAACCGGAAAAGCTCCTCTTATTTACTCTGAAAAAAACTGTTTTTTGCAATTAACCGGAAAAGCTCCGTTTATTTTCAATCCCCGGTTCATCAAACCAGATAGAGCCCAGCTTTTTCATGATGATCACGCAAATATTGAATTTGCACATAATTATTTTTTGGCGATACCTAAGAGATAGATAAAGCACCGAATCTTTTAATACATGGAAGCTCGCATGCTGCATACGATGAAGGAAGGGGGATGAAAGGCCATGGAAAGGACAAAGCAAAGAAATGCCGCACAGTGGATACTATACGCAGCTTTTTTTCTGCTGCTTCTTGAACTGCTGTTTTTTGACAGCGGGCTGATTTTCTCCCTTCTCGTTTCCCTTGCTATGATTTATATCGGAAAGAAAAAACTGACCGGATCTGCAGGGAAAATTCTTTTTTGGATCGGCGTGGTTACCTCTTTTTTTACCATCATAAATATGATGACATTTCGTTTTCTTCTGCTGGCAGGCTGTATCTATTTTTTCGTTCAGTATACCCAGTCAAAGCAGAAGCCAGCAGTCATAATCCCCAGTATCCAACCTTCTACTGCAGAGCCGCTGTCAGAGCCGCTTTTGAAAAAAGAGCCTCTTTTTAAAAATGTGCTCGCAGGCAGGCAGCAGACACCGGAGCAGGCCTACGAGTGGAGCGATGTAGTGTTCCAGGCCGGCATCAGTGACACGATCATTGACTTGAGCAACACGGTTCTGCCGGACGGAGAAGCTGTTATCATGATTAGAAGCCTGATTGGAAATGTGAAAGTACTTGTTCCCTATGAGGTTGAAGTAAGTGTCAGGCATTCTGTTTTGTACGGATCTACCGTTATTTTTCAGCAGCAGGAGCAAAATTTGCTGAATGCTTCTGTTTCCTATCAGACAGAGAATTACGACACAGCAAAGCAGAAGATTAAAATTGTCACTTCTATGTTCACTGGAGAAATTGAGGTGAGCCGCATATGAAGACAATACTGCGCCAGGTGCTTCTGCATGTGCTGCTCTCTCTCGGTATAGCCGCTGTGCTATCATCGGCCTTCCTTTGGGTATTTCCTTCCGTTACGCTTTCTTCCCTATGGGAGGCAGAAGTTTATGACATGCCGTTTATCGTCTTTATCGGATGCTTGAGCAGTGCTGCAGGATTTTTCACAGGCATTTTTACCGGCATGCATTGGAGAAATCAGTTTCAATCCCTGAGCGGCGAGCTTTTTCATATTGAGCAGGGAAAACCTGTTCAGGAAGAAAAACTAGCCTCACTTCCTGAAAGAGACATGATTGCAGGCTCTCTATTAAAAATTCAGAAGCAGCAGGCAGAACAGGCGAAGCTTTTTCAAAAAATGGCTACGGAAAAAGCAACGAATCAGGAAGTAAGAATTCAGGAAATTGTAGAACAGGAAAGAAACAGACTCGCCAGGGAGCTGCATGATTCAGTCAGCCAGCAGCTTTTTGCAGCATCTATGATGATGTCCGCTGTCACAGAGGGCAGGGCAGAAGGCAGGCAGGATGACAGGCAGCTGAAAATGGTGGAGTCAATGATTCATCAATCTCAGCTTGAAATGAGGGCACTTCTTCTGCATTTGCGGCCCGTTCCGCTGAAAGGAAAAACCCTGCAAGAAGGAATGAAGGAACTGCTAATCGAACTTACTCAAAAGGTTCCTTTAGAGATTGAATGGAAAGTGGAGGATATGGAGCTTGATAAAGGAGTCGAGGACCATCTGTTCCGGATTCTGCAGGAATCTGTATCTAATACTTTAAGGCACGCAAAGGCCACAAAGCTTGAGGTACTGCTGATTCACAGGGACGGACTGATTATCATGAGAGTGGTTGACAACGGCATCGGCTTTAATGTGGAAGAAACAAAAGCAGGCTCATACGGTCTGCAAAACATGTACGAAAGAGCGGTAGAAATAGGCGGAACAACGAAGATTGTCAGTTTAAAAGACAAAGGCACACGCCTTGAAGTAAAGGTGCCAATTATTCTTTAAGCAGGTGAAAACAATGATTAAGGTTCTTTTTGTTGATGATCATGAAATGGTACGAATCGGGGTCTCTTCCTACTTATCAGCTCAGCCTGATATAGAGGTCATCGGGGAAGCTGACAACGGAGCGAGCGGGGTGGAACTTGCCCTGAAACTTCGGCCTGATATTATTCTGATGGATCTCGTCATGGAAAAAATGGATGGAGTTGAAGCGACAAGAAACATTATGAAAGAATGGCCGGAAGCGAAAGTGATTATTGTGACGAGCTTCATTGATGACGAAAAGGTGTATCCGGCTTTGGAGGCAGGAGCATCAAGCTATATGCTGAAAACCTCCAGGGCGAGTGAGATTGCGGATGCAATTCGTGCCACCTATCAGGGCCAGACAGTCCTTGAACCGGAAGTGACTGGCAAGATGATGTTGAAAATGCGCCAAAAGGAGCAAAGTCACCTTCATGATCAGCTGACAAGCAGGGAAATGGAAATACTCCTGCTGATGGCACAGGGAAAAACAAATCAGGAAATTGCGGATGAACTGTTTATTGCGCTGAAAACAGCCAAGACGCATGTCAGCAATATCCTCAGCAAGCTGCAGGTACAGGATCGTACTCAGGCAGTTATTTATGCATTTAAACATACGTTGGTAGAATAGAGCTCCGCAGGGGCTTTTTATTTTGCGCCAAAACAGAGTGGATGAGGAAATAATTCCTAGACTTCCAGATACAGGCTTCCTTATGGTATCTTGGGCATTCACCCATCGCCCCCTGCTGCATACTGTAGATTATCTTACAAAACAGAAGGGGTGCTTATATTGCCTGGTAAAATCAGACATTATTTTGCGAGCGGTAACACAGCCAAGGGGTTTCACAGTTTATATGCTTCTTCTTTGGACCCTTTGCAGCGGCTGTATATTTTAAAAGGAGGTCCGGGTACTGGGAAGTCTACATTAATGAAAAAGCTGGGAGAAACTTGGAGTAAAAAAGGCTTTGACGTAGAATATATCCATTGTTCATCTGATCACGAATCTATTGACGGCATTCTTCTTCCTCAGCTGCAGGCGGGTGTTGCAGACGGTACAGCTCCTCACATTATTGAGCCAAGAGTTCCTGGAGCTATTGAGGAATATATCAATCTGGGAGCAGGCTGGAATTCTTCTGAATTGAGAAAGCACAAGAAGGAGCTTCTTGCGCTGAGAGAAAATATTCAATCCTCATATCAAAGTGCATATCATGAGTTTTCACAGGCTTTAAGAATACATGATGATTGGGAAAAGATTTTTATAGAAAATATGAATTTTAAAAAGGCAAATCTTCTTACACAAAAGCTTCTATCAGAATTTTTTCAGGAAGAAAATTTGAACAAGAAGGCGAAGGTGATTCATCGCTTTTTAGGAGCGGCTACTTCAAGAGGAGCGGTGGATTATGTGCCTAATCTGACTGAAGATGTGCAGAGAAGGATATTCATCAAAGGGCGCCCTGGATCCGGGAAGTCTACGATGTTAAAGAAAATTGCAGCAGAGGCAGAAAAAAGAGGCTATGATACGGAAGTGTACCATTGCGGATTTGATCCTGACAGCCTTGACATGGTGATCTTGAGGGAAGCGGGAATCGCCATTTTTGACAGTACCGCTCCTCATGAGTATTTCCCCGAAAGAGAGGGAGATGAAATTCTCGATATGTATGCCCTCGCGATCCTGCCGGGAACAGATGAAAAATTTGCAGTACAGCTGAAGGAAATCTCCAGCAGATATGCTGAAAGAATGAAACAGGGAACTTTTTATCTGGCAGAGGCAAAAGCTCTTCATGATCAGGTGGAAGCTATTTATACCTCTTCAATGAATTTTTTAAGTGTGAATGAAGCTGCTGAAGAGATATCTTCAGAGTTTGAAAGACTGGCAGCGGAACAAATCATATACTAATTGAAAGCAGCCTCTTCCGGATGTGGAAGAGGCTGCTTTGCACGTGCATTTATAAGATGATGTTTGTTTCAACGCCGTAATGATCTGAGACCACTTCTCTGTTGATGCCATTAAAGATGACTTTTGAGTAGGAGACTGCTGCAGGCATATTCGTAAGAATCAGATCCAGGCGCAGGTTGGACTTATTCCTATCCCAGCCTGCAATTTCGCCTTTTACGGTGATGCCTGCATCCTTGTCTTCAGCGGCAGTATAAGTGTCTGTTAAGCCCTTTTGAATAAGATAATCGTACCCTTCACCGCGGATAAATGCATTATTGTTAAAGTCGCCCATCAGAAAAGCGCGCTGCCCGGTATCCGTCATCCTTAACAGGCTGTCAGCCTGATAGCGGAAAGGTTCCTCATCATCCTTCCACCAGCCGAGGTGGCACGAATAAAACATCATGAGCTGATTCTCAATCTCGACTTCCGCAAAAACGACTTTGCGTGTTTTCCAGTAAGAGATATTCTCGTTTTTTGAAACAAAGAAGGAACCCTGCCGGACGATGGGGTGCTTTGTAATAATAGCAGATCCTTCTTCATACACATCATATCCGATGTGGGAAACATCCCATGAGAGCTGATAGTCATGAATGCCAAGGTTCTGCAGCTCTTCTAGGAGGACAAGAGCATAATTATTTTTTCGAATATGTTTATCATAAAATGGCTCTTCAATATGCTGGCTGACTTCCTGGAGGGCGATTACATCATAATCATGATCCTTAATACTTTCCGCAAGAATCTTGATTTTGCTGAGCTGATCGTCCTCTTGCCAGGAGTGACAGTTTAAAGTTAACAGCTTCATCTGTTAATTCCCCAGAATATCCTGTATATCTGATTTCAGAACATCAGCCTTAGGTCCGTAGATTGCTTGAACACCTTTGTCTTTCGTAATAAGGCCGAGTGCACCGTTTTCCTTCCACTGTTTTTCTCCAGCGACATTGGCAGGATCTTTAACAGTGACACGCAGTCGGGTCATGCACGCATCAACTTCCACAATGTTTTCTGCGCCGCCCAGAAGTTCAATAATAGCCGGAGCCTGTGAGCCTGCTTTCACCTCAGCTTTACCATTGCCTTCAGTTTCTTCAATATAATTTCCATTGCGCCCAGGAGTCGGGAAATTGAATTTCTTAATCATAAAGTTGGCAATGGCAAAGTTCAATCCGAAAAACACGAGACAAGCAAGAACAAAGTTCAGAAGATCTAGCCACAACCCTGCTTTTATAATCATTGGTGTTCTAGTTAACAGCTCTATGATGCCAAAAGAGTGAACGCGGATATCTACAATATCCACAATGGCGAATGCCAGTCCGGTAGTGACTGCATAAATCACATAAAGAACCGGGGCAGCAAACATAAACATAAATTCAATCGGCTCTGTTACACCTGTCAGAAATACAGCAAGACCTGCAGAGAAAAACATAGACTTGTATTTTTTACGTTTATCAATGTCTACATTTCTATACATTGCGTAGGCAAGGCCCAGCAATGATGCCGTAGAAAGAATCATCTGTCCCACCTTGAAACGGGCAGGAGTTACATCATTTAACAGCTGATTATAGCTGTTAAGGTCACCGGCAGCCAGGAAGTTGTTCAAGTCCGCTATCCATGCGAGCCATAAAGGATCCTGTCCGGCAACTGTCTGCCCTGCACCTGAACCTGTCAGAATTGTGTAGGTTCCTCCAAGGTTTGTATAGTTCATCGGCACGGTGAGCATGTGATGAAGTCCAAAAGGCAGAAGCAGCCTTTCCAATGCACCAAAAATAAACGGTGCAATAACAGGTGCAGTATTGCGTGAAGTAGCAATCCAGCGGCCAAAATCATTCAGCAGACCCTGGATAAAAGGCCAGACCAGAGCGAGTACAACAGCTGTTACAACAGCTCCTCCAATAACAACGAAAGGCACAAAGCGCTTTCCGTTAAAGAACGACAGTGAGTCTGGAAGCTTATCATAGTTATAGAATTTATTGAATAAGTTGGCACCGAGAAAACCTGCTATAATTCCGACAAATACACCCATGTTCAAAGCGGGAGCGCCAAGCACAGAAGTAAAGTAGTCCTGTACGGCAAGTTCCTGGCCGAATAGAGATTGTACGGTTGCAGAAGAATCTGCAAGCATATCATTATTAACGCCGAAAATAGCGCCGGTAATTCTGTTAATTAATATAAATGCAATCAAAGCTGCAAATGCTCCGCCGGCACGTTCCTTCGCCCACGAACCGCCAATTGCAACAGCAAACAGAATGTGCAGATTCGTGATAATACCCCAGCCGATATCTTCCATCACTCGCGCAATCGTTTGCACAAGTGCTAAATCTCCGCCTGACATTCCAATCAATTTGCCAAGCGAGATCATAATACCTGCAGCAGGCATCACTGCGACAACCACCAGCAGGGCTTTTCCAAACTTTTGCCAAAAATCAAATGAGAGTAAGTTTTTCATAAATATGTTCCTTTCTTTATATGGAATCGATTTCATAAACTAGTAAAAAAAGAGGCTGCAAGTGCAACCGTTTGCATATTTGAATCTACTATATTCTAATAAAAGGGTTTTCATAATGCAAGTAAAAATTTTTCACAGATAAACAGAAGAGAAGTGGAGCAGCAGTTATACAGCATACACAGCATACAAAAAAGCACCCGAAGAAGCGGGTGCTTTGGTTGTGATTGTTATTGCATTGCATGCAAGCCTGCCTGATTGAGGAGATTCCATGGCTTGTTATAATGCGGCTGAAAGAAGAAATCTACAAATCCTAGATCTTCCACAGTCATTTTGTTTTGTATGCACACAGACAATGTGTTGATAGATTGAGTCAGATCTGCTTTTGACATCACCTGGGCACCAATCACCCTGCGGCTGTCCTTTTCAAACACAACCTTCAATTTTACATCCTCATTATCAGGCATAAAGTCCGGACGATAAGAATCTTCAATCATAACGGACTCTGCAATTATACCTGCATCAGCAGCAGCAAGTTCGGTCAGACCTGTAGAAGCAATGTTAAAATCGAATATTTTAATACCGGACGTTCCCTGCGTTCCTAAATACTTTGTAGTAGGAGCGACAAGGTTTCTTGCTGTAAGTGTGCCCATTCTGACTGCATTTGTTGCAAGCGGAATGTAGGCATGCTTGCCGGTTGGATTAAACAATACAGCACAGCTGTCTCCGGCCGCAAATACGTCTTTTTTGCTGGTCTGCATATATTCGTCAACGATAATCGCACCGTTCGGCAGCATATCAACCTGGCCTTTCAGCAGCCCGGTGTTCGGGCGGAAGCCGATGCAGAGAATAACTAAATCTGTTTCGTATGTTCCGGCAGTAGTGACAACTGTTTTCACAGAACCAGAATCATTCCCGCTGAAGCTTGTAACTGTCTGGCCCAGGGCAAGCTGCACACCCTTATCAGTAAAATCCTTCTCAATTTGTGCTGTAAATTCTTCATCAAGGTATTTGTTTAGAATTCTCTCTGAGCTGTCTATCAGAGTCACTTTTTTGCCGCTCATTTCAAATGCTTCCACCAGCTCAATTCCAATATAGCCTGCACCGACAACCGTAATATGGCGGGCTGATTTGGCGCGTTCGATAATATGAAGGGAGTGAGCATAATTTTTGCAAAGCACAATGTTGTTCAAAGAGCTTCCTTCAATTCTCGGCATGATTGGCCATGAGCCTGTTGTCACAATCAGTTTATCGAAGGTATCCGTCGTTTCTTCATCTGTTTGAAGATTTTTCGCAGAAAGTGTTTTTTGATCAGTATCAATAGAAGAAACTTCATGTTGCATTTTCATGTTAACCCCAAGACTTTCTAACTGTTCAGGAGAAGAATAAAAGAGGCCGTGTGGATCTTTTACGACTCCGCCAACATACAAAGCAATTCCGCAAGACAGGAATGAGACATTGTCATTCTTTTCATATACTGTAATCTCTGCTTGCGGATACAATTTCACCGTATTCATAATGGCTGCTGTTCCTGCGTGCGTACAACCTACAACTGCTACTTTCATCTATATAAAACCTCCTGTTTTCTAATAGTAAATTAAATTTGTGAAGAACTTCACATAAACTTGTGAAACAATTCACATTTAGTTGATAAACTTAGTATATGATAATCTGCGTAAAAAAACAATGACTAAATTGTGAATTATTTCACATGACAAGTGCGTGAGTTTACGGTATATTATAAGTAAGGTTCTGCAAGTACTTTTGTAAGAAAGCCGCATCGCTTTTATTTTCATCTTTATTATTTTGAGATAGCTTAAACGCTTTATATTCCAGTAATGCTATCTATTGACAATAATATGAACAAATTTTGTCCGAAAGGTGACTAATCTATGAAATACTTTTGACAACTCTTTTTCGGCATTCTATGTTCATGTTTATTTTGGTAAAGTGAGGGTAAATGCTCTTAGTGGTTAACTGTGTCTTTTTTACATTTTTTACTGCTATGAATCTACTTAATTTTTTTGGAGAAAATCCGGGAAGGATGGTGAACCTTCGTGTATAAGTTATATAGGAAATTTATCATGCTGAGCATGGTGCTTTCAGTATTTCTGCTTGGAGGATGCAGCAGCATGGCTGTGCTTGATCCAAAGGGGCCAGTTGCAGCACAGCAGAAAGATTTAATTATGCTGTCCATTTATTTTATGCTGTTTATTGTCATTGTGGTTTTTGTTCTCTTTACATTTATTGTTTTCAAATACCGCGAGCGTCCCGACAATATGGCATATGAGCCGCCTGAAATGGAAGGCAGCAAGATTCTTGAGATTGTCTGGACAGTGATACCTGTTATCATTGTTATCGCTTTATCAATACCAACTGTACAGGTTATATACAGTTTGGAAGGACCACCTAAAGAGACAGCCCACAAAGAGCCGTTAGTAGTCCATGCCACTTCTGTCGATTGGAAATGGGTCTTCAGCTATCCTGAAGAAAACATTGAAACTGTGAATTACCTGAATATCCCGACGGAAAGACCAATTCTGTTCCGTTTAACATCAGCTGATGCCATGGCTGCTTTATGGATTCCTCAGCTTGGCGGGCAAAAATACAACATGTCAGGAATGGAAACTCAGCTGTATCTTCAAGCAGATGAGCCTGGTGTCTATCAGGGCCGAAATGCTAACTTTACCGGCCAGGGATTCTCCGGTCAGCGCTTTGAAGTAACCGCAAAGCCTGAGGATGAATTCGAGGCATGGGTAGAAGAAACACAGGCAACTGCGCCTGAACTGACTGAAGATCAATATGAACTGTTTATGCTTCCGGGCGAGACAGGACTTCATACATTCTCTTCCACACACTTAGACTTTGTGGATCATGCGCATGATGCTGAATATGCAATGAACGCGCGTGACAAGCATGGTGTTCATGTGGATCCTCATGGAAAAGGCAAGGATGAGGACCGCACAGATATGGACGACATAAAAACAAGAGAAGAACATGACAGACATGAAAACTCCGAAGAGGGAGATCATGAACATTCTCACTAAAAAAGGGGGGAAACCCAGTGGCATTATTTGATTTTATCAAAGATAACCTCATCCTAGATGACCCGCTTATCCTTGGTGCGCAAGTTTCTATTGCGCTGACAACCATCGGGCTTATCTTTGTGCTCACATATTTTAAAAAGTGGAAATGGCTGTGGACAGAATGGCTCACAACTGTTGACCATAAAAAACTAGGTGTCATGTACATTATTGCTGCGATTTTGATGCTTTTCCGCGGCGGTGTAGATGCCATGCTGATGCGTGTTCAGCTGACATTGCCCGAAGCTGAGTTTCTGAATTCCCAGCATTACAACGAAATTTTCACCACTCACGGAACCATCATGATTATCTTTATGGCGATGCCGTTCCTGATTGGATTAATGAACGTTGTTGTTCCTCTGCAGATAGGTGCGAGGGACGTAGCGTATCCGTTTATTAACTCCCTGAGCTTCTGGACTTTCTTTTTCGGGGCAATGCTGTTCAACATTTCATTCGTATTCGGCGGATCGCCTTCAGCAGGCTGGTCCAGCTATATGCCGCTTGCCGGTAATGAACTGAGCCCTGGTCCGGGACAAAACTATTATCTGCTTGGACTTCAGCTTTCAGGTATTGGTACGCTTTTAACAGGGATTAACTTCCTTGTAACCATTTTGAAAATGAGAGCACCGGGTATGACAATGCTGCGTATGCCTATGTTTACATGGACTACGCTGATCACTTGCTTGATTATTATTTTCGCTTTCCCTGTATTAACTGTTGCATTAGCACTTATGACTTTTGACCGATTGTTTGGAGCCAACTTCTTTACCCTGGCAGACGGCGGTATGCCGATGCTCTGGGTCAACTTGTTCTGGATTTGGGGACATCCTGAAGTTTATATTGTTATTCTTCCTGCTTTTGGTATCTTCTCAGAGATCATTGCAACCTTTGCGAGAAAATCACTGTTCGGATACAAAGCGATGGTTATCTCTATCGTAGCGATTTCAGCACTGAGCTTCGTTGTATGGGTCCATCACTTCTTTACGATGGGTCAGGGAGCAGCTGTTAACTCAGTCTTCTCGATCACAACCATGGCCATTGCCATTCCTACGGGTGTTAAAATATTCAACTGGCTCTTCACCTTATATAAGGGCCGGATACGATTTACAACTGCGATGCTATGGGCATTGGCATTTATTCCGAACTTCGTAATTGGCGGGGTTACAGGGGTTATGCTTGCAATGGCTGCGGCAGATTATCAGTATCACAACACATACTTCCTGGTATCTCACTTCCACTATGTGCTGATTGCAGGGACAGTATTTGCATGTTTCGCAGGTTTGATTTACTGGTATCCGAAAATGTTCGGACACCGCCTGAACGAAAGACTTGGAAAAATCAGCTTCTGGCTGTTTACAATTGGATTTAACGTCTGCTTCTTCCCGATGTATTTCCTTGGTCTTGCTGGTATGCCTCGCCGTATTCATACGTATGCAGAGACAGACGGCTGGACAACAATGAACATCATTATTTCTATCGGAGCAGTTGGAATGGCAGTAGGATTTGTTGTATTTGTTTACAACATCTACTGGAGTGCACGTTATGCGGAGCGCGACCAAACAGGAGATCCTTGGGATGGGCGCACACTTGAGTGGGCGACAACATCAGCTATTCCGCCGCACTATAACTTTGCAGTAACGCCGGAAGTAAAGAGCCTTGATGCATTCTGGAAAATCAAGCAAGATGAAAAAGTGAATGGAAAGCGTCCTGTCGAGTACAAACCGATTCATATGCCTAGCAATGCAGGTGTACCGATTGTGATGTCACTCTTCCTGTTCATCTCTGGTTTTGCACTTGTATTCTCTATCTGGTGGATGGCCATTCTTGGTCTCATCGGAACATTCGTATGCATGATCATCAGATCATTTGACTATGACAAAGGTTACTATGTCAGCGTAGAAGAAATAAAAGAAACAGAAGAAAAAGTATCTGTATAAGGAGGCGTGAACAATGGAATATGCAAATCACAATGAAAATCATAGTCCTGACACGCCCTTAGAATATCAATCTGAAACCGGCAGATTAAATATTCTTGGCTTCTGGATGTTCCTTGGTGCGGAGATAGCGCTGTTCTCCACTTTGTTTGCCACCTACTTTGTCCTGATTCACAGGACTGCAGGCGGCATCAAGCCAATTGAACTGTTCGAAGCTCAAGGCGTACTCATCATGACAATGCTGCTTTTAACAAGCAGCTTTACGTGCGGCCTTGCAATCCATGAAATGAGAAGAAACAACCAGAGAGGCCTCATCATCTGGATGGCTATCACATTGCTTCTTGGAGCGGGCTTCCTCGGAATGGAAGTTTACGAGTTCGTTCATTATATTCATGAAGGGGCTACGCTTCAAACAAGTGCATACTGGTCTGCTTTCTTTGTTCTCACCGGAACGCACGGGCTTCACGTTACACTGGGTATCGGCTGGATCATCCTCATCCTAATACAGGTATGGCAAAGAGGAATCACGCCTGATACCGCAAGAAAAGTTTTTATCTCTAGTCTATATTGGCATTTCCTTGATGTTGTGTGGATCTTCGTATTCACAGGAGTATATCTATTAGGATTGGCAGGTGTATAATGGTGGCAAACAGTAAATCTCAAAACCATTTTCCTTGGTCACATCTCATCGGTTTTCTCGGATCTATCGCATTAACATTGCTCGCAATGTGGCTCATTCTTGGAACAGATCTGCCGCTGGTACCTGTATTGATCATCATCTTTGGATTAGCATTCGTACAGGCTGGCATTCAGCTGCTCATGTTTATGCACATGAAAGAAAGCAGCTCAGGCAGACACCAAACAGCCAACATGCTGTTCTCGGCTTTCATTGCAATCGTCATTGTAGCCGGCTCTGTATGGATTCTAAACTTTGGAATGCACACACATCATTAATCAGCTAGATCATCTCAACCCTCGCATGCTTGGTGCGGGGGTTTTTTATTGTTTAGAGTGCTTTGTGGAGTAGGTGCAGGGTGGAATCCTTTTGGGGCTTTGATATAACGGTAGGAATTCCGATTAGGGCCTTTTTGGGCAGCAATATAAGGGTAGGAATTTCGGCTAAAACCAAATGGAACCTAATTTTAGAGAAAGTAAGGGAAGACATTCCGGTTAAGCTCTTAAAATCATCCGAATAGAAGTTTTTTAGTGAATTAACCGGAAATCCTCCGTCTATTGGGGGCGATATTATCCATTTTTTTGCAATAAGCGGAAATGCTCCACTTAATATCTTTATCAGGACTTAAGCTGGGTGAGGACTTTCACTAAAAGGGAAACGGAGAAAAATAAGGGTAGGAATTCCGGATAGGGCCTTTTTGGGCAGTAATATAAGGGTAGAAATTCCGGCTAAAACCAAATGGAACCCAATTTCAGAGAAAATAAGGGAAGACATTCCGATTAAGCTGCTTAAAATCATCCAAATTGAGGTTTTTTAGTGAATTAGCCGGAAATCCTCCGTCTATTAGGGGCGATTTTAGCCGTTTTTTTGCAATAAGCGGAAATTCTCCGTCTATTGAGGACCCATCAGGACCAAACCCTATTGAACTTCCGTTTTTCTTCTTTAAGTGTTAGGGATGTTAACCGCCTCATTACTTTTATTATCCTTCCTCAAATACGACATATAGGCGTAAAAAAACACCCCTGTACTGTTGCACAGGGGTGTTTCAGCCGGACCTATTATTTTACTTTTACTTTTGCAGCTTTACTTACATTCCCTGCTCGGTCCTTTGCAGTGACAGTGAGTGTTGTGTTTTTCTTTTGAGCTTTGATTGTTACAATGTACTTGCCATTTTTATTAGTTGTTGCTGTTCCAATCACTTTGTTTCCAGCTTTAACAGTAATAACCGAATGTGCTTCCGCCGTTCCGCTTACTGTTTTGTCTGTACTCTTCAAAGCTTTTACTTTAGGAGCAGCAGGCGCTTTTTTGTCAATTGTGAACTTCACAACTGTCTTATTTCCAGCTTTATCGGTAACTGTAAGTGTATACGCTCTTTCAGCTTTAACGACAGTTCCGTTTTTAAAAGCTTTTCCGTTCAAAGTTGCTGTACCTTCATTGAAGGAAATCTTAACATTTTTATTGTAGTGTGCATTGTTGGAAACACCGCTGACTTTTGGAGCGGTTTTATCAATTGTAAATTTCACAGTTGTTTTGTTTCCAGCCAAATCTGTTGCTACTACTGTGTAGGTACCGGAATTCTTGACGACAGTACCAGTCTTGATTGCTTTTCCATTGAGTGTAGCTGTGCCTTCATTGAATGCGATTGCCACATTCCTGTTGTAAAGTGCCCCGTTTGTGACACCATTTACTTTTGGCGCAGTTTTATCAATGGTAAACTTCACGGTTGTCTTGTTGCCGGCTGCATCCGTTACGACTAAAGTGTAGGTGCCTTCAGCTTTAATGACAGTACCGCTCTTAAAAGCTTTGCCGTTCAGAGTGGCATTGCCTTCATTGAAAGTTACTTTCAGGTCTTTATTAGTGAAAGAACCATTGGAAACACCTTCTACTTTTGGTGCAGTTTTATCAATGGTAAATTTCACGGTTGTTTCGTTGCCGGCTGCATCTGTTACGACTAGAGTGTAGGTGCCTTCAGCTTTAATGACAGTACCGCTTGTAAAAGTTTTGCCATTCAGAGTGGCATTGCCTTCGTTGAATGTTACCTTTAGGTCTTTATTAGTGAAAGAACCATTGGAAACACCTTCTACTTTTGGTGCAGTTTTATCAATCGTGAATTTGACAGTTGTCGTATTGCCGGCAGAATCTGTGACAACGAGTGTATACGTTCCTTCCGCTTTGACAACAGTACCGTTTGCAAAAGCTGCTCCATTCAAAGTAGCCGTGCCTTCATTGAAGGAGATTGTTACATCCTTGTTATAAGACGTGTTATCTTTCACTCCTTCCACAACAGGTGGAGTAGTGTCCACAGGAACAGGTTCCGGGCTTGGAGCTTCAGGAGCTGTCTTGCCTCCAACTTTGATCACAACTGTTGTAAGCGGGTCGATGGTCAACGTCTTGTCAGTCAGCACGTATCCAGATGCTTCCTTCACTCCTGTAACCCCTGCTTCGTCACTGTCTACAAGAACCGTACCTTGAGATAAGTCATACTCTCCCAATGTGAATGTACGATTTTGCTCATCGGCATTGACGAATACATAATATGTGCCAGTGCCATCAGTAGACTTATTTTCATACGCAATGGCAAGGTCATTTCTTTTGATTTCAGGAAGATTAAGCAATTTCACATTCTGGTCAACAAGGCCTTTTTCGCCTAAGCGGAATGCATTTGTCGATTTTCTCAAATCAATTAAGCCTTGAGTAAAATTGCTTGTTGTTACGTTGATTGGGAACTTCTCGGCATTGGTAGCCTTCTCCCAGTCAAACATATTGATTGCATCTGATGAATCATAAGAGTCATGGATGAAGTAACCGAACGATTTGCCTTGAGCGTCTTTCAACTCATGATATTTCTGTTCGGGAACTCCTTCATCCAGCCATTGTTTTGTCCTTCCATATTCCTGCCCCGCATGAAGGAAAGCAGTTCCCTGGGAAGTCAGGATGATGGAGTTTCCGACACGCATCCGCTTATGGATCTCTTCATTGTTTGCTGGAATAGCAGGATCCTTTTTAATAGATTGGGCAATGACATCATATAGCGTCATATTGTCATGGGCTTCGATGTACTGAACCATATCGCCGGGATCGTCATGCTTCGTGTTGCTTGGCTGTCCTTTGATATTGTTGAAAATGACATTGATGTCTCTAGCTCCGCCGGTAAGGAAGCGAGGCTCGCCTTCGGAACCGAAACCAGATTTTAATTCATTTCGGATTTCGTCAGAGAATACTCCGACACTATCCGTTTTGTCCATCCAATCCTGGTCCGCACCCATACCTGCAAGTGAAGGGTCGGATAGGTGGCCGGCGAACGTTCTCCAGCCTTCTCCAATGAAGAGGGCATCAGGATTAATTTCAGCCGCTGCATCAAAAGCATTCTGGATGGATGGGTAAGTTGCGTCGCCCATCATGTCGAAACGCATTCCATCAATTTTGTACTCATCGAACCAGTACTTAACAGAATCGACCATTAGCTTTTCAGCCATTGTACGGTTAGTAGCCAGGTTGTTTCCGAATCCGCCAAGGAAGTTTCCTTGCGCATCTTGGAATGAGTAATAATTTGGAACGATATCGTTCAGCATGCTAGCTTTAGCCATATGCGTGTAAACTACATCGAAGACGACACCCATTCCAGCACCATGGATCGCATCAATAAGTTCTTTCAGCTCTTTCACGCGCTGTTCAGGATTAGTCGGGTCTAAAGAATAAGCTCCATCTGGTGAGAAATAACTGTGAGGGTCATAACCCCAGTTGTATTCATTTCCGCCAGCAGAGTAGTGAAGTTCCCTTTCGCCCATTTTCGTTTCATCGCCATAGTACCATGCCATGACCGGAAGCAATTGGACGTGAGTCACACCAAGGGACTTGATGTAGTCCAATTTATCGATAAACCCAGTGTATGAACCCCATCTTGCATTCAAATCGCCATTGATTGAAGGATCGGAAGTGAAGTCGCGTACATGCACCTCGTAGATGATTGCATCTTCACGCTTTTCATAGCCGTCAATTTTCGCATGGGAGAATCCTTTAGGATTTGTGTCACTCAAGTCGATAATTGCAGCTTTACCTACAGTATCTCCATCAGGTCCAGGTTTACCTTCTGTATCGACAGTGAAAGCCGCCATGGATTTTGCATATGGGTCAAGGACTTTCCTTGTAACACCATCATTTGTTACTTCGTATTGATAGTAGTAATCTTTGAAATCAGTTACGTTCAGCGTTCCAGGAGTCAGGTTAACCGACCAGACACCCTTGTCGCCTTTACTTAGGTCAACTTGGCCGATTCTTTCGGCAGCATTGGACTTGTTATAGATGTTTGCCACAACCTTTGAAGCCTTTGGAGCCCAAAGCTTGAGTGTCGCACCGCCATTTTTATAAGTGGCGCCAAGATCGTCACCATCGTAGGCATACATGCTGTCCAGCATCCTCCAGCCGGAAGAGGCGGAAACAGTTCTGCCAGCATAGGTTACAGTCAGTGGAATATTCGCCAAATCAATCTCTGCAGTCACTTCAACTGTTTTATCAGAAGTGATTTTAACAGCAGTCACAGGAACTGCATCACCTTTGGAGTCTTTAATCTCAAGGGATGATTTCAGTGCATCTTCTGTCATTCCCTCAGTCATCGTGAAACCGAGCAATAGCTTTTCTTCAGAAACGACTTCAGCGGATACAAGGCCCGTTGCCTGCTCCCAATAAGGGGAGATGTAGACAGTGTTGTCACCTTGTCTGATCCAGATCTCGTTATAACGGTCTAAAAGGTTGAATCCTTTATCACCGCTGTCTTTACCCTCATCGCCTTTTGTTACATCCATGACCAGGAAGCCGATGTTCTTTGCATCCTCTGTGAGTTCTACATCAATGTAAGAACCGTAGAGGTCTGTCTTGTCGAACATGGTAGCGTCAGTCGGCCATTTAGCAGAAGGAGATTTAACATCATTCCACAGCCATGCGCCGAAGTTTGCATAATCATTGTTATCGCGTACATAGTGAATCCGGATTGTGTTCGGTGCAAGGGTGGCAGGCTGATAATTGTAAACCTTGTCGGAACCTTGCTTAATCCAGATTTCATTCATTTCCGGAGACGAGATCGCGAAAGCTTTATCGCCGCCGTCCTTACCAGCATCACCTTTTGTTACATCCATAACCAGGAAGCTGATATTCTTCGCACCTTCCCTGAGCGGCACATCAATATAAGCGCCGTAGCTGTCCTTGTTTGTGAACTTGGTAGCACCATTCGGCCAGTTGGCAGAAGGGGAAGCTACATCGTTCCAGAGCCATGCTCCAAAGTTTTCATAGTTGTTATCAGTGCGGTTGTAATGGATACGGATATGGTTTTCAGGAACAGGAGTTACCTCTCCATCTCCGCCGCCATCACTTTTGCCCGCTGATACCGCAGCAGTGATTGCGCCATTTTCCACTGTCAAAAGCACAGTCCCGCCGTCCGCTTTTCCAGGGATCGACAGAGTGACTTCGCCGTCATCAGCAGTGTATGTCTGGTCGGCATAGTGATCTTTTACAGTGGCGCCAGCATCTACTGTCAGAGTGATTTGCTTAGCTTCCTTGGCTACATTCAAGCCTACATAAGCAGAGTCACCCTTATAGCTGCGTTGGAACATAAGGAATTTGTCCGCATCTGATCCGCCGACCGCTTTTCTTTCACCCTTTGCAAAAATCTCAGAGTAGTCAGCACGGAAGTTGAAGATTTTCTTATAGTGCTCAAGTACGTCGTTTCCTTCCACATTATCCCATGCAAGATCATAACGGTTGTCATACTCCGGATAATTATTTGCTCCGCTCTGGCCTAGTTCTTCACCGTAATAAATGACCGGCTGTCCCTTCGAAGTAGCCTGGAGGGAAGCGGCAACTTTAAGCTTTCCTTTATCATTTCCTGCATTGTGCAAGAAACCATCTTCATCATGGCTTCCAAGGAATTGTCCAAGTGTAGCCGCATTGTCAATTTGTTTGCTGCGGGAAATCAGGGCATCATTTGCCTTATTTAGTTTTCCGTTCACAAAGTCATGGGCAATTTCCTTGAAACCGAAGTCAAGAAGGGAGTCCATCATACCTGAGTCAAGGTAGCCGGAGTAATTCCCTGCACTTGCACCCCATGTTTCTCCAATCATCTTATGTTCAGGCATTTTTTCAGTAAGAGCGTTCTTGAATGCCATCCAGGTTGCATTTTCCACGTGTTTCACTGTGTCCACACGGAAGTAGTCAATTGTGTTTCCTTTTGAAGTTGTAGCTTTATCAATCCAGTCAGTCTGCCACTTTATGATTGCTTCGCGTACTGCTGGTTCTTCTGTTTTCAGGTCAGGAAGGCCGGCAAGCTCACCGACGATTTCATCTTCACCCACATTGTTACCCTGGCGAAGAAGGCCACCAAAACGTGCGCGGTCTTCGTTAGTCGGGAATCCTTTTGGAGGATTTGCGATATTTCCGTCAATGTCCTTAAGTCCATAGCCGGTATGGTTCAAGACGACATCCACCATGATTTTGATTCCGCGCTCATGAGCGGCATCAATTAATTCATGGAAATCACCCATTGTTCCAAAATGAGGATTCAATTCACCGAAATTGCTTGCCCAGTATCCATGGTATCCATAATAGGAATGGCCTGCCGGATCACCAGAACGGACATCATGTTTCACGTTTTCGACAATAGGGGAAATCCAAATTGTATTAACGCCAAGTGCATCAAGGTAATCAAGCTTTTTAGTGATTCCTTTGAAGTCTCCCCCCTGGTATGTACCACGGTCGTTAATTTTGTCATATCCCATGTCATAAGGGTCATTATTGCTTGAATCGCCGTCAAAGAAACGGTCTGTCAGCATGAAATAAATGACTGATTCATCCCAGTCGAAATCATTTTCGCCGACAGTCTGGCGAGTTTTCACTTCCACTGTTGTTTCGCCGGTAAACTCATTTCCATAGTTGTCAACTACTGTTACCGGAATGGTTTTTGTTCCTGCAGTAATGTTGTCATCGACTGCAATTGTAACTTTTCTCAGGGAAGGATCTATTTTAAGAGTCTTTGATCTTCCAAGAGCAGAAACGTCAGCAGTGATGCTTCTTGCTTCCAGACCCTCAGTCAGTCCATCGACACCTACTGTTAAGACAGCGTTTTCATTATAGTCAATGGAAGCAGGAGTAACTGATCCGGATACAGACAGCTCAGCAATTCGGAAATCTACAAAGGATTTTCCGTCCACTGTGTTGTAAGGATCGGAAACTTCAGTTGTTTCTCCGTCTTTTGTTACAAGGAATGTATACTCATTCTTGCCATTTGGAATGCTGTTATAGTTTAATATAAATCTTTCATTCTCTGGCTCGTATGTCATTTCTGTCGTTTTGCCGTCAAACTTCAATTCTACTTTTTCAATACTGTTCATAGAGTCAGATGCGAAAAGCGCCTTATCACGATAGAAGAAAGTAGCATTTCCTTTATCAATCTTAGGAGCTGATCCGTCTGGCACAATCCTGATTTGTTCAACGCCGCTGGTAATGAAGGCTTTTGTAATTGAATCATTCCTGTTTACGGGAATAAAGCGGTCGTTGAATTCTTTCTCTGCTGTGTCCCAGTTAGTAGTGCTGCGCAGGACAAAGCCCATCTGAGCAGTGGCTGCGCTTACAGGAATGTCGACACTGGCAGTGTTTCCAGTTTTCTTTGTAAAATCAACCTGTCCATCTTTTACACCGGTATTCCAAGTCCACATATTCCAAGTCCCGAAGTTCTGGTCTTCGCGGATGTAGTTAAAGCGAATCTTGCGCTCAGTTGAAGCCGCATTTGTAACTTTTACTTCTGATGCCTCTGCTGTTGGAGCAGGCAGATAAGGCAGAAACAGGCTCAAAAGCATGAGTACAGTCATAAGAATGGAAAAACTGCGTTTTGATTTTCTAAACATTCTGTTATTTTCCTCCCTTTTTTTACTATGCGTCTGCCATCCCTCACGATACTTAAAGGTGTAATTCTTTTCCAATGGAAAAGCATAATAGTGGAAAAATGGAACCGTTTGCACTAAGTTGCACGGGCAATTCAGCCAGATCAGGCAAGTGTACAACACAAAGTGCTGAGTTGTACTCTACCAATATTAGCGGAAATTTCCATATTTAGTGCAAGCGTTTGCAGGGCGCTATTGCATTAATTTTACAATGGATTTAGCTAAACAGCAAGCAAATATTAATTTATGAACATATTTTGCTAGTAAGCTCTCATTAGGCCTGTTCTTAGCCGAAAAATAAGCGTAATAAAAATTCCGGTTAAAGCTAGTTGAGGCTGTTGATGAGGGGGGATAGGGAGAGAGATTCCGGTTAAGCTGCTAAAAACCTTTGATTTTGAGCTCTTTAAAGATGTTAGACGGAAACCCTCCGTCTATTGAAGGCCATTTTCACCCTATTCCGCTGCTTAAGCGGAATTGCTCCGTCTATTCATTCATCAATTCTTCTATCAATGCAAGATAAGCGGAAGATTTCCGGTTAAATCCAAAATGATGCTTTTTAGAGGCAATATAAGCGGAAGGTTTCCGGTTAAGCTGCTGAAAATCGTCCGTTTTTAGGCTTTTTAAGGGAATAGACGGAAATCATCCGTCTATTGAAGTCCATTTTCACCCTATTCCGCTGCTTAAGCGGAATTACTCCGTCTATTCATTCATCAGATTCTTCTATCAATCTAAGATAAGCGGAAGATTTCCGGTTAAATCCAAAATGATGCTTTTTAGAAGCGGAAGATTTCCGGTTAAGCTGCTGAAAATCCCCCATTTTAAGGCTTCTTAAAGGAATAGCAGGAAACCCTCCGTCTATTTCGCCCTATTTTCCCTATTATTTAATAAGCGGAAACCCTCCGTCTAACCAGTACTCCAAATCACCTTCCCTTCTCACAACCAAACAAAAATCATCCAAAAAAAAATCCGTCCAAAATGAAATATCATTTTTGACGGATTTTCTCATTCTGAGCAATTAGTTCCCAGCACCCTCAAGCTGCTGTTTTTGCTCCCTTTGCTCTCTGATAACAGGGATGGCGAAAATAATGAATGCGGCGAAATGAGCCATAAGCACATTAAGTGTAAAGAGCAGAAGAAAGGCGGTGTGGAACAGCATGCTTGCTTCGGCGCCATAGTACATAAAAAATGTAATCCACATGGCCGAAATAAACGGAATACTTGCAGCAGCTAATTTCTTATGTTCCGGCAGTAAGAAAAGAGGCGTTGCAGTGGCAATCATCATATAAGCAAAAAACATGTCCATACTTACCAGCTCCTTTTTATATGTTTACGCTTACAAAAAGTAAAATGTGACAGATCTAAAAATTTTTTGTGAACATTTTGTTACAAACAGTATAGCACGTATGGTCAATCTTTCCAAATAATATTTGTTTAATAGGTAAAATATTCAGAAAACAATTGCTTTGTTTTGATTATGTATGGATAGGGGATGTGTTCTAAAGGAGCTTTTTTCTTGTTTTTCACCTAATTAATAACGAAAAGGAGGCAGCACACATGGTAATAAAGGCATTGGCACTAAATTGTTCATTAAAGAAAAGCAATGAAACTTCCAATACAGATGCATTGTTGAGTGAAGTTCAAAGTATCTTTACCGATCAGGGTATAGAACTGGAAAAGGTCAGGGCAGCAGATTATCAGATTTCCTTTGGAATGGAAGAAGATATGGGGGATGGTGATCAGTGGCCGGAGCTTTTCGAAAAGGTAAAGGAAGCGGACATTTTAATTATTGCTACGCCTGTCTGGCTTGGCGAAAAAAGCAGTGTGTCAAAACTGATTCTGGAGCGTCTGGACAGCTGCAGCAGCAACACGAATGAAAAAGGGCAGTCCATTTACTACAATAAGGTTGCAGGAGCAGTTGTGACCGGAAATGAAGATGGAGCAAAGCATGCCGCCCAATCGATCATTTACAGCCTGTCTCATCTGGGCTTCACAATTCCGCCGAATGCAGATTGCTACTGGGTTGGAGAAGCAGGACCGGGGCCATCCTATATTGAGGCAAACGGCAATGAAAACGAATTTACGCAGTCACATGTGAATTATCTAGGCTATAACCTCTCACACTTCGCCAGAATGCTGAAAGAAAGACCGATACCTGCAGAGGGAAATTTAATGTAGAAATCATTGAACTTTGCAGCGAATCCTGGAGGCAGAAGGGGACAGGCTCTGCTTGTTCCTTACTTTATACCAAGGAGTTTTCTTGGTACAACATATATAGCTTGATTCAGCAAAATAAGAAACAGCCTCTCTGTCACCCAGAGAGGCTGTTTTCATTAAAAGACAATATGAGCGGCCAACACGATGATTGGAAGCGTAATAAGAGTTCGCTCCAGAAAGATAATGATTAAGTCTTTCAATGATACAGGTATTTTCGACCCGAGCAGAAGTCCGCCCACTTCTGACATATAAATCAGCTGTGTGACAGAGACTGTTGCAACGATAAACCGAGTCATTTCACTTTCAATGCCGCTTCCGATGACGGCCGGCAGGAACATATCAGCAAAGCCGACAATCAATGTTTGTGATGCTTCCACTGCTTCCGGAACCTGCATGAGCTGAAGAAGCGGAATGAATGGAAGTCCCAGCCACTTAAACAGCGGTGTGTATTCTGCAATGATCAGGGCAACTGTTCCAAAAGCCATAACAATTGGAGCAACCCCAAGCCACATATCAAGAATGTTTTTGCCGCCATCTGAAAAGAACTCTTTCAATCCTTTATTTTTCTTTGCTTTTGCAACAGCCTGGCTCAGACCCCATTGAAATGGCGTGCTGCCTTCTGGAATCAGCTCTGTATTCTGCTTTGGAGCATTTTTATAATATGTGTCAGGCTTTCTGGATAAAGGGGGAATGCGCGGGCAGATAAGTGCCGCTGCCAATCCCGCGAGTCCAACTGTCAGATAAAAGGGAAGAAAATACTGGCCTAACCCTACATGGGAAATAATCACCAGGCTGAAGGTAATTGATACGACCGAGAATGTTGTCCCAATTACAGCAGCTTCTCTTTTTGTATAGTAGCCTTCCTGATATTGTCTGTTTGTTAATAGTACCCCAATGGTTCCATCGCCGAGCCATGATGCAAGGCAGTCGATTGATGAACGCCCAGGCAGCTTAAAAAGGGGTCTCATTACCTTGGTGAGCAATGCCCCGAACAGCTCAAGAAGACCATAATTGAGAAGCAGCGGGAGAAAAAGTCCTGCAAAGAAGAATACAGAAAACAGGATAGGAAGCAGATCAAACAAAAGGAGCCCCCCTGTGCCTTCAGACCAAATAAACTCAGGTCCAAGTTCAAAAAGAACCATTACTGCAAACACTGCTCCAAGAGTGCGTGCGAGTACCCAGCCCTTTGTCACATCAAATAGAGTGGTAAGAAAAGGGCTTTGTTGAAGGAAAGCCGGCTTGCTAATTTTGGCGAGCAATGTGCCTGCTGCTGATAGAGTAATAAGAAGCGTCATGATTCCCGGCAGGTAGCGCTGGAGTAAATCCTGCAGAATGCCGGATAAAATAGCTATGGGAATGGTAATTTCGCCTTGATAGGAAATAGGGATCATGAATAATAAAATGCCAAGTAGTGAAGGGAGAAGAAACTTAGTAAAATTCTTAACTTCTAAACGTTCATTCATCATAAAAACTCCTTCGAAAGATATATCGGGATAATTATGCACTATCTTTCATTTTAATACATTTCTTTTCAAAAGCAATGGTAAATTAAAAATCTGTGATGGAATTCCCTAAATAGCAAGATGTCAAACACAAGTCTCAATTTGTTGACCGAATAGTTAAAAAAATGTAGGATAACGGTACATATGAATCATGGAAAAATCTAAAGAAAACAGGGGAAGTTTAATGAAAAAAGTATATATTCTTCATGAGAATTCAGAGTGGACCATTCATTTGACAAGGGAGCTTGATAAGCTGAATGTACCCTATGAAGAATGGTTTTTGGATAGGGGAGCAATAGATTTATCTGCAGAGCCGCCTGAAGGCGTTTTTTATAATAGAATGAGTGCCTCTTCGCATACGAGAGGCCACCGCTATGCACCTGAACTGACAAGTGCTGTTCTATCCTGGCTGGAGCGCCATCAGCGAAAAGTATTTAACGGTGTAAATGCGATACAGCTTGAGGTAAGCAAAGCTGCACAGTATATGGCTTTGCAGACTGCGGGAATTTTGACGCCTAAAACCGTGGTGGCCTCAGGGAAAGAAGAGCTGCTGCATAGTGCCGGGATTTTTGAGGGAAAACCCTTTATTACAAAACATAACCGGGCAGGCAAAGGCCTCGGGGTCAGGCTCTTTCAATCACAGGAAGGTCTGGAGAAGTATGTCAGTTCAAGTGAATTTGAGGATTCTGTTGATGGCCTGACACTTTTGCAGGAATATATTGATGCTCCTGATCAAAGAATTACAAGATGTGAATTCCTGAATGGAAAGTTTCTATATGCAGTGTCTGTTGATAGTAGTGAAGGTTTTGAACTTTGTCCTGCAGATGCCTGCTCGATAGGCGAAGGTTTTTGTCCCGCCGGGGAAGAATCCCTGCCTAAATTCAGCATACTGGATGGTTTTGATGAGAGTTTAATAAAGAAGTATGAAGGATTTCTGCAGGAAAATGGGATTGCGTTTGCCGGCATAGAAAATATTCAGGCTGCTGATGGCAGAATTTATACGTATGATGTGAATACCAATACAAATTATAATTCAGAAGCAGAGAATATCAAGGGCATTTATGCTATGAAGGAAATGGCGCTGATTTTAAAAAATGCGCTTCTTGACTGAGGAGGATATGCAATGGATCAGACCATTCAAACTTTACTGAATCACCGCTCTATCAGAAGATTTGAAAACACTCCTTTAACGGAAGAACAGATAGAAATTCTGGTAAAATGCGCCCAATCAGCGTCTACGTCCAGCTTTATTCAGGCATACTCTATTATTGGCGTGAAGGATAGAGAGAAGAAGGAGGCGCTGGCGGAACTGGCTGGAAATCAAAGCTATGTTGCGAACAACGGCCATTTCTTTATTTTTTGTGCAGACTTGTACAGGCACCATCTGATTGGAGAAAGGGAAGGCATTAAGGTCGAAGAATCCCTGGAAAGCACTGAAAAGTTTATGGTTGCAGTCATTGATGCATCCCTTGCAGCTCAGAACCTTTGTATTGCCGCAGAAAGCATGGGACTGGGAATTTGTTATATTGGCGGTCTCAGAAACAATCTTCCGGAAGTGAACAAGCTGTTAAGAGCTCCCAGCCTTGTTCTTCCGCTATTTGGAGTCTCTGTAGGCTACCCGGCGCAGAATCCTGAGAAAAAACCAAGATTGCCGTTTTCCCAGATCTACCATGAAAATGAATATAGACAGGATGAAGATGTTTCTTATAATAGTCTTGAAGAATACAATGAAATTCTCTCATCCTATTACAAAGACCGTACAAACGGTGTGAGAAGCGACAAGTGGACCAGTCAAATGGCACAGATGCTCTCCCAGCCGCAGCGGATGTATATGAAAGAGTTTATAGAAAATAAAAACTTCGGAAAAAGGTAGTAATCACGGGTTTCCAGTACAGGAAACCTGTTTTTTCATGCTTTTTTTGTAAATTAATTTTTACCAAATTCAGGCATGTGTTTTGTATGCGGCATCCCGCTGTTCAGGCCATATCATGCTCTTTTCCAATGCTCTCCTGCTCCAATTACTGCATGTTGACAGGTTTCATCTTTGTCCATAAAGGATATTTAAATAAAGAGTTAAGAAAAACAATATTTGGGGAGGCATTTGAAATGGCAAACAATGAACATGTAGTAAACCAGAATGGTGAAGTTGATAACAGCAAAGTGGAAAACGTGATGGATCGCATGGGAAATGAAAAGCAAGAAGAGATTCTACAAAACTTCGATAATTTCAAAAGCTATCTGAATGAAAAAGTAGAACTTGGCAAAAAGCTTGGAATGGGTGAAGAGCAGCTGGCAAAAACAGCTGAAAAAGTAGCAGGTTATTTGTCTTCCAACGTGGAGCCTAAAAACCGTGAAGAAAAACTTCTTCAAGAGCTATGGAGAACGGGAGACAAAGACCAGCAGCATGCCCTTGCTCATATGCTTGTACGCATGGTGGAAAAAGAAGGCTAATCAAATTGATATAGAAAGGGGCATCTCCATGGAGGTGCCTCTTTTTCATGGGGATTCAGCAAGCAAATAGTTTTCCTCTTTTTTCCTTTCTTTTCGACAATAAGTGATATAATGAATCAAACAAAGAGAGAAGAAGGTATAGAAGATGATAAGGAATTTCATAGGGATTACACTGCAATTTGCTTTTGCGGTAACGGGAATTGTTTTGCTCGGCTGTCTTCCAGTGCTGATGGATGGAAACGGAATCAGTGCTTTTTTTCATAAAACTGTTGATATAGCAGCGGGACTGCTGCGGCCTTGGGAAATAGCTTATGTCAGCGGGGATGTTGATGTAAAGTTGTTTCCTGAATTTACTGATGCAATTATTTATTCCTTCACGTTAATGGGTTTTGCTTTTCTTGCAGCACTAACTGTTTCGATTGTTCTCACCGTGCTGACCATGCTCCTTCCTTTAGCCGTGAAAGAGAGAGTGAAGCTGTTTGTATACATGACAGAGTCGATTCCTGATATTCTTGTTATTTTGCTGCTCCAGCTGTTTGTGATTACTATTTACAAGCAAACAGGCATCAAGCTTACTACAGTCATTTCCATAATGGATTCCAAGCCATATGTGCTGCCAATTATTTGTTTGTCTGTCTTGCCGACCATTCAGCTTTACAGACTTTCCATTTACCTGTTTGAAGAAGAGCTGCGCAAAGATTATCCGCTGTTTGCTGCATCGGTAGGGCTAAAAAAAGCATTCATATTTATTGTACATATTTTAAGAAATATCCTGGTGAGCTTGTTTTATCAATCCAAAACAACAATCTGGTTTATGCTGTCGAACCTGCTTGTTTTGGAGCATTTATTTAACATTTTTGGCATTACTCATTATGTTCTCAAATATATGTCTCCCGAAGTATTCACAACAGCACTTCTTGCCCTGTTCATACCGATATTTCTGTTTTACAAATTTGGAGAATTGCTGCTTGAAAACACGGTTGGAAGGGGGGAGGGGATATGATCAAAAAACTCGTACGCAGTCCCTTGTTTATGACGGGGTTTTTTATTCTCTTCTTGATATTATCAGCAAGCCTTGTTTTTACCCTTTTTAATGGGGAAACGATACGCCAGCAAAATTACCTCTATGATGAGAGCGGGAAACTGTTGGAGGCTTCTCCTATATCTCCAAAATGGTATATGCCTTTTGGGACCGATCTATTCGGATATGATATGTTCAGTAAAATTCTCATGGGTGCCAAATACACGATTCCTTTTGTGCTGGGAGTAGCCCTGCTGAGGATGATCGTTTCTATTCCGCTGGGCCTTGCTGTCGGCTCGTATTTCAGCGGAATCAGAAAGCAGCTTAATAGTTTAACAGATTCCTTTCACTATGTTCCGTTAAGCCTGATTGCCATCTACCTGCTTTCACCTGTTCTCATCATGCCTCCTGAAGGATTCTCCACTTCAATGTGGGAAAGAATTTTTTATCAGGCTGCTGTTCTTACTCTGCTGACAGTTCCAATCCTCTCAACATTAATCGGAAATGAAACTGCCAAGGTGTTGAAGGAAGAATACATCATGAGTGCGAAAACACTTGGTGCCAGCCAGTGGAGGCTGATGTGGAGGCATGCTGTTCCTGTTATGAGAGAGAAATTTTTTATCCTTTATGGACAGCAGGTCATTCAAGTGCTGATACTGCTCATGCATCTCGGACTATTTCATTTATTTCTCGGAGGCACACTCATTTCATTCGGAATGCAGGCTGATCCTCCGAGATCACTCTCAAACGAGTGGTCCGGCTTGATTGGAGATTCTTTTCGGCGTCTCTTTACAGCACCATGGATCCCTCTTGCCCCGATATTATTTTTTGGGCTGACCATCTTGGCAGTCTCTTTAATGATTGAAGGCTATACAAGGGTGAGCTTACGGGAAACTTATTTTCTTAAACGAAAAAAAGCGGTTAAGAAGGCAGGGGTGCCTGTTTCAGCCATGGAGAACAGCCCGGAAGATTTTCGCTTTTATAAAGATACCTCTATATAAAAGATAAGCGCAGCTGCGGAAACGATGCTGCGCCTTTTATTGTTCAACAAACGTGGAGTTGTATTCTCATTCATCTTTTAAACAGCTTCCAGAAAGGAAGCAGGACAAGAAGGAATAGATAGAACATTGCAGAAAAAAGCAGACTGACTGGCAGGACAATGAGGATATCTACAACATCCGAAGCTGCTGTTGAGACAGGTTGTTTGGATCGCTGAAAAAAATGAAGTATAAAAAATAAGAGCGAGAATCCGAAAAAACAAACAGCAAACGTAATGAGTATAAAGAAGAAAACATCTGGCATAAAAGAAATTTCCTCCGGCTGTATTTTTCTACATATTACCATAAAAAAGCCTTGTTGAGAGAAACAACAAGGCTTTTCTAAATTTAGGTGAAGGCAAAGAACGCCTTTTAGAGATGCTCGTCTTATGCTTGTCGGGCCTGGCAAGCCGATTCCGCTTTTCTTAATTACCTAATAGTAATCGGGTTCGCCGTTAGCGAGTAGTTTGTTTGGCGTTCTTTTGTTGCAAATGCAGCTATTTGGTATTGGCCTGCCGGAAGCGTTACGTTGTTGATTCTTCCGTCCCAGTTGAAGGCTTGGTATTGGCTTCCAACATTTTTATATGTTGCAATTTGGCCAACTGGTTTTAGGTCTCTGTCATACACATAGAGTGTTAGTTCTTCAGCACCTCTTGGAAGGTACACATTGATTGAGAATTGGTTTGCTCCAAGGGCTAATGCAGTAACTGATGTTACACGCGGGTAGTCAGGTTCTTGGATGAAGAGGATGGTTGGAACTTCAATCACTTCAGAACCGTCGCTGACAAGAATGCTTCCTTCATAATAACCTGCCTGAAGCTTGGCTGCATCAACTTGGACATTCAAATTCACATCTTTGGAGCCGCCTTTATTCACTGTCAAATTTTTGCCGTTTTTGACTTTGATTGCGTCATTGCCATTTTTAAAGCTTGCTTCGAAGCTGTATGTTTTTTTATTTTTAGAGATGTTTTTGATTGTAAAGCTTTGGTTCTCGACTTGCTTTCCTTTGGATTTTGCAAAAACGCCGAATGAGTGGCTTCCAGGAGCAACAAGTGTCTTCGTTTCAATAGACTCTACTACTCTGATGCTTCCTGCACCTTGAGAGTTGTGAGCATAAACAGCACCATTGCGGTCTTTCAATTTTTCTGCATTATTCATTAATGAAGACTTCACATCGTCTACATTCCAGTCCGGATGAGCCTGCAAGAGAAGTGCTGCAGCTCCAGCAACATGCGGTGCAGCCATACTTGTTCCCTGCTTAGATCCGTAACCGTGAGGATTTGCCGGGTTAAAAGTTGGGACTGTGCTGACAATATCAACTCCTGGTGCGGAAACATCAGGTTTGATCATCCATGTATCAACAACAGGACCTCTGGAAGAGAAGTCAGCCATCGTTTCTCCGACTTTCTTATCAAAAGCAAAAGTGAAGGTTGCCTTGTTATTTCCGCTGTTGATCTGTGCTACAAGCTTTTCACCTTCAGCCTTAGTCAGCTTAACGCTTGGAAGAGGCATTCCCGGAATATCAGGTACTTCACCGTCAGCGTTATTATAGATAACAGTTGCGATTGCGCCAGCGGCTTTGGCAGCTTCAGCTTTGTCCACAAACGGAATTCCGCCTCCGCGAGCAATAACAGCCACTTTTCCTTTTACATCTTTCCCTTGGAAGTCAGCTGGAGCGCCCAAGCCTGCATTTACAAGTTCCAGCTCTTTACCGCTTAGTGCAAGAAGTGCTTCTGCAGTTGGATAACCCATTACCTTGGCGGAAGAGTATCCAGGAAGCACTGCGCTGTACAAGTCGAACGGCAGTTGAGTTGCCCCGACAGAGATTGCACTTCTGGAAGTACCAGGAGAGCCCACTGTCCAGTTTCTTGGACCGCTGTTTCCGTTAGACGTAACAGCAACAACGCCTTCAGCCATTGCCCAATCCAACGCGATGCTTGTTGCAAAGTCAGCATTGTTTAAAGAATTTCCTAAAGAAAGATTCATAACATCGGCACCGTCACGAACAGCTTTCTCAATACTCGCGACAACATTCTCAGTAGTTCCTGAACCGCCAGGACCTAATACACGATAAGCAAGAAGCTTGGCTTCCGGTGCTACGCCTTTAATGCCGCCATTAGCTGCAACAGTTCCGGCTACATGTGTACCATGAGTTGTCTCTGCACCGCGCGGATCACCCTTTGGAGTTTCCTGCGGATCTGGATCATTGTCTACAAAGTCCCAGCCTTTATAATCTTTAAAAGCGTGCTTCAAGTCAGGGTGTGTGTAATCTACACCTGTGTCAATGACAGCGACTGTCACACCTTTACCGGTATAGCCTGACTCCCAAGCCTTTTGAGAGCCTATGTAAGGAGCACTCTTTAGCATATTTGGAGTAAATTCTTCTTCTGAAACAATTTCTTCAGAACCTGGAACCACATCAGCCTGATAGGTTACATTTGGATATACTGCTTTTACTTCATCCAAAGCAAGAAGTTTTGGAATTTCACTGGCTGGAAGCTCTATTGAAAAACCGGAGAAAACGTAGTCATATTCACGTTTTACGTCTGAGTTACTTACTTGTTTTGCAGCTTGCTGCTTAACATTATCACGAACCTTTTTCAGGTTTTCTTTTGTCTGTTTTTTTCCTTTTTGTTTTGATTCAACAAGCGATTCTTCCTTTAACTCCACAATTACAGTTGTATTGTTTGTCGTAGTAAGATCAACCTCACCATGTATTTGAGCCAGTTTTGGCTCTGCAGGTTGTGCGGAAGCTCCCGGTACAAAGCTGGAAACACCCAAAGTGATTGCAGATGTGTAAACAAATGTCTTTAGAAAATTCTTTTTCAACTGTCATTTCTCCCCTTTTAATATGTTAGTAGATAAAAGCTTTCTTGCAGTAAAGGAATAAGAAAAGTACACCTCCGAAGTAAAAATATTGTGACTTTATAAATATTCTGTTAGTTAGAAAAATTCCCTTGATAAATTTGACTCATTTTCTTCTAGTAAAATGGGTTGATTTTTAGTTATGCACATGAGCTGTGTATAGAGGGGATTACGTGAATATATCTTGTAGGGAACAAATGTACCCACACTAAATGTGGATATCATCTGTGGATATGTTGATAAATTTTGTGGATAAGTGCAGGATAACAGGGGATTAGTTGTGAATATCTAAAAATTTGTGCATAAATATGATTTATGCACAAATTTATGAACCAGCTGTGGAAAACTTGATCTGGCCACGGATCCAGCCTTCCTGAATCTTAAGGAGGACTATTTCTCTATTTTTTTAAATTTTGAAGCTCTTCCATAGCTGCAGCTACCTGTCTGTCCTGTGAATTTTCTGATTCCCGAAGTTCCTTTATAACGGCATGGGTATCTTCAGTGCTTTTATTCTGGCTCAATTTAAAGGCTGCCTGAATATCAGTAATTTCAAGCTGAAAGCCGATGATTCCTTTCAAATCCTGCTGCAGCATGTGAGAAGGAATGCTTTCCCAGCTAATAGGGGCTTTCTGTCCTGCTTCATATGTATCTATCATGTTTGAAAGCATCTCCTCCAGCTGTTCTCCTTGAAGCGGAAGCAAATTTCCGTAAACGTGGACTGCCTGGTAATTCCAAGTCGGCACATTGGGCTGTGAATACCAGGAAGAAGACACGTAAGCATGAGGGCCTTGAAACATGGCGAGAGCTTCTCCGTTACGAAATGTCTTTCGCTGGGAATTACCGTAAGCCAGATGACCGAGAAGATAATCCCGGTTGTTTTGCTTTACTGCCATAAAAGGCAGATGAGTAGCTATTGGCCTGCCTTCGTGCACGGTAACGAGGGTGCCGAACGAGTGCTTCCTTATAAAAGACAATGCCATCTCCTTATCTTTCACTGCATAATATTTTGGTATATACATAGTTGTCTCCTTTCATTGAAACTGTCTTACATACATTCCATGCAGACTGGTAATTTCCTTTTTCGAATAAGTATGTTGATGCAGGTCCATGTTGTCCATTTGTACAAGCCCTCCTATAGGTTGAAATGGTTTGGCGAACTAATAAAGAATAAGAGAAGCATTTCCGCTTAAATGAAAAAGATTTCTTATTTTAAATAATATAAGGGGATCTTTTCCGGCTATGCTAAAAAAAACCCTTCATTTCATGCTGTTTGAGGTAAATAGGTGAAATAAGTACGGCTATTCTTGGCTATTTTCATGACACTTGAAAGATAAGGGAAAATGTTACGCTTATTTATCAAAGAGCTTAACTTGGTTCCTCAGCATGCCCGCAACTGCGGAATCTTTTTTGGTACTGCAAGGCAAATGAACTCAATTCCAGAAAGGAGCCAAGCAAAAAGCCCCGGAGATACCGGGACTTTTTTATACTTATTTGCTGAACAGCCGCTGAGCTCCATGATTTGTAGGGCCGACATGTTTATTTAATTGAAAGGAATGGCGAATTGCTTCAGTAATAAACTCTTTCGCAGAAAAGATGCTTTGTTTTACATCTAACCCTTTCGCAAGCTGTGCAGTAATCGCTGCCGAATAGGTGCAGCCAGCTCCATGGGTATAGCTTGTTTCAAAGCGCTCTCCTTGAAGCACGTCGAAATGTCTCCCATCATACAGAACATCTACCGCATATGGATGCTGAAGCTTGCCTCCGCCGGTAATCAGTACATTTTTTGCACCAATATCATGAATCTTTGCAGCGGCTTCTTTCATTTGATCTACAGTTGTGATTGCTCCAAGGCCGCTCAGCTGGCCAGCCTCAAACAAGTTTGGTGTAATAACTGTTGCCAGAGGTGTCAGGATATCACGCAGGGCATCAGCCAGCTCAGGATAAAGAACTTCATCTGCTCCCTTACACACCATAACAGGGTCAATGACGACATGCTGATTGTTCATTTTCTTGATTGTATGTGCAGCCAGCTCAATGATTTCCACTGTAGGCAGCATACCGGTTTTTAAGGCGTCTGCTCCAATTCCATCGGCAATCGTGGCGAGCTGTGCTCTAATTGTCTCTATTTCAACGGGGAAAACCTGATGATGCCAGTCATTTTCAGGGTCCATGGCCACAATAACAGTTAGAGCTGTCATCCCGTATACGCCATGCTCCTGGAAAGTTTTGAGATCGGCTTGTATACCTGCGCCTCCGCTGCTGTCTGAACCTGCAATTGTCAGTGCTTTAGGCATTGTCATGCTTGCATTACCTCCAGTTTCATACAATTGATATCTATTAATCTTGTTTTTAGTATATCAATTATAAGTCTGAAGGGAAAATGGCATGCTTTCTTTACTTGGCTGCCACTGCCTTTGAGTATCCATTATTTTTGGCAATGGTTGCAAAAGATTGCTTTGACCGCAGGATCAGTACAGGAGTACCGACTGAGATCTGGTTATAGAGCCAGCGGACTTCTTCATTATGCATGCGGATGCAGCCGGCGCTGACATATTTGCCGATGGAATTCGGATTATTATTTCCGTGAATGGCGTAGGTAGTGCCGTTTGTCCGTCCTATTTTCAATCCGAGCCATCTGTCCCCCAGTGGATTTCGCTTATCTCCGCCCCTGATATTTTCCTTATAATAAGGCCGGTTTTTAATTTTATTGGCTATGCTGAATTTTCCTTCCGGTGTTGCATGTTTCGTTTTTCCTGTGGCAACGCTGAAGGTTTTAACAACCTTTCCTTTTTGAAAGTAGGCAAGCTGATTAGTGCTTTTGTTGATAATGATCAACTGATTTGGCACCGCTTGAACAGGAAGGGAGAACACGAGGAAAGCAGCAAGAAACACAAAGGACAACAAAATCTTTTTCACGTTGTAGACACCCCTAAATATTTTATAAGAAAATTGTAAAACAGAAAAATTAAGAAAAATGTAAAATCCTGCTGAACGATTATAAGAAATATTTTCAATAATGGTGTCACCTTTTTGGGGGGTGCTGCTGGTTGATATGATCCGTAAATATGCAAGCACCGCCCAGGTTTTGCGGTGTAAATTAATTTTAAAATGGAAAGAAAGCTGTTAGATACTAGAAATTATTTTCCAGAAAGAGGAACGAAGCAAAAAAGTATAGCGATAAAGCAATTTTCTCCATGTTGACGAAACCTGAAAGCGCTATTACAATTAGAAAACGATTACAGTTTAAATTTTTAAAAGATTAGTATATTAATTAATTTAATAAACTATTCAATAAAAATTCGCTGAACATGTGAGGAGGGTACAAGATATGGGTTTGCTGACCATAGGGTCCTTTTTATTTTTTACAGGGCTGGTTGCGATTGTTTCATATTTACTAACTAGAAAAGAAAAGCTGGATTCACAGGACGGTTACTTCCTTGGAGGAAGAAGCCTTGGTGCCTGGGTGATCGCGGGTTCCTTGATGCTTACAAATCTCTCCACCGAACAGCTTGTTGGCTTAAATGCCCAGGGCTACAGTGACAATATGTCAGTCATGGGCTGGGAAGTTGGTTCCGCCATTGCCCTTGTGCTTGTTGCGTTTTTCTTGCTTCCAAGGTATCTGAAAGGCGGCATTACAACAATTCCCGACTTTCTTGAAGAACGTTTTGACAGCTCAACAAAGCAAATTGTCACGCTGCTTTTCTTGTTTGGATATATTTTAAACCTGCTGCCGCCTATTCTTTATTCAGGAGCAACAGTCTTAAGCGGGTTATTCAACGTTCCTGAGATGCTTGGTGTAGATTATGCCACTTCTATCTGGATCATGGTATGGGCAATCGGTATCGTTGGTTCCATTTATGCCATTTTCGGTGGATTGAAAGCGGTAGCAATCTCCGACTCTATCAACGGTGTCGGTTTGCTGTTCGGGGGTTTATTAATCCCTATTCTAGGCTTGATGGCTCTTGGAGACGGTTCCATGACAGATGGTTTTCAGAGGATTGTTGAACAGTCTCCGGAAAAGCTGAATGCCATTGGTACTGAAAGAGATCCTGTTCCATTCAGCACGATGTTCACAGGAATGCTTCTTGTTAACCTATTCTATTGGGGTACTGCACAGCATATTATGCAGCGTGCTCTTGCAGCGAAAAACCTCAGGGAAGGGCAAAAAGGATTGGTTATTGCAGCATTTCTGAAGCTGCTTGGACCAGTATTCTTGATCGTCCCTGGAATTATCGCATTTAACATCTTTGGTCCCGGCCTTGAGCCGATGGAAGCGTATCCGCGGCTTGTCAACCATGTACTGCCTACACCTCTTGTAGGATTGTTTGCAGCTGTTTTATTCGGTGCCATATTGTCATCCTTTAACTCAGCGCTGAACTCAACTGTTACACTGTATGCTTTAAATATTTACAAGCCTTATATTAATCGCAAAGCAAATGATGCAAAAGTAATCCGTAACGGAAAAATAGTGGGGATATTCCTGGCTGTTTTTGCAATGACAGTTGCACCGCTGATTCAGTTTGTCCCGCAAGGATTCTTTCAATATCTGCAAATTGTCAACGGCTTTTATAATGTGCCAATCCTGACAATTGTGATTGTTGGTTATCTGACGAAGAGAGTACCTGCTATAGCAGCGAAAATTTCACTTGCATTGTTCATTTCAGTTTATGCTGTTACACAGCTGATCTGGGATGGAGGAGTCCACTTCCTTCACATCTTGGGCGTACTGTTCGTCGTCTGTTCAGGTTTGATGCTTCTCATCGGAAAATTATGGCCGAGGGATACAGACTTTGTGCTGGAAGACAAAAAAGCAGTCGATCTTACACCGTGGAAACTTCTGTATCCAATGGGATTTGCTGCAGTCGTGGCAATGATTGTTGTGTATGTAATGTTCTCAGCGGCAGGATTCGCGAGATAAGAAATATTGCAATCTTTGTGTAAACTCATTGATAAAATGTAGTTTTCAGATTGACAGAAGAATAACGAAAAACAGTAGCCGGTATAGTGGCTGCTGTTTTTTTATGACTAGGGATAGCTGCACTTACGGAAACGGAGTGAGAAAAGCACGCTCAACTTCATTATCATGTACCGCTGTACATGAAGATTAGAAACTGTGCATCTTTCTTTGTATAATAGAGAAGAGCAATACCTGTTGCTTAAAACCGTAAACAGACAGGGTGGTCCCTATGAAAAATGAAATTGAACATCTTTATGATGATTTGTACGATAAAATTGCTGCCGAGCATGAAAAAATAGTTGAGTTTTCTTCATCTGTCAGCGGGCAGAGTCTGACTGAAGCGGAAGAGGAAAAACTGATCAGAATGGAGCTTGCTCTTCAGGCAGGCCGCGATATTCTTGAAAATATCATGGTAAAGGGAACGAGCATGACCATTATGCATAGAAAAGGCTCATTCACCATTCAAATTAACGATGAATAGGAGACATCTGAAGATCTTCCTCGGTGAAGGTCTTTTTGCTTGTCCGGATTTGTCCCGGAGACAGTCCGGTATGCTTGCGGAATACCTTATTTAAATAGTTTGCATTGGTGTAGCCTGACATGAGGGCAACCTCATCCACAGTATATTTGGTCATTTGCAGCAGCTCAATCGCCTTTAAAATGCGGATTCTGGTCAAATATTGAATGGGGGTCAGGCCTGTTGTTTTTTTAAACAATCTTGAAAAGTGGTACCGGGAGAGGCCGGCCGCGAGAGCCATCTCGTCAGGGCTGATGTTTTCCTGAAAGTGATGCTTCGCATAAAGAACTGCACTTACAATTTGCTTGGGCCACTGATCCATTTGTTTATTGAGATTGCCCATATAGTGGTAGAGCTCCATTAGAAAGCGGTAGGCAAGGCTTGAGCCGTGGTATGCATTGGTAATTCTCCTCCCGGCAGCCTCGTCATATATCTCTTTCAACAGGCGTATCGGTGCAGATTCCGGATGAAAGGTGATGATATGTCCTGCTTTATCAATCATCGTTTGCCAGCATCTCTCAGCTTCTCCGCCTATTAATGTAATATAAATAAACTCCCACTTGTCACTATTCTTCGGCAGAAAATAACGGTAATCGCTCGGACTGCTGACCGCAAAAGCCTGGCCGGGATTTAAATCATGATGCCGGCCGTCAATTTCAATAGTTCCTCTTCCAGAAAGGGTGTACTGCAGAATGTATTTCCCAGTATCCTTTCGCTTTGTTCCGCTCCAGTTATAAACAGAGGAGGTTTGTTTATCCCAGCCGACAGACCAAAGCTGGGCAATGTCATTGATGTGTTTATCCATGAACCTGAATGCTACAGATGCGGGCTTAGACTTGTCGGATAGCAAAAAATCACCTTTTTCTAAAATTCAATTATCACAGGCTGAAAAGCAGCACTGAGATTTATACATATAAAATTATATAGAATGAACTCACTTAGTGCAAAAATACGAAAGAGCAAAAAAGTATACTTTTGCTCTGCTGATTTTACCATTGTAATCTTTTAAAAACGGTTCTACAATAGAAGTAGTATTGGATGCGTTTTCAAGAAAATGATTATCTAAAAAAATAGATTTTAATAGAAGGTGATTAGGTGTTGCAGAATCAGTTAATTAATCAATTTAACGAAGTGTTCGGGGAAGGGAGCAATCCGAGAATCTTTTTTGCCCCAGGAAGAGTTAATTTAATAGGTGAACATACCGATTACAATGGCGGCCATGTTTTTCCATGTGCTCTTAGTGTTGGCACATATGCTGTAGCAAGAATTCGGGAAGACCGTAATTTACGTTTTTATTCCCTGAACTTCAAAGAATTGGGTATGATTGAGATTGACAGCAAGACGGTTGAATATGAGAAGAGCCACGACTGGGTGAATTACCCTAAAGGTGTAATCAAAGAATTCTTGGATAGAGGGTTAACGATTCCGAGCGGTTTAGACATTTTATACTTCGGCAACATCCCAAATGGCGCAGGCTTGTCTTCTTCTGCTTCAATTGAACTCGCTACTGCAGTAATGATGAACGAACTTTTCAGCCTTTCATACGATATGCTGGAGCTGGTCAAAATGAGCCAGCATGCAGAAAACAGCTTTATTGGTGTCAGCTGCGGCATTATGGATCAGTTTGCCATCGGGATGGGGAAAATGGAGAGCGCCGTTCTGTTAAACTGTCAAACGCTCGACTATCAATACAGCCCGTTGAAGCTGAATGACGCTTCTCTCATAATTGCAAATACAAATAAACGCAGAGCTCTTGCGGACTCGAAATATAATGAACGCAGAAGCGAATGCGAAAGAGCACTGAAAGATTTGCAGAAGGAGCTGGAAATCACTTCTCTTGGCGAATTAAGTCCGGAAGAGTTTGCAAAGCATGCACACCTAATCTCAAATAAAACAGACCGCAAACGTGCAAAGCATGCAGTTGAAGAAAACCACCGCACTCTTCAGGCAGTGAAAGAATTAGGCGCTGGAGATATCGAGGCGTTCGGAAGCCTGATGAATCAGTCGCACATCTCCCTTAGAGATGACTACGAAGTGACAGGAGCTGAGCTTGACGCTCTGGTGGAAGCAGCCTGGGATGAAGAAGGCACAATCGGCTCCCGTATGACCGGAGCAGGATTTGGAGGCTGTACAGTCAGCATTGTGAAAAATGAGTTTATTGATACTTTCATAGAAAATGCAGGCAAAACGTATTTTGAAAAAACCGGACTGAAAGCTGAATTTTACGTGGTAGCAGTCGGGGACGGAGCAAGAGAACTTAAATAAACAGGAGGTAGAAAAAATGGCGATTTTAGTATGTGGCGGAGCTGGTTATATCGGGAGCCATGCGGTTTCTGAGCTGCTGGACAGAAAAGAAGAGGTAATCGTGATTGATAATCTTCAAAAAGGTCATAAGGGTGCTGTTCTTGAAGGAGCAGTATTTTATGATGGAGATTTGCGGGATCTGGATTTTGTCAGAAGCGTATTTCAAGAGAACGAGATTGAAGCCGTCATGCACTTTGCAGCTGACTCCCTTGTTGGAGAAAGTGTGGAAGATCCACTGAAATATTACGACAACAATGTGTACGGCGCACTATGCCTGCTGAAGGTGATGAAGGAATACCAGGTGAAGAAGATCGTTTTTTCTTCTACCGCCGCAACCTATGGAGAAGCAGAAAATGTTCCGATTACAGAGCAGGAGCCAACAGTGCCGACGAACCCTTATGGCGAAACAAAGCTTGCCATAGAAAAAATGCTGAAATGGTCAGAACAGGCATATGGCCTTAAATACGTTGTACTACGCTACTTCAATGTTGCGGGAGCACATATGAAAGGAATATTGGGCGAGGATCATCATCCTGAAACACATCTTATTCCGATTATCCTGCAGGTGGCTGCTGGAAAACGGGATAAAATCATGATTTTCGGTGAGGACTATGGAACAGAAGACGGCACATGCATCAGAGATTACATTCATGTGACGGATTTGGCCGATGCTCACATTCTGGCAATTGACAAGCTAAGAAGAGACAACGAGAGCGCCACTTATAACCTGGGAAATGGAAATGGCTTCTCTGTGAAAGAAGTGATAGAGGCAGCAAGAAAGGTAACAGGCCATGAAATTCCGGCAGAAGCCGCGCCTCGGCGTGCAGGAGATCCTGCTATCCTGATCGCTTCCTCCGAAAAAGCGATGAAAGAGCTTGGCTGGGAGCCGAAATATGCGGAGCTTGAGACAATGATTGAAAGTGCATGGAACTGGTTCCAAAAACATCCGGATGGCTATTAATTCAACAGGAGGCTGAAGACTATGACGATTAACATTTACCGAGAAATCGGGCGTCTTCTGCAGTATGGAATCCAAAAAAATCTGATTACACCTTGGGACTTGGATGTAACCAGAAACTCCATCCTGGACATATTGGGGCTGGATGATTTTAAAGAAATGGATGTACCGGAAGAACGCCTGGATGCACCCGTAGAGATTCTTGAAAACATGCTGGACTGGGCAGCTGAAGAAGGACTTCTAGAAGAGAATAGTGTGACATACCGTGATTTACTGGATACAAAAATCATGGGAGTTTTTGCTCCTTCACAGACGGAGGTCATACGTACATTTGCGGGTATTGCCGAAGAAAAAGGCCCCGAAGCAGCAACTCAAGCGTTCTACCAGTTTTCCAAGGACGTCTTTTATATAAGAACAGACAGAATTGCGAAAAATGAGCAATGGCTTTCACCAACAAAGTACGGAGATATGGAAATTACGATTAACCTCTCAAAGCCTGAAAAAGATCCGAAGGCCATTGCTGCAGCGAAAAAGCTGAAAGAATCAGGTTATCCAAAATGTCTGCTTTGCAAAGAAAATGCCGGTTACAGAGGACGTGTTAACCACCCGGCTAGGCAGAATCACCGCATCATTCCTGTGAAGCTGAGAGATGAGCAGTGGTTCCTGCAGTATTCTCCTTATGTTTACTACAATGAACATGCGATTGTATTTTCCGGTGAGCATAAGCCTATGAAAATTTCCGGGGAAACTTTTAGCAGACTGCTGGATTTTGTTGATCAATTTCCTCACTACTTTGTCGGTTCAAATGCAGACCTGCCGATCGTTGGAGGTTCTATCCTGACTCATGATCACTTTCAGGGCGGAAATCATGAGTTTCCAATGGCCGCTGCTGAAATAGAAAGGGAATTTTCCTTCCCTGCCTTTCCGGGTGCTGTGGCAGGAATCGTTAAATGGCCGATGTCGGTCATCCGGATTGTGAGTGACAGCAAGGAAGAGCTCGTGAGGCTTTCTGAGTATATTCTAGAAAAATGGAGAATTTACAGCGATCCAAGTGCTGATCTTTACGCTTTTTCGGGAGACACTCCGCACAATACCATCACGCCGATTGCAAGAAGGAGAGGCCGAAAGTTTGAGATGGATCTTGTTCTCAGGAACAACAGAACAAGCGAGGAGCATCCGATGGGGATTTTTCATCCACATGCAGAAGTTCATCATATTAAACAGGAGAATATCGGTTTGATAGAAGTAATGGGACTGGCAGTGCTTCCAGGAAGACTGAAGGAAGAGCTTTATGAATTGGCTGCTGTTCTGCACCGCAGCGATGCGGAAACAGTAATGGAAGAGAATGAACTCATACAAAAGCATGCACAATGGGCGCTGAAAATAAAAGCCGCTCATCCTGAAATGAATGAGGAGAACAGCTACGGTATTTTGCAGCAGGAAGTCGGCAAAATCTTCAGTACAATACTGGAGCATGCCGGCGTTTATAAGCGGAATCAAGAAGGACAAGCTGCTTTTGCAGCATTTACAGACAGCATCATCAGATAGTCATAACAGCATAGAGAGGAGAATGTTTCATGTACATCGGTGTAGACTATTACCCGGAGCAATGGCCGAAAAACAGATGGCCTGAAGATGTGCGTTTAATGAAAGAGCTTGGCATTAATGTTGTAAGGATAGCGGAATTCGGCTGGCAGCTAATGGAGCCGGAAGAGGGCGTGTTTGATTTTTCTCTCTACGACGAGGCAATTGACCTGCTGACGAAAAACGGCATTAAGGTAGTGATCGGAACGCCGACCGCTACTCCGCCGGCATGGATGGTCCAAAAATATCCTGATATTCTTCCAACAGATCCAAACGGGGTGACCATTTCGTTTGGTGCACGCCGCCATTATACGGTCAACAGCAGGACTTATCAGGAACAGACGAAAAAAATCGTAACTGAAATGGCCAAAAAATATGGACAGCACCCCGATATTATCGGCTGGCAGACTGACAATGAGTACGGCCATGAAAAATCAGACCGCAGCTACGGCGATGAAGACCGCCGGGAGTTTCAGGCCTGGCTGAAGGGGAAATACGGTTCTCTTCAAGAATTGAACGAACAGTGGGGAACGGTTTTCTGGAGTCAGACTTATACGGACTGGAGTCAAATTCCTGTTCCGCGCAAGGTATATCAGGAACATAATCCAAGCTTGCTCCTTGACTTTGATCGCTTTTGTGCAGATGCCTACACAAAATATAATAAGCTTCAGGTTGATTGCCTGAAGAAATATATCCGCGAAGGCCAATTTATTACACACAACTTTGTATACACAGACCTTGCCATCAATCAATGGGATATGGCAAAAGATCTCGATTTTATCTCCTTTGACAACTACCCTGTATGGGGCGGGCTTGCAGAGCCGATTACACCTGCTGCGATTGCAACTCAGCATGACCTTTGCAGGGCGACAAAGCATGGAAAAGGCTACTGGGTTATGGAAGAGCTGTCAGGTGCCCAGGGATGGAGCAAAATTGGCTACCTTCCAAGACCGGGGCATATTAAGCTATGGACTTATCAGGCAATCTCAAGGGGAGCAGAAGCCATTGTGTACTTCAGATGGCGTGCAGCTCATTTTGGGACAGAAGAATTTTGCCATGGCGTGCTGGATCATGACGGCAAGCCGAAGAGAAAGTACAATGAAGTAAAAGAGGTTATCGAATCTCTGAGCACGTTCGGTGATGACTGGATAGAAGCGGATTATTCCGCAGAAGTAGGGGCGTATTATGATCTGGAAAATGCGTGGGCATGGCAAATTCAGCCGCAGAGTGATGCGTTTATACACCGTGAAGAATTTTTAAGATTTTACACGCCTGCACATAAATTAAATGCCATGACTGATATCGTGAATAAGGACAGCTCACTGGATCAATACAAAGTGGTGATTGTTCCTATTTATTTCCTGACAAATCCTCAGTTTACAGAAAAGCTGACGGAGTATGTGAAAAACGGAGGAACAGCCGTCTTTTCATACCGCTCAGGGGTAAAGCTTCCTAACAACTTTGTTACTGGACAATCACTTCCGGGTGCGCTGACAGATCTGGCAGGCATTCAGATTCATGAATATGAATCTTTGCAGTCCACGCAGCAGAACACAGTAAGAGGGACAAAGGGAGCGATAGAAGGAATTCAGTCTCCGGCAAAAATCTGGTGCGATTTAATCGAGCCGACGACTGCAGAGGTTCTTGCCGAGTATGAGGATTGCTTTTATGAAGGAACAGCTGCCATTACAAAAAATTCGTTCGGCAAAGGAACAGTTTACTATATTGGTTCTGCTCTGAATGAAGAACTGCTGGATTCCTTGTATCAGGAAATTTTTAAAGAAGCTTCCGTAGAAACTGTCTCAACACCTGATTCTGTTGAGATTGTGAAAAGAACCGGTAAAAAAGGGGTATATCTCAGTGTAATGAACCACTCCACTGAAGAGGCTTCTGTCATACATCTACCTGAAGGAAAATGGAAAGATCCTGCCGCTGGAACGTATTATGAGGGGAAATTAGAGCTGAAACCTTTGGCTGCTCTTGTGCTGATTGGGCAACATTCATAAAAATGTCATAAATAAACCTGGTCAATGCCGGCCGGGTTTTTTATGATGGAGGAAGGAACTTAATCTGGAGGAGACGTTATGAAAAAATTACTGCTATCAATCACCCTGTCATTATCAGCACTGTTTCTTTCAGCCTGCGGAGCAGACGGCGCTGAAAAACAGACAGCGAATGTAGAAGAAACAGGTGTGGTTCATGAAGTAACTATTATTGGTTACGCCGGTAAGGAAGTTGAGGATTTCCGGTTTGAGCCCGAGGAGCTGGCTGTCAAACAGGGTGATAAAGTGAGACTTACACTGGAAAGCGATGATGAAATAGAACATGGCCTTACCATATTTGGAATCAGCAAGCAGTTAAAGCAGGGAGAAACCTTGGAGTTTATCGCGGAAGAGCCTGGAGAACATATTGGGCAATGTTCTGTATTTTGCGGAGCGGGACATGCGGTGATGACATTTAAACTCACAGTGGATTAAGAAGGGAAGAATGTTTGCCGAAATCATTTCTTGGTTATGAATAAGGATAATCAATAAAAGGTGGTTTTGGACTTATGGGATTTATAATTTCTTTAATCATTGCGTTCGTTATTGGCTGGATAGGCAATAAGCTGACGAAGCATGAGATGCCGGGGGGTATCATCGGCTCAGTAATAGCCGGATTTGTTGGGGCTTGGATAGGACAGGGGCTGCTCGGCACATGGGGGCCGGATCTGGGCGGATTCGCCATTATTCCCGCGGTGATTGGGGCTGTTATTTTTATCTTCCTCATCGGGTTAATCTCTCGTTCACGTAAGAAATAGATAGTTTAGGACTGCATATCGAAGGATGATATGCTTTTTTTTCTGCCTTCCATGTAAAAAACGCCCCGGACATGATGCCCGGGACGTTTTCTAAGTGTTTCGTGTTCAAAGCAGAAGCTGCTTATTTATCGTTATATTTTGCAACAAGAACTACTTTTCCGTAGTCAAGTTCTTCTTCATATTTTTCAGCTTCTTCTTTTGAAAGTCCTACACCTTCAAACTTAGCACGAAGCTCGTCTCCGCGGCTGCTGAATACGTTTTTCACTGCAGTGAAAATACCTTGATCCGTAATACCGACTGATTCTGTATTTGTGTTCTCTGTTAAATGCTTGGAGCGGTTAGAATCATGAGCAAACAGGTAAATGTTGTCTTTTTTGAAGCCTTCTACTTCCAGCTGCTCGATTTTTTCTACTGCTTGTACGCCATTTTCCAATACGAATGTTTTCATGTCTAACATCTCCTTTAATTTGTTGATAGTAGTGTATTACCCGCTTTACAGGGAGAGAAACATGATAGAAAATACCAGTATGCTGAAAATTTCATTTTGGGAGCAGGAAAATATGAATTATTCAATTGTGATTGCTACATATAACCGTTTAGTTGAACTGGCAGAATTGCTGGAGTCGATTGTGAGGCAATCTGTGAGGCCAAAAGAAGTCATTATTGTAAATGATGCAGGAGAGTCTGTTGAAGTTCTTTCTGAGCTGTATCCAGAGCTTTCTATCAAGATCACGTCTTTCCTCGAGAACAAAGGGCATGTAGAGGCGAGGAACACAGGTGTAAGGCAGGCGGCAGAGGATATCATCATGCTCTGCGATGATGATGATCTGCTCACTGAAAATCACGCTGCTACTATGTTAAAAGCATTAAGGGATGCAGATCTGGTTTATTCCGACGTGGAAATTGTTGAATTTCAGCGGGTAGGTTCTGTCAGGGTGCCGGTAAACAGAAGAACGTTCGCTTATCTCTATGATCACAGCCTGATGAGGCGTTTCTCAACCTATGTGCCGTCAGGAAGCATGTACAAAAAGAAGCTGCATGAAGAGATTGGCTTCTTTGATAAGTCTGTACATAATTATTGGGATTGGGATTTTATGTTAAGGGCAGCCTCATGCTGCCGGGTAAAAAGAGTTCCTGTTGCAGGTGTGCTCTATGCGTTTTCGGCCGGGGGAGATAATCAGTCTGCGTCCATGTCGGAGCAGCGGAAAACATACTTGGACCGGCTTTCGAAAAAACACAATTTGGGGGAACTGCCGACCAAAAACTTTTTTCTCTTGCTGGAAGAGCCGGAAATGAAAGCGCTGGAGCAAAACACATTGAGAGTATGGAATGGCGCTCCTTTTCGTTCAAGGCTGATATAAAGGGGGTATACTCTCTTAACAGCTGAAAAATGAAGGGAAGGAAGTACGATGACGAAAATACTTAAAAATGATTGGGAGGAGCTGCTTTCTGCTGAATTTTCAAAAGAGTATTACCTCCGGCTGAGAGAACAGCTGAAGGTGGAATATCAGAAGAAAACAGTCTACCCGCAAATGGACAACATCTTCAATTCCCTGCACTTAACTCCTTATGATGACGTGAAGGCAGTGATTCTTGGACAAGATCCCTATCATGGGCCGGATCAAGCGCATGGGCTCAGTTTTTCTGTTCAGCCGGGAGTCAAAAAGCCGCCGTCGCTTCAAAATATCTTTAAAGAACTTCAAGATGATTTAGGCTGTGAAGTTCCAGAAAGCGGCTCCCTGGAGGGCTGGGCAAGACAAGGTGTGCTGCTGTTAAATACAGTGCTTACTGTCAGAAAAGGAGAAGCCAACTCTCATAAAGGAATTGGCTGGGAAATATTTACAAACTCGGTAATCAGGACAATCAGCCAAAGAGAAAAGCCCGTCGTATTTATTCTGTGGGGGAAACATGCTGCTGCAAAAAAGGAGCTGATTGACACAGACAAACACAGGGTGATTGAATCTCCGCATCCCAGCCCTTTTTCGGCTAGACGAGGATTTTTTGGCAGCAGGCCTTTTTCAAAAACCAATGTTTATTTGGAAGAACTGGGAATGGAGAAAATCACCTGGTGTCTTTCAGGATAAAGTGCATCCGGTCAGGCGGGTGTATTTTTTTTGATTTATGCTGTGAAAACAGAAAAAACCTGAACCGCGGGAGGCTGGCTCAGGCTAGGATAAAGAACAGGAAGGCTGAGGGAGGAGAGGGACGGGTACCGTCGTCCCCCAGAGGGACGAGGTACCCGTCCCTGTGTCCCTATTTTAGTGCGTTTACAGCATCAATTAAGCCAAAGCCTGATTCCCCGTCATATCCAGGCTTATTCACATCCTCAGCTGTTGAAGTAATAATATGCTTAACTTGTGAAGGGTTGAGTGTGTCTTTGCCATGCTTTGCAATAATGACACCGGCCAGTGCAGCCGTTTTTGGAGCTGCCATGGACGTTCCCTGATACCAGGCATAACCGCCAGGTACTGTTGATAGGCAGCGCTTTGTTCCGTCTCGAAGAGCAAGATTGCGTGTTTGCAGCCATGCCAGCCCATAATCTCCTCCTGGAGCAGTGACGTCAATCTTTCCAACTCCATAATTTGAATAGTAAGCAAGATTTTTCGCTTCACCGTTAGATGCTGTTCGAATTAATCTTTGGCTGCTTGGGCTTCGGTGAGTAGCACCTTTATCATCTCCTGAAAGCTTGCCGGGACTGGTAATATTAGATGCTGCATTTCCGGCAGAACCTACTACAGTTACGCCTTTGTTAATCGCGTATTGAATAGCCCTGTCAAACAGCCGTACATCAGCCACAACATCCTTTGTAGCATAATCAGGATCCTGGAACCAGTCATAGCCGCCCAGGGACATGTTCACCACATCAACGTTATCGTCAGCAGCAGTCATCAGAGCTTCAGCAATGTCGCTGGTCGCAGCTCCTCCAGTTGGTCCAAACACACGGTAAGCGGCAACTTTCAAATCTGGCCCAATACCAAGCACTCTGCCATTGCCAGCTATCGAACCTGCGACATGTGTTCCGTGTCCATCCTGATCCATAGCATCAGGATAGCCAGGCACAAAGGATTTTCCATATGCATAATTTGCCTTTAAATCCGGGTGGGTGTAGTCAATGCCAGTGTCCACGACAGCAACGACTATGTCTTTGCCATTTATGGATTTTCCGGTCCCGCCGGGCAGCTTCCATGAGGCCCCATTATTGGTTACCTGCTTAATGTCCCATTGATATTGAAGATATAAATCGTTGGAGGCGTTCGGCCCCTCAAAAGGCAGCGCTGCAGTATCCACAGCTCTTTCAGGATACACGGTACTTTCGATATTTACATCTTGTACTTTTGAAGATTTTTTTACGTTTTCAAGGAATTGAGGATGAGAAGATGAAACTTTTACTGCACCTAGCTTGTCCAACTTTGAAATTATCTTTCCTTGTGCACCTTCTACTATGGAAGCAGCATCAGACGGGAGCTGTCCGTTTTGCTTAAATAAAACAAGATAGTTTTTGGCAGGCTCAGCTGCCTGGATGTTTTCTTGCGAAAAACCGGTTAACAAGGATAACAGAAGTAAAGAGAGCAGTGAAATAATGGCTGTTTTCTTCAAAAGTGTAACCTCCTAATGGATCTATGAATTCTGAATTAATAGTAAGAGGAGGCTTGAAAATAGTAAATCAGACCATTCGCTCACTGTTTTGAAACTAAAAAAAGGAAAAACCCCATCATTCTGCAGGAATCTCCTTTTTCAGCTAAGTATTCGTTGATTTACGACTTTATTTTATTCAACTTTAGCACCACTTGCTGCATCCATTAATAACAGCAGAATTTTTCCTTCACTTGCCATTTTTTCATAATGAAGTGTTTCGTCCTCTGTAAATCCCAATTCTTTTAGATTGGATCTTAACGTTTGTGCCCGGTCCTGAAACAGGTTTTCCACCGCTTGAGCAAGGCCGACTTCATCCACTCCGATTGTATTGGCGCTCGCTGCTTCAGCGATCCTTTTGGATTGAGCTTCATCATAGCCTACAATATACATATGATCTGATGACAATCCTTTTTCTTTTAGATGGCGGATCTCCTCGTGAAGCTGTTCTTCATCTTTGAATTCTTTGATTTCCGGTTTCAATGGCGATCACCTCTTTATGCTTTTTCCTTTTACATACACATGTGACGAGAGAATGAAACTTCAGCTGGTTCTCATGATGATGAAACAATAGTAGACAACTACTAAGGTAATAGGTAGCGGGACCTTGTTACTAGCTTCGTTCTTGATTGAGAAGCAGGACGTTATAACCATTTTTTAGAAAATAACAGTTCATAACGTTTAATTTGAGTGGTAAGTGGTATTTGAAGGAGTGTACACAACAAAAAGGAGGATGAAGAACATGGCTAGAAATAATAATGATGGAAAAATGAGCAGAGAAGAAGCTGGGAGAAAAGGCGGAGAAGCTACTTCAAACAATCATGACAAGGATTTCTACCAAGAGATCGGTAAAAAGGGTGGAGAAGCTACATCCAACAATCATGATAAAGAATTTTATCAAGAAATTGGACAGAAGGGCGGAGAAGCCACTTCTAACAATCACGATAAAGAATTCTATCAAGAGATCGGCAAAAAAGGCGGAGAAGCTACATCTGATAACCACGGGAAAGATTTTTATCAGGAAATCGGCCAAAAAGGCGGAGAAGCTACTTCTGATAATCATGACAAAGAGTTTTACCAAGAGATTGGCCGCAAAGGCGGAGAAGCTACATCCAACAACCAAAGCAAAGAAACATATAGAGAGAACGGGAAAAAAGGCGGCAACCGCTCCGGCAACAATAACTAAATTGCGCCAAATTGATTACCACCAAACCTTAATTACATTGTAAGTAAAAATATATAAAAAAACAATCAAAATATATGCTCCCTGCTGTGCGGGGAGTTTTTTTATGTTTACTGGGCAGCGTCATGCAGAGAAATGCCGTCTAAGGAGGTAAAGCTCTCCCCCTAAAGCCGGTGATTTCATTTTTCTATATTTCTGTTTGAAAAACAGGGCGGGAAAAGGGGATAATAAGGGAAGTGCTTAAGTAAAACAACAATATGCTATCCGCTCAACATATTCTGAAGCACTGCAGTTGAGTGAACAAATACACACTCTGGAGGACGTTATCCCTTATGAACATACATATATCAAAGCTTCTGGAAAAAATGGAGCAGGAGCTTCAGCTCGCTAGGCAGGCTGGAGATGAGAACAGAATCAGGGAGCATGTCCTTGTGGTCCAGTCTCTTTGCGAGGTAATCCTGGACAGCGGCCAAGCTTCAGCACCGGCCTCTTTTTCCAGTCAAAATCAGGCTCCTGGAGCAGATGAATTCACTGCGTTGGAGCTGCAGAAAATGATGGGAATCTCTCAGCAAAAATCCTCCGTCAGCAGTCAAAATGTGCTAAAAGAAGATGATGCAAACGGCCATTCCCTGTTTGATTTTTAAGACTTTCTAGTAAGTATAGCCATCCAGCACTTTCCCTCATACTTCTCCTACGGCAGGGAGAAAATGAGTGTACAGTGATTGGAGGTTTATCATGTCAAACACAAAAAGTGATGTTTTGTTTCAAAGTGGTGCGTTTGGCGGAATAGACGACTACTTTCACTTGAAAGAGTCGCATGACCGTTATGACGTTTATGTAAATCATGATTATGTCGGGCAGAAAACCTTGTTTAATGCCCAGGAACACATTAGAGATATAGAAGATTTTCTCCACCATGAGGGTTATCATCAATTTCAGACCAGCACCAAGGGAAATCAATTTTATATAAATGCCGAGGGACGGGATGAAGCAATCGCCCACATCCTCAAAGTGTACCTTTCCATGAGATAAGCCGGATTTTCCGGCTTTTCTTGATTTTACAGCCGCTGATATTGCACAGCTTCTATTACCTGTCACATCTGGTAAAAATGTATCAATACTGTGAATCTTGGCCTTCAAGGTTGTCAGCCTGCAGGGCAGTTATGTAAGATGGAATCAGAATGGAATTTACCATGATAGGGGAATGAACATGAAGCTGTTTCTAATATTAGGGGCAATCAATGCGTTTTTGAGTGTGGCACTGGGTGCATTCGGTGCACACGGCCTGGAGGGAAGAGTGCCTGAAAAGTACCTTCAAATATGGCAGACAGGTGTTACATACCAGATGTTTCATGCAGGAGGATTGTTCGTGGTCGCTTTGCTGTTTGACAGATTGAGTTCAACCGGACTCTTGAGCTGGGCAGGCTGGCTGATGCTTGCGGGTATTCTGTTGTTCTCCGGAAGCCTGTACGTTCTGACTCTTACTCAAATCAGCGTGCTGGGAGCAATTACGCCGCTCGGCGGATTGGCATTTCTTGCTGCATGGACGGTTTTAATTACAGCAGCAGTGAGGCATTTATAGAAAAGCAGGGCTCAGGCTCTGTTTTTTTACTTTTTAAAAAACCCCCGCCATGTTTGGCGGAGATTTTCTGAATTAAATATAGAGGAAGGAATGGATGCGATCCCTTGAAAGAAGGTTTCCAACAAAGAAAGATCCAAATTCTCCATAACGTGCACTCACTTCATCAAAACGCATCTCATAAACAAGCTTTTTAAATTGCAGGACATCGTCTGCAAAAAGGGTAACGCCCCACTCGTAATCGTCAAAGCCTACAGAACCTGTAATAATCTGCTTTACTTTTCCGGCATACTGACGTCCGATCATGCCGTGGCTGCGCATCAGGCTGCGTCTTTCTTCCATAGGCAGCATATACCAGTTGTCATTGCCCTGCCTGCGCTTATCCATTGGATAAAAACACACATGCTTGGATTCAGGAAGCTTGGGATACAGGCGCGAGCGTACATGAGGATTTTCGTAAGGATCTCCATCTCCTCCCATGTAATTGCTTAATTCCACTACAGATACATAAGATCCTGAAGGAATGGTATATTCAGCCAGAAGACTCTTGTTAAATTCCATCTCGATTTCGTTTAATTCTTCCATTGTCGGACGAAGAATCATCAGCATAAAATCAGCCTTTTGGCCGACAATGCTGTAAAGTGCCTGACTTCCTCTGTCCTCTTGCTCTGCAATGCCCCACTTTTCAAGCAGCCCTAAAAACTCATGAACAGCAGCTTGTCTTTCATCACTTGATAACGTTCTCCAAGCTGACCAGTCAACAGTACGGAAATCATGAAGGCTGTACCAGCCGTCAAGTGTTTGGGCAGCTTCATTTGTGCGCATTTCTTCGCTCATATTTTTTCACCCCTGTAGTTTTCTAAGTATTCTCATGACTACTATATCATAGTTTATCCGGAAAACTTTTAAACATTGTTTGCACATTTTGTGAGGTGTTTGAGTATTTCTGAGAAAAATCAGCATGATAAAAGAAGGTATCGGCAGGACTGTAAAATCTGAAAATAGCGACATTTTCCTGTAAGCGCTTGATTGAAGCGGGTATAGTTTAAATTTAGGAATAAGTGGAGTATGCTAAAAATGGATGCTTTAAAATTAAAGGAGGTTTTACATGTGGCAGACTTATTTACATCTTTAAAAGAACGGGTAACAGGAAAGAATTTGAAAATTGTATTTCCTGAAGGTCTCGATGAAAGAATCCTTACCGCTGCTAACCGTTTGGCAGGAGAAGGCATTCTTACTCCTATCATTATTGGAAACAAAGATGAAATTCAACAAAAAGCAGATGAATTGAACTTAACTCTTCAAGGTGTGGAAGTTTTTGATCCTCATACATATGAGGGGATGGAAGAGCTTGTTGCTTCATTTGTAGAGCGCCGTAAAGGCAAGGCTACAGAAGAACAGGCCAGGGAGATTCTGCTTGATGAAAATTACTTCGGTACGATGCTTGTTTACACTGGAAAAGCAAACGGGCTTGTGAGCGGGGCGGTTCATTCTACAGCTGACACAGTTCGTCCGGCTCTTCAAATTATTAAAACAAAGCAGGGTGTGAAGAAAACGTCCGGTGTCTTCATTATGGTGCGCGAAGAAGAAAAATATGTGTTTGCTGACTGTGCAATCAATATTTCACCTGACAGCCAGGATCTTGCGGAAATTGCGATTGAAAGTGCGAGAACGGCAGAAATGTTTAATATTGAGCCGCGCATTGCCATGCTGAGCTTTTCAACAAAAGGATCAGCAAAATCTCCTGAGACAGAGCGTGTCATTGAAGCAGCGAAAATTGCCAAGGAAGCTGAGCCTGGCCTCGTACTTGACGGCGAGTTTCAGTTTGATGCTGCATTCGTTCCATCAGTGGCAGCTTCAAAAGCACCGGATTCTACCTTAAAAGGTGATGCAAACGTCTTTATCTTCCCGAGCCTGGAAGCGGGGAATATCGGCTATAAAATCGCTCAAAGGCTTGGCAACTTTGAAGCTGTCGGCCCAATTCTCCAAGGATTGAACATGCCTGTAAACGACCTGTCAAGAGGCTGTAACGCAGAAGATGTTTACAAACTGGGTCTGATTACAGCAGGACAAGCTCTATAATATTCAACCGTCATTTGCCGGCAGGCTGCAGACATATACACTGGTCTGCAGTTTTTTATTGCATGATGGAAAAAGCAGCAATTGTCTGAAGCACAATGGATTCATCCCTGTCCTCAGCCCTTTGTGATATAATAGCTTTGAATTTTTGTACTAACCAAAAGGAGTTTCTATCATGCTTCAGACACCACTATCTCTGCTTTCCGGGAAGAAATGGAGAATCATTGACCAGTCGGCCATGGGCCCATTCTTTCAGGCAGAGCAGTCTTTTGCAATAGATGATACATTATGTGCCTCTGTTGGAGCCGGAACGTCAGCAGCAACAGCAAGAACATGGGTTCACCACAATACGATCGTTCTCGGCATTCAAGATACAAAGCTGCCCTATTTAAAAGAAGGCATTTCTTACTTGGAATCAAAGGGACATCGGGTGATCGTTCGCAATTCCGGGGGCCTTGCCGTCGTGCTGGACAACGGAGTTTTGAATATCTCGCTGATTCTCCCTCAGCAGGAAAAAGGGATAGATATTAACCGCGGATATGATGCTATGTGGGAGCTCGTCAAAGTGATGCTGAAGAATCACAATGTCAATATAGAGGCGAAAGAGATTGTCGGCTCCTACTGTCCTGGAAGCTATGATCTCAGTATAAACGGACGTAAATTTGCAGGCATCTCACAAAGAAGGCTGCGAAATGGAGTTGCTGTTCAAATCTATCTTTGTGCAGATGGCAGCGGTTCAGAGCGGGCGGGCCTTATACGGGACTTTTATAGCATTGCTCTGAAAAAGGAACAATCAAAGTTCGTTTACCCAAAAGTGGACCCTGTAACGATGAGTTCATTAAGTGAGCTGCTGCAGGCAGAAATCACCGTTCAAAGCTTGATGATGAATCTGCTGCTGACACTCAAGGACTTGAGCAGCAGTATATATGCGTCAGAGCTCACTCCTGAAGAAGCTGAACGGTATGAAGTGAACCTTGCAAGAATGATGGACAGAAATCAAAAGGCCTTTCAGTGAGCGGTTGAACACGGCGGGAAAGAAGATAAGGTAAGGCTGGGACAAAAGTGTTTTAGCCAAAGAAAAATCCGAACTGCATTTCAAGATTCTACTAGAATCATGAATGAGCTCGGATTTTTTCTTTCTCTTTAATGATGATTATCTTACTAAGTGGATGTCAGTCATTCATCCACAAATACAAGCAAAAAACTACTCAACTTGAACTGTATTTTTCAGATACTTGAAACACCTCATAACTTTGGTTTTAGAGGCACTCCGAATCTGACCTCACTTTCATCCCATACCTGAAGGAGTGGACTTTCTCGTTCGGGAAATGCGGTAAAGTTGTGCTAAATGAACTGTTCGACACGGGAGGGGAAAAAAATACTCACAAAAAAACCTTGAAAGGCGGGTTGCCGATCAAGGTTTATAACACCAAGCACACTTTTTGTACAAAATAAAAAAGGAGCAGATCAATTCATCTACCCCTCAATACCTTCTTTATTTACTTCACCAAATTGTCCTCATTTTTTATCTGTTCAATTGCCGACGAAATACTAGAGCTGAAATAGCGAATATAACAAAAGCTGTTATAGAACCAGCCGTAATCATCTTCACTACATTTCCTGTTGGCGGGTTAAAATATAGAGGAACCGAGATAATAAGGACGGCGCCAGTTAAACCCATACCTAAAATTGAGAAAACTATAATTTTATTCATCCAATCACCCCTTATGCTAAAGCGAAGCAGCCTACTACTCCAGCAATACCAGCGCTACCAAGAGCTGCATATGCACCGATACATGCAGCTCATATTGGAGCAGTTATTGGAGTTGGTGCTGCGCAAGAACCCCCACATGAAATTGCAATAACAGTAACTAAAGCACCACCAACACCAAGTATCGATGCAAGGCAGGCAGCCACTGATTTTACACCCATCGGTTGGATTTGAGAACCGGCCAATTCCTCGCTGATCGGGCCGAATTTTACCTACTATTAAAGGGTCCATAATAAAAAGGACAGTAAACTTCATCTTTAGTAAACTTCTTATCTGTTGAGTTTGAACTGTTCAAGTTGGACTGTTGAAAATCAACATTTGATGAAGGTATTTCTTCTGCTTCACTTTCTTTTTTCACTTTTCCATTCCAAAGCTCTGCTTGTTCTTTTTCAATGATGTTTTTAATATCTTCTTCCGTAAACCGTTGGTGATTATGATAGTAAATGTATTCGTATTTCTTTCCAGTCCGTTTTCGTAACTGGACTATGTACCTCTCCTGGACTAATTCGTTCCAAGCTTTTTCAATTTTAGTTCGTTTTGACTTTGCAAAACGCTTGTAAAGTTCTGTCTTATGGATCTTCCATGTTTCCGCATAGGATGTTAAGTGTGCTAATAATCCAATTGATTCTAGGCTCAAATTTTCAACATCTTGAAGCATGTTACGATTAATAGATTCGTAGCCTTTATCCTTAACAAATTTTCTTACGTTTCCTTCTGCCATAATAAAAAGCCTCCCATGAAACCCACTACAGACGTAGAGAATTTTCATTGAAGGCCAAATTAGGAATAAATAAACATCACAGTTTAATTATGTAAATACCGTTAAGGTATATTGAAGTTGAGATTTATTTGTGATATTATTATCTTAATTTGATTCGATGAAAATCTTAATTTGATTCGATGAAAAATCCTCCTTCTGGAATCTTAATGGTTGTCAGGTCGCCAAACTTAGCAATCATTAAGATGTTGGGGATTTTTTTTTGTTTTCTTTTGGTTTTTTTGTATATTTTTGTATATTTATGTAAACTACATTCTATTATAATTGTTAATTTTCGAAATAACAACTGCAAACTACCTATTAAAGAAGACTCCCTATATAGCCCAGTAGAGCTATACCACAAAAAATTAGAACTATTACAGTCCCTGCAGCAATGAGCCAAAGAAATATTTTCCAAAAGAAAATTGCGGTTACAACAGTTGCAAATACTAAAAGAATAAACAAAAGGATCTGCATCCACTGTGATAGTGAAAGGGATAATATAAAAAATACAAACGATAACAACACAATAACTACAAGAACTTTAATGATTATGGAGTTGTTTTTTTTGTTCTCTTTAATTTGTGTACCCATTTAGAAGCTCCTCATTATATACAGGTAAAGGGCTATATGATTTGTCATATAGCCTTTTTATTTTTTTAATGATTCTATAGCAAGTGAAATCACATCAACCATCGTCATATCATTAAAAAACGCATACTCTTTAAGTGTTCTGAAATCGTCTGGACGTATTCTAATTGTTTGGTATTTCTCGTGAGGAAATGTCTTTTTTGAAGTAAAAGGTATTCCTTTTTCTTTAGTTACCTTCATAAAGAATCTCAGCTGTACTTCCACTTGTGAAATATGTTCCAGACGGCAATTCATAGCGATTAGATTCATTATGTTTAATGTACCCCTGTTCGGTAACTTCTTTTGATAAATATTGCAATTTATAATATAAATCCTCAAGTTTATCAGCAATAGAACGATATTGGCTCTTTAAAAAATCTTCATCTAAATCATCCTGATTATATTGAATGTTTTCACATTCATCACCAAGTTTGTAAAGCAAACTTTTTATAGCCGTTTCTACCTCCTTAAAAATCTGTTTTTAAAACATTTTTACCTTCAAAATTCTCATTCCTAATGAGATCTGATTGAATGTCAGAGACAAGCCATATTTTTTCTTCATCATTATAGCTCAAGACTACAGATGCACTCTCAAATACTTCTTCTATAGGCTCATTGTCTGTAAAACCCTTGATATATTCTTTCTGATTGTAATGAAATTCTACAGGAATTGTCACTTGATGCTGACCTTCTTCAAATGTAAGGCTGGCTTTATCAATATCAATTTTTGTGCCTAAAGCTTCGCCTTTCCAATAGTGTTCATTGGTCTTATCAAACTGAATATCATTGGCGTGGTCTTTGATTATTTTGTTAGTTGCAGTCGTAATGATACCTGCATCTTGCTTTACAAACGCTTCAATATGTTGCTTTGTATAGGTATTGATTGTTTCAACAATTTGATCTTTAACGTCGCTGTCAGCGATTGGATCAGGTGTTATATTCAAGCTTCTTGTATCTTTTCCAATTGTCTGTGTTTCGCTTTTAACCACACCCCAAGGAAAAGTTGCTTCACCATGTACTTCAATTGATCCGTCAGTAGAAAATGGTCCGAACAACGCTGCATCATCTTTTCTGGTATTAAGAAGACTTTCCTCCACGACAGTTGCCACTTTTCCTGTATCTTTTCCATTTACGAATACAGACACATCATCCACTGTTGACTCGATTGTGATTTTCTCACCTGTCAAATCAATTGAAACAGATTTTTCATGCTCTGAATCATTAAACAGATTTATCTCTTCGCTTGTATCAAGCTTTGCAAACTCATATTCTTTAGTTCCTGATACTGTATAAATGCCTGGAGGGAGGTTTTTTAGTGTTGCTTCAAGATTGTCATTTTTAGTGGTTAACACTTTTTTGTTATTCACTTTAAGAATGGAATCTGGCTGATCAGATGTAATTGTTAATGAATATGGTCTTGGATGAATTTTATAAGAAGAGAAGAATCCCTTTTCTTTTTCTATGTAGTAATCACCAGATGAGAGGATCTCACCTTCAGTAGCCCCTTTAAATATAATGTTTTGAGCTTTTGCTTCCTTATCGTTTTCCTCAATAGCTACCTGTGCTTTCAAGATGAAAATCATCTCTTTCAAATATGAAGGTTCGCTTTTAGCAAATTCAATTAACTGCTCAAGGTGTTGGTCGGTTAGTTCAATCTCTTTATTAGAATCAATTAAAGATTTAAGCGTTTCTATATCTTCTTGATTTACCGCAGTTTCAAACTGATTAACAACCTCTTCTCCATTTGGCCGAGAAAAATAAAAGAAACAGGTAATCAAAATTCCGACAAGTAAAATGAATGTCAGAAAAATTAAAGGTGTCTTCTTTTTGTTTATTTTTTTTGTCGTTTCCATACGTTTCCTCCTTTAGATTCTTAGTTCACAATACCATAGATTTGAACCGTGATCGTCAAGAATACAATGCTCTTGTCGTCAATCTACAGAAATATCGCGAAGAAAAACAAGCATTGGAACAAGAGAAAACTCGCCAGCAAGAAAAAAAGAAAAAGCAGAAAGATTTCATACAGCTGCTGAACGAGTAGATTTGCAAAATGCTTCAAAGGTTCTGAAAACTGAACCTTCTCTTCAGAACATCAAAAAACGCTATGATCAGCTTGATAAATGGGATGAACGATTAAATAAAAATGATGGTTTTATCCGTTGGAAAGATGAAAGTATCAGAGAAGCTTCCGATCATTTCAGATGGATTCATTCTTTCGAGAAACAGATTCAGGAAGCCGAACAGCGAATTGAAAATATTAATTGGCTGAATCCATTGAAATTAAAGGAAAATCGGCTCACGAAAGATAGAGCCGAAGAAGAAATTACTAGAGTGAAAACCGAAATTAAATTCCATGATAAAAAGCTAAATTACCACCGTGAAAAGCTTGGATTTAGCAACGAGAAGGAATTTAACCAGATGAAAACGCAACATGAAGCAGAACGTCCAGAACTCCTGGAGAAAAACAAAAACACTCGTCAATATATCCGTTCAGAACGTAATGTGCTTCATAAAGCTGAAATTGCCCATAAAAACGCTTTTGTCCGTCAGGTAGCTTCTTTGTATCCTGAACGCCCTGAAATGCGTTATATGGACTTTAAAACAGCTACAAAACTTGCAGGACTTCATAAAAATGGTGTTGTGGTTTCAATTGAAACCATTGAAAAAAATCCTGAATAGCCGAAAACAAGAAGTACAAAAGCTTCAAGGAGAAATTTCTCGTGTTGATCAGACAAGAGGACGCTTGAAGCGTGCAGAACGTTATCTGAAAGATTTCGAGAAACATCAAGCTATTGTAGAGAAATACGAGAACAATCCTTTACTAAAAGGAAAAATGCTTGTTTCTAAGTCTGCCAAACGAGAATATGACAGTGCAGTAACTACCAGTGACAGCTATAAAGATTACATGAAAAAAGAAGGCATAACAATGTATAAAATCATGCATAATCGATAAAAATAAAAAACAGCCAAACCCATGATATGACTGAGTTTGACTATTTGATTTACTTCGTATAGTTGGCATTATGTTAACTAAAAATGTATACAGTATTCAATCCTAAATACATTTAACGTATTATTTATCCTTTTTTGGAGTCAAAATAATATTCTCTTCTAACTGACTATTCCACTCAATTGAAAAAGTTATTTTATCATTATCCGTAATCGTTACTTCTCTAAGTGGTTCCTTCTTAACTATTTTACCTTCAGTTAAGGATTCTTCACCACCTGTACCAAACCCATTACCGTTAAGAAGCCACTTCACTCTTTCTGGAGCTTCTTCTTCATTAAGGTAGGATATCTCTGTGGTAAGTGAATATGTTTTATCACCTGTTTCAAGCATTTTTGCTGATACAATCCAATTTTCGGAATTACCTTCAAAATAATACTCTTCACTAATATAATCACCTTTGTAAAGGGTACTTACCACAATATAAATTGCAAATACTAAAACAATTGAAATTATCAAGTAAACCAGAGATGATTTTTTCATAAATTCTCCTTATTTATATAATATATATATCTATAATAATTAACGAGAATTATGGGTGCAATATTATTTTGTTACATTATTTGTGAAATTTATTGTCCATTTACTTGAACCACGTGTTAATTCTGCGGAACTTTTATGCCCCACAACAGTTACATCAGCATTAATGTCAACTCCTACCCAACTACTAGGTATTGCGTAAGAATATGTAGAACTACCTGGGTATTGAACTTTACTGCTTTGTGTAACACCAGGTCCTGAACAACTTCTTCCTGTTTGTCCCCAGTTAACTGTTTTTGTTCCAATTGATACACTTGTATCTAAACGAGTCCATCCACCAGTAACAGATGTTAAATCAATACAAGTATTATTAGTTCGGCTAAAATTATTAGTAGAGTAAGCCCTAACACTACCTGATTCTTCAGTATATGTACCGTAATCTGTATCTGAATACATTACGGAAACAAGATCCTCTTCCATTACCTCTGCAAATTCAGTTACAGCAAACACTTCAGTTTTGACTCCGTCTGTTTCGTAAACTTCAATTAATTCACTTGTTCCAAGAGTCTCTATTTCTGCTTCTACTTTTTTACCGTCTTTTGTTTTTTTATCCCCTACTAATGTTACTTCTGTCTCAGTTATTTCATCAAGTTCGTTCTCAGACAAAAATCCTTGTTTGTTTTTAGCCATCTTATATAATTTGTCTATATCTTTAGTTTGTTCCTTCTTATATAAGACTTTTGAATTGCTTGTTTTAGGCTTTAAACATTCACTAGAACTATCACCTAATTCATTAGCATTAATCGGTGATGCTGAAATTACAGATGAAACAATTAGAGAAACTAATAATGCTGAAACAATTTTTTTCATCTTAACCCTCCTAATTTTTGGTATCGAGAGTATATATTCACTAAATAATTGAATACCCCTTCAAAAATAGGTAAATAAATGTAAAATAGTAATATTTAACTACTTGCAAACAAGGTTTTAATTTTGCTTTATTTTTATTTTTTCTTTCTGGAACTAATATCATTTTTCTAGCGCTAACCAACATTTCATTTGTCTGCAATACAGCCTTATCTTCATCGAAGAATATCGTTATGTTACTAGGGATACTGTACTCACCATTTAATGGAACTGTAACAACCGTAACCCCGCCACCAACCGTATACACAGTCGTTTTTTCTAAATTAAAGGCAGACTCAGGAGCGATACTCTCAATTTCACCGTCTGCTACTCTATTTGATACCGCATCGATAAACTGCTCAGCCCATCGCCTGTAAGTACCGTAATACCTTGACCATCATCACCTTGGGCATTAACCATCGAATTTCACTTTCGACACATTTAAAACCTCATAGATTCTGATAGTTAGATACTCTAACAGGGCAAGTGTACACTAGGAAATTAGATAATTCAATATATTACCAGAATTTTTAGTATATTTTGTCATTTCATTTTCCTTATGTATCCTAGCAAACACAAGGCTTACTCCGCCCCCGCTCCACACCGTGCATGCGACTTAATTCTGATTGCTGTTATGTATTATGTAATCCTTGTATGAAATATGATTTTGATTCTATTGAACGTTTTAATTGTGTCCCACTATAACAAAAGCACGCACTTTGTTCTACTATCTTCAACATAGTAGAACAAAACAGGGCACTTTGTTATAGTATCTTCGACTTTTTCCGAAATACTATAACAAAAGCACGCACTTTGTTCTACTATCTCCAACATAGTAGAACAAAACAGGGCTCTTTGTTATAGTATCTCCAGCATAGTAGAACAAAACATGGCACTTTGTTCTACTATCTTTGACTTTTCCCGAAATACTATAACAAAAGTAAGCTCTTTGTTATTCAAAATACTATAACAAAACACCACCCTTTGTTTATCAATTTGCAAAAGAACAATACACCACAACACGTTACCCGCTCCCCTGACTCCCCTAAAAAATTACAGCAATCCCCCTTTCCATCCCGCACCAATTCTTATGCCTTTGTCCTAAGGACATCTTTACGTTTTCACTATGCAAAGAGTTCATTGGTCCAGAGAATTTATTTCTGCAGGGAAATTCTGAATCAGTAACAAAATTGTGATTCCGCCCCTTCCAGGAAATAAAGCTTCTTCTCAAATGGCAGACGAAGGGCGGACAAGCTAATCTTCTCTGAATCTCCCAATTTCCGTTAAAATAATTAAAGGTCCTTTTAGAATTGATAGGCTCCCCCTTCGTTCCGCTGACTGTTCCTGCTGCATCCTAACCGCATATGCTGAAGCTCCTGATCTCCGGTTTCAAAGTACATATTGAGCAATTCCCAGTGAGAAGTTCTGCCAGATAATGAGGAACGCCGGCATTTTTCTTCAAATACTTGAGTGGTTGCCTGCTTGAAAATCAGCAATAAAAAAAGCCCGCTCACAGGCGGGCCTAAACATGTATATAAAGGGGGGGAACACAAAGTTGTAACTACTCGGCAAGCTTTTCGAGATTGCCGTTACGGTCCATTTTGAACTTAGTGGAAGGGCGCTCTTCCTCTTCAAAGAGGACAAGCTTTCTTGCACGGTTCATAATTTTCATTAAAGTATCGTAGTCTTCCTGAGCGGAAGAAGTATCCTGCTCGAGCCTTGCTACCTGCTTTTGAAGATCATGATTCATTCTTAGCAAATCTCCATTTTCACGCTTAAGCCTCTCATTTTCATGCTGAAGGGCTTGAAGCTGAACGGTATCTCCACGATAAGATTGCAGAAAATCAACCACATCATCCAAAGTGAGCTCTTGGGCAGCTGGTGCTGAAGGCGGGCTGCTGCTGTAGTAAGGCATTTGGTTCTGAATCATTCCAAAATCCATTTCTTCCTGCTCTTCGCTGAATTCCTCCAGATAAAGAGGTTCCGGTGCTTTATCATTCTCATAGAATGGCATCATATCAACCTCTTCTGCAGCAGGCATTGAAGTTTGGTTTTCAGGCGGTGTGTACAGCAGCTGTTTTTTAGCCGGCTGGCCTTTGCCCATGGAGCGCATTTTTTGCTTGCGTTGTTTTTTGGCAAGCTGAAGCGCCTTTTCATAATTATGTCTGACAACTGCATTCCAGCGGAAACCGCAGGCAGCGGATGTGCGATTTAATTTATCTCCTACTTCTTCAAAAGCATTTAACTGTGTGCTTCCTTCGCGAACATGGCGGAGGACCGTTTCGGCTAGCAATAAATCATTCTCTTCAGACCAGGCATCTTGTCGTTGTTTCATACTTACTCAACTCCCTCATGTAACTTTGTTTGTTGATAATAGGATGGACAGGACGGAAGTGTTTTATACAAGATTTGTAAAAGGATACTAGATTTTTTTTCAAGAGTTAAAAACTATTATTTTGTCAGTGAGACTGCCCGGAAAAAAATTCCCGCCCTTGCATTGGCGGGGCAGAAAAGGTAAAATACCATTTAGTGTTTTATCATTATTAAAGAACAATCAAGTGATATAGATTGCAGGGAAAAAAGTGCTGTATTCGGCTTTGATGCGGAGCAGCGGCCTGCCAGTATAAACTAAGAAAGGTTGTCGTTATACATGGCCAATGAATTCCGTGTTTGCGACGATTGCCAGGCAACAAATATAAAAACCTTGGTGCCCCGCCTGAATAAGGTTGACCCTGATGCGAGCATAGATATCGGCTGTCAATCTTACTGCGGTCCTGGACGCAAAAAATCGTTCGCATTTGTAAATAACCGTCCTGTTTCAGCTCCCAGCGAGGACGAGCTGATCGAAAAAATTGAAAAAAAGCTAAACAAGTAAAAATCGCCTCTGCAGTCCCTGCACAGGTGATTTTTTCTGTCTCAGCCATATTTTTTCATTTTCCCAAGCTGTGAATGAGACAGGGGAATTGTTATAATAGGACTACGACTTAATGGAAGAGGGAAGAGCAATGACACAGCCAACTGGAAAACTGACAGAAGAGAAGGTGTTCAAAGACCCCGTTCACCGCTACATCCATGTAAGGGATAAACTGATATGGGACTTGATCGGCACCTCTGAGTTTCAAAGGCTCCGCCGAATCCGCCAGCTCGGTACAACTTACCTGACCTTTCATGGAGCGGAGCACAGCCGCTTTAACCACTCGCTTGGCGTGTATGAAATTGTCCGCAGGATCGTGGACGATGTTTTCCGGGGCAGAGCTGAATGGAATGAGGAAGAGCGCATGCTGGTGCTATGTGCTGCGCTTCTTCATGATTTAGGCCACGGCCCTTTCTCGCATTCTTTTGAAAAAGTGTTTCACCTGGATCATGAGGACTTCACCAGAGCGATTATTCTGGGAGACACGGAAGTCAATAAAGTCCTCAGCAAAGTGGGCAAAGATTTTCCTAAAAATGTGGCTGAAGTCATTGCAAAAACATATCCCAATAAACAGGTGGTCAGCCTGATTTCAAGCCAGATTGATGCTGACCGGATGGATTACCTGCAGAGGGATGCCTACTACACCGGCGTAAGCTACGGCCATTTCGACATGGAACGGATCCTGAGGGTGATGAGACCCAGGGAAGATCAAGTTGTTATTAAACAAAGCGGCATGCATGCTGTAGAAGACTACATTATGAGCCGATATCAAATGTACTGGCAGGTTTATTTTCACCCTGTTACCAGAAGCGCTGAAGTAATCCTGACAAAAATTCTGCACCGCGCGAAACAGCTTCATCAGGAATACTATACATTCAAGCAGGAACCCACTCATTTTTACTCCATCTTTGAAGACGAATTGTCACTGAAGGATTACCTGAAGCTTGATGAGTCTGTCATTCTCTTTTATTTTCAGGCATGGCAGGAGGAAAGCGACCCTGTGTTAAGTGATCTTTGCAATAGATTTATGAACAGAAATCTATTCAAGTATGTTGAGTTTCACCCGACCAATGAACAAATGATGAAGCTGATGGAGCTGACATCACTGTTCAAAAAGGCTGGAATTGATCCCGATTACTATCTGGTTGTGGATTCTTCGTCAGATCTGCCATACGACTTTTACCGTCCCGGCGAGGAAGAGGAAAGACTGCCGATTCACCTTCTGAAAACGAATGGAGACCTAAGGGAACTTTCAAGAGAATCTGAGATTGTAGATGCCATTTCGGGTAAAAGAAGAACAGATCACAAACTTTATTTTCCTCTGGATTTACTGGAAAATATGTCATCCAAAAAAGCCGTCAAGAAAAAGATTTTGGAGCTGCTTCACATACATAAATAAATGAGAGATATAAGGTTAGGAGATGAAGGGGATTGTTAAAGGAACATGCGAAGCTGATGAAGGTATTCTCTGCGTCCGGAGAAATCATCGGCCGGAAAAAGCTTCAGAAAATCATTTATATAGCCAAGAAAATCAATTATCCTTTTTACGAAAAATATAATTTTCACTTTTTTGGACCGTATTCAGAAGAGCTGACGCTGAAGGTGGAAGAACTTTGCAATCTTGGTTTCTTAAACGAGGTAAGGGAAAAGAAGGGCGGCTACTATCAATACCGCTACTCGCTCACAGAATCCGGAGAGCAGTTCCTCACGCACTATGAACTGGAAATGCCGCAGCTCAAGGAGTGCCTCGAAGACCTGAACGGCCAGTCTGCAAGATTTCTTGAACTCGTTTCAACAGTTTTGTTCTTTTCAGATCTCGACAAAGAAGAAGTTTCCGAAAAAGTGTTTACATTGAAAAGCAAGCAGCGCTACACAGCTGAAGAAATAGACGAAGCCTATGAATTCATTGCCGCAATTCAGCAAAAAACAGCAGTACAAAAAGTGTAAAGCCCAGGGCTTTATGCTTTTTTTATGAGAAAAAACTTGTTCAGCCATCAGGTAATATATGTTAAATTAAAAAGTATAACCGCATAACGGAGGGACAATCATGGAATACACATTTAAAAGAGCAGATGAGGCACAGATTCAGGAAATCTATGAACTGGCCGGGGAAAACAGGAGAGAAGCGACCAACCATGTATCAGATGATAATCGGCAAAAAATGATAGAGGCTTATGAGCACTCTGCAAAGCATTCAGCCTATTTTTTATGCTTGATGGATGGTGAAACACTGCTGGGCTGGGTAATGATTGATAAGGCTTTTGACTTTCTTACGGGAGACGAAATAGGCTGGGTTAATGATTTATATGTGAAAAAGGCGTACAGGGGAAGGGGATATTCAAAGCTGCTCATGGAGGAGGCCTTAAAGGAATTTGAGAACAACGGGTATCAGGATGTGGGATTGAATGTATACGTACATAATGAGACGGCCATGAAGCTGTATGAAAAAATAGGATTTCGGGATGTTAACAAATTTATGAAAATAAAAGTGTAAAAGCAAAAAGCTTGAGGTGCTCCTCAAGCTTCTGAATTCTTCATTCGGAATCGCTCAGGCGTTTTCCGCCCACTGCGTAATGATTTTTGCTCATTTCTTCAATAAATACAGCGATCTTCTCAGGAGCTGCGCCTGTTGTTTCGGAAACAGCTGCAGTTACCTTCTCAACAAGGGCGCGCTTTTGGTCTTCTGAACGGCCCTCAAGCATTTTTACAGTTACATATGGCATAGCGTTGCGCCTCCTTTATATGTCTTTACTCTTCAAATATAGTATACTTTAAAAGAAAATGCATGTTTCTATCCCGCTGGAGGAGAACAAAATCATGGAGAACTTCCTTGCATTTCCGGTTGAACTGATACCTTATGTAATCGTCGTCCTGATGATTGCCTTTACATTTCATGAATTTGCACATGCATATGTCGCTTATAAGTTTGGAGATCCAACAGCCAAAAAACAGGGAAGGCTTACTCTTTCCCCGCTGGCGCATCTGGACCCGTTCGGCACGATCCTGATCTTTATTGCCGGCTTTGGTTGGGCAAAGCCCGTTCCTGTGAACCGGTTCTTTTTTAAGCGGCCGAGGCTTGCAGGTGTACTTGTATCTGTCGCCGGCCCGCTTAGCAACCTCGTCATTGCATTCATTGGAAACGCATTGTACTTAATACTATTTCAAACAGGTGCCTTTGCTGCCATGCCGGAAAACATTGCAATGGTGACTGATCAGTTTCTGCGAATTCTCATCAACCTGAATATTGTGCTGTTCATTTTCAATCTGCTGCCATTTCCGCCGCTTGACGGCTACCGGATCATAGAAGATTTGGTACCGAATGAGATAAGGGCAAAAATGACACAATATGAAAACTACGGCATTGTTCTGTTTTTGATTCTGGTGATTACGCCGCTTGATCAATACACCATTCAACCGCTCTTTGATTTCGGCAGGGAAGCTGTAATGACACTGTTTAACCTTCTACTACAACCGCTTCGCTAAGGAGGAGTCATAAATGGACGGAGAAAAAAAGAAAAAAAACATAGGCTTTAATATCATAAAAAATGACCCGACAGACGGACACGGAGGATTTGGTGTCGGTGCCTTAAGCCTGGACAACGTCTCACCCGTCTTCGTCGACATTGAAGAAGGGGAAGCCTTTATCGATATCGGGGCTATGCACGCCCGGAGTACAGTCGAAAAAGGTATCAAATTTCTCAAAACAAAAGAAGAAGTACCTAACGGAAAGCCTTACTGGCTCGTATGGGTAACCGTAGATCGTAAGCAGGAAGGCCCTTATTATGCTGGCGTCACAGCCTGTGAAATGACCGTTGACCGCTCCATCAGGAGAGGCTACAAATCTCTCCCGGAACACGTAAACAAAATGGACAAATCAATCAAACGCCACATCATGGTGAACTTTATGGATGAAACATCAAAACGCATTCTCTCAGACTTTCTAAAAAACCACAATGCAGACATGTGGAACAACTCCTCAGACGAATTGAAAAAGGGGCTGGCGGCCGAATAGGCCTGCCAGTTTTTTTTGTGGGGAGACGGAGCGGGCGGGGGTGATAGGAGAGCAAAATGGGGTTGTTTGTTATACGATATTGGAGATAGTAGAACAAAGGGGCCCTGTTTGTTATACGATTTTGGGGATAGTAGAACAAAGCAGCCCTGTTTGTTATACGATATTGGTGATAGTAGAACAAAGAAGCCCTGTTTGTTATACGATATTGGTGATAGTAGAACAAAGCGGCCCCACTCTTTATATCCTCGCCGCACTTCATCCAGCCTTAAAATAGTACGTTAATACCAGGAAAAACGATTCAGAGGAGGCAGATCATGTCTCCTCATTTCAACATGCAGAATATCCGGCCATTGTAGAAAAACCGAGGTTACAATCACAATCTTACAAGCTATCAACAATTGGGCACATTCCAAAAGTGATAAAGATTGATAAAATATGCCACTTCTTATAGAATTTAGCATGTGGTACTTTTTTACCATATTAACGATGTAATTTGTTAAAGAGTATGGAGCACCTCCAAAAGAAGATGGAGGATATCACCTTTTTGGTCAGTATGTGACTGCTGCCGCTTTTGGAAGCTTTTAGAATCATAACCGCAGGGAAAACAATACAATGGGAGAATGGAGTTTGAGAATGAACAGTTTAAAGGGGAAGATTTTAACCGGGTTTGCAATTATTTTAACGATATTGATTACAATTAGTTCGTATAATTACTTTGCAATGAATTCCTTATCAAATCAAGTAGAAGAAATCACTGATAATGACATGGTTTTTTTGGAAGATATTAATTCCATATCATTTAGTGTAGCCAATCGGGCTAAAATTGCTAGAGACTATATTCTTTTTAATAGAGAAGAGTTTAAGGTGCAATTTTTAGAGGAAACCGAAAAGGCAATTCAGACGGAAGAAAATCTTTTTAAGGCAATCAATGAGGGCGTTATTTCAGGCGGGCTTGCAGCTTCCATAAAGGAAGCGGATGAAAAGACAATTCGATGGAGAAAGCTTGTTACTGATCAGATTATTCCTCTTTATGATAGCGGTGACCAAGAAGGAGCCGTTCAATTAATGGCAGAAAAGTGCCTTCCTTACAGCCAGGAGGCAATTGATGCCTGGGTAAAGGTTGTGGATATCCAGAATGAAATCACAAAAACTCAGGCTGAGAATGCTGTTTCGACTGCTTCCCAAGCAAAAATTTTCACGGCTGTGGGATTGATTGCAGCTGTTGTGATTTCGATTGCTGTGGCCTTATATATTGCCAATAAAATATCGAGGGCCATTTCATTGGTTGTTCAACGGCTGGAAATTATCGCAAATGGCGATCTTCGCGGAGAATTATTAGAAACAAAGTCGGAAGATGAAGTAGGCCGATTAATCAAAGCCTCCAATTCAATGGTACAGAACTTGAAGGCCTTGTTATCAAGGGTAGCAGAAACGTCCAATCAGCTTGCTGTATCTTCACAGCAATTTACCGCTTCAGCCCAGCAGTCTTCTTCATCAGCAATGCAGGTGACGACTTCAGTCCAGGAAATTGCTAAAGGTGCAGAATACTCCGCTGTGAGCGCAATGGAAAGTGTGAGTGCGATGGATAGTATGTCTAAGGAAGTGCAAAGGATTGCTCATTCTTCTTCAGATGTATCTCAGGAATCTCAAAGTTCCAATCAACAAGCAGTGGAAGGCCGTGCACTGATTCAAAAAGCAGTAACTCAGATGCATTCAATTGAAGTGTCGGTGGGCACAACAGCAGATCTTATTAGTGAACTTGGTGTCCGCTCGAACGAAATAGGCCAGATCGTCGAAGTTATAACCGGAATTGCAAGCCAAACAAATCTTTTAGCTTTAAATGCAGCGATAGAAGCTGCGAGAGCGGGTGAGCAGGGTCTGGGGTTTGCAGTCGTAGCAGACGAAGTGCGTAAATTAGCGGAGCAGTCGAAGAATTCAGCAGATCAAATTGCGCAGCTGATTAATGAAATTCAACAAGATACACATGCAGCCATCGCGTCCATGGACAGTGGAACGAAGGAAGTAAACATTGGAACAAATGTCATCAATGAAGCAGGACAGGCATTTGGAAAAATACAAGAATCCATTAAGCTTGTTTCAGAAAAGATCGATGAGGTGTCAACGTCAACAGAACAAATGGCAGCCTCGGCACAACAAGTGAATGCGACCATAGTTTCCTTGGCTGACATTGCTCATAACACATCTGAAAATTCCCAAAATGTAGCGGCTGCATCAGAGGAACAACTTGCCACGATGCAGCAAGTAAGCGCTTCGGTGAATGCACTGAGCAGCTTGTCAGATGAGCTTCAAAATGAGCTGAGCAAGTTTAAATTTTAACAAGTAAGAAAAAATGACTGGGAATTTGGTTATTAGAAGTTCCGCTTGTTTGAGTCTCAATACCCCATATGATAGACGGTGGGTTTCTGTCTATTCATTCAATGAATAAAGGATTTCCCTCAATGTAAACCAGAAAGAGTCATTTTATGCAATCTTGGCAACACTGTTTTCAGCGACCTAACAGTGTAACCTGGATGACACCTCCCACTAAAGAAAAAATAAGCGTAAGATTTCCGGTTACATTCAGAATAGGCCGTTCTTTAGAGGAAATAAGGGAATGAATTCCGCTTAAGCTGCTGAAATTGCTCCATTTGAAGGTTTTTTAGATGCATAGGCGGAAATCTTCCGTTTATTTCAGTCCATTTTCGCTGTTTTTTCTTAATAGGCGGAGTTCCTCCGGTTATCTATATATAGCGGCTTTCACGGGGCGCCTCCCCGCCCTAATAACTAAGTAGTTCTAAAAAGAAGTGCCATATTAAACCTACACTAGCAGGTGTTCAAATTTTTACACCGTGTCCAAGAACGAACACTTAAAAGTTTCAAAAAAAGGCATTTACAAAATACGGTCTGATTTGATATAATGAGTATCCATGAGAGTCTCCTTTATTAGCAGTCACGGATAACGTGGGTTTAGCTGCTACTTCAGGAGATTTTTTTCTGCATTCTTCCATAAAAAAGCCCCCTATCACTTCAATTTAGTAGTAGGAAATTAAATTTATTTTTGGCCTGTGGATACATATGCAATGTAGTGGAATACCTCCGGTTAATTTCTGAAACGATGGAGCTCCACTTACATATAACAGTTAGCAAAAAACGCCAGAATTTGTCCATTTTGTGAATAAACTGTGAAGAACTTGTGGTTATTTCATAAAATGAGTAGACTGAATATAAAGATATAAAGCTAGGACACGAAAAACCCCGGGAAGGCTACCCGGGGTTTTTTGTGTCTTTTTTCCATGGGAAAATCCTCTGCCACCAGCTTTTTTTCGCTTCTTCCTGCTGTGGAGGAGAATTGTCTCCAGGAGATTCCTGCGAATGCTCCGTACAGTGCTCGACTGGCAGCGTTCCTGCTACAAAGTAGGCAAAATGCCTGACTGGGCAGTTTTTTCCGGCGAGCTTTCCGTTTTCAGGATTGATATAAACGCCTTCTACGCCTTTAGGAGGCTTGAACGCGGAGATCGGTTCATCCTTTAAAGCTTCTTCCATAAATGAAGCCCAAATCTGCTTGGCATAGCTTTTTTCCTGTACATGGTCGATGGTTCTGTTCTTATCATAGCCGGTCCATACTCCTGCGTTCAGATCAGGTGAAAAGCCGATCATCCAGCTGTCGGTTTCTGTGGTGCCAGACTTTCCGGCATAGCTTCTGGTAAGCTGTTCGCTGATGCTGCTTCCCGTCACTTTTGTGTAGCCGTTCAGACTTTTGTCAAACATGCCCTTCATCATATGGACCGTCACAAAAGCAGCCTGCTCATCCAGCTTTCTTTCTTTTGAGTAGTCTGCGCTGTATATTTCATTGCCTTGGCTGTCTTCCACCTTTGTGATAAATACAGGGTCTGCTGCGTAGCCGCCATTCGCCAGCATGCTGTAGCCTGCCGTCATATCAAGCAGATGTACGGGAGAGGTGCCGAGCGCCAATGAAGGAACATGGGCGAGCTTGCTTGTAATGCCAAAGGTTTTTGCAGTGAAAATCAGCTTTTCCATCCCCAGAAACAAATGTGTTTTAACAGCGTAAATGTTATCGGAAAGTGCCATGGCCTGTGCAAGGGTAATGGGTTTTTCCGCATAATAGCCGTTGTAATTACTGGGCTGATACGTCGATTTTCCCTCATCATACGTAAAAACCGTTGGTGCACTCTTCATTTCAGTTGCAGGAGTAAAGCCTTCCTTTACTGCGGCATAATAGAGGAAGGGTTTCATCGTTGAGCCGGGCTGCCTTTCCGCCTGCGTGACCCTGTTAAACGGGCTTTCCTGGTAATCGCGGCCGCCGACCAGGGCTTCCACATGCCCATTTTTTGGATTCATCGCTACAAAGCCTGCCTGAAGCTCTGTCCCTTCCGGAATAGTACTGCGGATGATGTTTTCTGCAGTTGTCTGAAGCCTCGGATTCAGCGTGGTGTATATTCTGAGTCCCTTTGCAGACAGTTCTTTTTCGTCCAACCCGAGTAGTGAGGAAAGGCTCTTCATTGCAGCATCTTGAAAATAGGGAGCAGGGTGCTGCTGTTCCAACTGATCCCGTTTGCGGTACTGAAGCTCAGCGGCAAAAGCGCTGTCTGCTTCTTTTGCTGTGATATAGCCTTCTTTAACCATCATCTGAAGGATTACCTGCTGGCGCTGCCTGGCTTTTTCCGGCTGAATCAGCGGCGAGTATGAGCCTGGCCCCTTTGGAATTCCGGCCAGCATGGAAGCCTCGCTGAGCGTCAGTTCGCTTGCATGCTTGTCAAAATAATAGGAGGCTGCTGCTTCAATTCCATAAGCGCCATGGCCATAGTAAATGGTATTTAAATAGCCTTCAAGGATCTGTTCTTTGCTGTAATTCATCTCAAGCCGTAAAGTGTACAGTGCTTCATCCATTTTTCGTTTCCATGTTTTTTCATGAACAAGAAACAGGTTGCGTGCGTATTGCTGAGTAATGGTGCTGGCTCCCTGAACCTTTGCCATTGCCTTAATATCAGCGATGGCTGCACCCGCAATTCTTTTATAATCAAAACCGTGATGTTTATAAAAGCTCCGGTCTTCAATACTAATCGTCGCTTTTTGCAAATACGGAGAAATGTCGCCGAGCTTCACCCAGTATCTTTTTTCGCCATTATGGGTTTCTCCAATCACACTTCCGTCTCCGGCATAAACAATAGTTGACTGAGGGACTGTGAGTGACGGAGCACCCTGCTGAGACAAATAATAAATCATGCCGAACAAAACAGTCGATAGAAACAAGGCTGCCAGCAGTCCCAAAAACAACAGTGCCCTGATGGTTTTCAGCGTATATTTTATTCTGCGGTCTGCAAGGATATCCCCCATTTTGTCCACCTCACTGTTATCGTCCATAAAAGTTTTTAACAGTATGAGAAGAAAATGGCCTTTTTAAACCTGTCTCTATGAAAAAATGAAATTGTTCTTGCATTTTTGCTAGATTCCTCTATACTTTTTTTAGGTTTGGAAACAAAATAATAGGATTGTAATCCATGGTTTAGGGAATCATACCAATGGATGAAATACTTTAAAAAATAGACTAGGAAAGGATGTTGTAACATGGGAGGATTATGGTACACAGAGAAGCAGACTGACAGCTTCGGCATCACATTGAAAATCAACAAAACTTTACATACAGAGCAAACAGAATTTCAAAAGCTTGAAATGGCGGAAACGGAGGAATTTGGAAACATGCTGTTTCTTGACGGCATGGTGATGACATCCCAAAAGGACGAGTTTGTTTACCATGAAATGGTGGCGCACGTACCTTTGTTTACCCATCCTAACCCTGAGAACGTGCTTGTAGTGGGCGGCGGAGACGGAGGCGTTATCCGTGAAGTACTGAAGCATCCCAGCGTAAAAAAAGCAACGCTTGTGGAAATTGACGGCAAGGTAATTGAGTATTCGAAAAAGTACCTTCCGGAGATTGCAGGCCAGCTTGAGAATTCCCGCGTGGAAGTAAAAGTGGCAGACGGATTCCTGCATATTGCTGAAAGTGAAAATGTATACGATGTAATTATGGTAGATTCTACAGAGCCTGTTGGCCCTGCAGTGAATCTCTTTACAAAAGGCTTTTACGCAGGAATTTCAAAGGCATTGAAGGAAGACGGCATTTTTGTAGCCCAATCTGACAATCCTTGGTTTACACCTGACCTGATCCGCAACGTACAGCGCGATGTGAAAGAGATTTTCCCGATTACGCGCCTTTATATTGCAAACATTCCAACATACCCAAGCGGCCTTTGGACGTTCACAATTGGTTCCAAAAAGCATGATCCGCTTGAAGTGAGTGAAGAGCGTTTCCATGATATCGATACAAAGTACTACTCAAAAGAGCTTCACAAAGCAGCTTTCGTGCTGCCGAAATTTGTGGAAGATCTTACGAAGTAAACCGGGAGGACTGTGAACATGCGATTTGAAGAAGCATATTCAGGCAACGTATTTATCAAAAGCCATCCTTCCTTTGAGGAAAGCGAAGCAGTCATATACGGCATGCCGATGGACTGGACAGTGAGCTACCGTCCGGGATCAAGGTTCGGCCCCGCCCGCATCCGCGAGGTGAGCATCGGCCTTGAGGAATACAGCCCGTATCTGGACCGTCATCTTGATGACGTGAAATACTTTGACGCAGGAGATATCCCGCTGCCTTTCGGTAACGCACAGCGCAGCCTGGATATCATTGAAGAGTATATCGACAGCCTGATGGATCAGGGAAAATTCCCGCTTGGTATCGGCGGTGAGCATCTTGTATCCTGGCCGGTCATGAAATCTGTTTACAAAAAATATCCTGATCTTGCAGTTATTCATATGGACGCGCATACCGACCTGAGAGAGGAATATGAAGGGGAGCCGCTCTCCCACTCAACTCCAATCCGTAAAATTGCCAATCTGATCGGACCGGAAAATGTGTACTCATTTGGAATCCGCTCCGGCATGAGGGAAGAATTTCAGTGGGCGAAGGAAGCTGGCATGCACATCTCAAAGTTTCAAGTGCTGGAGCCCCTAAAGGAAATCCTGCCAAAGCTTGCCGGACGCCCTGTATATATCACAATTGACATTGACGTGCTGGATCCGGCCCATGCACCTGGAACTGGGACAGTTGACGCCGGAGGCATTACCTCCCGTGAACTGCTTGCTTCCATACATGCGATTGCAGAATCTGACATCTCCATTGTGGGAGCTGATCTGGTCGAAGTTGCACCGATTTACGACCATTCAGACCAGACTGCAAACACAGCCAGCAAGCTGCTTCGTGAAATGCTGCTCGGCTGGGTTTCAAAGCGCCCGTAATTGTATAACCCCAGAATGTAAAGGAAAGCCTTGGATATGCCAGGGCTTTTTCTTTTCCATCCTCCTTGCCTGTGCCCAAAAATGATGGCTGCTATTGAACTTTTCCAAAGAAGTCTTTATACTATTTAAGTTATAAGGACAGCGAAAGGATGTGTTTGCTGTGAAGAATTCATCGCCTGTACAAATTCATGTGCATTCTGTTATAAAAAGCGGCGAAACTGAAGAAATCATTGAGTTTAAAACAACCGGAGAGTACTATCAAAAGGAATCCTCCTCGTATTTGTCGTATAAAGAAGAACACGACTTTGGAAATGTTTCTACTGTGGTAAAGATGAATGAGGAAGAAGTTTTTATCATGAGAAGTGAAGCACTTAGAATGAGGCAAAGGTTTATCCCCAATGAAGATACCATTACAGACTATAAAACTCCCATCGGACAGCTTCAGCTGACTACCAGGACCCTGGGTCTAGCGTACGACCACAGCATAAAGCCCCTGCAAGGCCGGCTGAAATTAACATATGAGCTGGAAATCGGCGAAGCGGAGAAGCATTTACATACATTAACCATCTCATATAAGGAGGAAGAGTGATGAACGTAGTTGAGCAGATGAAAGAACAGTTAAAAGAAGAAATAAAAGCAGCGGTTTTGAAGGCTGGACTTGCAGAGGAAAGTCAGCTGCCGGATTTGATTCTGGAGCTTCCAAAGGATAAAGCAAATGGAGATTACTCCACGAACATGGCGATGCAGCTGGCACGCGTGGCCAAAAAGGCGCCGCGTGCAATCGCAGAGGAAATTTCGGCAAATCTTGATAAGGACAAAGCTTCTATAGAAAAAATAGAGGTGGCAGGTCCGGGCTTTATCAATTTCTACATGAACAATTCATATTTAACAGACCTTGTCCCGGCGATTTTAAAAGCACAGGATCAATACGGTGAAACGAATATTGGAAAAGGTGAAAAGCTTCAGGTAGAATTTGTGTCTGCCAACCCTACCGGAACACTGCACCTTGGCCATGCACGCGGTGCGGCAGTAGGCGATTCGCTGTGCAGCATCCTGGCTAAAGCGGGCTATGATGTATCCCGTGAATACTACATCAATGATGCCGGAAATCAAATCAACAATCTGTCATACTCCATTGAGGCACGCTATCTGCAGGCGCTTGGGCAGGACGCGCAAATGCCGGAAGACGGCTATCATGGCCAGGACATTATTGATATTGGCAAAAAGCTTGCTGATGATTATGGAGACCGGTTTGCAAAAGAAGAAAGAGAAGAGCGGATTGCATTTTTCCGTGAGTACGGACTAAAATTTGAAATGGATAAACTTCGCAGCGATCTTGAAGCCTTCCGTGTGCCATTTGATGTTTGGTATTCAGAAACTTCATTATATGAAAACGGAAAAATCGACAACGCTTTGGAGGCTCTGCGTGAAAAAGGCCACATCTTTGAGGAAGATGGAGCAACTTGGTTCCGCTCCACAACGTTTGGCGATGACAAGGACCGTGTCCTGATTAAAAAAGACGGCTCCTATACGTACTTAACACCTGACATTGCTTATCACAAAGACAAGCTGGACCGCGGTTTTACAAAGCTGATTAACGTGTGGGGAGCAGATCATCACGGCTACATTCCGCGTATGAAAGCTGCAATTGAGGCACTTGGCTATGGAAAAGATACACTGGAAGTGGAAATCATCCAGCTGGTTCACCTGTACAAAAACGGCGAAAAAATGAAAATGAGCAAGCGGACCGGGAAAGCTGTAACAATGAGAGACCTGATGGAAGAGGTAGGCCTTGACGCAGTACGCTACTTCTTCGCCATGCGCAGTGCCGACACGCACATGGACTTTGACCTGGATCTTGCTCTGTCACAATCAAATGAAAACCCTGTGTACTATGCACAATATGCGCACGCGCGTATCTGCAGCATGCTGCGCCAGGGAGAAGAGCAGGGACTATCCTATGAGGGAAGCCTCAAGCTTGATGAACTCTCCAGCGAAAAAGAAATCGATCTTCTGAAAAAGCTAGGTGAATTCCCGCAGGCTGTAGGAGAGGCGGCTGCCAAGCGCATTCCTCACCGCGTAACCAACTATATATTCGAACTGGCATCAACACTTCACAGCTTCTACAATGCCGAAAAAGTGCTGGATCCAGAAAACGAAGAAAAAAGCCGTGCGCGCCTCGGCCTTATGAAAGCAACGCAAATCACCATGAAAAATGCGCTCGCCCTAATTGGCGTATCATCCCCTGAAAAAATGTAACAATGAGAGAGTATCCTGGCGGATGCTCTCTTTTTTGGTTTTTGTTAAGACTATCTCGCTGAAAAGCCAATATAGTCTAACAAAGCTGTCCGTTTGTTCTACTATCTCCGCGATGCTATAACAAAGTGAGTGTTTTTGTTATACTATCTCGTTGAAAAGCCAAGATAGTATAACAAAGCAGCTCCGTTTGTTCTACTATCTTCGTGATGCTATAACAAAGCGGCCTCTTTTGTTATACTATCATGCTGAAAAGCCAAGATAGTATAACAAAGTAGTCCCGTTTGTTATACTATCTCCGCGATACTATAACAAAGCAGCCCCGTTTGTTCTACAAACTAAACGAGCTATAAAAAAGTCTTCTTTAAAATTCCTCATCTTAACCCACCACTAAAACTTACCCTGTTCATGCTAATCAACCAGTATTACTCCGTCTATTGACTTTCCCAAATAACCCCGTATTTCGAATGAACATGTGTCGCCCTTAAATAAAATGCCCCTCCCCGCTCACCCCCGCAAAAATATGCTAAAATCACTATAAACAAAGAACGGAGGAATACTCTTGAATAAATTGTACGGGGCCCTGTGCCTCTCGGCTGCCGCTTCGATTTGGGGAGGCATGTATGTTGTGAGCAAGGTGGTGCTGGAGCAGGTGACGCCGTGGGTACTGCTGGAGATGCGGTTTCTGCTTGGCTTTCTTGTGCTGTTTGCTTTGGCAGCGTTACGGAGGGAAACAGCTGTTGAGAAAAGTGATCATACATACTTTGCCATGATTGCGATTGTGGGCTACACAGGTTCGATCGGGATGCAGTTTATCGGAACGCATCTGTCCAACGCGTCAATGGGCTCGCTGATTACCTCAGCATCTCCTGCATTTATTTCGCTATTCGCTGTTTGGGTGCTGAGAGAAAAGCTTACGGGTACCAAAGGATTTGCCCTCCTGCTTGCAACGATAGGCGTGTTTATTGTGATCGGCCTGCCGGGGGATGCCGGCGGATCAGAATCTGCATTTACCGGAAATGTTGTTCTTTTGGGAGCAGCAGTGACCTGGGCATTATATACGGTTCTGAGCAGAGTGCAGACGAAAAAGTACAGCTCTCTCACAGTAACAATGTGGGTGTCGCTGTACGGCGTAATTTTCACCTTGCCTCTGGCAGCTGGAGAGGCGGTGCTCACTCCGGCAAGCATTGACTGGAGCGCTTCTTTAATACTTGGAATCCTATATTTGGGGGTTGTTTCAACAGCGGGGGCATTTTATTTGTGGAACAAAGGGTTTGAGTATATGGACGCTGCAACAGGCTCACTGTTCTTTTTTCTGCAGCCGATTGTCGGCACGCTGCTCGGGTTTGCTCTGTTGAATGAGCCGCTGAACCTGAACTTTCTGGCTGGAGGAGCACTGATTGCTGCAGGCATTTATCTGGCAAACTTGCAGCCTCGCAAATTGCAGGCCGGCAGCGACAAGGCCGCCGGCTGAGGCGGGCCTCACCACTCTATGCTGCCTCCCGAAATCCGCTTGACACCTCTAATCTTTGAAATCTCTTCAACAAGCTTCAGGAGAGATTTGTCTTTTTGCTTGGCCTCAATCATCATATCCACATCCTGCCCTGTTTCCTTAAGAGCTTTAAACAGAGGGAGGATAAAATCGAGATCCACATAATCTGCATGGCTGCGAATCTCTTTTTCTGATTTAGGTGAAGAAATATGAATTTTAGGCAGCAGTCCTGTATGATCCCATGTGGCAAAAAAGCGGGGCAGCAGGTCCTGAAGCTCTGCATGATCATCTTTATTGGCAATCTTATGATGATAATCAAACATGCAGGGAACGCCGGCTTTTTCACAAACCTCCAACGTTTCCTCAGTTGTATAGGTTTTGTCATCATTCTCAAGCGTCATCCGCTGATACACTTCCCGAGGGATTTTCTTGCTGTTTTCATAAAATTTTTCAATAGAGGATTGTTTGTCCCCATAGGCGCCGCCAACATGAATGTTGATCATGCCTTCTTTCTCCAGCCCCATTTCCGCAAGCATATCATAGTGGTAAACCATATCCATCACTGCATTGTCTGTTATATGCTTTTTAGAACTTGTAAAAAGCGTAAATTGATTGGGATGAAAGCTTGTCCGCAATCCATGCTTTTTCACAAGATTCCCTATTTCCCTGAACTCCTTTTTAAAAGGCGTTTTCCAATCCCAAAGAACCTCCGGATGGGTGGCGAGGGGGACAATGGAGGATGAAAAACGGTATAAAGGAATCTCATGGGCAATATTATAATGAATAATGCGCAGGGTATGATCCAGATTTTGTTTTGTTACATGAAGCAATGCTGCTTCGCGCTCGATGCTTTCAAGCTTCTCATATCGTGCAAAGGTCATTGTTTTTGCGGGCGAGCACTCCCACAGCGACAGGGCATTTGCTACATATCCAAAGCGAATAATCATAGTAAGCTCCTTTATAAGTTGTTGACCATTCAGAATAAAATAAAATGACCAGTCCACTCTCACTTTTCCCATAACGGTTACGTTTCTGAAGGCGGCGGGCATTGGCCTTATTTAGAAAACAAGGGAAAAATAAGCGGAACTATTTCGGTTAATTGCAAAAAACAGCTATTTTTAGGGAAAATAAGCGGAACTTTTAGTCAAGTCCATAATATTGTGTAAAAACTTAGTTACATGTATTCGACATAAATTAATCAGGATAAGTATGGTTCTCTTTGCTAGGGGGTAGGTGTGGCCTTAAGGCCACACCTACCCCCTAGCGCTCAATAAAGATACTTTCTATTTCCTGAATCTAACGCTTTGTCATGGTCCATTAATACAGCTCCAATTAGTCGAAAAGCAGATTGGGTATTGGGGAAGATTCTAATAACCCTTTCTCTTCTCCGAATCTCAGAATTTAACCGTTCCAGGTTGTTCGTGGTTCGAAGCTTCTGATGATAACTATACGGCTCATTCATGTATTGAATAGCGTCTTCAAAGCCATCATCCAGAATGGAAATAGCTTTTTGATAAGCTTTCTGACTTTCATAGGTTTCAATAAACACATTTTTTAACACACGAGCTTCCTCTGGTGTAGCTGCATCAAAGATCCGTAATAGTAAGTGTTTGGCATCCGAACTATTTTTCTTAGGCATACTGTCATAGATGTTCCGCTTAAAATGAAATGTGCAACGTTGCCAGCTTGCACCTATAAACGATCCTTGGATGGCCTTTTTGAGTCCTTCATGTGCATCTGAAATAATCATCTTAGGTGATTGAAGTCCTCTAGATTTGAGCATATCAAAAAATTTTGTCCAGCTGGCTTTAGATTCAGAGTGGTCGACACGTAATCCGATAATTTCTCGTTTGTTTTGGTCATTTATCCCCATTGCGATATAAACCGCTTTTGAAACAACACGTTGATGTTCTCGTACTTTAATGTACATCGCATCAACAAATAAATACTTATAGTACATTACATTTAGCGGACGATTAGCCCACTCATTTACAACCGGATCCAGGTTTTTTGTGATATTTGAAACCAGGGATTTAGATACACTTTCCCCACAAAGTTGTTCTATGATTTTCGTTACGTTACGGGATGAAACGCCATTGACTACCATTTCCATCATAGAAAGGACAAAGGCCTGATCGATACGCTGATACTTCTCAAAAACAGAAGTGGAAAACTTACCACTCCTCGTACGAGGGACCTTTAATTTAATTTTCCCGATAGAAATCAAGAAATCACGCTCATAATAGCCGTTTCTGTAATCGGAACGACCTTCAGTTCTTTCATACCAGCTAGCATTTAAATGATCATCTCGCTCTTGTTCCATCACTTGATTCAAGATAAGTATGAGTGAGGATTTTAAGACGGAGTCTAACTCAGCATTCATTAGCTGGTCTTTTAAATCCTCAAGATTTACGGTAAGATTAAGTTGGGTCATCATCATTTCCTCCAGTACAATTTTTCTTGGTCGAAAACATTGTAACATGGGGATGATGATACCCTTTTTGTTTTTACACAATTATATGGACTTAATCGAACTTTTCCGGTTAAGCTGATGAAATACCCTCATTTCCTGTGAATTCAGTCTCATAAGCGGAATGTCTCCGGTTATATAAGGCTTTTTTTATGAAATTTTTAAGATAAGAGGAAATGTTACGCCTATTTATCAGATAGGCGACCAACTGCTGTCAAAAAGGATGCCTAATCCGATCTCAAGGTGTGTTTTAGGTTGAACCCCTCAATTGTCAGCCAGCTTTCACGGTTTTAGGTTGAACCCCTCAATTGTCAGCCAGCTTTCACGGTTTTAGGTTGAACCCCTCAACTGTCAGCCAGATTTCACGGTGTGTTTTAGGGTGTAACCCTCAACTGTCAACCAAATTTCACAGCATGTTCTAAGTTGTACCCTGTAATCTCAGAATGAAACGGCTGAGCTTTCTTGCCCACCGTAAAGAATCCCAGGAATTTATTTGGACAGAACACTATAAAAAGTGTGAAATGGCAGCGGCAGCCCTTTCCTTCAGCCGTTCTAATAAGGATCTTTTATGATAAAATTCCAGCGTCAGCCTTTCAGACCGGTTGATGTCTTCAAAAATAGTTGCTTTCACAGATCTGATAAATTCTCTGTCAAAGATCAATAAATTGACCTCTGCGTTCAGGTAGAGGCTGTGCTTATCAAAATTGGCCGTTCCGATATCACAAAAAGAATCATCAATCACCATAACCTTGCCATGGTAAAAGCCGTAGTAGTAACGGTATATTTCGCAGCCTTCCTCAAGTAGCTTTTCATAGTAAGGAAAAGAAGCTTCCTTTACACCGGGATGATCAGAGCGCATTGGCACCATGATTTTCACACTGATGCCTTTTCTTAATGCTGTAATCAGCGCTTCATGAAGGGTGTGACTTGGAATAAAGTATGGTGTGCAAATATGGATTTCGGATTTTGCCTCTTTGATAAATGATAAGAACAGAGCTTCAAGGTGATGTGCAAAGGTGGGGACCACCCTTACCTTGCTGCTGCCCTCCTCCAGAGATGGGAAGTACAGCGGGTGATTGGCGATAGTGTTCTCTGTACCAACTGCATGAAACCAATCTTTGAGAAAAAGATCCTGAAGGTCAGAGGCAGCTTCGCCGGTTACCTTTAAATGATAATCGCGCCAGTACCCGAGCTTGGGATCCTTTCCAAGATATTCCTTTCCAATATTAAAGCCGCCGAGGTAACCGATTTTTCCGTCAATCACGGTGATTTTCCGGTGGTTTCTTGCCTGCAGCGTGTAAAAAAAGAAAGGAAGGCGGGGCTTGTGCGCAAACTGAAACTGGACGCCGCTTTCTTTTAATTGGCTGATATACTTTCTCTTTAATGTAAAACTACCCACATAATCCAGCAGCAAACGCACCTTAACACCTTCGGCCGCTTTCTGCTTCAGCAAATAAAGAAATTCCCGGCTTTCTTCATCGTTTCGCATGATATAAAAAAGAACATGAACGGAATGCGTGCTTCTTCGAATTTCATCAAATAAGTCAGCATACAAATCTGTTCCATCTATAAAAAGTGAGAGATCGCTTTTTCGTATGGGGTAAGTTCGGTTAATGGAGCTTTTTAGAAGATGCTCTCGCCCGTAAACAAAATCGAGCCTGATCATCACGATCAGCACAAGCAAAATCAGGGCGGCCACAATCCATACCATCACTTATTCACCCCCTGTTATAGTAGTTATTAGCATAGCCGGTGGAAGGAAAAAATATGAAAAGAAGATTTTAACAAAAAGATTGACTGAATGCTCATTCATTATTATCATGAAAGTAAGCAGTAATAATCAGAAAATTTTTTCATTGTCAATATTCACGACAAAGGGATTTGCAATGAAACATCGTTAGAATGGGGGCTGATAAAGTGAATGCACTGCTTTGGATCAATTTAATCGCTTTTTTAATTGTAACCGCTTACGGACTTAGCCTGTTTGTGTATCTTATCAGGACAAGGCTGGCCTATATCAGGCTTGGTAAAAAAGTGGAGTTTGATAAGGACTTAAAAGCACGTCTTGAAAAGGTATGGGTCAATGTATTTGGCCAGAAAAAGCTGCTGAAGGATAAAAAGAGCGGCATTATACACGTGATGTTTTTTTACGGCTTCATATTGGTGCAGTTCGGAGCGCTTGATTTCATTATTAAGGGAATTGTGCCGGATGCACATCTTCCGCTGGGGCCGCTGTATCCTGCATTTACATTTTTCCAGGAGATTGTCACATTTGTCATTTTGATAGCAGTTGTCTGGGCATTTTACCGCCGCTATATTGAAAAGCTTGTCCGTCTGAAAAGAAATTTCAAGGCCGGCCTGGTTCTTCTGTTTATTGGCGGGCTTATGCTGACAGTTCTGCTTGGGAACGGAATGAATCTTATCTGGCATAATCATGACTTAACGTGGTCAGAGCCGATTGCCTCATCATTTGCATATCTGCTTGGGTTTGCCGGGGAAACCGGAGCGATTGTCATCTTTTACATTGCATGGTGGATTCACCTGCTGATTCTTCTCACATTCCTTGTGTATGTGCCTCAATCCAAGCATGCCCACTTGATTGCAGGGCCTGCCAACGTCTTTTTCAACAGGCTGTCCCCTCCTGGGAAGCTTGGGAAAATTGATTTTGAGGATGAAACACAGGAAAGCTTTGGAGCAGGAAAGATTGAAGATTTTACACAGCCGCAGCTGATTGATCTTTATGCCTGTGTAGAATGCGGACGATGCACAAATATGTGTCCTGCGACAGGAACTGGAAAGATGCTGTCGCCGATGGATTTGATTTTGAAGCTTCGCGATCATTTAACGGATAAAGGTGCGGTCGTTACGCAAAAATCTCCATGGGTGCCTGGATTTGCTTTCAATCATACGAAAGGAAATCAGCTTGCACTTGCTGCTGCCGGGCAGGGCGCACAGGAGTCTGCTGCAGCACTGGTCTATAACCCGAGCCTGATCGGAGAAGTCATCACAGAAGAGGAAATCTGGGCTTGTACTACCTGCAGAAACTGTGAGGATCAATGTCCTGTGATGAACGAGCATGTAGACAAAATCATCGATATGAGACGTTATTTGGTTCTGACAGAAGGAAAGCTTGACGCAGATGCGCAAAGAGCCATGACCAACATTGAAAGACAGGGAAATCCTTGGGGGCTGAACCGCAAGGAACGTGAAACCTGGAGAGAAGCGCGTGAAGATGTTGAGATTCCGACAGTGAAGGAGCTTTCTAAGCAGGGAGAAGAATTTGAGTATTTGTTCTGGGTGGGCTCCATGGGCTCTTTCGATAATAGAAGCCAGAAGATTGCTCTTTCATTTGCAAAGCTTCTTAATACAGCGGGTGTCAAATTCGCGATTCTCGGCAACAAAGAGAAAAACTCGGGAGATACGCCTCGCCGTCTTGGCAATGAATTTCTTTTTCAGGAACTGGCAGTGAAAAATGTGGAGGAATTCGAGAAAAACGGCATTAAAAAGATTGTGACAATTGATCCTCATGCCTATAACATCTTTAAGAACGAATATCCTGATTTCGGGCTGGAGGCAGAAGTGTATCATCATACAGAACTGCTTGCGATGCTTGTGAAGGAAGGAAAATTAAAGCCTCAGCACGAAGTAAATGAGACGATTACGTTCCATGATTCCTGCTATTTGGGCCGGTACAATGAAGTGTATGAGCCTCCGCGTGACATTTTAAAAGCGATTCCGGGAGTAAAGCTTGTAGAGATGCAGCGCAACAGGGAAAATGGAATGTGCTGCGGAGCAGGCGGCGGCCTGATGTGGATGGAGGAAGATACGGGCTCACGGATCAATGTGGCCAGAACTGACCAGGCATTGGCTGTTCAGCCGAGTGTCATCAGCTCCGGCTGTCCGTACTGCCTGACCATGCTGAGCGATGGTACCAAGGCGAAGGAAGTAGAAGAAGAAGTTGGTACCTATGATGTAGCTGAGCTGCTGGAAAGAGCAGTATTAGGGGAAGAAAAGACGGAACTCGTTTCATAAATAACAGGCTGGAGGGAGAGCTGTGAATGCAGCTTCCTCCCCCGCTTAGTTAGCAGCATTGCTGTGCAGCAGTGCTGAGCGAGCGTTCAATCGGGAGTAATTGAAAGCGTTTACTATTACTGCTAATGCAGCTTTGCAGCAAAGCGGAGAAAATCAAAAAGGGGCGGTCAAAATGGGGAGAACAGTGATTTTAAGCGGAGTGAGAACACCTTTTGGAAAATTTGGCGGAGCGCTCAGTACGTTAACTGCCGCGCAGCTCGGAGGAACAGCCATTAAAGAGGCTCTTTCAAGAGCAGGCGTTTCAGCGGATTCAGTGGATGAGGTGATTATGGGATCTGTACTGCAGGGAGGTCAGGGGCAGATTCCATCGCGCCAGGCTGCCAGATTCGCCGACATTCCCTGGGAGGTAAAAACAGAAACCATTAACAAAGTATGTGCATCAGGACTGCGCAGCGTCACGCTTGGCGACCAGATTATCAGGGCAGGCGACGAAGAAGTCATTGTAGCCGGAGGAATGGAGTCTATGTCTAACGCGCCTTATCTGCTTCCAAAAGCAAGATGGGGGCTGAGAATGGGTGACGGTGCTGTGAAGGATTTGATGGTGCATGACGGACTGACCTGCAGCTTTACAAACGTTCACATGGGTACCTACGGCAATGGCACTGCAAAAGAGCTGGATATTTCAAGGGAGGCACAGGATGAGTGGGCGCTGAGAAGCCATCAGCGGGCGGTAAAGGCTGTTGAGTCCGGTCTTTTTCGAGATGAAATAACAGGTGTGGAGGTTCCGCAGCGGAAAGGAGATCCCATTGTGGTGACAGAAGATGAGGGTCCTCGAAAAGACACGTCCCTTGAACGCCTTTCAAAGCTGTCCCCTGTTTTTAACCATGATGGGACCATTACGGCAGGAAATGCACCCGGCATCAATGACGGCGCAGCTGCACTTGTCTTGATGAGTGAAGAACGTGCGGAGAAAGAAGGCCGCGAGCCGCTCGCTGTTATTCTTGGCCATGCTGCTGTCTCTGTGGAAGCAAAGGATTTTCCGAAAACACCAGGTCTTGTTATCAATGAACTGCTGAAGAAAACAGGAAAGTCTGCGGATGAAATTGATTTGTTTGAGATTAACGAAGCATTTGCTGCTGTTGCATTGGCAAGCAGCCAGATCTCGGGGCTGGATGCGGAAAAAGTGAATGTGAACGGAGGAGCTGTGGCGCTTGGTCATCCAATCGGGGCTAGTGGAGCAAGAATTATCATCACGCTCATACATGAATTAAAGCGCCAGGGCGGCGGAATTGGCATTGCGGCGATTTGCAGCGGCGGAGGACAGGGAGACGCCATCATGATTGAGGTAGGCAGCTAATCAAGCGGCAAAGGGGAGAAGAAAATGAGTATTGAAAACGTAATGGTCATTGGGGCAGGCCAGATGGGTTCAGGCATCGCCCAAGTATGTGCGCAGGCAGGCTATACAGTCGTGCTGCATGATTTGAAGCCAGAATTTACAGAGAGAGGTATGAGCGGCATCAGGAAAAACCTGCAGCGCCAGGTTGATAAGGGACGCATGGAAGACGGGGAAAAGGAGGACATTCTCGCACGCATGTCCTTGTCGACTGATCTTGAAAATGCAGCGAATGCAGACCTGGTCATTGAGGCTGCGGTTGAGAATATGGAAGTAAAGTCAGCGCTGTTTGCGGAGCTGGACAATATTGCACAGAAGAAAACCATTCTTGCGACAAATACATCTTCTCTGCCCATTACGGAAATTGCTGCAGCAACACAGCGGCCGCAAAAGGTGATCGGCATGCATTTTATGAACCCGGTTCCTGTCATGAAGCTTGTGGAAATCATCAGGGGGCTTGCGACAGAAGACAGTGTTTATAAGGCTGTAGAAGAAATGACGGAAAAGCTCGGCAAAGTTCCTGTGGAAGTAAATGATTTTCCGGGATTTGTATCTAACAGAATTCTGATGCCGATGATCAATGAAGCGATTTATACGGTGTATGAAGGAGTAGCAGCTCCCGAGGCGGTGGACGAGGTCATGAAGCTTGGGATGAATCATCCAATGGGACCGCTGACACTTGCAGATTTTATCGGACTGGATACCTGCCTGTACATCATGGAAACACTGCACGATGGCTTTGGGGATGACAAGTACCGGCCCTGCCCGCTGTTAAGAAAATATGTGAAAGCCGGCTGGCTCGGAAAAAAATCAGGCAGGGGCTTTTACACATACGAAACCTGATCGGCAAAAGGCAGCAAAGGGGAGAGCGGCATGGATATTGTGTTCACTGAAGAACAGGAAATGATGAGAAAAATGGTGCGGGAGTTTGCTCAGGAGGAAATTGCCCCTTTTGTGGAACGGATGGAGCAGGGGGAGTTTCCAAGGGAGATACTTCGCAAAATGGGCGAACTGGGTTTAATGGGCATTCCTGTACCTGAAGAATACGGCGGATCCGGCATGGATTTTACATCTTATATTATCGCAATCAATGAATTGTCGAGAGTTAGTGCAACTGTAGGAGTAATCCTGTCGGTCCATACTTCTGTCGGAACCTATCCGATTCTGTATTTTGGAACAGAGGAGCAAAAGCAGAAATATGTTCCCAGACTGGCAGGGGGAGAGTATCTTGGCGCATTCTGCCTCACAGAGCCTGGTGCGGGATCTGATGCGGGAAGTTTGAAAACAAAGGCTGTGAAGGAGGGAGACTTCTACAGGCTGAACGGTTCCAAAGTCTTCATTACAAACGGGGGCGAGGCAGATACATATATTGTGTTCGCCTCTACAAATCCTGCAGAGGGATCAAAGGGAGTATCGGCCTTTATAGTGGAAAAAGAAACCCCGGGCTTCCTAATCGGAAAAGATGAGCATAAGATGGGCCTTCATGGATCAAGAACTGTTCAACTCTCCTTCGAAGACGCGCTTGTGCCAGCAGAAAATCTGCTTGGTAAGGAGGGGGAAGGCTTCAAAATTGCGATGGCAAATCTCGACTCGGGCAGGATTGGAATCGCAGCGCAATCGCTTGGAATCGCGGAAGCAGCCCTTCAGCATGCAGCGGCCTATGCCAGGGAGAGGCATCAGTTCGGAAAGCCGATAGCAGCTCAGCAGGGGATTGCATTCAAGCTCGCAGACATGGCGACAAATGTGGAAGCGGCGCGCCTCTTAACCTATCAGGCTGCTTTTTTGAGAAACAAAGGGGCCTCTTGCGGAAAGGAAGCTTCGATGGCAAAGCTGTTCTCTTCCAAAACGGCAATGGAAGTGTCAACAGAAGCCATTCAAGTTTACGGCGGCTACGGCTATACAAAGGATTATCCGGCAGAGCGCTTTTTCAGGGATGCGAAAGTTTGCGAGATTTATGAGGGAACGAGTGAAATTCAGCGAATCGTCATCAGCAAACATCTGGCTAAAATGAATTCTTAAACGGGGGATGGGACATGTATTTTAAATTATCAGAAGAACATGAAATGATTCGGAAAATGGTCCGCGATTTTGCAAAAAATGAAGTAGAGCCAACAGCAGCGGAGCGTGATGAAGAAGAGCGCTTTGATATGGACCTATTTAAAAAGATGGCGGAGCTTGGACTCACGGGTATTCCGTGGCCTGAAGAATACGGCGGAATCGGCAGCGACTATCTTGCCTATGTTATTGCTGTTGAAGAGCTGTCAAGAGTGTGCGCCTCAACCGGGGTGACGCTGTCAGCCCACACGTCGCTTGCAGGCTGGCCGGTGTACAAATTCGGGACTGAAGAGCAAAAACAGACCTATTTAAGACCGATGGCGCAGGGCGAGAAAATCGGCGGCTACGGCCTTACCGAGCCTGGCTCCGGCTCTGATGCCGGGGGGATGAAAACCACTGCGAAACTTGACGGTGATTCCTACATTCTTAACGGTTCAAAGATCTTTATTACGAATGGCGGCATCGCTGATATTTACATCGTTTTTGCACTGACAGATCCAGAGAACAAACATAAAGGAACCAGCGCGTTCATAGTGGAAAGCAGCTTTCCAGGCTTCAGCGTGGGCAAAAAAGAAAGCAAGCTGGGCATTCGGTCATCTCCTACCACTGAAATCATATTCGAAGACTGCAAAGTGCCGAAAGAGAACCTGCTTGGCAATGAGGGAGACGGATTCAAAATTGCCATGATGACCCTTGACGGCGGAAGAAACGGCATTGCTGCACAAGCTGTGGGCATTGCTCAGGGGGCGCTGGATGCTTCGGTGGATTACGCAAAAGAGCGGGTGCAGTTTGGAAAACCAATTGCCGCGCAGCAGGGCATCGGCTTTAAGCTTGCAGATATGGCAACAAGTGTGGAGGCGGCAAGGCTGCTGACTTATCAGGCGGCATGGCTGGAATCTGAAGGCCTTCCTTATGGAAAAGAATCAGCGATGTCGAAGCTGTTTGCGGGTGATGCCGCCATGAAGGTAACGACAGAGGCGGTACAGGTGTTTGGCGGATACGGCTATACAAAGGACTATCCTGTGGAACGCTACATGCGCGATGCAAAAATCACTCAAATTTATGAAGGCACCCAAGAGATTCAGAGGCTCGTCATTTCCAGGATGCTAACGAAATAAGATGGTTCAGCCTCTCAGGCTGCCCTCATAAAGTGGTGAAAAGACATGAGCAAAAGAGAAGTGCCGGCTTCTGTGAAAGATGAGCGGCTGATTCAAATGAGACGGGATCAGATGGTGAAGGGCGCGGTGAGTCTGTTCAAGCAAAAGGGCTTTCACCGGACAACAACAAGGGAAATTGCAAAAGCGGCAGGGTTCAGCATTGGAACGCTGTATGAATATATCCGTCAAAAGGAAGACGTCCTCTACCTTGTATGCGATACCATCTATGACGGAGTAAGAGAAAGGCTTGAAAGAGAACTCGACATGAAGCAGGGCTCTGTTGAATGCTTAAGACGGGCAATTGCCGATTATTTCAGAGTGGTGGATGAAATGCAGGATGAAGTGCTGGTCATGTATCAGGAGGCCAAGTCTCTTTCAAAAGATGCACTTCCGTATGTTCTGCAAAAAGAAATCGAGATGGTGGGCATGTTTGAAAAGGTAATCTTAAACTGTGTGAGGGCTGGGGAACTTCTGCTTCATGAACGGGAGCAGAAGATGCTTGCACACAATATCTTTGTTCAGGGCCAGATGTGGGCATTCAGAAGGTGGGCACTGCAGAATGTCTACTCTCTGGATGAGTATATAGAGCTTCAGACAGAGCTGATTTTAAGGGGAATGCTCAGGGAGAAATAATAGCTGCGGGGAAAGCGGCTGAACAAAAGGGGGAAGAGATATGCATGTATACCAGCCGGTGAATCCGGTCAGGTTTGTAACGGCATCGAGCTTATTTGACGGACACGATGCTTCCATCAATATTATGAGAAGAATTCTTCAGGCAACGGGGGCGGAAGTAATTCACCTTGGCCACAACAGATCTGTTGAGGAAATAGTCAATGCTGCCATTCAGGAAGATGCCCAGGGAATTGCCATTTCATCCTATCAAGGCGGACATGTAGAGTTTTTTAAATATATGTGCGATCTTTTGAAGGAAAAAGGGGCGTCTCATATCCGTGTTTACGGCGGAGGCGGAGGCGTCATCATTCCCAAGGAAATAAAAGAGCTTCATGAATACGGCATAGCCAGAATTTTTTCTCCGGAAGACGGGCGCAAGCTGGGGCTTCAGGGCATGATTAACCTGATGATAGAGGAATGCGACTTTTCCACAATCACCTCCCTTGAAAAAGAGGTTGAAGAGCTTCAAAAGGGTGAGGTGAGGGCTGTTGCAAAGCTGATCACTGCTGCGGAAACGCAGGTGTCTGCGTCAAGGGAGACGGCAGCTGCAGCAGAAGAAGTGCTGGAAAAAATCAAATCCATTCATGTTGATGCCCCTGTACTGGGGATCACGGGGACAGGGGGCGCAGGGAAAAGCTCGCTCACAGATGAATTGATCCGCCGGTTTTTGAATGAAATTCCTCAAATAAAAATAGCGGTGCTGTCTGTCGATCCGACCAAACAGAAAACCGGCGGGGCGCTGCTCGGGGACAGAATTCGGATGAATGCCATCTTTCATCCCAACGTTTATATGAGAAGCCTTGCAACAAGGCAGTCCAGATCAGAGCTGTCGCTGGCAATAAAGGATGCCATTTCAGTTGTAAAAGCTGCCGGCTATGACCTGGTGATTGTCGAGACGAGCGGCATCGGGCAGGGAGACGCAGCTATCACTGAAATCTGCGATCTGTCTATGTATGTGATGACGAGCGAATTTGGTGCACCTACTCAGCTTGAAAAAATAGATATGATCGATTATGCAGATTTGATCGTGATCAATAAATTTGAGCGGAAGGGTTCAGAGGATGCAAGGCGACAGGTGCAAAAGCAATATCAGCGCAGCCATATGCTGTTTGAAAAGGATCTTGACGAGATGCCTGTTTACGGCACCATCGCAAGCCAGTTCAATGACCCCGGCACAAATACGCTGTTTCTGGCTCTGCTGAAAGTAATCAATCAAAAAGCTCAGAAAAACTGGGAATCTAAGTTGATAGGCGTCAAGAAAGTGGAAAAGCAAAATGTGATTATTCCGCCGGAGCGCCGCTACTACTTAAGAGAGCTTAGTGAAACGATCAGAAATTATCATAAGCAGTCAGAAATTCAGGCTTCACTGGCGAGAAGGCTGTTTCAGGTGGAAGGTGCCCTGGAATGCGCAGAGGAAAGCGGCAGCTCTGCTGAAGTGACAGAAACCTTGAGTAACATAAAAAAAGATCTGGAGGAACAACTGTCCAGAGAAAGTAGACAGATTCTTGCAAGCTGGCAGCAGACAAAGGAAAAATATGCAGGCGAGCAGTTTGTTACAAAAATCAGAGACAAAGAGCTTGTTACCAAGCTGAGAACAGTGTCATTATCGGGCATTTCCATTCCAAAGGTCATGCTTCCGAAATACAAGGACTATGGCGAGATACTTCAGTGGGTGTACAGAGAAAATCTGCCCGGCTATTATCCTTATACAGCAGGCGTATTTCCATTCAAGCGGGAAGGCGAGGATCCAAAGCGGCAGTTTGCAGGAGAGGGAACTCCAGACCGCACGAACAGGCGCTTTCATTATCTTTCCAAGGATGACTCGGCGAAGCGGCTGAGCACTGCTTTTGATTCTGTCACCCTTTATGGCGAAGATCCGGCGTACCGTCCTGATATTTACGGAAAAATCGGAGAGAGCGGTGTCAGCATCTGTACACTGGATGATATGAAAAAGCTTTACGCTGGATTTGATCTTTGTGCGCCGTCAACATCTGTATCAATGACCATTAACGGCCCTGCGCCGATCATGCTGGCAATGTTCATGAACACAGCCATTCAGCAGCAGGTTGATAAGCGGGAGGAAGAGCTTGGCAGGCAGCTGACAGAGGAAGAGTACGATCAAGTAAAAAGAACCACTCTCAGCACGGTAAGGGGAACGGTGCAGGCGGATATTTTGAAAGAAGATCAGGGGCAGAACACCTGTATCTTTTCAACAGAGTTTGCACTAAAGCTGATGGGCGACATTCAGGAATACTTTATCAATCAAAAAGTCAGAAACTATTATTCTGTCTCCATATCGGGATATCATATTGCGGAAGCCGGCGCGAACCCAATTTCGCAGCTTGCCTTTACTTTGGCAAATGGCTTCACGTATGTGGAATATTATTTGAGCCGGGGAATGAATATTGATGACTTTGCGCCAAATCTTTCATTTTTCTTTTCAAACGGGCTGGATCCTGAATATACCGTTATTGGAAGAGTGGCAAGAAGAATCTGGGCTGTTGTTATGCGTGAAAAGTACGGGGCAAATGAACGGAGCCAAAAGCTGAAGTACCATGTTCAAACGTCGGGACGTTCTTTGCACGCGCAGGAAATTGACTTTAACGATATCAGAACAACACTTCAGGCCCTGATGGCGCTGCATGACAACTGTAACTCGCTTCACACAAATGCATACGATGAGGCAATTACAACTCCGACGGAAGAATCTGTGCGCAGAGCAATGGCCATTCAAATGATTATCACAAAAGAACACGGTTTAACAAAAAATGAAAACCCGCTTCAAGGCTCTTTCATGATTGAAGAACTGACAGATCTTGTGGAGCAGGCAGTGCTGCAGGAATTTGACCGTATCAATGAGCGCGGCGGAGTGCTCGGTGCGATGGAAACGCAGTATCAGCGGGGCAAGATTCAGGAAGAATCCATGTACTATGAAATGAAAAAGCATTCCGGCGAGCTGCCGATTATAGGGGTCAACACGTACCTGAATCCGAATCCTCCTTCTGAGGATGCCATGGACAACATGGAGCTGGCTCGTGCCTCTAAAGAAGAAAAAGAGATGCAAATACAGCATTTAAAAGAATTTCAAGAGGAAAACAAGGAGAAATGCGAGCAGGCGCTGCAGTCCCTGCAGGAAGCAGCAATTTCAAACGAAAATCTCTTTGCGGAACTGATGGAAACCGTCAAATATGCGAGCCTCGGCCAAATCACAAAAGCGCTCTACACGGTAGGCGGTCAGTACAGAAGAAATATGTAGTTGCTTCGTTTTAAGAGCCACAGGGCTGCCGGTAACCCCGGCAGTTCTTTTTACTTAGGCAGACTGTTTGGCTTGCACACCCTGCCGCAATAGAGAGCATACCCAGTAATAAATAGACGTAAGTTTTCCGCTTAAGTAAAAAATATCGTGAAAAAAGCCCCTAATAGCCGGAGAAATTCCGGCTATCACCTCCAGAAAGCCTGAAATAGAGAGTTTTTGGGGGCATAGCCGGAAATGCTTCCCTTATTTTTTCTAAAAAGTGCTATTTTTTTCATGTAACCGGAAATGCTCCGTTTATTTTTTCCTTGGTTCATCAAGATACCACTGCCAGTCTATTTTTTCGAACCTTGCTGTTAAAGTGGAAGGTGGGCCAGCTGTGACAAGAGAGATTTCCGCCTGCATGCCCTGCGGATAGCCGAGCGCCCGAAAAGGACAACCCTGTATCGGCCGCCAAACTAAAAAAACTGTAAACAAAGCCCTATTTTCAAAGACTTTGTCTACAGCTCCCTTCACCCTGAAACCATTTCTGCCATTGTTTCGCAGATAAATTTGCAGACAGAGAAGACTATAAACATGAAATAGTGGTAATAAAGGAGTAGGCGGAAAAAATAGGTATCTCCTGTTAAAAGGAAGGAGCCTATAAAAACCGTTTGTGCGTGCACAGCAGAACAGCGGTGATAAGAGTTCCGATTACGGAAAGAAGGCAAAAGAAAGCAATGAGCTCCCTGTTTGGCGAGAAAAACAGGCTGGCGAGCGGCAAGGCCAGAAAAATAATGATCAGCAGAGGAAAACGGAAATAATCTGACAGAGAAAACAGTTCATTCAATGCGGCTTGAGTCCGTTTGTCTTTTAACTGTTTGATAGATACTCTCATGGACGGTAAGCCCCTTTATATAGAATTTCCCCACGGAAAGAAGGTTCTTACCTTAATTTATTCTAAAAAAGACAAATGTATACAGCGAAGGAGGAGGGAGTTTGCCGATGGAAGGGGATAGAAAAATAGAAATACTGCAGGCAGAGATGAATATTGACAACTGGCTTATTCAGCTGAGTAAAAGCCCCGTGGAACGGAAGGGTTTTCTGGAAACCGGAGGCATGCTTTCGCTGCCTGCACTGTCTGTGTTTGTGAAGAACGCGCCTCAGCAAAAAATAGACAGTCTGGTTTACGACAAGAAACTGTCTGTGCATGTGCTAAGCAGTTTTATGGATAATACCATTTCTTCTGACATGCTGAGCAGCACGGAAAAAATATTAAGATACAGCAGAAAAAAGAATATGGGCAGAGAACATGCTGCAAAAGAGATCATGTTATCACTTCTTCCTCAGCTCCATCCTTCGCTGAAAGAGCATTTTCATCAATGCACAGAGGAAATTTTTCAGAGAATTCACAGTGGGAAGCTTCCTTATCTGGTGTTCAAGCGGGTGTGCATCGACTTGATAAAATGGTCGCACAACCATCTGCAAATATGGGTGGAGGAAGCAGATTTTGATTTAAAGCAACTGCCTAAAATTATGTGGAGGGGCAAGGCTTCGCAAAGCGAGCAGTATTTTTTGCTGCTGCTGATGAAGTTCGGCTTTGATGTGGTCTGTTTCGGGCAGGATGAAGAGCTTGTGTTCACTGATGTGCCTCTCAGCTCAGAGTCCATGCAGATGCTTTCCTACCACCATCAAATCAGCGAGAGCAGCAAAAGCACTCCTGCCTCAGCTGCAGTGGAAGAGAAACGCACCGCAACTCCCGCCTACAGGGCCTCAAAGGAAATTGAAGAGCTGCTTTCTGAAAAAAACAGCCTGTACTACAGGCCGTGGCAGTTCAGAGAACATAGAACCAGTTCCCTCACCTTGAAAACGACATATGAAGAAATGTTTATGATTGGCAAACAGCCGGGGAGCATCCGCCCAGGCTTTCAGGCAGGAGAGGACTCTGTCAGGATACCGGTCTTGTTTTCAAAGGTGCTCGGCGTTTCAAAGAATAGGAGAAGGTACTGGAGAGCGGTACAGGAGCTCATGCAGCAGCCGCAGGCCTCCACCATCAAAAGCTTTCCTTTTACAAGAAAAACAAGCAGCATCAACCCCCTCCATTATTCAGCTTCACTGGCTGAGGACAGTACGGTGCTGGATCCTGAAAAAATGGTCCTTGGAGAGTGGTGGAAATACACCAGCCTGCCTAAAGGATTTCAGCTTGCGCTTGCTTCTGCCATTTCGCGTCATTGTGAACGTCCGAGACTGAAGCAGCTGAAGGACGAGACGCTTTTTGAGCTGCAGCTTTACCTGTTTCATCAGGCCCTGCAGATTCCGAAAGATATGTTGATTCTGCTTCAAAATTTTGATCTCCCGCATGACGTACCGAAATTAATTTTGTATCATAATGAAAACAACGGCTATCTCACCCGGTCGGATGCTGCCCTGCTGCTGCTGTTAAATGAGTTTGGCATAGATCTGATTCTGTTCAACCCGCCTGGCCGGCTCGACCTTGAAAAGTATATTGAAGAACAATATTTCGACAATCACTGGCTTGAGGAGATGAGCTATGGCGAAGGCTTTCGCGAGCCGTCAGCAGTCAAGAGGCTTTTACGGAAATGGTTTTAGGAAAGCCTGCGGAAGGGCTGAACAGGGTGGATTCACGGAGCGGCAGGGTGTGAGAAGAAAAGGTCTGTGAGATATTTTGTTTTTGAACAGATTAATGTGGCATAAAGTGCCTGGAATTGTTTATAATGAATGGTATGACTGCATAAAGATCGTACATATGGGAAAATTTGCTGAAATCGATCTGTTTGTCTAGCAATCTTATTCATATGAGATCCAAATAGATGATTCACATAGAAAAGGAGTGCCTGAAATTGAGTTTAAAGCAATACTCACCAGAACAACTAAAAGAAATGGCAATGGTTGAAGTAGCATACGATCTGCTGAAGGACAATAACAAGCAGCCGATCCCATTTTCCGAGCTGGTAGACCGTATTTCCAGTTTGCTTGGTCTTTCCAAAGAGCAGGTTGCAGAAAAAATTGCACAATTTTATACTGATCTAAACATTGACGGCCGCTTTATCATCCTTCAGGAAAACAACTGGGGCCTTCGCAACTGGTACCCTTATGACCAGATGGAAGAAGAAGCACAGCCTGTGGCAAAAGCTAAGAAGAAAAAGAGCAAAAAAGCTGTTGATGATGAAGAGCTCGAGGACTTTGACGAAGTTGAAGAAGAAGATCTTGACTTTGATGACGATCTGGATGTATTTGAGGAAGACGATGCACTCGATGATGATGACCTTGTAGAAGATGATGAAGATGAAGATGAGGACATCGACGAAGATCTTGAAATTGAAGATGAAGATTACGATATCGAAGACGAAGAAGATGATGAAGAAGAAGTGGAAGAAGACGAGGAAGAGGAATTATAATTCTCCTTGACTTTCTGTGCCGAAATATGTAGTATTTTATTTGGGCTCTTAAAAAAGCAATTGTTCGTCTTATTATAAACAATAAGCTCCCTTTCAATGAAACTTTTGAAAGGGAGCTTTCTTATTTTTTCCGGAGTTAACCAGGAATCGGGCAGCCGCTGTCCAGCAGTTCGCCGGGCAGGCATCGCTGCTGTATGATAGGGCGGTCTGCCTTACAACTTTCAGGCAGACGCTCTGGCATGTCTCAGTGACCGGCTGCAGCTGTACTGCGCATTTTCCGGAATGCAATCAAGCTTATTGTGTCTCTAAGATGCAATAGGCTTCTTATTTTGAGCAATGGAATCAGAGCAAAGGGCACTCTTTCCTGTGAAAGAGCAGGCCTTTCTTTGTTTCCCGGTCACCCATGACAAATGTTTTCATGTGCTTTGGCGCACATTAAGATTACGCAATTATATTAGAGGGGGAAGTATCAGTACATGACTAAGTATATTTTTGTAACAGGCGGAGTTGTTTCATCGTTAGGTAAAGGGATTACAGCAGCCTCTCTGGGGAGATTGTTAAAAAATCGCGGCCTGAATGTGACGATCCAAAAGTTTGACCCATACATTAACGTGGACCCGGGCACAATGAGCCCTTATCAGCATGGTGAAGTATTCGTAACAGATGACGGTGCTGAAACAGATTTGGATCTGGGGCACTATGAACGTTTTATTGATATTAACCTGAACAAATACAGCAATGTAACAACAGGGAAAATTTATTCCACAGTTCTTAGAAAAGAGCGCCGCGGAGATTATCTTGGCGGAACAGTTCAGGTCATTCCTCATATCACAAATGAAATCAAAGAGCGTGTGTTCCGCGCAGGAAAAGAAACAAATGCCGATGTGGTCATCACTGAAATCGGCGGAACGGTAGGAGATATTGAATCTCTGCCTTTCCTTGAGGCAATCCGCCAAATCAAGAGCGACATTGGCCGGGACAATGTCATGTACATCCACTGTACACTCGTTCCTTATATTAAAGCTGCAGGAGAGATGAAAACAAAGCCGACTCAGCATAGTGTAAAAGAACTGAGAAGCCTTGGAATTCAGCCGAATGTCATTGTTGTTCGTACAGAAAGCCCGATTTCACAAGACATGAAAGACAAAATTGCACTATTTTGTGATATTGATACAAAAGCTGTAATTGAAGCACGCGATGCCGAAACGCTTTACTCTGTGCCTCTTGCACTGCAGGAACAGAATCTGGACAGCATTACATGCGAGCACCTGAAGCTGAACTGCCAGGAACCTGATATGGCGGAGTGGAAAGAGCTTGTCCAAAAGGTTACGAACCTCAGCAAAACAACCTCCATTGCCCTGGTAGGAAAATACGTTGAACTTCAGGATGCCTATATTTCCGTTGTAGAGGCAATGAAGCATGCAGGCTATGCCTTTGACGCAGACATCGACATAAAATGGGTGAACGCTGAAGAAGTGACAGCTGACAACGTAAACGAACTGCTCGGAGGAGTGGACGGCATTCTTGTGCCTGGCGGATTCGGCGACCGTGGTGTGGAAGGGAAAATTATCGCTACAAAATTTGCCCGCGAAAACAAAGTACCTTTCCTTGGCATCTGTCTTGGAATGCAGGTAGCATCCATTGAGTTTGCGAGAAATGTTCTCGGACTTGAAGGCGCCCACTCTGCAGAAATTGATGCGGGTACACCTTATCCGGTTATTGACCTTCTTCCGGAACAAAAGGATATTGAAGATCTTGGCGGAACCCTTCGCCTTGGCATTTATCCGTGCAAGCTTGACGAAAAATCAAAAGCATATGAAGCTTATGCAGATGAAGTCATCTATGAGCGTCACCGCCACCGCTATGAATTCAACAATGAATTCCGCCAGCAAATGGAAGATGCAGGCTTTATATTCTCAGGAACAAGCCCGAACGGCAGACTAGTGGAAATAATTGAACTCAAGGACCACCCATGGTTCGTTGCTTCACAATTTCACCCGGAATTCACTTCACGTCCAACAAGACCGCAGCCCTTGTTCCGTGAATTTATCCGCGCGTCTCTAGTGGTTTCTGAAAAAATGTAATTTATAAAGTGCAAAAGCCGGAGGAATTTCCCCGGCTTTTTATTTTTTTGGCTGTGTTAGTGGGTACATGCTGAGGACCCTGGTTGGGCAGTTTTTTCGATCGAGCTGGATACGTCTTTGATCATGCTGAGGACCCTGGTTGGGCAGTTTTTTCGATCAGGCTGGGTATGTCATTGATCATGCTGAGGACCCTGGTTGAACAGCCCGCCCTCCCGATCAATAGGCGTAACAATTCCGCTTATTGGGAAAATATCGTGAAAACAGCAGTGAATAGACGGAGATATTCCGTCTATGGCCTCCTAAACAGGGCAAATGAGGGTTTTTCAAGAGCTTAACCGGAAAAGCTACCCTTATTTAGCCCAAATAAAGGCTCATTTCTGTAAGTAAGCGGAAAAGCTCCGTTTATTTTTAGGCTGGGGACGCCAGTGACCCTGGTTGAGCTTAGCCCGCCCGATCAATAGGCGTAACAATTCCGCTTATTGGGGAAATATCGTGAAAAAAGCCCTGGATAGACGGAGATATTCCGTCTATGGCCTCCCAAACAAGGCCAAATGAGGGTTTTTCAAGAGCTTAACCGGAAAAGCTACCCTTATTTAGCCACAAAAAGGCTCATTTCTGAAAGTAAGCGGAAAAACTCCGTTTATTTTCAAGCTGGGTACACCATTGACCCTGGTTGAGCTAGCCCGCCCGATCAATAGGCGTAACAATTCCGCTTATTGTGAAAATATCATGAAAAAAGCCCTGGATAGACGGAGATATTCCGTCTATGGCCTCCAAAACAGGGCAAATGAGGGTTTTTCAAGAGCTTAACCGGAAAAGCTACCCTTATTTAGCCCAAAAAAAGGCTCATTTCTGTAAGTAAGCGGAAAAGCTCCGTTTATTTTCAAGCTGGGTACCCCATTGACCCTGGTTGAACAGCCCGCCCGATCAATAGGCGTAACAATTCCGCTTATTGGGAAAATACTGGGTACATCATTGATCCTGGTGGATTCCAAATTACAATTGGCGTGATAACCGATAGCAAGAACCCCCGGTTTGCTGAGTTCTCTGAGATAAAACCCGTATTTAATCCATATACTCCGCGAGCATCTCTTTCAAGGCAAAGCTCAATGCAAAATAAACATACAGCGATGTGATCAGCGCAGGGAAACCAAAGCGGGTGCCGTCTTCATCGGGGATCAGCGGCTTTTTCAGCTTAGAATCGATATGAATGTCAACAGCTGAACTCAACCCGGGTTCTTCAGATTTCACCAGAGCAGAAACGCCGACTACTGACGCTCCCTTGGCAGCAAGCTCCCCGGCGAGTTCAATTGCTTCAGAATCTGTGGAAAGGTGAGTAAAGAGCAATACTCTGTCGGCAGATGTGAGATCTGCCATACGGCCATCCTCCTGAAAGAGGGGCTTGGCTGCAACAAGCTTCTCATCACTCTGAGAAGCCTGGAGATACACGCCTTGAAGCTCTTTGAAGCCATGTATATAGATGGTGCCCTGGCTGACGGCAGCCTGAGCAAGAAGCCTGGCGCCGTCTTCTATTGAGTACTCTTCATTTCCCTGTATGGACTGAAGCTGCCCGGCCAATTGAGTTGTAAATATTTTCAGCATTTTTCAACACTCCCAAACATAATAGTTTCTTTATTATAAAGGGAAATGGCCCAGGAAGAAAATTGTCGATATTTAGAAGAAGGAGAATGAAGCATTAGCAAGAATACTTTCACGTGGGAATAACGGCCATTATAGATAGAAGAGGTGGAGCAATGAAAGATTTTAAAATATTAATTGTAGATGATCAGTACGGCATCCGCATCCTGTTAAATGAAGTTTTCCAAAAAGAAGGATATCAGACTTTTCAAGCGGCAAGCGGTATTCAGGCTCTTGAGATTTTGAATCAGCATTCGCCGGATCTAGTCCTATTGGATATGAAAATTCCTGGTATGGACGGTATTGAAATACTGAAAAGAATGAAGGTAGTGGATCAGGATATCAGGGTGATTATTATGACTGCCTACGGTGAGCTGGACATGATTCAGGAAGCGAAGGATCTAGGGGCGCTTACTCACTTTGCAAAGCCTTTTGACATTGATGAAATCAGGGAAGCTGTCAGAAAGTACCTGCCAATTAAGTCCTGAAAACTATCGGAATCTTACAACAAATGTCGATTTGTTGCCGATTTCCTAATAAATTGGTATTCTAAAAGGAGAGAAAAGCTGAACGAAGTACATCTATGTCACATAGTCGTAATTTGTTCTGGTCATGCTAAAAAAGATCGCTTTTCGAAGTTAGAAAATCCAGGTTACATAAGGAGGACATTTAGATGCCTTTAGTATCAATGACAGAAATGCTGAACAAAGCAAAAGATGAGGGTTATGCAGTTGGCCAGTTCAACTTGAACAACCTTGAGTTTACACAAGCAATCCTTCAAGCTGCCGAAGAGGAAAAATCTCCGGTTATTCTTGGAGTTTCCGAAGGTGCTGCACGTTATATGGGCGGCTTCAAAACTGTAGTATCCATGGTGAAAGGTCTTATGGAAGACTATGGCACAACTGTACCGGTTGCCATTCACCTTGACCACGGTTCAAGCTACGACAAATGTAAAGAAGCGATCGACGCAGGCTTCACATCTGTTATGATCGATGCTTCCCATCATCCGTTTGAAGAGAACATTGAAACAACTTCCCAAGTTGTAGAATATGCTCACTCCAAAGGTGTTTCTGTAGAAGCTGAGCTTGGAACTGTCGGAGGACAGGAAGATGACATCATCGCTGAAGGTGTTATCTATGCTGATCCAAAAGAGTGTGATGAGCTTGTAAAACGCACTGGCATTGACTGCCTTGCTCCTGCTCTTGGTTCTGTTCACGGTCCTTACAAAGGTGAACCAAACCTTGGCTTTAAAGAAATGGAAGAAATCGCAAACCTTACAGGTATGCCTCTTGTTCTTCACGGAGGAACTGGAATTCCTACAAAGGACATCCAAAGAGCTGTTTCTTTCGGAACTGCAAAAATCAACGTTAACACTGAAAACCAGATCGCTTCTGCAAAGGCTGTTCGCGAAGTGCTTGCTGAAAAGCCGGAAGAGTATGATCCACGTAAATATCTTGGACCTGCTCGCGATGCAATCAAAGCAACAGTAAGTGGAAAAATGCGTGAATTTGGTTCTTCTAACAAAGCATAAGATGTGGATAAGCTGCCGCCTCCTTTCTGGGTGAGGCGGTTTCCTTTGGATGTAATAGTAAGCGCAAACAAAACTAATTTTTCTGATTCTTAAGGAGCTGAAGAAGATGTTATTTTTCATTGATACTGCAAATCTGGATGAAATTAAGCAGGCCCAGGAACTTGGTGTTCTTGCTGGTGTCACGACGAATCCGAGCTTGGTAGCAAAAGAGAAGAATGTGCATTTTCATGACAGGCTTCGTGAGATTACAAGTATCGTAGAAGGATCAGTCAGCGCAGAAGTGATTTCACTTGAAGCCGAAGAGATGATACAAGAAGGAAAAGAACTTGCGGAAATTGCGTCTAATATTACTGTAAAGGTTCCTATGACACCAGATGGTTTGAAGGCTGTAAAAGCATTCAGTGATCTGGGCATTAAAACCAATGTTACTCTTATCTTTAATGCCAATCAGGCACTGCTTGCCGCCCGGGCTGGAGCCACTTATGTCTCCCCTTTCATTGGAAGGCTGGATGATATTGGCCAGGATGGGCTGGAACTCGTCTCCACAATAGCTGAAATATTCAGCGTTCACGGCATTGATACAGAAATTATTGCGGCATCTATCCGTCATCCTCAGCATGTGACGGAAGCAGCCATAAGGGGAGCGCATATTGCGACAGTGCCTTACTCTGTCATTTTGCAGCTCTTTAAGCATCCTCTGACTGACCAGGGAATTGAAAAGTTTTTAGCAGACTGGGAGAAACGGAAAGCATAATAGCTCCAAAAACCGATGATAATGGGCAAGCCGCAGTGCTTGCCTTTTGTGAGAGCAGGAGTAAAGGCACTAACCTGTTTTTTACTCCTGCTCAGTATAAAAATATCCAATTAACCTAGAATGGTTAGCAAGCAAGTGAGACCTCGAACTTCCACTCGCCCAATCCCGGCACTTCTGACCTCTTTTTCTTTGGCAAATACTGTTGCAGAGGATTTTGTGTTATACTTTCAGAAACTGTAAGTTGGAAATATGTCCTGCCGCTGGACAAGCCCAGAAGCAGGAAAAGCATGCTTCATAGGAAGGGAGATCATCATGGAAAAGTTAAAAATCGCCGGTGGATATCCTTTAAATGGATCTGTCAGCATCAGCGGAGCAAAGAACAGTGCAGTGGCACTGATTCCGGCAACTATCCTGGCGGAGTCCACAGTAACAATAGAGGGGCTTCCGGATATATCTGATGTGCACATTCTAAAGGACCTTCTTGAAGAAATCGGCGGCAAAGCTGAGTTTTCTGAAGGAGAAATGGTAGTAGATCCTTCACAAATGATTTCAATGCCCCTGCCGAATGGAAAAGTAAAAAAACTTCGTGCTTCCTATTATTTGATGGGTGCGATGCTTGGCCGGTTTAAAAAAGCGGTAATAGGCCTGCCTGGGGGTTGTTTCCTCGGTCCAAGGCCCATTGATCAGCATATCAAGGGATTTGAAGCGCTTGGTGCGCAGGTAACGAATGAACAGGGAGCGATCTACTTAAGAGCTGATGAGCTGAAGGGTGCAAGAATTTACTTGGATGTTGTCAGTGTAGGAGCAACCATTAATATTATGCTGGCTGCGGTTCTTGCCAAAGGCCGGACAATTATAGAAAATGCTGCAAAAGAGCCTGAAATTATCGACGTGGCAACATTATTGAGCAGCATGGGAGCAAGAATCAAAGGAGCAGGAACCGATGTGATCAGGATTGAAGGCGTCGAAAGGCTTCATGGCTGCAAACATCAAATCATTCCTGACCGGATAGAGGCAGGCACTTATTTGACAATCGGCGCTTCCATGGGAAAAGAAGTGGTGATTGACAATGTCATTCCGCTGCATCTGGAATCGCTGATTGCCAAGCTCAGGGAAATGGGCTTGCACATTGAAACGAGTCCTGATCAGATTCTTGTGGTCGGAGGGCAGAAAAAGCTGAAAGCAGTCGATGTGAAAACCTTGGTGTACCCTGGTTTTCCAACCGATTTGCAGCAGCCGCTCACATCGCTGTTAACGCTGGCGGAGGGGACCAGTGTGGTCACCGATACCATTTACTCAGCCCGCTTTAAGCATATTGATGAGCTGAGAAGAATGGGCGCCGAGATTAAAGTAGAAGGGCGCTCCGCTATCATAACCGGGACAAACAGGCTTCAAGGAGCGAAGGTGAAGGCAAGTGACCTTCGTGCCGGTGCAGCACTGGTGACTGCAGGTCTAATGGCTGAAGGCATCACAGAGGTAACAGGCCTTGAACATATTGACCGGGGCTACAGCAATCTGGAAGAAAAACTGACAGGGCTTGGAGCGACAATTTGGCGCGAAAAGCTCACAGAACAGGAAATTGAACAGCTGCAAAACTCTTAGGAGAGCAGTGAAGGCAAAACACATTGTGGGGTAAATGTAGAATAGAGCAGCCAGGGGATCAAAGGGGAGGAATACAGTATGGAGAGAAGCTTGTCAATGGAACTGGTACGTGTAACCGAGGGTGCAGCGCTGGCGTCTGCCAGATGGATGGGGCGCGGCAAGAAGGATGAAGCTGACGATGCAGCCACTTCGGCAATGAGAGATGTGTTTGACACTGTCCCGATGAAAGGGACAGTGGTCATCGGCGAAGGGGAAATGGACGAAGCGCCGATGCTCTACATAGGGGAAAAGCTGGGCACAGGCTACGGACAGCGAGTCGATGTGGCAGTTGATCCGCTTGAAGGAACGAACATTGTGGCATCCGGAGGCTGGAATGCACTTGCCGTGCTTGCTATTGCAGATCATGGGAACATGCTTCATGCGCCTGACATGTACATGGACAAAATTGCCGTAGGGCCGCAGGCAGTCGGCTGCATTGATATTAACGCGCCGATCATTGATAATCTTCGCGCAGTTGCAAAGGCGAAAAACAAAGATATAGAAGATCTTGTTGCCACAGTTCTGTACAGGGAGCGCCATGAACAGATTATCAGCGAGCTGAGGGAGGCGGGAGCCCGGATCAAGCTGATCAATGACGGAGATGTAGCGGGCGCCATTAATACGGCTTTCGAACATACCGGCGTCGATATTCTGTTTGGCTCCGGCGGTGCGCCTGAGGGCGTTCTCGCTGCTGCAGCGCTGAAATGCCTTGGCGGGGAAATACAGGGCAAGCTGCTTCCGCAAAACGACCAGGAGCTGCTCCGCTGTGAAACAATGGGACTTGATTGCAGCAGAATTCTCCGAATGGAGGATCTGGTTAAGGGCGATGATGCAATTTTTGCAGCTACAGGTGTGACAGACGGGGAATTGCTGAAGGGGGTCCAATTCAAAGGCTCTATCGGGACAACCCACTCTGTTGTTATGCGTGCAAAATCCGGCACTGTCAGATTTATAGAAGGAACGCACAGCCTGAAAAAGAAGCCGAATCTCGTCATCAAATAAACTAAAGTTAATCTGCGGCCGCCATCTACTGTGCGGCCGTTATAAGTCTGATCCGTTTCATAATTGTTTCAAATACGTTACGAGCCTCAAAAGATATTGATTATATTTGTGAAATAAGGTAAAACTAAAGAGTGCTCCTATTGAAAGAAAATTCTTCAACTGCTTCGAGCTCACCTTCTATTCCTTCTTTATCCATAAATTCCTTGCATATTCTATACAAAGTACATATGGGTGGAAGAAAATGACTATTTTTCTTGCGTTTATTTTTGTTTTTTACTAATTAAAGTGTGGTGTTTACATGAGTGAAGTATCAATATCAACTCTTGAACATATGAAGTTAAAAGAGTTGTACGAGCTGGCACGCCAGTACAAAGTATCCTATTACAGCAAACTGACTAAAAAAGAACTGATATTTGCTATTTTAAAAGCGAATGCAGAACAGGAAGACCTTCTTTTCATGGAAGGAGTTTTAGAGATTATTCAGTCCGAGGGCTTCGGCTTCCTGCGCCCAATCAATTATTCTCCAAGTTCTGAAGATATCTATATTTCTGCATCACAGATCCGCCGCTTTGACTTAAGAAACGGCGATAAGGTATCGGGGAAGGTAAGACCGCCTAAAGAAAACGAACGTTATTACGGGCTTTTGCACGTGGAAGCGGTTAACGGTGATGACCCTGAATCTGCCAAGGAACGTGTTCACTTTCCGGCATTAACTGCGCTCTATCCTGACAGACAGATTATGCTTGAAACAGAACAACATAAGCTTTCCACAAGAATTATGGACTTGATTTCTCCTGTAGGCTTTGGGCAGCGCGGACTGATTGTAGCTCCTCCAAAAGCAGGGAAAACAATGCTGCTAAAGGAAATTGCAAACAGCATTACAACCAACAATCCTGAAGCAGAACTAATTGTCCTGCTGATTGATGAGCGTCCTGAGGAAGTAACAGACATTGAGCGTTCCGTTGCAGGAGATGTAGTCAGCTCAACGTTTGATGAAGTTCCGGAAAATCATATTAAAGTGGCCGAGCTTGTTCTTGAAAGAGCTATGAGGCTTGTTGAGCATAAAAAAGACGTAATCATCCTGATGGACAGCATTACACGCCTGGCACGGGCTTATAACCTTGTGATTCCGCCAAGCGGACGGACTCTTTCCGGGGGGATTGACCCAGCCGCATTTCACAGGCCAAAACGCTTCTTCGGTGCTGCAAGGAACATTGAAGAGGGCGGCAGCCTGACCATCCTGGCAACAGCATTGATTGACACGGGATCCCGCATGGATGATGTCATTTATGAAGAGTTCAAAGGGACAGGCAACATGGAGCTTCACCTTGACCGTGCGCTTGCTGAGAGACGCATTTTCCCTGCGATTGATATCCGCCGTTCCGGAACACGTAAGGAAGAGCTTCTGCTTTCAAAAGAGCAGCTTGAAAAGCTGTGGACGATCCGCAAAACCATGTCAGAATCTCATGATTTTGCCGAGAAGTTCCTGAAAAAGCTGAGGCAGTCCAAGTCGAACGAAGACTTCTTTGCCATGCTGGATGCAGAGTGGAAAGCAGCCGGAGCTAACGGAGCACCAAAGCGGTTATAATTGAAATTCAATTCTTGCATTTGGTCCCGTTACTTGTTATAATTTTTTTATGTGCTTTTCAGGGAGGTTGTTCATCCCTGGGAAAATTAACTCTGTTTCAGCAAATGACTCAGGGCAGAAGGAGATGAAAAGAATGAAAACTGGAATTCATCCAAACTACAAAACAGTTAATGTTAAGTGTGCTTGCGGAAACGAATTTGAAAGTGGTTCTGTAAAAGACGAGGTGCGCGTAGAGGTTTGCTCCGAGTGCCATCCATTTTACACTGGACGCCAAAAGTTCGCTGAAGCTGGTGGACGTGTAGATAAATTCAACAAAAAATACGGCATGAAATAATATAGTGTTTCAAAAACAGGCAAGAAACTGTTCTTGCCTGTTTTTTTTGCAATTTGTTATGAAATAACCAATGGTTCAGTATCCGCCGGCGATTACTAACGAGTAAAAAAGCAATGGGATTACATCATAATCATTGTTGACTTATACACCGTTTTTGAAGTGATTGATGCGGTCAATCGACTCTGAACGATGAAGGGAGAGGCCGTTTGCATGTACGTTATGAAACATAGTGGCTGGCTGGAAGTAATATGTGGAAGTATGTTCTCAGGTAAATCAGAAGAGCTGATTCGCAGAGTACGCAGAGCTCAGTTCGCCAAACAAGAGGTTACAGTATTCAAACCGGCAATTGACAATCGATACAGCGAGGAAGCAGTGGTTTCCCATAATGGCACAGCCATTATCTGCAAACCTGTATCTGCATCCAGATCTATCCTAGAGCATGTGAATGAAGAAACAGATGTCGTTGCAATCGATGAAGTTCAATTTTTTGACGAGAACATCACTGAAGTCGCAACCCTGCTTGCAGACAGAGGCCACCGCGTCATCGTGGCAGGGCTGGACCAGGACTTCCGCGGTGAGCCTTTCGGGGTGGTCCCGCATCTGATGGCTGTTGCGGAATCAGTCACAAAGCTTCAGGCTGTCTGCTCAGTATGCGGATCGCCTGCGAGCCGGACACAAAGATTAATAGACGGAAAGCCGGCATCCTACCATGACCCGATCATTCTCGTCGGCGCGTCTGAATCCTACGAACCGCGCTGCCGCCACCATCATGAGCTGCCAGGCAAACCGAGCTCTCTGTAACAAGCTTGAGAAAAATAGATAAACAGTATTGCATCTAGCAGGTCTGATTCACATACGAATCAGACCTGTTTTTTTGTTATGTCCGACTAGGAAACCATATAAGTGTATGATCAAATTTATTTCCTGATTCTGCCACGTGTGTTAAGATTGAAAATAATGGATATTTTATTGAGATCAGTTTGCTTAGAAAGGAATTGAAAACGGAGGGAGGGAAGCAATGTGGAAGTGGTGTTAGGTTTTATAATGTTACTTATAACGCTTTTTATTCGCTATATCCCAACTTTTATAGCTTTTAAAAAAAACAAACATAATAAATTTATTGTTCTTATCGTTAATATCCTCTTAGGATGGAATATTCTTGGATGGCTTGCTGCTTTATATTTGGCACTTAAAAAGGATAAACGAAATATGTTAGCAGAAAATAAATATAACGCGTAATACATATGAGAATCTATGAAGAAAAAACCGGAGCCATTTTGGTTCGGTTTTTTTACGTTTTAGATCATGTTTCACTGAAGGAGGGGATGAAACTCCTTTTGTGCGAAGAATAAACGGAATTATTCCGCTTATGTGGATAATAGCACCAAAAAAGCCCTTATAGGCGGAGAAATTCCGGGTATAGACTCAAAAACGCTTGAAAAAAGGGCTTTATATTAGAATAACCGGAAATCCTCCTCTTAAGTTGCCGAAAAAGTGCTGGATTTTTCATTTAAAGGAAAAATGTCCGCTTATTTTTTTCACCGGTTACTGATGAACCGACAATACCTCAATTAAAGCTTGCCCCCGCTGAAATAAGCTAAAACAAAAACCCCGGCGAACACCGCCGGGGCACCAATCAGAAGCTGAACAGCATGCTGATGAAATTTTTCTTCTTTTTAGGAGGCTTAACTGCATCGAATTGAAGAACGTTATGATCCTTTTCAAGGCCTTTTCCTGAATCGTGCGCAGCTTCCAGCTGGTCGAGCCTGTGGTTCAGTGAAATGACGAGGTGATGAAGCTCCTCCATTTCCTGCCTGTGCTGAAGCAGCTGATAGGAGACAACAGAGTCAGCCTTTTGATCTAGGCGCAATTCAAGTGCACTCACTTTTGCAGCAAGAGCTTCTACAGATTTGTCACTGCTGCTGGGAACGGCCTGTACAATCGCTTTTCTGGGCTTCTTTTTGGCAACGCTGATATCCTGAAGCAAAATTCCATTGTGAAGCTGCTCCTGAATGCCCTTCAGCATCTCTATGTCCTCATTCGTAAATAGGTAGTGTCCAAGTTCATTCCGTTCCATTTGAAGGTCCAGCTGCTTAACCCAGCGCTGTACCGTTTTCGGCGAGACTCCAAGTAACTTAGCTACTGCAGTGGTATTCATAAAGATCCCCTCCCTTATTTAAAAAAGAAATTCTCTTTTTTTCCGCCGTCTCCTGTATGGGTGACAAAACTAGTTTATATTCGCCAAAGAAAGTGGTTTAGAGCCTTTTTTTATGGGGGGCTGTCGATTTATCCCTCATAAAGCTCCAAAGGAAGCCCGTCCGGATCTTTGAAAAAAGTGAACCTTTTTCCAGTGAGATCATCAATCCTGACCGGCTCGGCTGGTATGCCCTTTTCCTTCAATCGTTCGATTTCCTTTTGCAGATTCTCTACCCTGAATGCCAGGTGCCTTAAACCTGCCGCCTCTGGATTTGTAGCCCTTTCAGGCGGATTCGGAAAAGAAAACAGCTCGATTTGGTAAACTCCTCCGACTGCCAGGTCCAGTTTATAAGAGTCCCGTTCTTGTCTGTACGTTTCTTTCACAACCTCCAAACCCAAAATGTCTGTGTAAAACACTTTTGAAACTTCATAATTTGAACAAATAACGGCAACGTGATGAATGCCTGAAATATTCATAATCCTCGCCACTCCCTCATCTATTTGCTTTTGACGGTTAGTGTAACCTATACTATAATTATAACGTTATGGACAGAAACAGAGGTGAAGAACGTGCTAGATCGTTTACAGGCCATTGAGGACCGTTATAATAAGCTGAATCAGCTGCTGATGGATCCCGATATTATTAGTGATACGAATAAATTGCGCGATTACTCCAAAGAACAGTCAGATATTCAGGAGACTGTAGAAGTATACCGCGAATATAAAACGGTAAAGGAACAACTTTCTGATGCCAAGGATATGCTGGATGATAAATTAGATTCTGATATGCGCGACATGGTGAAGGAAGAGCTTTCCGAGCTTCAAGATCAGGAAGCGGCCCTTTCCGAGCGCTTAAAATTATTGCTCGTTCCAAAAGATCCGAATGATAATAAAAACGTAATTATGGAAATCCGCGGTGCTGCAGGCGGAGATGAAGCCGCGCTGTTTGCTGGAAATCTTTACAGAATGTACAGCAGATTTGCAGAGGCTCAAGGCTGGAAAACGGAAGTGATGGAAGCCAACTCTACAGGTGTAGGCGGTTATAAAGAAATCATTTTCATGATTAACGGCAAAGGCGCTTATTCCAAAATGAAATTTGAAAACGGTGCACACCGTGTTCAGCGTGTACCGGAAACAGAATCAGGCGGCCGTATACATACGTCGACCGCTACTGTCGTGTGCCTTCCTGAAGCGGAAGAAGTGGAAGTGGAAATTCATGATAAAGATATCCGCGTTGACACATTTGCTTCCAGCGGACCTGGCGGACAGAGTGTAAATACCACAATGTCAGCAGTTCGTTTAACGCATCTGCCGACAGGAACTGTTGTATCCTGCCAGGATGAAAAATCCCAGATCAAAAATAAAGAAAAAGCGATGAAAGTGCTTCGTGCCCGCGTTTACGATAAGTTTCAGCGCGAGGCTCAGGCAGAGTATGACCAAAACCGCAAACTTGCTGTGGGTACCGGGGACCGCTCTGAGCGGATTCGCACGTACAATTTCCCGCAAAACCGCGTAACTGATCATAGAATCGGGCTGACAATCCAGAAGCTTGACCAAATTCTTGAAGGAAAGCTTGATGATGTGATTGATGCACTGATTGTTGAGGATCAATCCAGCAGGCTGGAACAGGCTGAGGCATAAGATGAAAATATACGAAGCCCTGAAATGGGCTTCTTCTCTTTTAGAGGAAGCTCAACGTGACCAGAATGCAGGTGAACTCCTGCTTCGCCATCATGCGAATATGAGCCGGACAAAACTGCTGGCGGATTTGCGGAGCGATCTGGATGAATCTGTTCTGCAAGCTTTTCAAAAGGATGTCAAAGAGCATATCAGCGGAGTGCCGGTACAGCATCTGACAGGCTATGAAGAGTTTTACGGAAGAACATTCCTAGTGAACAAGGAAGTGCTGATACCAAGGCCTGAGACAGAAGAATTGATTGTGGGAATTCTTGAGAGGGCAGCTGCTCTTTTTTCAGAAAAACCCGTCTCTGCAGCCGATATTGGCACGGGAAGCGGAGCAATTGCCATCACGCTGATGTTAGAGAAGAAGAACTGGAAAGTCAGCGCTGTGGATATCGCGGAATCATCTCTGAAAGTAGCGGAGGAAAATGCCGAAAAGCTGGGAGCAACAGTCAACTTTATGCATGGAGATTTGCTGGAGCCGCTTAAGGAAGCGGGCACCACTGTGAACATCATTGTGTCCAACCCTCCCTATATTCCAGATGAAGAAGTGGACACGCTGTCTCCAACTGTCAAAGACCACGAACCCCGCCGTGCACTTGCGGGAGGCAGGGACGGGCTTGATTTTTACAGAAGGCTCGCCAAAGACATTCCATTCGTGCTCGCAGAAGGGCCCTTTCTTATCGGTTTTGAAATAGGCGCCGGGCAGGGAGAAGCTGTCAAAGCAATCATGGAGCAGGCGTTTCCAGGTAAAACAGTGGAAGTTGTGTTTGATATCAACGGGAAAGACAGATTTGTTTATACAACAAGCAGATAAAGCTGGCCGGAGGGCCGGCTTTTTGTGTGCAGACTTTTAGCGGGTGAGAGTGAAAGTAACTTTTATAACCCTGATGTAAAAGCAAGAATCCAAATTCCATACACACAAAGTATTCCGGAGATACTCACCAACGATATTGTTCTCAGGGCGCCTTTGTTACTGAGTAAGGCTGTTATGAATGAAACGATAACTCCAGTGAGAAGGATTCCTGTTCCTGCATCTCCTCTTAATGTTCCAGCACCGATCACTAAAAGGAGCAGAGTGATAATCAAAGAAGTGAATGAAATCAAAGATAGATAATTTTTCATTATAATCCTCCCTTCCTATTTATCTTAACATTTACTCCCAGTGTTTTATGATGACAAGAGAATAAAAGTTTGCTAGATTTTTCAAAATAGCCGTTTAGAAATTTTTATCCCTGTCCATACTTTCTACTACGAGGGGATGGTGGAGAAAATGAAAAAACAACAAAAATTGATTATCATATATTTATTCGTATTATTGGCAGGTGCATTACTGAGTTTATATAAAGAGCCTTTAACAGCAGGAGCAAATCAGGAGCCGATTGTTATTCCAGAGGAAGCAATCCGCTTGAGAATTCTGGCGAACAGCGACGCCGAACAAGATCAGTCTCTAAAAAGAATAATAAGAGATGAAGTAAACAAAGAGATTACTGTATGGGTAGAAGAATTAACAAGTGTGGAAGAAGCGAGAGAGCTGATCCAAAGCAGGCTTCCGAAGATAGAAGAAATTGTGGAAAGAATTCTAGCCGAGAAAAACAGTGTTCAAAGCTATTCTGTAGATTTTGGAAACGTTTCTTTTCCAACAAAGCTGTACGGAAACTTTATTTATCCGGCAGGAGATTACGAAGCCATACTGATTACTCTTGGCAAGGGCCAAGGTGCAAACTGGTGGTGTGTATTGTTCCCGCCGCTGTGCTTTCTTGACTTCTCAAACAGCGAGGCTGTCCAGGCTTCAGCGCAGGAAGAGAGCAGCGGAAGCAGCAGTGCATCCGCGCTTGTGATTGATGATGAAGAGGAAGAAGTGGAAGTAAAGTTCTTTTTGGTAGAATGGTTTGAAGATCTTTTCTCGTAAAATCTCTAGCAAAAAGTCATAAAAGTAGACGCCCTTCATAGATTGTTAGTAACAACAATCAAACGGGGTGAGAGTATGTACTATCAATTAAAGGCAGCGGAAGAAAAAGATTGCGGAAGGCTGATCGACTTTATTAACAAAGCGGGCGTAAGCTCTGAAGGAGTAGAGAAGTCTCCGGATCAGTTTATTATTCTGGAAAACGGGAATCATAATATTGTAGCTTGTCTCGGTATCGAAATCATAGAGGGAGACGGACTTCTGAGAACGCTGGTTGTTTCCCAGCATATGGATCAGGCCTACATACTGTCTCTCTTTCAAAATATACTGGTTCTTTGCAAGCAAAAGGAAGTTCGGAATTTGTATCTGATTACCAACAAAGCGGCGGCTGTCGATCTTCTGTATATGCTGGGTTTCAGCACTGTATCAACAAAGAATCTGCCGTCACATATGCTTCAAGTGAAACATGTAAGTAAATCAACAGAAGTGGCTGGTTCAATTGTCATGAAAAAAGAAGTGAAAGAAAATTATCAACAAAGTTATTAACAGAAAATAAAGCTTTATCCACAATTTGTGGATAAAGCTTGTTTTCTTTATGTTCATCTTTTATACTTTCATGAGGTATTGAGATAAAATCAACAAAAACAACGAGAAACGAAGGAGCCGTTTTTCATGAAAACTAAATTTTGGACTGTGGATAGAAATGCAGAGTTATCCACTAGTTATCCCCAAATCACACAGGCAGCTGAATTGCTTGCAAAAAATGAAGTGGTGGCCTTTCCTACCGAGACTGTGTACGGCCTTGGCGCCAATGCATTTTCAGATAAGGCTGTTCAAAAAATATACGAAGCAAAGGGCAGGCCTGGGGATAATCCCCTCATTGTCCACATATCGGATCACAGCCAGCTGAATGAGCTGGTTACAGATATTCCTCCATATGCAGAGGAACTGATGAAAGCCTTCTGGCCGGGTCCATTAACGCTGATTCTGCCTAAAAAAGAGGGATTGTCGCGTTATGTGACGGCAGGGCTCGATACGGTGGCGGTCCGTATGCCGAAGCATCCGCTGGCACTTGCAATTATAAAAAGTGCGGGTCTTCCAATCGCAGCCCCAAGCGCAAATTTATCCGGCAAGCCAAGTCCCACACTGGCCAGCCATGTCGCAGAAGACCTCGACGGCCGGATCGCAGGAATTGTGGATGGGGGACCGACAGGAGTGGGAGTGGAGTCCACTGTGCTGGACTGCACCCAGGAGAAGCCGGTTATTTTAAGGCCGGGCGGAGTGACAAAAGAGCAGCTGGAAACAGTGGCAGGCTCTGTGGAGGTAGATCAGTCATTAATAGAAGAAGGCCACGCGCCGAAATCTCCGGGCATGAAATACACCCATTATGCGCCGGCCTCCCCGCTGACGGTCGTCTACGGATCGCCGGCCTTTCTCCAAATCCTTGTTGAGCAAAAACAGCTGGAAGGAAGCAGAGTCGGTGTACTATCTGCGAAAGAAACGGCCTTGAGCTACAAAGCTGATCAAGTCATCACCTGCGGGCAAAGGGAAGATCTTGAAAGCGTCGCGGCCAGCCTGTATGATGCGCTGAGAAAATTTGATAACAAAGAAGTAGATATCATCTACAGCGAAGCATTCCCGCAAGAAGGTGTCGGCCAGGCAATCATGAACCGCCTGCTAAAAGCGGCGGGGCACTCGACTGTAAGCGAAAGCGGTAATAACGGAAAATGAATATTGGTTGGAAAAGGCGGTTTCGTTTAGGCGGAGCTGCCTTTTTTGTGCGGGGGGAATGGAGTGTAATCGCGAGGGGACGCACCTCATCTGAACAAACAGATGAGAATAGGCGTATAACCGGAATTCCTCCGCTTATGTTGCCCATCACCCAGTGGAGAGGGAGGATCGTAATGGAATAGGCGTAGAGGTTCCTCTTATCTGGAAAAAGCAGCGAAAATCGGCTGAAATAGGAGTAGGAATTCCGTCTAATTGGGTAGCAGTGCTGAAAATGAGCCCTTTTTATCCTCATAACCGGAAAAGCTTCCCTTATATTGGCCGAAATCAGCCTCATTTTTCATTTAACCGGAATATCTCCGTTTATGTTGCCCATCACCCAGTGGACAGGGGAGGATCGTAATGGAATAGGTGTAGAGATTCCCTTTATCTGGAAAAATCAGCGAAAATCGGCTGAAATAGAAGTAGCAATTCCGTCTAATTGGGTAGCAGTGCTGAAAATGAGCCCTTTTTATCCTCATAACCGGAAAAGCTTCCCTTATATTGCCTGAAATTAGCCTCATTTTTCACTTAACCGGAATATCTCTGTTTATGTTTTCAGCCCCAGAAGGAGGAAGCCGTTTCCCTTGAATGATAGGCTGTTTTTCTTAATTAGAAGGATGAAATTTTTGCTCACAGGGATATTGTCACATATCTATTTACATATTATCGTTTTCCTTTGACAGCAACTAGTAATATAGATATATATTTTAATGCTTTATATGATTAAACTCCCCGAATAAACGGTTGAGAAAAATAGCAAGTTCAGACTATGGTAAATATTCTGAAAAATTATACAATTAAACCTATGTACAGGTAGGATTATTTTATATTTAGGAGGAGTTTTTTTGAAAAAGAAGAACGTGTTAAGGGTTACTTTAGCTAGTGCCATTGCCCTATCCGGATTTGCGCCTGCAGCTCTGGCGCATGATGCGTTGGACTTGGAAGGAGGACAAAAAGGGTATCGTGAAGTATTTTCACAAGAAGAATTAGAAGCTTTAAAAATAGGGTACAAATTCTCTGGTGATAAAAATGTAAAAAACCTTACCGAGGTTGCTTCCATCCAAATTAAGCCTGGTGAAGATGGAAGACAGAAAAATATGGCTGATGTTTATGCCCATAAAGGCTTTGCCTATACAGGAACCCATACGGCCGGGGGCGGAACTGGTGGAGTCCGTGTATTTGATTTAAAAAATCCTGCTAATCCTAAAGAGGTAGCAACATTTGCAACGGACATTCCTAATACCTGGCAGGAAAAGGTGATTGTAAAAACGGTTAATACCCCAAGTTTTAAAGGGGACTTAGCGGTTGTAAGTGTTCAGCAGCTGAGCAGAAACAGTGCATCTCAGCCTAATAGTTTTGGCGGAGTGCTGCTTTATGATGTCTCTGATCCATATAACCCCAAAAAGCTAGGGTTCTATAAATTCTCTGATAGAAGAATTACGGGAACACATGAATTATATCTGGTTCAGCAAGGGAACCGCTTATTGCTATTAAATTCAAGCCCTTATGCAGATTACTATACTGGCGGAAAAGAGAAGGATTTCCAGATCATTGATGTCACGAATCCAGCTAATCCACAAAAGCTATGGGATTTTGACCCAAGGATTCTTCCTGAAGTACCAGCAAACTTTAATGGATACCATTGGAATGCCCCAGACGGGAAGCAAAGGCCGGTATTCAACCACAGCGTTATCACGGATAATAATGGACAATATGCTTACGTTTCCATGTGGGATTTAGGAACTGTCATTTTTGATATTAGAAATCCGGAAAATCCCGTGCTTGTTGGCAGAACAGAATATGCTCCAAACCAAAAAGGCTCAGCGCACTCTGCCGCTCTTGCGAAAGGCGGGAACATCTTAATTGAAACACGAGAAGTATCTAACCCTGTTGGTGCTGGATATGAAAGTGCATACGGTTATACACGTATTTTTGATATTTCCGATAAGTCTAACCCAAAATTGTTAAGCAACTTTGTCACCGACTTAACATTTGATATCCCTCCAACTTCAACTGGAAGGACAACATTTGCAAAAACAGTTCATGACCCTAAAGTTCAAGGAAACACTCTGTACCTGTCTTATTACTCTGGCGGTGTCCTATCGGTCGATATTACGGATCCTGCCAACCCGGTAGAAATCGGCCGCTATACTCCAGACGGCGCTGATGTATGGGGAGTCTTCTTAGACCGTAACTATGTCCTCGCTTCTGACATGGGCCAAGGTCTAAAAGTGCTATTGAAAAACAATAGTGGCGGAAACAGCACAAGAAACTTGGAAGTAAAATAACATTATTATATTTAAAAACAGGTGTGCCGTGGCCGCCTGTTTTTTTTGGAATGCGCCCGACCTGTTCATTAACTTGGCGGTGCAAGTCTGCTAACCCAACCCTGTCTGCCCAATTTTTGGTCTACTGTAGGAGGTATCTCAAAGTTTTTATAAATCCTCTTTCCGATGATCGAACTGATAACAATTTCACCACCCCTTCTCCTTTAGATGGGAACAGCATATTTCGGTGTGAGGAAAATTCCTTTCAAGTTTCTGGTCCCAATCCTCAGTTTCTAGGTCTTCAATCTTAGCCTCGATTTTAATTTAAACGGAATACCTCCGTTTATTTATCCAGCACCCCATTTGAGAGAGGATAATCATATTTGAATAGGCGTAGAGATTCCGCTTATCTGGAAAAAGCAGCGAAAATCGGCTGAAATAGAAGTAAGAATTCCGTCTAATTGGGTAGCAGTACTGAAAATGAGCACTTTTTATCCTCATAACCGGAAAAGCTTCCCTTATATTGCCTGAAATTAGCCTCATTTTTGACTTAACCGGAATTCCTCCGTTTATGTTGCCCATCACCCAGTGGAGAGGGAGGATCGTAATGGAATAGGCGTAAAGATTCCGCTTATCTGGAAAAAACAGCGAAAATCGGCTGAAATAGGAGTAGGAATTCCGTCTAATTGGGTAGCAGTGCTGAAAATGAGCCCTTTTTATCCTCATAACCGGAAAAGCTTCCCTTATATTGCCTGAAATTAGCCTCATTTTTTACTTAACCGGAATATCTCCGCTTATTTTTCCAGAAAAGTCTTTCTTGGGCCCGATGAAGGACAATTCTGAGTCGAAAAGCACCGCAAATGTCCTTCATAAGGCCGATGAAGGACAAAACTGAGAGGAAAAGCATCGGAAATGTCCTTCATAAGGCCGATGAAGGACAAAACTGAGTGGAAAAGCACCGCAAATGTCCTTCATAAGGCCGATGAAGGACAAAACTGAGTGGAAAAGCACCGCAAATGTCCTTCATAAGGGCGATGAAGGACAAAAGTGAGAGGAAAAGCATCGGAAATGTCCTTCATAAGGCCGATGAAGGACAAAACTGAGTGGAAAAGCATCGGAAATGTCCTTCATAAGGCCGATGAAGGACAAAACCGAGTGGAAAAGCACCGGAAATGTCCTTCATAAGGCCGATGAAGGACAAATCCGAATGAAAAGCATCAAAAATGTCCTTCATCAGCGGGATGAAGGACATCTTTGAGTAGAAAAAACTTCATAACAGCATATTGAAAACAGGAAAACCTCAGTCCTTATTTTCCATCATCCTTTTGATATCTCTCTCCCCAAACCAACCTAAAACTTAAAAAACACTTTCCCCAGCAAATGATCGAGGGGGACAGGGCCAATGACCCTGCTGTCGATGCTATGGTTTCTGTTATCGCCCATGATAAAGACGTGTCCTTCAGGGACGGTGACAGCTTCAAATGGGACATTCATTGCTTCCTTTATATAGTCCTCGTGCAGCAATTCTCCATTTCGGTATACTTCGTGGTTTTTGCTTCCAATTGTATCTCCCGGCCTTCCGATGACCCGCTTGATCCAAAAGTGTTCTTGGTCTTCTTTTGTCATCCAGTTAATCAGCGGACTCTCACGCAGGGAATGTCCGAGGTTTCTTTCCTGTCCGAGGCGGCTGTCGACAATGACCATATCTCCATATTGCGGTGTTTTTTCAAAAAGGTAGGCACTTTTATAGACGAAAACTCTGTCTCCGGCTGTCCCGGGGATAGCAGGATCGCTCCCTTGAAATGTGGGTTCCATGGAGCTTCCGCTGACTGTAAAAGGCTGAACCAGGAAGATGCTGATCAATAGAGCCAGCGTAAAGCCAATTAACAGTGTTTTTCCCCAGCTGAGTGCTTCTTTTAAGAAGGTTTGTGTGGTCATAATATTTTTCGTATTCCTTTCTGCTTCCGATTAGTAAAAGATACATTCATTATAGTTTGGAAAATAGCGGAAGGCTATTATTATTTAAGGTTTGATAGGATCATCTCTCCTGGCATGTGACGGGTTCTATTCAAGTGTGGTCAGGCATATCTTGAACTAGGCGTGTCCGAGGAGGTAGAAAATGAACATAGAAAATATTCTTGGAGAACTGTTTACATTGTTGATGATGGCGTTCGCACTAGGAATGGATGCCTTCTCAGTCGGAATGGGCATGGGATTGATCAAGCTGAGGCTTCGGCAGATTTTCTACATAGGACTAACAATCGGCGCTTTTCATATCGGGATGCCGCTGATGGGTATACTGATTGGAAGGGTGCTGTCCGATACATTTGGCACAATTGCCACCGTAATTGGGGGTGTGCTGCTTGTTTTGCTTGGCCTTCAAATGATTCTTTCCTCATTTAAAAAAGAGGAAGGACCGGCGCTTTCTCCGGTTGGCTTTGGCCTCATAGTCTTTGCGCTCAGCGTCAGCCTCGACAGCTTTTCAGTAGGCCTCAGCCTCGGCATTTACGGAGCGAGAACGCTGCTCACGATTTTGATTTTCGGTGTGGTCAGCATGGTGCTCACCTGGATGGGGCTGCTGATTGGAAATCGTGTTCAGGGCTGGCTCGGCATGTACAGCGAAGTGCTTGGAGGCAGTATTCTGCTCGCCTTTGGACTGAAACTGATTCTGCCCTTTTAACCGCATATACAGCACAATGTATAGGAAACAAACTCTTTCCCTATTGATTCAGTCAATAGGGAAATTTTTTTGAAGGTGCCTGACTATATTCTCCTGAAATCTTGCATTATAATGGTAATGAATAGGGAAAGGTATTGAACGTTTAAAAAGGAGTGAAGGCATAGTGGAACAAGTTCTGTTCGTTTGTACAGGAAATACTTGCAGAAGCCCAATGGCAGAGGCCATCTTTAACCAGAAAAAATCTTCGGAATTCTTGCAGGCGCGTTCGGCAGGTGTATATGCAAACGATGGCAGTGCTGCTTCTCTCCATGCGCAAAGCGCTCTCAAGGAAAGAGAAATAGATATTCAGCACGCATCATCCCTGCTATCAAGAGAGCAAATAGACTGGGCTACGCTGATTCTCACCATGACAGGAAGCCATAAACAGCTGGTCCTGGAGCGCTTTCCTGACGCTGCGGATAAATTATACACGCTGAACGAGTTTGTACATGGGCCGGCGGGATTCAGGGATGTAGCTGACCCGTTTGGCGGTTCGATAGAAGATTATCGTTATACAAGAGATGAGCTGGAAACACTGATAGAAAACTTGCTGAAAAAGCTGCATGCAAACTAATAACAGGAGCTGATAGAGATGAAAGTGGCAATTGCATCAGATCACGGAGGAATCAATATTCGCGAAGAAATTAAGAATTTGCTGGACGAGCTTGGGATTGAGTATGAGGATTTTGGCTGCGAGTGCGGCAATTCTGTAGATTATCCTGATTATGCACTGCCAGTTGCAAAAAAAGTGGCTGGCGGCGAAGTTGACCGCGGTATTCTCATCTGCGGCACTGGAATTGGCATGAGCATTTCCGCGAATAAGGTAAAAGGCATCCGCTGCGCGCTTGTTCACGATGTATTCAGCGCAAAAGAAACCAGAAAGCATAATGACTCCAATGTTCTTGCAATGGGTGAACGCGTCATCGGTCCGGGGCTGGCCCGGGAAATCGCTGAAACCTGGCTGACTACAGAATTTGAAGGAGGCAGGCATGCCACAAGGCTGAAAAAAATGCATGAAATAGAGGAAAGCAATGGCTGATCCCAACATTCAGCATATCTCTAAGGAGCTTGGGACCATTCTGGGTGATTTTGAAAAGCAGGCTGACATTCGCAGCGGGCAGATGCTCGTAGTCGGCTGCAGCACAAGTGAGGTAGCCGGGCAAGTCATTGGAACCTCAGGCACGCTGGATATAGCGGAAGCAATTTACCAAGAACTTCTTCAATTTCAGCAAAAGCATGATGTGGAGCTGGCTTTTCAATGCTGCGAGCACTTGAACAGGGCGCTCGTCGTAGAATCAGAAACAGCGGATAAACGCGGACTTGAACACGTTTCTGTCATTCCTGTCCGCCAGGCCGGCGGTTCCATGGCAACCATGGCTTACAGCAGAATGAAAAACCCGGCAGTCGTTGAACATATCAGCGCAGATTATGGAATTGATATTGGAGATACCTTTATCGGCATGCATTTAAAGCATGTTGCCGTACCGGTAAGAGCGTCTCTTTCTTCCATCGGAAATGCCCATGTGACCCTTGCCAAAACCAGGCCGAAGCTGATCGGCGGAAGCCGGGCTGTGTATGAAGACAATTCTGAAAATAGAGCATGCACATAACTGTCCCCAGCATGGGACAGTTATTTTTTTTCTTTTCCCATAGGCGCTGAAAATGTGTACAATATAGGAGTGAAAGAGAACTCAAAAAAGTTGATAGTGGCTGAAGGGGGACAAAAAAATGAAGCATTTACCAAATCAGGATGAACGTGTCTTTTCTGCAATTCAGGATGAACTGAAACGCCAGCAAACAAAGATTGAATTGATTGCATCTGAAAACTTTGTCAGTGAGGCAGTCATGGAAGCGCAAGGCTCTGTGCTGACCAATAAATATGCTGAAGGATATCCGGGCCGCAGATATTATGGCGGGTGTGAGCATGTGGATGTAGTGGAAGATATCGCAAGAGACCGAGCCAAGGAAATCTTTGGAGCTGAGCATGCCAACGTGCAGCCGCACTCCGGAGCACAGGCAAACATGGCTGTATATTTTACGATTCTTGAGCAGGGCGACACCGTGCTTGGTATGAATTTGTCCCATGGCGGACATTTGACTCACGGAAGCTCCGTAAACTTCAGTGGAATTCAGTACAACTTTGTTGAATACGGAGTCGACGCTGAAAACCATATAATCAACTATGATGATGTTCTTGAAAAAGCGCGTGAACACAAACCGAAACTAATTGTAGCGGGAGCCAGTGCGTATCCCCGTGAAATTGATTTTAAGAGATTCAGAGAAATTGCCGATGAAGTTGGGGCTTACTTTATGGTGGACATGGCGCATATTGCCGGCCTCGTGGCAGCAGGACTGCATTCAAACCCTGTTCCTTATGCAGACTTTGTTACAACAACCACGCACAAAACACTTCGCGGGCCTCGCGGCGGAATGATTTTGTGCAAAGAAGAGTTTGCCAAGAAAATCGATAAAGCCATTTTCCCCGGCATTCAGGGCGGGCCGCTTATGCATGTGATTGCAGCTAAAGCTGTAGCATTTGGCGAAGCTCTACAGGATGATTTTAAACAATATGCCCAAAATATTATAAGCAATGCCAAACGCCTGGCTGAAGCACTTTCAAATGAAGGGCTGACGCTTGTATCGGGCGGCACGGACAACCATCTGATTCTAATTGACACCCGCAGCTTGGAGCTGACAGGTAAAATTGCTGAAAAGGTGCTTGATGATATCGGCATTACCGTGAATAAAAACACTATTCCTTTTGATCCTGAAAGTCCATTTGTGACGAGCGGCATCCGTATTGGTACGGCTGCAGTGACAAGCCGCGGCTTTGCCGAGAAAGAAATGGATGAAATCGCATCTATCATGGCTTTCGCTTTGAAAAACCATGATAATGAAGAAAAGCTGAAGGAAGCTGCAGACAGAGTAGAAAAGCTGACTGCCGGTTTTGAGCTTTATAAAGAACTGAATTCATAATCTGCTGCGCCTCCTTTTCGGGGGCGTTTTTTGAAGGGGAAAGGGGAAAGAAGATGCTCCAGGAAATCAACGGATGGCTGGAAGTGGCAGCAAAAGTGGCGGTGGTATCTGTACTCATTTTCTCATCAATCAGCCTGATTGCTGTGTTTCAAGCAGATTATATACCAGAGGTGATGCAGCCGCGGGCTCTTTCATTAAGCATAGTTGCAGGACTTTCTGCGGTCGCTGCTGCAATTCTGTTCAAAATCCGGTAAACTTCCCGGCTGATACTCGATAATTGTCGAGTTTTCACATATAAAATCATATTTTGGAGAAGTCAGACCTCTTAAAGAGGTATTTAGCCTTGAAACAGGGTTGTTTTTTCTGTAGAATCTATTGAAGTGTGATAAAAAGGAGATGAGCTTCTTTGGGAAAAGTGTATGTATTTGATCACCCATTAATTCAGCACAAGCTTACATATATTCGTGACAAAAATACCGGTACAAAAGAATTTCGGGAACTTGTTGACGAAGTGGCTTCTTTAATGGCTTTTGAAATAACGCGCGATCTGCCTCTTCAAGAGGTTCAGATTGAAACACCGGTATGCCCGGCGACTGCGAAAGCACTAGCAGGCAAAAAGCTTGGAATCGTTCCGATCCTGCGTGCAGGACTTGGCATGGTAGACGGCATTTTAAAACTGATTCCAGCTGCAAAGGTCGGCCATGTCGGCTTGTACCGCGATCCAGAAACATTAAAGCCTGTAGAGTATTATGTAAAATTGCCATCTGATGTTGAAGAGCGTGATTTTATTGTAGTTGATCCGATGCTTGCAACTGGCGGTTCCGCAGTGGAAGCCATCAACAGCATAAAAAAGCGCGGCGCTGTAAGCATCAAATTCATGTGCCTGATTGCTGCTCCTGAAGGGGTAGAAGAAATCAAAACAGCTCATCCTGACGTAGATATTTATATTGCAGCACTCGATGAAAAGCTGAACGAAAAAGGCTACATCATCCCAGGATTGGGAGATGCCGGCGACCGTATGTTTGGCACGAAATAAGCAGGACAAGCCTTCTGCCGGCCAGGGCAGAAGGCACTTTTTTGAAAAATGACATGTAGAAAGGATCATACCACTATTGAAAACACTTCGCATTCTGCTAGTACTCTCATTTCTAATGCTCCTTTTTCCTGAAGCAAATGCTATGACACCAGCCCAGCGAGAAGCAACTCTTCAAGGCGATATACTAAAGAAAAAGACCCTCCAATATCAGCAGCTCATCATTCAAGGCGACATTCATCTCTTACACTCTCAATATGACGATTTTACAAAAACGATTAGACAAACAGAATTAAAGATTGGCAGAGTAGCAGGCCCGGATAATCGTAAAAAGCTGAATGAAACTTTCGTAAAACCTGCCAAAATTGAAAAAGAGCGGGTGATTTATGAAATTTCCCAGTACCGGCTGCTGAATAAGATCGAGGGAATTATACATGAAGGCAGACTGGCCTCCGCAGCTGCAGAGCTTCCGGTTATGGGGCGGCTTGAAAAAAGAGCAATTGCCATAAAAGAAGCGGGGAGCTACAAAGCCATTCCTGCCAAAATAAACGTATTTTTGAAAAACAGGCATGCTGACGTTAAGAATCTATACAGCAATCAGCTTCATGCGACAGATCCAAACAAGCCGGAGAATGTTTTTCCAAAACTAGTTGACTTGAAGAACAGCTGGCCAAAATTAACAGAGCAGCAAAAAAAGAACCTCATTCAGAAAGATGGCTGGAATCTGGCTGCTGATGCAAAGTATATCGGCTATCTTCCAATGCATCTCGGTTTTCTCTATCATCAAACCAATGATGAAGCATACCGCACAATTGTGAAAGAAATAATTCCTCTATATCAAAAATATTATATGACTGATCAAAAGCTGCAGGCACCTATTTCAAGAGATCTGGGCTGGTGGTACCGTGATCAGTTCGCCAGAGATAATAGATTAATCTATGAAGCTTATAAATATACAAATTTGCCTGAACTGCTGTCACTCGTTGACCAGCAGGCTGATCTCTGGATTAATAGTGTTCCAAGATTCAGCAATCAGGGTTATAAAGTATATCCGTATGGTATTTCAAATGCCGGTAATTTGATAGGCTCTGCTGAAATCAATCCCAACCAGAATATTCAGGTTGCATCCCTGTTTTCTCATTTATATTGGGAGCCTGCTTCCAAGTTTTATAAAAATCCGCTGATAAAAGAAATTGTCATGCATGAAACAGAAGCGGTACTAACACTGCAGAAGAAAAATGGCTCACTGCCTGTCCGCCAGGAACTGCCGCTCGTTGAAGATACCAACTATGGCGGTTACTCAGCCAATATGCTCTACCATCTTGCCCAGGTGTGGGGCAGTAAAAGCTGGATGAAGGCGACCAACGACATCGGACATTGGCTGTTCAGGGAGTATTCAAAAGAGCGCCCATGGAATACGCCGGAAGATTTTCCGAACTTCAGAGTGGCCCGCTATGAAAATTTCAATTTGATTGCCAGAGTTCTGCCTTTTTACTCTGCCGGTATTAGTGATGCAGCGGTAAAGGACTGGCTGCGCTATGCGGAAGAAAGATTTCCCCGTGACGGCAAATACATGCTTGAAAGATGGTACTCCTATCAATCTGTTCCAAGAACTATGTTAAATGATAGGCTGATCGTGCAAAATCAGCTGCCGCCGCAGTTGTATGCGGAAAATCTTTCTGGCGGAAAAGTCTCTATCCGGGCAATCGGCGAAAGTCTACATGCAGTATCTATTAACATTCATAAACTTGATGACAATGTACCGCCAGTTGAGCTTTATTCCATGAAAGATCAATCAAGAACAATTCTGCTTGGAAAAGGACAGTACAGCGTTGTGATTAAAGCTGTAGAAGCCAACGGCAAAATAACTGAAACAGAAGTAAGCCTGCCCGTGCAAAATGACGGACATGTTATAATAGAAACGATGATGTTTGATCAGTATAACCGCTTCCACCAAAAGCTGTAGATCAGCACACTGCTGGATAAGGAGGATTATATGAAAATCATTAAATTTCTAACAGTCCTTACACTGATTCTGGCCATAGGCGGATATGCGCTGTATATGTTTGGAACAAACCTTGCCGCTGAAAAGATGACGGAAGCTGTTCCAATGGAAACAGGACAAACAGGCGCAATCAAAGATTATATAGAAAATGACCCACAGCTGAGCGCGTATCTTGCTGAGGCAAAAAACGCCGACAGGAGTCAGCTTCCCTTCTCATCAAAGGAAGAAGCAACGGGGCTGCTCATCCGCAAGCTCGGCCCCGCAAAGCTGATGGACATCCAAAACAGAGCGCAGCAGGGAACCCTCTCACAGCAGGAAATCGTGAGTACCCTGGAAAACAACTTAACTGAAGATGAACTGCTTGCACTAAAAGTAGTTGCATATAAAGAGCTCTACTCCTAGAGGAGAGAAGGAAAACGCCCAGGAATGTTACACTTCTGGGTGTTTTTTTGGTTTTTTGGAGGTGGGTGCTGGAGCAGCTGTGCGAAGATATGCAGACGTATTCCGGTTAAGCTCCCCCATTGGTTCGAGATAAGCGGAAGATTTCCGGTTGTATTCAAAATGGGGTTTTATATGGGACGAGATAAGCGGAAGAATCAAACATGACCTACTGGTCACCGCCAGGAATGAAAATTGGTTTGATTCTTGTGCCACAAAAGAATTATATTTG